>DATMKS010000023.1:0-124484 GCA_035571045.1 Verrucomicrobiia bacterium
CGTCATGCACTGGCACACCCCATTCCTCGTCGTGGTATGGGATATTCAGTTCGTTCGTCGCCCACGTACAGCGCACAAGCGCTTCTTTGGGTTTATTCATCGCCGCATTTCACAAACGCCCCGCGCGCAAAAAAAGACGCGTCGCCTTCTGTCGCGCGACGCGCCTCTGCAATCTTCGATGCCCGGCTTATCCGACGTGCCGGTCCAGCGCCTTGGTAATCTGATCCTTCGGCACTGCTCCCACGATCTGCTCCACAACCTGCCCGTTCTTGAACACCAGCAGCGTCGGGATTCCCTGCACGCGGTAGCGCCCCGCCGAGTTCATCGCTTCATCCACGTTCAGCTTCATCACTTTCAGCTTGCCCGCGTAGTCGTGCGCAATCTCCGCCACTGTCGGCGCCAGCATGTGGCACGGACGGCACCATTCCGCCCAGAAATCCACCATCACCGGCTGCGTGCTGCTAGCCGTCAGCACTTCGGCTTCAAAATTTCCATCCGTCACTGCCTGAATGCTGCTTGTTGTCCCTGCTTGGGTATTTTCAGCCATGTTGTTTGTCCTCAACAGCTTGCCGGTAGGCCGCTGTTTTGCTCTCCTTCGTCAGTTCAATTAGATGTTGTAACGGACATTTGGTTTCGCCCCGCTTGCCCAGCGCCTCGAAGGGTCAAAGCCGCTTCATATACTTTCGCATACTCCGCCGCCGGCCCCTTCCAGGAAAAATCCTTCGCCATTCCGTTCAATTGGATGCGCCGCCAGATGCGCTCATCGGTCGAATGGTGCAAAGCTTGCCGAATCGCGTACATCATGGCCGCGCCGGAATATTCCGCAAACTTGAAGCCCGTTCCCGTGCCGTGCTCCAGATCGAACGGCTCGACTGTATCATCGAGTCCGCCGGTCGCGCGCACAATCGGCACCGTACCATACTTCAAGCTGTAGATCTGATTCAACCCGCAGGGCTCGTAGCGCGAGGGCATCAGAAACATGTCCGCGCCGGCTTCGATTTTATGCGCGATCTCATTGTCGTAAGCGATTTTCACGCCGACTCGCCCGGGAAATGTATTGGCCATCGCTTGAAACAGTTCTTCATACCTGCGATCGCCGGATCCCAGCACCACGAGCGAGAGATCCTCTTTCATCAATTCGTAGGCTTTCTCCGCGATAAGATCGAAGCCCTTCTGATCCGCGAAGCGCGACACAATGCCAATCACGGGGCGTGCCGCGTGCTCCGGCGCAATACCAAACAATTCCAGCAAGGCCTGTTTGCAGACGTGCTTTCCGCCCATATCCTTGGCGGAATATTTCATGGCAATCAGTTTGTCTTTTTCCGGACTCCACGCCGAATAATCGACACCGTTGAGAATTCCAACCATGCGGTCGGCGCGGCCTCGCACCACGCCGTCCAGTCCATATCCAAAATCTGGCGTCTGAATTTCTTGCGCGTACCTCTTGCTTACGGTGGTCAGAAAATCGGAGTAAACCAATCCGCCTTTCAACAAATTCACGTTGCCATAAAATTCCAAGCCGGCCGGATTGTAGACGGCTCGCGGAATGCCCGCGCGTTCGAGGACGTCGGCTTTGAAAAGCCCGTGATAACCCATGTTGTGAATCGTGAACACCACGGGGAGGCCTTTCACCAGCGGGTCGTCGCCATACGAAGTGCGCAGCAGAACCGGCACGAGCGCCGTCTGCCAGTCGTGGCAATGAATCACGTCCGCGGGCCAGACGTGTTTCGCGATTTCAATCGCCGCGCGGCAAAATTCGCTGAAGCGTTCAGCGTTGTCCGGAAAATCTCCGGCGCTCGTGCCGTAAAAGCCGTCGCGATCGAAATACGCCGGATCGTCCACGAAAAAATAGCGCACTCCGGAAATTTGCGTGCCATCCGCAATCGCCGGAAATCGCAGGCGATTCGCCATCGGAATCGTCAGGCTAGGCATCACCACGGCGCTCGCCTTGGTGCCGCGATAGCGTGGCAAAACCACGGCCACTTCGTGGCCCTGCGCCACCAAAGCTTTCGGCAGCGCCTCGACGACGTCCGCCAGGCCGCCAGTCTTCGAGAACGGCAGCCCCTCCGATGCGACAAAAAGAATTCTCACTTTTTTCTCTTTACTCGATTCCTTGGGCGCTTTTCGCGTCCTTCTCTTCTTCGGCGCATTCACATCCATGATGGCCTAAGGCGCATTCATTTTACGCTACTGGAGCCGATTCCGGGCGTCAAGACACAACCGCTCGGCCAGAACTCTGCGGCGCTCTTCCTGCTACACTTTCGGCGCATGGCTCGTCAACGACTTGGCCAACATTTTCTTGCGGACGCCGACTGGCGCGAACAGATCGCGCGAGCCATCGGCGTTTCGCCGCACTCGACGCTGCGGCCTTCGCCCCCAGGCTATGCGCCCGCTCGACCGTATTGCTGGCTCGAAATCGGCGCGGGCCACGGTGAGATGACCGAGCACCTGTTGTCGACTGGAGCCGCGGTTTGTGCCGTCGAACTCGACGCACCGCTCGCAGCGCGCCTAGAAGGGCTTGCGAAGAAATTTCCGAACCTTACGGTGGTTCACGGCGATGTTCTGGAAACTGATCTCGCCGCACTGGCTGCCGGCCGCCGCATTCGTCTGTACGGCAATTTGCCGTATTACATCACGTCGCCGATTCTTCACCATTTTTTTACGTTCGCGGATTTGATCGATGAGATTCACATCGTCATCCAGGAAGATGTCGCGCTGCGTCTCGCCGCGAAGCCCGAAACAAAGCAATACGGCTACCTCTCCGTCGTCACACAACTCTACACGCGCCCGGAATTAGTCCTGCGCATACCGGGTAGTGCCTTCAGTCCCCCGCCGGAAGTCGGTTCTGCCCTGGTTACGCTTCGTCTTCCCGGCGAACGCGCAAAGCTCAAGCTCCGCGACGAAATGGCCTTCCTGGATTTCGTGAAATTGTGTTTCGCGCAGAAGCGCAAAACGCTGGTCAATAATCTGCGCGCGTTGGCGAAGCCGGATTTCGTCCGCAAAGCCCTCGCGGCGCAGAGCGTGCGCCCGGACGCCCGCGCCGAACAACTCTCTGTCGCGCAATTCGCCGCGCTTCAAGACTCCTTAGCCGCTTCGCGCTAACTTTTCTCGCCTTCCTTCTTCTGCGCGGCGATCAAGCGGTCGGGATAGTCGCTCATGATTCCGTCCACGCCAGCGGCCATCAGCAGCCGGATATGCGCCGGATGGTTTACCGTCCAGCACACGACTTGCAAATCGCGTTTGCGGGCTTGCTCGATCATGGACGGCGTCACCAGATCGCCGCGCACCACAATCTGCCGCGCGCCCACATCCACGGCGGATTTCAGAGGATCGGCAATCTGCCCGTCATACAACGCCCCGGTCATGAGCGTGGGTTCAATCTTGCGCAAACTAGCCAGAATTCCGTGGTCAAAGGAAATGACCACGACGCGCGCCGCTTCTCCCGATTCCCGCAGCGCGCCGATCAGCGCATGTTCCCCGCCCCAGGAGCCGCTGGGCTTCAGCTCCAAATAAAATACGACATCATTTTTCTTGGAGAATTCCAGAATTTCCTCGAGAGTCGGAATACGTTCCCCGGCGTACTCACTCCCGAACCACGAACCCGCGTCCAGCCGCCGCAGTGCGGCGAGCGTCTGATCGTGCACCTTGCCCTGACCGTTGGTAGTGCGATCCACGGCGTCATCATGGATGGCCACAAACCGGGCGTCGCGCGAGAGCTGCAAATCCGTCTCGATAAAAGTGGCGCCCAAGGCGACTGCCTTCTTGAACGAGGCCAGTGTATTTTCCGGCGCGTGCCCCGAAGCCCCGCGATGGCCGATGATCAACAATTCAGTGCGCTCCTTCGAGGAACCGCCATCCGGGGAAACGCCCGTCATCCCGAGGATCTCGGGAGGCTCACCCAACGACAGGGAGGGTCCGATTTGTATGCTACCACCCCCATACAGTCAAATCCGTATGCGCCTAACTGCCTGCATCTTGAATCTAACGTTTAAATGCTGTCGAATCTCGTCTCAGGAGGGAACATGAGAAAAGAATTCCGGGCCCTGCTTGTAGCGGTGTTAATGTCGGCCCAGCTGGCCGTTTTGCCCAATGGTCAAGCATCTCCAAGGCCTCGATCCGAGAACCAAAATGAGCCCAAGTCGCAGCAGGCACTCATGAAGGAGGTACGTCATGTGCTCGTCATGCTGCCGTACTACTCGGTGTTCGACAATCTCGCTTACCGGGTGGAAGGCGACAAAGTCATTCTGGAAGGGCAAGTCGTTCGTCCGAGCATCAAATCCGACGCGGAAGCCGCAGTGAAAAGCGTTTCGGGCGTGAGCTCGGTCGTCAACAACATTGAAGTGCTTCCTCCCGCGGCGATGGACGACCAACTTCGCCGGGCGCTGTACCGCGCCATCTATGGTGATCCGGCTCTATCGCGCTACGGATTTTCTGCAGTGGCCTCCATTCATATCATCGTGAAAAACGGAAACGTCACGCTGGAAGGCGTGGTTGACAACGAGGCGGATAAAAACCTTGCGAATCTTCGAGCCAATGGAGTTCCAAATGTATTTTCAGTGAAGAACAATCTGCAAGTCGAAGGCGGCGGAAAATAAAGCGTAAGCGCGCGGCTGAGACTGCGCGCGGCCTTCCTGTTTTGCTAAGCATCGGAAATCGGGGGAAGTTGCACATCCCTGGTGTGAACTTTTGTATCGTTAGTTGCCATTGTAAATTACCCAACTATCCGGGCCTCCGGGCAAGGCGGCTAACTGCCTGAAGGCATGGCGTTTACAAGGCTGGCAGAAATTGCCAGTGGCCTTTGAATTGCCCTTCTCTAAGATCAACTTAATCCCGCTCGAATGCCTATTCGCGAGGTTTACGAAAAATATGGCGACAGCAACCGCAAAACTGAATCCGGCGACCGCACCGCTAGCCTTCTCGAATCGCATCGTGTGCGTTAACGCTGCGCCGGAAGAGTTTGACTTGGCGAGCGGCTTGCCAGCAGGGTTTCTTGAGTTTTTGGCGCCGCTCCATGCCGCGCTCACGCTGCGGCAGCGGGCCCTCGTTGCGCGGCGCGAACGTGCTCTCGCCGATGCACATGCCGGGAAGCTGCCAAACTACTTGCCGCCGTCGGTGGCCACTACGAATTCCTGGCGTATCGAGCTTCCCGCATGGTGTGCCGACCAGCGAAACCAAATGACCGGGCCTGCAGATGAGGCCGAACTCGTCGTGAAGATGCTGAATTCCGGAGCGCCTGGTGTGATGCTGGATTTGGAAGACTCTAACGCGAATACGTGGGAACACACGATTTGCGGCATCGAAAATATTCTCGATGCGCTGGCGGGACGGCTAACGTATTACGACAAGAAGCGCGATAAGACTGTTGCCATTTCGCCGAGCAATACAGTGATTTTCACACGGCCGCGCGGTTTGCACATTCACCAAGCGGGAATTCTTGACGGCGAACTTCTGCCGGCCTCGCTCTTCGACGTTGCCATGGTCGCGTATCAAGTGGATTTCAGCACGCTAAAGCATCCGCTGTGCTTCTACATTCCGAAATCCGAATCGGCCGATGAGGCGCTGTGGTGGCGCGATCTTTTCCAGATGATTGCGCGCGCAAAAGGTCTTCCGGCGGGCACGATCAAGTGCATGGCGCTGGTGGAGTCGCATCCGCTGGCATATCAGATGGAAGAATTCGCCTGGAATCTTCGGGAGCACATTCTGGGATTGAATCTTGGGCGGTGGGATTACATGGCCAGCTTGATCCATTTCAACCTGGAAAATCCGGAATGGGTGCTGCCGGATCGCAACACGATTCCGCATAACGTGGCGTTTTTCCAAAACTTGCGCGAGCTGATGCCGGAGGTCTGCCACAAGCACGGCATGCTGGCGATCGGAGGGATGACCGCGCTCTATCCGAGCCGCGAAGATGCGGAGCTGAATGAGCGGGCTTTGAAAGCGCTCGCGGAGGACAAGAAGAACGAATCGAATTCCTTGATGGACGGCGCATGGACCGGCCATCCGGATCAGAACGCGATTGCCGTTGCGCAATTTCCCGAGCCCAATCAGCTCAGTGCCCGCCCAGCAAACCGCGAGACGCATCCGAATTTACGGCCGCTACCGACGGGCGTGGGCAAACGAACGCTTGCCGGAACGCGAGCGGCGATCCGGACGGTGATTCGCTATCGCAACGGCGTTTTGAATGGAAAAGGCGCGAGCCTGCTGGATGGCTACATGGAAGATCTGGCGACAGATCGCATCTATCGGCTGATGATCGCGCAGCGTCTGAATCATTCGGACAGCGTGGAGATTCTGGACGAAAGCGGCACGCCTGTGCGGCACACGCCGGAATTCATCAGCAAGCTTTTTAACGAAGAGCTCGAGCGGCTGCTCGGCGAGCCGGCGAGTGTAAACAACCCGCAAGCTGCGGCTTCCCCCCGCGAAGCGCGCACTTTGAGTGAGGAAATGATCCGGCGGCACGAATTCAATCCGGCCTAGCACCTGGTTTCTGATCGGCCACAACCCGGCAATGAGGGCCGCGACCTTTCGCAAGGAGATACGCATGTCATCAAACGAAAAAAACTTGGCCAGCGGAAAGACGAATCCTTCGCACGGGGACTGGCACACGAATCCGCGGTGGGCGGGCATCACGCGTCCGTATTCGTACGATGACGTGCTGCGGCTGCGCGGGACGATTCAGATCGAGTACACGCTGGCGCGGCTTGGCGCGGAGCGGTTGTGGAATTTGATGCACAGCGACGCGTATGTTCCGGCGCTGGGCGCGATCACCGGGAACCAGGCGATTGAAATGGTGCAAGCGGGGCTCAAAGCGATTTACGGTTCGGGTTGGCAAGTGGCAGCGGATGGAAATACTGCCGGCGATGTCTATCCCGACCAGAGTTTGTACCCGTGCGATTCCGCGCCGAATCTAGTGAAGCGCATCAACCGCGCGCTGCTGCGCGCGGACCAGATCGAATCCGCGGAACGGAAGCCGAGCGGAACATATTGGTTTGCGCCGATCGTGGCGGACGCGGAGGCAGGATTCGGCGGTTCGCTGAATGCGTATGAGTTGATGAAAGCAATGATCGAAGCGGGCGCGGCTGGCGTTCACTTTGAGGATCAACTTTCTTCGGCGAAGAAATGCGGGCACCTGGGCGGGAAAGTGGTTGTGCCGACGCGGGAGTTCATCGAGAAACTGACGGCGGCGCGGCTGGCAGCGGACGTTTGCGGAGTGCCCACGATTTTGATCGCGCGCACGGATGCGAATTCGGCGGGGTTGCTATTGTCGGATGCCGATCCGCGCGACCGCGAATTTATTCATTGCGAGCGCACGCCGGAAGGTTTTTATCAATTCCGTGGCGGGATCGACGCGGCGATTGCGCGCGGCCTTGCGTACGCGCCTTATGCAGACGTGCTGTGGTGCGAAACGTCGACGCCGGATCTGGGCGAAGCGCGGAAATTCGCGCAAGCGATTCACGCCAAGTTTCCCGGGAAGCTGTTGGCGTATAACTGTTCGCCGTCGTTCAACTGGAAGAAAAAGCTGGACGATGTGACAATCGCCAATTTCCAGCAAGAGCTGGGAAAAATGGGCTACAAATTCCAGTTCGTCACGCTGGCCGGTTTCCATGCGCTGAACATGTCGATGTTCCATTTGGCGCGCGGCTACGCACAGGCGGGCATGACGGCCTACTCGAAGCTGCAGCAGGAAGAGTTCGCCGCACAGGAGCTGGGCTATCGGGCCGTGACGCACCAGCGGTTCGTCGGCACGGGTTACTTCGACGAAATTGCACAGGTGGTTTCCGGCGGCGCGTCATCGACGACGGCACTGGCCGGCTCTACGGAGGCCGCGCAATTCCATGTTGGTGACGACGGGCACGGCGCACACGTGACCGCGAAGTCTGGCTTGCCAGCCGCCTAGATTTTGCTAGCTTGTTTCGTTCCGTCAGAAGTACGCGAAAAGGGGCCTCGCGGGGCCCCTTTTCGCATATTGAGGTGCGGCTTCTATCTTGAAACGCTAAAGGCGTTAGTTTGTGCCGCCAGTATTTGCGCCCTGAGAGGCGCCTACGTTCGTCGCTTGGTCCATATTTAGATCGTATCTTTCACCGCTGAAGAAAACCTGCACCAAGGACTTGCTGCCGTCGGCAGCTGTCTTAATCAAGTAGCCGTCTTGGGAATTCGGAACGCTTTCGGGAACGACATGCGCGGACAAGCTGGCGACAGTTTCCTTGCCCTTAAGAACATTTACCGTCACGTCGGGACCAGTTCCACTCCATTCAAGTTTGTAGTCGCCGGCAGCCAATTGCTTGCCCTCGATTGTGACGTTTTCATTTAGGTGTAGCGATTTTTTGTTGGTGTTTCCTGCAAGCACACTAACGGAAAACACCAACGAACTTCCGAGCAACAGCGCGGAAAGCCTCGACACTTTCATATACAACTCCCTCTGGTCTTCTCCCTGAGCCGATACGCCACAAAAGGCGCTCCTACTCGCGGAGGCAAACGATTTTTTACTCCACTCAATTCGATGGACCGCGAGCCGAAGAGGTTTCACGGTTTTCTAAAAAACTTCGGATTTATTTGTGGCCACATTGTCTGCTGCAGGTGCTTTTCTGAAATGCCGGCGCGCGCCGGCCCGTGAGCCCTCAAGTCCAGGCTTCCCATATTGGGCGAGTTTATGCAGCGAGAGAAGAGAGGGACCCTCACACCGGCCCCTCTCTTCTCCATCGGATCATCACGAATTCCAAAACGGTAGAATCGTTAGTTCGTGCCGGTTGTTGCGCCGGGAGTGCTGCTTGCCGCCGAGGCTTCGCCGATTTGCAGGTCGTATTTGTCTCCAGAGAAGAAGAGCGTCGTGAGTGAGCGGCTGCCGTCTTTTGCGGCCGTGGCTGAATAGCCGTCTTGTTTATTCGCGGCTGGCACAGAAACGACCCGCGCCGAAACGCTGGCAACGGTTTCCTTGCCTTTGAGAATATTCACTTTCACATCGGGGCCGGTGCCGCTCCATTCGAACTTGTAGTCGCCCGCTGGCAAAGGCTTGCCCTCGACAGTGACGCTGGTATCGAAATGAAGCGATTTCTTGCTGCCATTTCCGGCGAAAGCGCTGGCGGTAAACAACAGCGAAGTGCCGGCCAACAGAGTGAAGAGCTTCTTGACTTTCATGTGCAACTCCCTTTTATTTTCTCCAGGCCTGGGGCGCGAAAAAGATCACCCCGTCCCGTGGAGGATTTTGGCCTACTAATTCGATTAATTAGATGGTTCGGAGCCGCCGCCGTTAGGCCTCCAGTGGCCGCAAAGTTTGCTTTGGAAGTAGAAAATAATTTCATGGTCAAAAGCGGATAGCTCCAGGTTCTGGTGTTGCTGTAAGTTGAGGCTGAGATAGAGAACGCCATCGCAGCAAAGAGAAATGGGCATGGCAGCTCTGAACTCATCGAGTGAACTTATGAATGCGATTGAAGAGAGAGTTCATGGCCTGGATTGGGCGGCGGCCGAGGAATCGCTCTCCGCGCGCGGGTATGCGCTAACGGCTCCGTTGCTCGCGGCGGAAGAGTGCGCGGAACTGGTTGCGCTTTATAAGGATGAGAAACGATTTCGCAGCCACATCGTGATGGAGCGGTATCGCTTCGGCGTGGGCGATTACAAATATTTTGAAAATCCGTTGCCGCGGCTGGTCGCGAGTCTTCGTACGGCGGCCTATCCGTATCTGGCAAAGGTGGCGAATCGCTGGGCCGGGGCGTTTGGAGAGTCGGCCGCGAAATATCCATCGGAGCACACTGCTTTTTTAAAGGAGTGTCACAAAACCGGGCAGAAAAATCCGACGCCGCTGATGCTTCATTATGAAGCGGGAGGCTACAACTGTTTGCATCAGGATTTGTACGGCGATGTGAGTTTTCCTTTGCAGATGGTGCTTCTGTTGGGGCAAGCGGGGCGCGATTGGGAGGGCGGCGAATTCATTTTGGTGGAGCAGCAGCCGCGCGCGCAATCGAAGGCTGAAGTGGTGCACGGAAATCAAGGGCAGGCCATCCTTTTCACGACACGATACCGGCCCGTGAAAGGTGCGCGCGGCTATTACCGAGTGAATTTGCGGCACGGCGTAAGCAGGGTCCACAGCGGGACGCGGTACACTTTGGGGATCATCTTCCACGACGCAAAATGAGATTCTGAACGCGAACGATTAGGGCTTGGATGTAGGCGGAAATATCTCCCCTTCCTAGGCACACTCCATCACTGCCACCTCGTATTTTTGGGCACGAAGCGCTCAGCGCGTGCCTCGACGCACGTCTGCGCCGCGATATAATTTCTGTCATGCATACTAACCAACTCTTTCACAAATTGCGTTTGCTTGGGATTCTCGGCGCGCTTTTCGCCGCGCCGCTACTTGCTCAAGATGCAGGCTGGCAACATGAACTGACTACCTGGCGTTCGCAACACGTCGCAGACCTTTTGAAGCCCGCGGGCTGGCTCTCGCTCACTGGGCTCGAGTGGCTGCAGCCCGGCGACAATTCTTTTGGAACGGCGGCCGACAACAAGATTCGCCTTGCAGGTACCGGCTCGGCGCACATGGGAATACTTCGCCTGGAAGCCAACAGCGTCCGGCTTATTGCACCTGCAGGCGGTTTCCCCGAGGATATGCGCGTGGCGGATGCTCCGGCGCAGGCTCAGGTTCTGCCAGTGGAAGCGGACAATGACAAAAATGCTCCGCATCTCACCATTGGCACGCTGAATATGTATGTCATCCGGCGCGAAGACAAGTACGCACTGCGAGTCAAGGATTCGAAGTCGCCGACGCTCGTCGCCTTTCACGGATTGAACTGGTACGAACCGGATGCGAAATATCGCGTGAAGGCGAAATGGATTCCTTACACTCCGGCGAAGTCCGTCACGCTGGCGACGCTGGCAGGGACAACCTATGCTCAGCCCGTTCCAGGTGCTGCGGAATTCGTTCTGGAAGGTAAAACATATCGGCTGGAACCGGTTCTGGAAGATCCAGCTGCGCCACAGCTTTTCTTCATTCTGCGCGACGCCACCAGCGCAACCACAACCTACAAGGCGTGCAGATTTCTTTACACCGTCCTGCCGAGCCATGGCCTCGATAAGCCCGGCGAGCTTGTGCTGGATTTGAATCGGCTGGAAAATCCTCCGTGCGCTTACACTCCTTTTGCCACTTGCCCGTTGCCGCCACCGCAGAACCGGTTGGCGATCGCTTTGCCGGTCGGCGAAAAACGGTACCACGAGTGAGCGATCGAACGCTTCGGCGAGAAGCCAAAAACGGTGAGGGCAGGGCCCTGCGAGGCTCGGGGAAAACCTGCTGTGCATCCAGGAAGCAGGTTTTGCCTTGTGCCTGCACGTGATGGCCGGGACTTTCTGCCGATTTTTCGTTCCTGCTTGGAATTCTGCGGCGTTCTGCGTGACAATTAAGGATGCGCGCACAACATGAATCCCCCTGATGCCAGAGCACTCGCAAGAAAGAACGACGACGCGGCGGCCCGCGAGAAAGTGATTGCGCTTCGCTTGGCGCTTCTGCGCGTCCACAAGACGCTGCTCGATATGGAGCGCCGCGAATACGAACGCGCCAACGGGAAAGTTACGGTGGGAGAACTCTTTCGCCTGGTAATCGACCACCAGCAATTTGGCTGGCTTCACAACATTTCCGAGTTTGTCGTGCGGCTGGATGAAACTCTTGCGGGAGAAGCCCCGGTTACGGCGGATGATGTGCGGACAGCCTTTTCTCTGGCTCGCAAGATGTTTGCTCCTTCTGAATCGGGCGACGCGTTTCAAAAAAAATACTTTGACGCCATTCAGATGGATCCCGCCGTGGTGATCGATCATGCGGAGCTCGCGCGGCTTTTCAATAACGAGCCACCCGACGTAAGCTCGTCGTAGCCGTGGAACGCCCGCCATTCAAACTTCGTCGCCTCACTCGAAAGGAACTTCCCTTCGACACGCTGGAGCTGGCGCGATTTCTCATCGGCAAGATTGTTGTCCACGACCTGCCCGAGGGGCGGCTCAGCGGCCGCATCGTAGAGGCGGAAGGCTATCCTCCGGGCGATCCTGCCGGCCATCATTTTCGGGGCCCTACACCTCGCAACCATTCTCTGTTTCTCCGCCACGGCCATGTATACGTCTACTTCAATTACGGCATGCACTTTATGTTGAATATCTCCAGCGAACGCGCCGGTGTTGGCGGAGGCGTTTTGATTCGTGCCCTGGAGCCTCTCGAAGGAATCGAGCTGATGCAGCGTCACAGGAAAAGCACGGGTCTCGTAGATCTTACGCGCGGTCCTGGACGGCTTGCCTCGGCGCTGCGGATCGATCGCCGTCTGGATGGGCTTGATCTTTTTGCACACGGACCGTTGTGGCTGGGTGTGCGCTCGCGTGATAATCGCGCCAAAAAAGCTGCGGCCGACGTGCCGCCAATTGCCGCAACTGTTCGCATCGGCATTACCCGCGCGGCCGAGAAACCGTTTCGCTTCTATGAACGCGGCAACCCCTTCGTCAGCGGTCCAAAGCGGCTGCTGCTTCCTGCGTAGCAGGAGACGGCGCGTTGGCCAAGCAGAAATTGCGCTAGCCCCAGCAGAACTCTGGCCTCACAAAATTTTGATTCAACTCAGAAGATTTGGCGGATGCACCCGCGCTAATCGCCGCAAGCGTATTCGGCTTGGCCACTCATGGGGAGGAATTCTTCGGCGCGCTCCGTCTTCGCGGGATTTGCTGCGCGCAGAGGCACTATGTTGGAAACGGCGCGCCGCTGCTTCTGCCTCATATTGTCGCGAAGGCTTTCGCGCAGCCTTCTATGCGCACGGAAGAGCCGCAAGCGCACGGCCACCGTCGAAATACCTAGCCGCGCAGCCACTTCGTGAGTCGAATATTGCAAGACGTCGCGTAAGAGACAAACTTGGCGCAAGTCGGGCGCGAGGCGGGCGATGGCGCCGGCGATGAGCACACGCTGCTCGCGGCGCGCATAGCGTTCCTCGGGGTTATCGGTCCGCGCCGGCAACCGGGTGCCGAGGGTTTCTTCGGGGACTATCCCGGGTTCCTCCAACGAAACATACTTCCCTTCGCGCCGCTGCCGGATCAGGTCGATCGAAGCGTTCGTGGTGATGCGCGAAACCCAGGCGTGGAGATCGTCCTTGCCCTCATCCTGCTGTCCGGCGAACTGGCTCAGGCGCGAGAAGGCTTTCAGGAGGGCTTCCTGACGGGCGTCTTCGGCGTCGGCGGCGTTGCCGGTCAGCCGCAGCGCTCGGCGGTAGAGCCCAGGGCCGTACGGCAGCACCATTTCGGCAAAGGCCTCGCCGTTACCGAGCCGTGCGTCCGCCAAGACCTTTTGCTTGGCTTGCCTTGCGGCACGCAGCCTCTCGGCACTTCCCGATTCAAAGTTGTAGGCGTCTAAGACTACGCTTGCAGCGCTCATAACAAGGAGCGGAGTCGCATCCGGAGCGCCACGCGGCTACCTGGCTATGAGATTGAAAACAAGGGAGTAATTTTGGGAGCGAGCGACCAGTGCGTGCGATGGACCGTCCGATTGTGGGACGCAGCGTCGCGTTTCCGGTCACTTGAGCCGTGCACTTGGATGGGCGACCAGCCCGGGAACAGATACCAGGACTCGGACGGCGTGGGGCAGAAAGCGTGGCTATTGGGCGGAGCGGCCTTTCGCTCCAGGCGCCAGATTTTCGTAGACTTTGCCGCCCTTCATGACGAAAAGAACGCGGCGGGCGGCGGTGAAGTCGCGAAGAGGGTCGCCGTCAAAAGCAATGATGTCCGCCTCCATAGCGGGGGCGATCGCGCCGATTTTATCCTTCAGGCCGAGTGAGGCGGCGGAGATGCTGGTAGCCGACATGATGGCCGCCATGGGGTCCTGGCCGCCATCGCGCACGCGAACGATGAATTCTTCCGCGTTGCGTCCGTGCGCGCCGGCGACGGCATCGGTGCCGTAAACAATTTTCAGGTCTTTGTGCTTGAGCGCCTTCTTGAAGGTGTCGAGAACGATGGCGATGCCCTTTTCCATGAAGGCGAAGCCTTGCTCGTTGTAGTTGCCGATGCCCAGGAATTTTTCTTTGTTTTCGAGATAGTTCTGCAAGACGAGGCCGATGTTTGGGTCGTAGTAGGTGCCGCGCTGCGCCATGAGTGCGAAGACGTCGTCGGTGACGTACGCACCGTGTTCAATCGATGTGCAGCCCGCCAGCGTGGCGGCTTTCGCGGACTCAGCGGAGTGCGCGTGAACGATAGTGCGCAGGCCGAGCGACTTGGCTTCACTGCACGCTGCGGCAAGCTGCTCGTCGGTCATCGTTTGCGTACCGCCTTCACGAATGCTTTTTGAGGCGAAGAGTTTAATGAAATCGGCGCCCTGCTGTTTTCTTTCGCGGACCAACTCGCGCAGTTTTTCCGGCGGGCCGCTTTTTTCGTCGAGAGGTTCGAGCGACGTGAGCAAGCGCGGGCCAGGGATCGTGCCGCGAGCGATGGCTTCGCGGAGGTCCTTGTCTTCGGACGAGCCCGGGCTTTGGATAGTGGTGAAGCCGGCATTAAGCGTGAGGACGGCGTTGTCTGCGGCGTGAAGCATGGCGCGGACGGGTGGCTCGTCTTTTCCGGCGAGTCGGCCGTTATCGAAGTGCCAGAAAATGTGCGCATGCGTGTCAATCCACCCGGGAGTGACCGTCAACCCAGTGAGATCGTAAGTGATCGCCCCGGCCGGTCGATCGCCGCCGATACGCGCGATTTTGCCTGCTTCGACGACAATGATGGTGTTGCGCAGCACCTGACCTGTGCCGTCGAGAATCACGGTAGCTTTCAAAACAATTGGGTGTTCCTGGGCGGCGACACTTCCTGTTGCGAGCGGAGTTGCAATAAACGCTGCGGCAAGGGCAAATAGCGAGAATCTCGGCATCTCGACTCCTCAGCTTCTACAGCTGGACATCTTACATCCTGATCGGAGAATTGTATCGGCGCCGGTTTTGACTCTCCGTGATTGGAGAGACTCTAGAGTTGCGGATTTGTTTTGGCGAGGTTCGGGCTCAGGATTCGAGGAAGCGTTCACTTGACGGCGGGAGTGATGACGACGCTGCGAAACATCACGCGGCCCTTTTCACTGCCCTGGAGGTAGATGGGGCCAGGGAGGCCTTCGTGGCTGTCGAGCGCGCCGCCAGTGATGCCGGGGATTTCCTTGTTGTCGATGATAGTCGTGCCATTCAGGACGACCGTAACCGTACGACCGATCAAAGTAATGTCGTAAGTCTGCCACTGGTCAGGTGTGCGGGCGGGCTCAGGCGAAGGAGCGAGGAAACCGTAAACGCTGCCCAGGCGCCGCTCCGGCGGATCGGTGATGGAATCGGTCTCGACTTGGACTTCGTAGCGCCCGCGCAAATAGACGCCGCTGTTGGATTCCGGGCCGCAATTGAACTCGACGTGCAGCTTGAAATCTTCGAATTTGGAATTATTGATCAACTCGGGGCCGTTGCCAGGAGTGATGAGCAGGCCGTTTTCGACTTTCCACCCCGGCGATGCGCCGGGCTTGTCTTCGTGCCAACCGGTCAAATCCTTTCCGTTAAAGAGAGCCATCGGCGATGACCAGCTCGGCGCGTTTGTTCTCTTCAGCGACGGCGCTCTCCGGCCCGTCCATTGCCAGGTTTTGCCATCTGGACCAGCGAGAGTGCCTAAAAGAGTCTTTCCGCTTAGTGTGCCCTCGAAAACCAAATCGGCTTTGCTGGCCTCCTCTTCTTTGGGTGAGACGAACCTCAGGTGGCCGTTCGAGAGCTCAGCGCTCGGAAGTGGACGCGCGTTCCCCCAGCGGCCGACCATCTCGGCCTTGAGCTGGCCGTTTTCTTCGCGCAATTCCAGCCAGGAGGGATACTCGCGGTCCGGCGCTTTGAGCGTCAAGTCCCAGCGCCCGAGGAATGGTCTTGCAGCGTCGGGCGAAGAGCCGGATGCGGATTTTTCGGTTTGGGGATGCGCGGCGACGGACAAGAGTGCGACTGCTACGACCGTAAATGTGATTCTCCGTATCTTCATATAGCGAAGATGCTCCTCTCCTCAAAATCTGCCAGCGTGTCGAAACCTAATTCTTCCGCCAGACCGTGTTTCAAGAAAACAGCGCGTCGCGCCGCTCACTCATCTTTTTCGAGATACTCGTCCGGAACGTCGTTTTCCGGGACTTCGTGCGTCCTGACTTCACCTTCATCGGCGTCCGGAACATCTTCAACCCCTTTTACGACTTCGGCTTCGAAGGCGTTTCCTTCTTCGAGCAATTCGTCCACGCTCTCCGAATCCGCGCCTTCGCGGTTCGACAAGCCCTGCAGGTCGCCAGACTGACCGCCGGAGCGCGCCCCCAGCCCCTTGGGCTCGAACACCACAGAGTCCACACCCTGGCTCTTGCCCCGAGTCGTGTTTCTCTTGAGCGCTTTCTTCTTTTTCGGAGCGGCTTTCTTGAGGGGCGCAGTTTTCCTGGCTGCTTTTTTCTTGGGCGCCTGTTTCCGGGTCGGAGTTTGCTTGGTCTTGGACGGCTTTTTCTTTTTGCTGGTTTTGGTTGGCATGGCAGGAGTTTACCATTGACCCGCCCAATCGCGCGCATTTCCTGCCACGGGTCCGGATGGAGGAGGCGCGCTTGCAAAGCGGGTTGGCAAGCTCTAGTCTGCTTGGACTGGGCAAACGAAAGGGCCAAGTTTCTTGCCGGAACTCACTCCGCAGCTTCTCGCTCTCGGTTTCATCTGGTTCGTGGCATTTCTTTTCTCAACGACGTGTCACGAGGCCGCTCACGCTTTGATCGCCAAGTTTGGAGGAGACGAGACGGCCGCGCTAGGCGGACAAGTCTCGCTCAACCCCGTGCCGCACATGAAGCGCGAGCCGTGGGGCATGATTGTCATCCCGATCTTGTCGTACCTGATGATGCATGGAAACGGGATGATGGGATGGGCCAGCGCGCCATACGATCCGCTCTGGGAGCGAAGGCATCCGAGGCGGTCGGGGTGGATGGCGCTGGCGGGGCCCACCGCGAACCTTTTGTTGATGCTGCTGGCCGTGGCTGGATTGCAATTGGGCGCGGCGCTGGGGTGGTTTCATCCCGATCCGGTAACGGGGCGACGAGATTTCGCGGCAGTTACTTTGATGATTTTCTTTTCGCTGAACTTGCTGCTCGGGACATTCAATCTGCTTCCCGTGGCGCCGCTCGACGGCAGCACTGTGATTCTGCTCTTCATGAGCGAAAAAACTGCTCAACGCTACCTGGACTGGCTGCGCGGGAACAGTCTCGCCATGGCGGGACTACTGGTGGGGATGCTCTTGTTTTATTACATTTATGGCCCGATATATGGCTTTGTGAGCACGCTGCTCCTGCCCGTGAACGTCTAGTGCCCCGTATCTGAACACTCCTCGGAATAATGTCACCCGGGCGAACAATTCCAGAAGACTCTCGCGTGGACAAGCTTTTCATTTTCAATGAGTTAAGCGGTGTCGCGAGTGGGTCCTGGACTGCAGCTCCCGGTTTCGGAGGCCATGAATGGCTCAACAAGTCCCGATGGTTGCCACTCGTCTGTACCCGGTGGAAATATCTGGCTGGGACAACACCGAGGATTTTTTTGTGGAGAAGTGCGAACTGGAATGGAACGAACAGTCCGGCAAACAGGTGGCATTGAAGCGGGAGCTGAACGACAGCGCCGTTCTCCTGGTACGGCTTTTGCAGTCAGGCGATGCGGACCGCTCCCACGCAGTGGTCTACGAGGCCTCACGGGTTGGGCAGACAGAAAGTGGACTCCATCAGTTCCGGCTCGACAGGATGGTTCCCCGGCAGAGAGAAGAAGCGAGCTCCAGCGGCCTAGCCGAAGAGGATAGAACCGACGTGCGCAGGAGTCTTGGAACGGGGGAAAAACCTGCGGAGTTCCGCACCGAAACGACACGATGACCCAATTTGAAATGCGCGGAACCGGGAAGTTTGCGCGCTGTGGGGCAGGATGGTGCGCTTGCAGCGAGAATGTGCCGGCGGGAGCGTCCCTAAGCTGTTGATTCTCCTCGAGGAGCAAAGCTCTTGGCTGTAAAGGAGAGGGGATCGCGGCTGGCGAGCAGCGGATCAAGGAAAAATACAAGGATGGCACAAGCGTTGCGAGTGTATGGAACGTGGCACATGCATATAGCAAAGCGATAGAGCTCGCAGCCCCTAAGACTTCTTTGACGCCGTGCATTCTGGACGACGATCATTCCCAGCTAGACCTGCTTTCCGCAGTCATGGATGACATGGGCTATGAAGCGATCACCACCTCTGACCCCGAGGAGGCCTTGGGCTTGGTGCGTACGGGGCGCTGCCGACTGGTGCTGGCGGATGTAAACATGCCGGGGATGAATGGTTATGAGTTTCTCGATCGCGCTTTGCGGAGCGATCCGGGGATACATGTGATCGTGATGACCGGTGAATATACGCTGGAATCGGCGCTGGACGCCATTCGCCGAGGGGCGACGGATTTTCTTCCGAAACCGATTGACCGCGTACGTCTGAAGAGAACCTTGGACGAAGTGGCCACCATTTACGACCAGCGGAAACGAGTGCGCGCGCTCGAAGAGCAGTTGCTGAAGGACCTGGAGTTTCACGGGATCGTGGGAAAAAGCCCGGTGATGCTGGAGGTTTTCGATTTCGCGCGTAAGGTGGCGCGACACTACACGAATGTGCTGCTGGTGGGGTCGACGGGAACCGGGAAAGAGCTGGTGGCGCGGGCCATCCACAATATCAGCCCGGTGAGCCAGCAGAAACTGGCCATCTGCAATTGCTCGGCGATGGTGGATACGCTGCTCGAGAGCCAGCTTTTTGGGCATGTGCGAGGGTCGTTTACGGGAGCGACGGACACGCGGCCGGGGCTCTTTGAGTACGCAAATAACGGGACGGTTTTTTTGGATGAGATTGGCGAGACGTCCTTGCCGATGCAGGCCAAGTTGCTGCGGGTGATCCAAAACAGGGAGATTCAGCGAGTGGGATCGCCGGAAGTGCGGCAGGTGAATGTGCGGCTGATTGCGGCGACGAACCGGGATTTGCGTGCGGAGGTTTTGGCCGGGCGGTTTCGAGAGGATCTTTTTTACCGGCTGAGCTCGATTCAAATTCGTGTGCCTTCGTTGACGGAACGCCTCGAGGACATTCCGCTGCTGGTGCACTATTTTCTGAAGAAATACAACGAAGTGTACGGAAAAAATATTTCGGGGCTGACGCGGCGGGCGCAGACTGTGCTGCTGCAACATGCCTGGCCAGGGAACGTGCGGGAGCTTGAAAACGTGATCGCCACGGCCGCGATTACCGCGACCGGAGATTTCATCGATCTCGCGGACTTGCCGGAACACTTGCAGCACCGCGGGCCGCGAAGGGCGGATGGCGACGACTGGCGGCCGCTTTCGCTGGACGAAGTGCGCAAGGTGCATATCCAACGCGTGCTCGAGCTGTGCCAGGGCAATCGCTTGCGCGCCGCGCAAATACTGGGGATCGGCCGGACAAGCTTATACCGCTATCTAAAACGGGATGGCCATGAAATGCGTGCGCGCGAAAAGACCGGCGGCGCGGCGGCCTGAAGGACACACTGCGCCAAACCTGCCCCTGCATTCCTAAAGGATGGCAATTCCGTCTGGCTATGTCCGCCCCGAACGTTTTGTTCCCCAAAGGCACAGTGTCCCGCGTTGACGCAGGCGCTTTTTTCGCGGCCATTGGTAAGACAAGGAAAATGCAGAGCTTGCGGCGGGCGTGTTTGGCAAGCGCCCTGCATTCAGAACAGACGTCTGGAAAAACCAAATCGCAAGGGCTGTATCGGGAAGTGTACAAGCTGAATGCCCAAAGAATCGAAGATCGAAGAGATTTGCGCGGAGGCCGACAGCAAAGTAATGCAATGGAGCCGCGCGAAACGGTGCCCACCTCCGGTAGTTCCTCAAAGTACCCCTCAAACCAACTAGCCAGAACCCCCAAGAGCGCCGCTCCTCCCTCCCCTGAGGGGAGTGCGGCGCTCCTTTCCTTGCGAAAGCTCGAGTAAAGAAGGAATGCTGGCCGTCTGACGGGTCGCCAAGTTCGTGTTATTGTTCCGGCCGCAGTTCAAACGAAGAGCCCCTGAGCGCTGCGCTCTCGAGCTTGGACGAACTGCTCTTTGCACTATTGAACCGTGACCTGAAGCGTCACGCTGTGGCTGACGGCTTGTGCGCCCGCGCCGCCGCTGGCGGTTACGGTCACCACGAAAGAAGTTGTGCTGGTGGATGAACCGGTTGGCGCGGTAGAGATGCTTCGACCGCCCTGGCATCCGCACACAACGCCCAGAAGCCCCACGAGAACCAAGAACGCAATGAGCTGCGGCACCCGTTTTTTCCTGGGCCAAGAGAAAAGAAATGCGCAAGCAAGCGTCGCGGCTGCGAATGAACCAACCAGGCGCTGGACGCGGCTGTGACGCGCGTTACCGATCGCAGCCGACTGCTCCGGCGGTTTGGTGATGGTGAGCGCGACGGTCTGCGGCGTAGATCCATTGAGATTCGGCTGCGCGGGCTCGAACGCACACGTGGAACCCGTCGGGAGTCCTGAGCAGCTGAGAGAAACGGTCCCAACGAACCCGACGCCCGGGCCCGGTGTGAGCAGAACGCTTGTACTGCCGGGGCCAGTTCCGGTGATGATCACGTTTCCCGGATTCACGCTAATTTGAAAATCCGGATTACCGACGGTCAGGGTGGCCGCCGCGGAAGTGGACCCGAGGAAATTCGAATCACCGGAATAGACCGCGGTGATGCTGTCCGACCCAGCCGGCAATTGCGTGGTGGTCAGCGTGGCGATCAAACTCTTCACCTGAACGGGAATACCCAGCGCTGTTTTGCCCGTGAAAAATTGGACCGTCCCCGTGGGATCGAGAGCGCCGATCGGAAGCACGATGGCTTGCAGAACAACAGAAGCCTTCGGCAAAGCTCCGGCGGGAATGAATAGAACCGTGTTCGTCGGGCCTTTGGCAACGCTGATGCTCACCGGACCAGCGCTGCTCGAGGAAAAACTGGCGTCTCCCGAATAGCTGACGTCGAGCGTGTGATTTCCGAGCGCGAGCTGGGTTTCCTGAATCAGCGCATTGCCCTGACTGTTGAGAGAAGAAGTCAGCAGCGTGGTAGTGCTCCCATTGAGAGTGTCGGAAATTGTGAGCGTTCCTGTAGGTGTTCCCTGGTGGGAGGCGCCAACAACATTTACTTGGAGATCGAGGAAGTTGCCGTAGGTGGTGTTGACCTGCGAAGACGGATTGCCTGTCTGGCTGCTGAGAAATGCCGAAAATGTCGTGCTGCTGGCCTCTGGATGAATCGTGATGGGCACGCCCGTAGAAATGCTCGTGCCAAACGCGCCGTCGCCGCCGTAGCTGGCGGTTACGGAATAAGTTCCACCGGGCAGCGTTTCGACGGCGCCGGAAACCGTCCCATTGCTTAGGTTGCCGAGATTCACTCCGGCGGAATTTCCGGCGAGGAGCGCCACGTCACCTGTGGGCGTTCCGGCGCCAGCACCGGGAGCTACGGTTACCGTTGCGGTCACGGGCTGTCCGTGCGTCAGGCCCGCGGAGGAAAGCTGAAGCGTGGTCAGCGTCGAACGAAACGTTACGTTCTGCCAATTCGCGGCGAGATTGGCGGCGTTGACGGAGCCCCAACCGGTCGCCGGATCGTATCCGGGTGTCGCGGCAAAACCTGTTTGTCCGGGCACATTGTTATTCCCCACGGTGATGTCGTTGAAGATGCATTGCGATTGCGGTGGCGCGCTGGAGTTGCAATTCGCGACTTTCTGTCCGGCAGCAAGCGGATAAAGAACAAAGTTCGCTTGGCCCTGCCGGGAATTCGTTTTCTGCGCGATCAGCGCGAGGATGGCGGCAAACGTGGGTGCGGCGGCAGAGGTGCCGCCGACGAGCTCGGCGTTGATCAGTTGTCCGCTGGCGTTGGTGGTACAAATGCCGTCCTGGCATAGCAAATATCCGTCGTGGCCTGCGGCGGCATCGAGAGAGACATCCGGAAGGTCGCGCTTGCCGTCGTTTGGCACGCCCGTGCCCACTTGCCAGGAAGGCTTGCTGTAAAGAGTGCTGGCGCCGCCACCGCTTGCAAATAAAGAAGCGACCCCGCATGCGTTTGGATCGGCGCAACTCTCGTTCCACACGTTTTCCGGAATATAGCCGAGCACGGAAGATTGGTTTGGGCCGTTGGTCGCCGACCAGTAGGTGCTGTCCGCTCCGTTTTCATTGAACTGTGTGCCACCGACGGCGATGTTGAAGGGCGTGGACGCCAGGCCGTTCACCGCAAGGCCTAGTGTGGCCGGCGTCGTTTGACTGTCGCTATCGCATCCGGCGGGGCCGCTATCGCCGCTCGAAATCACGGCGGTAATGCCCTGCGCGGCGGCTTGCTCCCAGAGATTGTTGAAAAAGGCATTCTCAGCTTGGCCGAGCGATTGTTCGCACTGGCCGAAACTGGCGCTGAGCACGGGCGCGAGATTGTTGTCGACGATGTAGAGCGAAGAGAGGTCCACGCCGTCGGTCGAGTTGGTGCTGCCGGAAACCACGAACTTGATCGTGGCCATGGGCGCAATCGCGCCCGACCATTCGACATCCAGATCGGCTTCTGTCTCTTCGTTGCCCAAGAGATTGCCGGGATCAGGGCCATCGTGAATGATCTGGGGATCATTCACGGGAAGTCCGAAGGCGATGCGGAAAATTTGCGCATCCGAAAGATTGATGCTGCTGCGCGCCACGATGGCGACGCTTTGTCCGGTTCCGTCGATCCCATTTTGATAGAGCGAAGCGGTGTTGTAGATGATCGAGAAGTCGCCGGGTGCAAGGAAATGTTCCAGGCCGGCCGCGCTGCTGAAAGTGAATTCCGGCTGCCACAGGCTTGTGTTGGCGATGCGGCTGGCTTTGCCCAGCACATGAATCGCAGGTTTCTTTCGAAAATTGTGAAGAGTATCTATTCCTGCAACGACGGACGCGAGCGCCGCCGGGATTTGTGGATCGGATGCGTTTGCATAGTGTTTTTCCCCATGCACCGCGTAGGAGTGAATGGCCGTGCGAAAAGTCTCTTTCACCTGACCGGCGGTGCCGCTGAACTCGATCGTCATCCCGCTTTTCCCCAAGTGGTTCACGCGAAAACCGTGCGATTCGAGCCAGCCCGTAAGCTTTTGAAGATCGGCTTGGGAAACGCCAAATTGCGCGCCAAATTGCGCAGGCGAAAGCCATGCGTGAAAATCCGGCGAGGATTTGTCCTGCTGCCTGGCGAGAAGACCTTGCAGCGCGGATTCCCTGGTGCCGTCGCGCGTCAAAACCAGGAGCATCCGTTCCATCGGGAGATCGGCGGCGACTTCTCCGCGGTCATTGACGGGCGTCGCCAGGGGATGGCGATTGCCGCCCAGCACGACGAGAGAAGATTCGTCGATGGCGCCGATGCGACTCGCCGCAGGCTCGGCCGTTTGCGCGCGCAACGCGCCGATGGGATAGACAAAGACAGCCGCGAAAAAAACAAGACGGAAAAGCAGGTTTTTATGGCGGAGCATGGCGTCCCTTGGCTCGGCTGGATGGCTGTTGGATCGCTTGTTTTTATAGCTGAAATCTCATGCGCTGGAAAGCGCAATTTGCCAGCGAATTCTTTCGCGCACGATGACGACAATGTGAAGCGCAAACTCGCGGGCGCTTCGTTTTTTCGCTGAGGGCAATTCGCAAGCCGCGCCGAGAGCTTGCCGCTTGAAGTTATTCTGGTAGTTTGGTATATTGGTACCACCAAGAGAGAGAAGCTAACATGGCAGAAGAAAAACAGTTCGTCGTCGAGCGGGTGCAAACCGGCGTTCGCATGGAAAAGCGGATACTTAAGGTCCTTAAAGCGTTCGGCGAGTATCACGATATGACCCTCGGCGATCTGCTCGAGGGCATCGTGCTCCATGCCTTCGATGGCAAATGCCCCTTTGGCGCGGAAAGCCTTCAGCGCATAAAGGATTTGAAGAAATTCTACGGGCTCGACCTGGATTCCCGCGCGAGCCACCGCCTTACCGAATCGCAAGCAGGCCATCCCGTCAGAAAAGGCCAGCGCGGAAAATGAACACGCGCCTCGCGTATTTCTCGACCCCGTTGCTTCGCTGGACCCTGGGCCTGGTGGTCATTCTGGAGTCCTTCCTATTCGTTTTTTCCGCGCCCGCCGCTCATTTCCTCGCCAAGGCGGGGTTGCCCCCGTGGATCCAGCCGGTTCTCGGCGGGGCAGAAATTCTTGCCGCGGTTTTATTTCTTGTGCCTTTAACGATTGCGATCGGCGGTTTTCTCTTGCTGGTGATATTTGCGTTCGCGGTTCTGCTGCATATTCTGCATGGCCAGTATCAAGTCGGAGAACTGTTTGTCTACGCCGCGGCGGTGATCGTGTGCATGGCGCATCCGCAAAACAGAAAAGCAGAGGCCAGCCTTGAACGAAGCTGAGTGGATGGAAGCATTCGAAAAGTGCGCGCTGCCAAACGGCTCCTTCCATCACGCTGAGCATGTGAAAATGGCTTTCTTATACTTGAAGAAATTCGCGCCGCTCGAAGCACTGAGCCGTTTCTCTTCCGACTTGACGCAATTTGCCAAAGCGCACGGCAAGCCGAATCTCTACAATGAAACGATCACCTGGGCTTTCTTCCTTCTCATTCGAGAGCGGATCGCCCGGGCAAACTCCCCGCAGACCTGGGCGGAATTCTCGGCGTGCAATCCAGATCTTCTTCGCTGGGAAGACAACATTCTGAAAAAATACTACCGTCCAGAGACACTTACGTCCGCACTCGCGAAAAGCGTTTTCCTCTTTCCAGACAAGATGTAATCCGGCCCGGCCGAACCCTCCAACAAATCCGCCAATTCAAGTTGCATCTTCTGCACGTACCGATTTATTATCTCGGGCACGCCATAGAACAAAGCAGGCCTTCGTTTCCGTTTGGCGGAAAAGGAGTGGAATCGCTATCGAGGTCCCTCCAACTCCAGCCTGTGACAAACGCATCTAATTATTCTGGATGGTGCGAGAAAGCGCCCAGACCGGGTTATGAAATCGCGAATGGCGCTTCGAACACCAGTGAGTCCATGAGTGGGATGATTTGTTGAAAAAGACTACCAGCAAAGACGCCGTGTCGGCGGACGGCCAGCCTGAGATGGCGCGTTACGGAAGTGGCCCGCTCTGGCTCCAGACCGCTCTGCAAGACGTGCGGTTTGCGCTGCGCACTTTGCGCAAGAGCCCGGTATTCGCAGCCACAGCAATTCTCACGCTAGCGCTTGGCGTCGGGGCGAACACCGCCATCTTTCAATTGCTGGACGCCGTCCGTTTGCGGAGCCTGCCCGTCGTCGATCCAAACTCTTTGGTCAAGATCCAGATCAAGGGCGGCGTCCATGATTTCATGTACGAGAATGAGACCGCGCTTAGCAGCGCACTCTGGGAACAAATCCGAAAGCAGCAAGACGCCTTTTCCGGATTCTTCGCATGGAACAGCCGTGGGTATGTAATAGGACACGGAGATCAGGAGAGGCCAGCCCAGGGCCTATGGGTGAGCGGCGAGATGTTTCCAATGCTCGGCATTGTTCCTGTCCGGGGCCGCCTGTTCACACCTGGAGATGACCGGCCGGGTTGCGGAATATCGGGCGCCGTCATCAGCTATGGGTTGTGGCAGAGCGAGTTTGCCGGCAAGGACTCCGCCATCGGAAGCAACATTGCGATTTACGGCCACCCAACCGAGGTGATTGGAGTAACGCCGGCCGACTTCTTCGGCCTCGATGTTGGAAAAGAATTCGAGGTTGCTCTTCCAACGTGTTCTCTACCCAGCTATATCCCCGGCGACGGCACTTCCATCCGGCGCGATGAATTCTGGCTCCAAGTTATGGGACGCCTGAGGCCGGGCTGGTCGGTGCAACAAGCGTCGGCGCTGCTCGACGTAGCCAGCCCGGGGATTTTCGAAGCCACAGTGCCGAATGGATACAACGATTCCGCTTTGGATTCTTATCGAAACTTTAAGCTGACGGCCTACCCCGGGAGGAACGGGAACAGCACGGCAGGCGCGACTTATGACAGTTCCCTTTGGCTGCTCTTGGGAACAACGGGATTGGTGCTGCTCATCGCGTGCGCGAACCTAGCGAATCTCCTGCTCGCGCGTGCCAGCACGCGAGAGCAGGAGATGGCCGTCCGGCTGGCACTGGGGGCCACCGCCGGAAGGGTGAGGCAGCAATTGCTTTTGGAAAGTCTGGTCCTGGCAGTCACTGGCTCCATCTTGGGAGCCGGCCTTGCCTCGTTCTTTAGCAGAACAGTCGTGAGGCTTCTCAGTACGGAAAGAAACCCCTTTTATCTCGTCACAAGCATCGATTGGCGGGTCCTGTCCTTCACCGCTTTTATGGCGGTGGCGACGTGCTTGTTGTTCGGCCTTGCCCCGGCTTTTCGCTCTTCACGCACAGAACCGGCCGCGGTATTGAAATCAGGCGGCCGTGGCATGACCGCAGGACGTAAACGATTCTCGTTCCAGCAAACGCTCGTTGTGTCACAAATTGCCTTTTCCCTGGTGTTGCTGGTGGGAGCGCTGCTATTTGCGCGGAGCTTCTGGAACTTGATGACGCTCGATCCGGGCTTCCGCGAGGCCGGCATTCTCCGCACCTATTTGAACTTCAGGCGGCTCGATCTGCCTCCGGAGCGCTACGAAACATTCAAGCACGAGCTCTTGGAACAAATTCGGACCATTCCACTGGTGGAGTCTGCGGCGACTTCCACGCACGTTCCGCTGGACGGGAGCTTCTTCTCGCTGGATCTTCGCGTTGGCAGCAAGGAAGGCAGTTCCAAGTTCACGTGGGTGAGTCCCAACTATTTCCGGACGATGCAAATTCCCTTCATTGACGGGCGGGACTTCACCGATCGCGACACAACGCAATCCCCTCCGGTCGCCATCGTGAATGAGACCTTTGTCCGCCAGTTTTTTGGTGCGGAAAACCCCCGAGGAAAAACAATCCGCACGCATGCTGAGCCCCACTACCCGGAAAACGAATACGAAATTGTCGGCGTGGTGAAAGATGCAAAATACGGAGGACTGCGGGAAGAGATCCCAGCGGAAGTTTTCGTGCCGTCGCAGCAATATCCGGAGAAAATCTATCTCACAAACATGTTCATCCGGTTCTCGGCGCCTCCCTCGGCGGCGATCTCGGCGGTGCGGGAAAAACTTACCCCGCTCTATCCGGAAATGAAGATCGAGTATCACTTGTTCCAGACGGAAATTCAGAACGGCCTGGTGCGCGAACGGTTGATGGCCCTGCTGTCCGGATTTTTTGGCGCGCTTGCGGCGCTGCTGGCCGTGATCGGCATCTACGGAGTGATCTCCTACGTCATCGCCATGCGCCGAAATGAAATTGGAATACGCATGGCGCTCGGCGCCAGCCGGCAGGACGTGATAGGAATTGTTCTACGCCAAACTCTGCTGCTGCTGACGCTGGGCGTGGTGCTCGGGTCGCTCCTCGCCGTCGTGGCAACAGGCGGTGCGCGATCGCTTCTTTATGGGCTTGGACCGACGGATCCTCTGAGCCTGGTGGGAGCGGCAGTTTTCCTCGCCGTTGTGGCTTTGGCCGCAAGTTTTTGGCCTGCTTATCGAGCCACGCGCCATGATCCCATGAAGGCGCTTCGCTATGAGTAAATCGCACTACTCATAACGCAATGCCTCGACCGGATCGAGGCGAGAAGCTTTCACCGCAGGATACATCCCAAAAAACAGCCCGACGCTCATCGACACCGTCACCGCAAGAAAAATCGACCACAACGGAACAGCCGACGGCAGGCTCGGCACGAACAGATGGATGAGCAGGCTGATTCCCAAACCAAACAGCACGCCTATCACACCTCCAGCCCCCGTCAGCACAACGGCTTCCGTCAAAAATTGCCAAATCACGTCCCGCCGCCGCGCCCCGATCGCTTTGCGCACCCCGATTTCGCGTGTGCGCTGCGTGACGGACATCAGCATGATGTTCATCACGCCGACTCCGCCTACCAGCAGTCCAATCGAACTGACCACGGAAATAAGCAGCGCCACCGAAGCGGTGATCTGGCGGAACTGGTCGGCAATCTCCTTTGCGCTCGAAACACCGAAACTGTCCGGTTTGTTATAGGGAACATTGCGCCGGCGCCGCAGCACGCCGCGAATTTCGTCTTCGGCTTCCGCCATTCGGCCCGGGTACGCCGCAGCGCCGATTAAATTTTCGTCGTCGCCAGGACGATGCTTTTGATAAGTGCGGTATGGAACGAGAATCGCTTTGTCGGCGGCCTGGTCCTTCATCAGTTGCCCTTTGCGTGCGGCCATCACGCCGATGACTTCGTAGGACACACCGTCAACGAGGACCGGTTTGCCTAGCGGATCTTCGTCTGGATACAAAGCTTTGGCTATATCCGGGCCGATAAGCGCCACGTCCCGGCGATGCAGGTTCTCCGCCTCAGTAATGAATCTTCCACGCTCTGCTTTGGAATTGAACACGATTTCATCCGACGGCATAATTCCGTGGTAGTCGACGCCAGCGACTTCCTTGCCCTTGTAACGCGCGCTCATCAGCGGCCGCCCGTTCGGCGAGCCCTCTACTACCCGCGGCAGCACCGCAGCCGCAACAGCTTTGACGTCGGGGCAAAGCTCCCCAATCGCCTCGGCATCCTCAAGCGTTAAAGGCTTGCGCGAGCGCTCTTCGGGAGTGAGACGCCCCGACGTGTGTATGCCCGGATCAAACTTGAAAATGAAAAGCGTATCCGAGCCGAAGTCGCCCAGAAACGCGTTCACGTCGTTGTACACGCCCATCAAAACCGCGACGACCGAAAGCAGCGCGGTAATCCCGATCACCACGCCAAGCACGGTCAGAAACGATCGCATCTTGTTCTCACGCAGCGTCGTGAGAGCCATCTGAGCGTTTTCGCCGAGCGCCATTCTCATTCTGATTTACCCGCCCGCTAAATCTCTGTCCGCAGCGCTTCGATCGGCTCGAGCATGGCCGCCTTTCGCGCCGGATACACGCCAAAAAAAATCCCCACCGCCGCGGAGATAAGCTCAGCAATGAGAACCGCCGAGATCGGCACGTGCATCGGAATCGAAGTGGTGGCTTTTGCAAGCAGGCAAATCCCGTACGCTAACGTCACGCCGATAGCTCCGCCCATGGCCGACATCACACACGCTTCGACCAAAAACTGCAGCAGAATGTCGTGGCGGCTGGCCCCGAGCGCCTTGCGGATGCCGATCTCCCGCGTGCGCTCCGTGACGGTGGCCAACATCACATTCATAATCACCACTCCGCCGATCACCAAAAATACCGAAACCACTCCAACCATGGCCATGGCGATTACGCCGGTGAGCTGATTCCACAATTTCATCAGCGTCGCGGAGTCGAGAATGCCAAAAGAATCGGTGTCGTTAGGCGCCAAGTGGCGCCGCGCGCGCATCAGCACGCGCGTTTCATCTTGCGTACGCTCCATCCACTCCGCTCCGCGCGCTTGCACGTTGATCCAGATTCCGTCGTACGCTCCGTAAATCTTGATATACGTCTCCACTGGAATATAAGCGAAGTTATCCCGCGATTGCCCCAGAACAGTGCCGATCGGCTTGGCAACGCCAACGACGATGAACGGCCGGTTATCCAGCACCACTTCGTGTCCGACCGGGTCCAGGCTCGGAAATAGTTTTGTGGCCAGGTCGGCGCCGATCATGGCCACCATCGCGTGGCTGTTTTCGTCCGCTTCGGTGATGTAGCGGCCGTCGGTCATTTCCTGCGCATCGATGTCGGCCATGCTTGCGGAAACGCCGCGGATGCTGGTGTCCTGAATGGTGAGCGAACCAACGCGGGACTTCCCCGAAGTCCACACTTCGGCGCCCACGCGCTGCGGCAACTTCAGATTGTCGCGCAGCGATTCATAGTCGTCCCAGGTGACGAGCTTGTTCCGGCGCATCGCTTTAACGAGCTCCTCCATCTCTGTGATGATCGGATAGCGCATCACCGTAAACGCATTCGACCCGAGATTGGCGACCTTGTTAGCGATGTATTGATTGACGCCTGAAATCAGCGCGATCACCACGATCAATGTTGCGACGGACAAGATGATTCCGAGCAACATCAGGAAGGAACGCATTTTGTGCGCGCGCAGCGTCTCGAGCGCGACGCCGATCGGTTCTCGCAGGGGCACTCGCCTCTTCATCAACACTGCTCCTTGCCTGGTTCTACGCCACAGGAATGCAGAAAGTTTCAGCTCGCGTCAGATGGCCATTTTCGTTTGCAGGCGTGGGCTTGCCCCACCCTCGCCGCCTAGCCCAACAATAGGACTGCGCCTCCCGGTTAATTGCCGGGACGCGCCTCCGCAGCTCCACTCTTGTTATGGTAGCTCGGATAAGGCGGCTTCTTGTGCTTCGGTAGCGGGTTCTTCTCCAAATCCGCAAGCAGCAGCTGAACGGTTTTTTCAAGCTGAGGATCGTGCCCCTCGCGGACGGCTTTGGGATCCTGTTCGATCTCCACGTCCGGCGCAACGCCGTGGTTCTCCACCTCCCAGTCGTTGTTTGGCGTCCAAAATCCCCGGCTCGGCGTGGTAACCACGCCGCCGTCCATCAAAGACGCCTGCGGCCCGGAAAATCCCACCAACCCGCCCCATGTCCGCTTGCCAACCAGCACGCCGATCTTCGCCTGCCGGAAATGCCAGGGCATGGCGTCGCCGCCCGATCCCGCGTATTCATTGATGATCATGGCCTTGGGGCCCTGGATGAGGCTTACCGGCGTGGTCATGTCTTCGCCGTCGCGCGTGGTGCGGTAATTCATCAACGTCCGCCGCAGATAATCCAGAATGTAGTCCGTGTTCGAGCCGCCGGCGTTAAAGCGTTCGTCAACCACCGCTCCCAACTTCCCGGCTTGCGAAAAGAAATAGCGGTTGAAGAACGTGTAACCGCCGCTCGACGTGTCCGGCAGATAGATGTACGCCAGCTTGCCACCGCTGAGTTCCTCCACTTTGCGCCGGTTGCCTTCGACCCACGCCAGATTGCGCAGCCCTAGCTCGTTTTCGATGGGAACGACACTCACCTCGCGGGAGCCGCTGCCATCCGCGTTTGGTCCTACGCGCAGCAGTACGGACTTCCCTGCCGTCTCTTCGAAAAAACTGTAGACGTCGTCGCTGCCGCGCACTTCATGGCCGTTTACGGCCAGCAGATACTCGCCTTCCACGACGTTTATGCCTGGCTGCGTCAGCGGCGCGTGCAATTGCGGGTTCCAATTCTCGCCGTCGTAGACACGCGAAAACCGGTACCGGCCATTTTCGATTTTGTAGTCCGCGCCCAGAAGCCCAACCGGGATGCGCTTCACCTCCGGTCCCTCGCCGCCGCGCACAAAGAGATGCCCGACGGTGAGCTCGCCCATCGTCTCCCTAAAGATGTAGTTCAAGTCGTCGCGCGAAGCGACTCCCGGCAGATAAGCCGCGAACTTCTTCTCCGTGGCCGCCAAATCCAGGCCGTGAAAACCGGGTTCGTAGAAGAAGTCGCGCTCGATCCGGAAGGCTTCGTGATACATCTCTTTCCATTCCGCTGCCGGTTCGATGCGCACGTCCATCGCTAGAAGGTTGAGCGTCTTGGCTCCGGAGAGCGCGCCGCCGGCTGCTCCTCCGGTTCCGGGCGCACCCGGCGTGGGCGCAGGCGGAAGCGGCGCGATCGCCCAGACCTGTGCCACCGGCGATCCTCCTGGCTGTGGAGGGCTGGCATGACGGTAAAGCAACTTCTCGCCATCCGCCGACACATGGAAATCCAGGATGTTGTCGAGCAACTTGTCGGTCCTGCGTGTCTTCAGTTCGAAACGATGCGCCGTGAGCGTAACCGGCCCATTCAAGGGCTCGACCAGCGGCCCTTCGAGCAGAAAAAGCACTCCTTCTTTGCCGGGCTTCAATTCCGTATAGTTCCTTGCCGGAATCGGCAAAGCCAAAATGCGCTGGCTGATTTTTTCAAAATCAACTTTCACGACTGGGGCCGGCTTCTCTTTCTCTTTTTCCGCACCGCCCGCTTTTGCCGCTTCCGTCTTTGTGGCATCGGGTTTCGCCTCGCCTTCCTCATCGCTTAAGGGCGCGAGCGGCGATGGCAGGTCTTTGCGCAGCACAACGATATAAACGCTGCTCGTCACGGGACGGTCAAAGCTAAGCATCGAACCATCCATGAGGGGTCCGGCATCCGTGCTGGACAAAAAATAAAGATACTTCCCGCTCTTGTCGAAGACCGGTGAAACCGAATCGCTCATCGCATCCGTCACCCGCTCGCTCTTCCCCGTTTCGAGCGAGTACAAAAACACCGACCGCATGTGGCTCACTTCCTGCTGCGTATACGCCAGCCACTTGCTGTCCGGCGACCAGGCCGCCTTAAAAATCTGCTCCGGACCCGTGAATCGGTCATGGGAAACCTTCACCGGCGTTTTCTTTTCGAGGTCCACGTACCAGAGGTTCAGCCGCTTGTCGGTATAGGCAATCTTCTTGCTATCCGGAGACCACGTCGGGAAAAAGAAAAACGACCCCGGCGTCCCCAAATCGATTTTCAGCGCCTCACCCTGCCCATTCTGGCTCTTGACGTGCAGCGCCTCCTCACCCGACTCATCAGAAAAATACGCAATGCTCTTCCCGTCCGGCGACCATGCCGGATATCGTTCGTCCACTCCAGGCGTGTTTGTCAGATTGCGGATGTCGCCTTTCTCCGCAGGGACTGTGAGAATTTCGCCGTGCGCCTCGAACACCGCTCTCAGTCCAGCCGGCGAAATATCCGCATTGCGAATCCGATTAGCCACATTTTCATAACGAGGCCGCAACTGCGGCAGGTCGCCCGCAATGCGAATGTCCACTTTGTGCGCCGCCCCGGTCTTTAAGTCATAAAGCCAGATCGCTCCAAACTGCTCGATCGCAATCGCATCCGGTCCCGCGCTCGCATATTTAAAATCGAGCCCATCGTTCTTCAAGGCCACCTTCACACTCTTCGTCTTCGTGTCATAGCTGAAGAGCGACATCGGTCCGCCGCGATCTGAAAGAAAAAACACTCGCTGGTCCACCCAGATGGGATTGAAGTCGTTCGAATTCTCCCGCGGTATCGTTGTCACGCTCGAATCCGACAGCTGGGCAATCCACACCGGCGAGGTCTGCCCGCCGCGGTAGCGCTTCCAAATCTCGAAGGCGTGGTCCAGCGGGACGTAAGCTAGCTCCTTGCCGTCGGGCGAGTACGAACCCTCGACGGCGATCGGCAGCGGCAGCTCCGCGGGAAATCCGCCGTCGCGTGAAACCGTGAATAGCCGCCGGGCACGCGAGTAACTGCTGCGATTCGAAGAAAACAGCACGGACTTTCCGTCGCGCGTCCAGCCGATCACTTCATCTGCCGCTGGATGATAAGTGAGCCTGCGCGGCGTCCCACCGCTCGCGGGAATCACGTACACGTCTTCGTTTCCGTCGTAATCGCCGGTGAACGCAATCTCATTGCCGTCCGGCGAAAACACCGGCAGCGACGCCGCGCCCGCCCCCGCCGTGAGCCGCTGCGCCACGCCGCCCGCTCGCGCCACGCTCCACAAATCCCCCGCATACACGAATACAATTTGCGTCGCGCTAATCGTCGGGTGATGCAATAGCAGCGGAGGATTCTCATCCGCAAAACAAACGCTCGCCACCAACAGCGTCAACAAGCTCGCGGCCATTCTGATCATTGTGTGTCCCTCGGCTCCCTGGAACTTCAAACCGCGCACAATCTTACAGCCACATAGCTCAGGAAGAAAACGACCGCCAAGTTTCATCCATTACGCCGGAACTGTGATAAGACATTGTCCGGCTAATGCGCTCACCGAGAGCAAAGATCATCTCTTGTGACCGGTTCACACGGAGGCCAGCCCATGGCTGAGAAAAGTGCGACCCAAAAATCCGCCGGCATTTGGACGAGCATTCTGACCGATGCGCATTTCTGGGTCCCGGTGATCGTCCTGATCGCGGGTCTGCTCGTGCTGCAATGGATCCGCTGAGCCCGCGCGTGAACTCCGCCACTCGAAATCCAAAAATGCTCTCGACATCGCCAGAAACCGCGCGCCTCCGCAAATTGCAGCTCGTCGGCATCCTCTGCGGCTTCGGCGCGGGCGCTTGGCTAGGCGCCGCGGAAGCCCCCACAAAATTGGTGAAGCTGGGCGTCTCGCCTCTCGTCGTTTCGCTCCTGATGGTTGTCGGCGTTTTCCTTGCCCGTTGGAGTTTCCCCGCTCTCATTCGCGGCACAGGCCAAATGCGCAACGACATTCGCCAAGCCCCTCACCTCATCGTCTGGGGCATTCTCGCTGGCTGCCTCTGGGCCGTCGCCAACACGCTCACCATCTTCGCAATCCGCGACATCGGCCTCAGCATCGCCTTTCCTCTCTGGAACATCAACAGCCTGCTCGGCATCTTCTGGGGCTATCTTCTCTTCAACGAACTCCGCGACGCCGGAAAACTCCGATGGCTTTCCGTCCTCGGCGGTGCGCTACTCATGTTCACCGGCGCGACGCTCCTGGCCGTCGCCTCCTCCGCGCAAAGCCCGGCCGCCCATCCGTTCCGCGGAATCGCAGCCGCACTGGCCGCCGGCGTCCTCTGGGGCACCATGTACGTCCCCTACCGCAAAGCCTACTTAACCGGAATGAATCCTCTCTCCTTCATCGCCTTCTTCACCATCGGCGAACTCGGCATGATGCTAACTCTCGCCCTCCTCTACGGCGGCGGCCCCGACGCTCTCTTTCATCAACTTGAGCTCGCTGAGCCCGTCCTCTTCTGGCTAATGCTCGGCGGCTTCGTCTGGGTCATTGGCGATCTCTTCCAGCAGTACGCCGCTAAATACATCGGCATCAGCCGCGGCATTCCTCTTTCCAACACAAATCAATTGTGGGGCCTGCTCTGGGGCATCCTGGTCTTCGGAGAACTCCGAGGCCTCAGCCCGTCGCTCTACGCACAGGTCATCGGCGGCTCTCTCCTAATGGCTGCCGGCGCCGGAGCCATCGCCCTCTCTAGCGTCGGCGCCAAAGAACATGCCCGCTGGAAGCAAGCCGCCGAGCGCGAGGCCCAGCGCTACAAAGTCGACGCCGCTTATGTCCAAGCCGCTCTCTCCGGCCGCGATGCAGTCACAAATGCAAGTAGCGCGACTAGCACAAGGAACCCGAGCGATTCCGACGCCCGGCCCGCACCTCAATCCTCAAGATCGTGGCTCGACTATCTCCTAGTCATCGCCGCTACCACAATCTTCATCACGTTAACGGTCTTGGCCCGCGCCCCAAACCTTTCTCTCAACTGGCCCGCTCTCGTCGCACTCGCTGCCGCCATGGTCATTTTCCTGCTTGCCGGCGCCGTGGCCCTCTGGAAAACGACTCGCTTCAACTAACGCCCACAAAGTCTTTCCGGCAAGCGCCCGCCCCATGTAAACTGAACGTTGTAGACCGAAACCACGCGGGCCAGCGCAAAACAATCCCGCCTCGACCGATCTCTCCGGAGCGCTCGCAAATGGCCGATACTCTCCGCCTCCCCGCAACACTCCAAGCCCACACCGGCGCTCGCGTCTCCGCCCAGTCTCTCTCCATCCCCTGGTACATCTGGTGCAACGTCACCGCCGTAGCTTGCAGCGTCGTCGGCGGCGTCTGGGACATTTCCTGGCACGAAAGCGTCGGCCGCGACACCTTCTGGACTCCCGCGCATCTCCTCATCCAACTTTGCGGAATCCTGGCCGGCTTCGGTTGCGGCTACCTCATCCTCGACACCACTTTCCGCAAGGACTCGCCTCTCCGCGCCAATTCCGTCTCCGTCTGGGGATTCCGCGGCCCGCTAGGCGCCTTCATCTGCGCCTGGGGCGCTGTCGGCATGATCACTTCCGCCCCCTTCGATAACTGGTGGCACAACGCCTACGGCCTCGACGTCAAGATCCTCAGCCCGCCACACATTTTGCTCGCCCTCGGCATGACCGGCATCCGCTTCGGCACGCTCGTCATGGTCCTCGCCGAAGTCAATCGCGCCACCGCTGACTACCGCGCGCGCCTTGAACGCGTCCTCTTCTTCTGCTTCGTTTTTCTGCTGGCCATGACTGTTGGCATCATGCAGGAAGACACGTTCCACTTCTTTATGCACGGCGCAAAGTTCTATCTCGTCATCATGCTCGCCGCGCCAATCTGGTTTGCAGCAGTTTCACGCGCCTCAGAAAATCGCTGGGCAGCAACCATCATGACCGCCGCCTACACACTCCTGCACATCTCGTTCATGCAAATTCTGCAGCTCATCCCGGCCGCACCCAAACTCGGTCCCGTCTACCAAAACATCACGCATCTCGTCCCGCCCGATTTCCCGCTCCTGCTTATTGTTCCCGCATTTGTTTTTGACCTCGTGCGCCAACGCATCGCGACGCTGAACCGCTGGAGCCAAGGCGCGATCCTCGGCGCCGCCACTCTCGGCAGCTTCCTCGCGGTTCAATGGCCATTTGCGAATTTTCTAATGTCGTCGGCTTCGCGCAACCGGTTTTTCGCCACCAACAACATGCCTTACTTCATCCCACCCAACTCGCACTGGGCGCGCAGCGCTTGGTTCCCCACCGAATCTACGCCACAACAATTCGCCTTCCGCATGCTCCTAGCCCTAGCCGCCGCCATGCTCATGACCCGCATTGGCCTAAGCTGGGGCGACTGGATGCGCCGCATTCGCCGCTAATGTCTTTTCCTATTCTCGATGACCCGGCTTTTCGGTGAAGCTGTCCTACAACTACGATCTGAATCAAATTCAGCGCTACCCCCCGCCCCGTCTCCGACGCGTGGCGAATAGAAATAATGAACACCTGAATCGTCCGGACAAACATCAAACGCACTGGACGATCAGTCGGAGGACGCTCGGCCAAGCCAGTCGCACTAGTTTGTATTCGGATCATCTTCGACTTCTTTGCTAGTCGCGCAAGCGAAGTTCTTGGCCGCCCGTGCCCCAGTGACTGACGAGAATCCTTGAACTCAAGAAGCAGTGGAAAGCCAAGACAGGAGAATCAAGATGCCAACGATCACGACGAAAGACGGAGTCACGATTTTCTACAAGGACTGGGGCACCGGCCAGCCCATCGTTTTCTCTCACGGCTGGCCTCTATCGGCCGACGACTGGGACAACCAAATGATGTTCTTCTTAAAGCACGGCTATCGCGTCATCGCCCATGACCGCCGAGGCCACGGACGCTCCAGCCAGCCCGGCACGGGACACGATATGGATCACTACGCCGATGACCTCGCTGCGCTCACCGCTAACCTAGATTTAAAGAATGCCATCCATGTTGGCCACTCCACCGGCGGCGGCGAAGTCACACGTTACATCGGACGCCACGGCGAAAGTCGCGTCGCGAAGGCCGTCCTCATCAGCGCCGTGCCGCCACTGATGGTGAAAACGCCAGCGAATCCCGCCGGCACTCCCAAAGAAGTGTTCGACGGTTTTCAAGCGACGCTCGCCGCCAACCGGTCGCAATTTTACTTGGACGTCCCGACCGGACCTTTCTACGGCTATAACCGCCCCGGCGCAAAACCGTCCCAAGGCATCATTCAAAATTGGTGGCGCCAGGGCATGATGGGCGGCATCAAGGCCCACTTCGACGGCATCGTGGCCTTCTCCCAGACCGACTTTACCGAGGATCTAAAGAAGTTCACCGTCCCGACGCTGGTAATGCATAGCGAAGACGACCAGATCGTCCCCTACGTCGCTGCCGGCCCGCTCAGCGCTAAGCTGGTCAAAGGCGCCGTACTGAAAACCTACAAGAGTTTCCCGCACGGCATGCCCACGACCGAGGCCGACACGATTAACGCCGACCTGCTGGCCTTCCTCAAAGGCGCCAACGCCGCATCTGCGTAGCGCGCGGCGGGTGCCCTTATTAAGGCACAGTAATTTTCTCGAATTTGTCACAACACGGGGGGTGGCCTTCGCTCTCATCCAAAGCCACTCCCAGTTTTTTTCTACGGCCGAAAGCGCGGCTGCCTTCTAGCCGCGTCGCGCGCTAAGCGAAAAAAAACCGGACTCAAGGCCGGCAACACTTTTCCTGTCATACATTTACTTCACGTTTCTCTGGATACCCCGGGAGGGGTACCGCTCCGCCGTTACTTCGTTCGTCCTCCATTCGTATTCCTTTCGAGGGGACAGCAGCAAGCCATTCAGGCAAGCTTCCGCGATCGGGTGGAGACGATGGACCTCTCGCGAAATCGCTGCTACATTGCTTGTCATACGGAGGGTCTCACCTCGAGCCATTCCGCCGGCCACCAGCCGGCCGGGCGGACTCACAGTGCGGTCCCAAAGTCTTCCGTCTCCCTCACCAATCACAAAACGAAAGCGAGCAAAACATGTTCAAGAGACTCATGGCAGGAGCTGCGATTGCGGTGCTGGCTTGTTCAGCCGCCACTTCCCTTCGCGCGCAAGAAGTAAGCCAAGCGGATAAAGATCGTGCGATCCAGTACCTCGAAAAAACAAAGCAAGGCGTCATCGATGCCACCAAAGGCCTTTCCGACGCGCAATGGAATTTTAAAGCCGGCCCGGATCGCTGGTCCATCGCGCAGTGCACGGAGCACATCGCCGCTGCCGAAGACTACATCCGCGGAATCGTCGTAGAGAAAGTGATGGCCGCGCCCGCCGTTCCCGGACGCGACCTGAAAAAGACGGACGACGCCGTCGTCGCCATAATTCCCGACCGCTCGCAAAAAGCGCAAGCGCCCGAGCCGTTGGTACCCACGAACCGCTTCGGCTCACCCGACGCGTCTTTGAAACATTTTCTGGAAAGCCGCGAGAAAACCGAGGACTTCCTGAAAACCACTACTGGGCTGCGCGATCACGCCGTCGATAGCCCAATGGGAACGAAGCTGGACGGCTATCAGTTTATTCTGCTAATCGCCGCGCACAGCGAACGCCACACCAAGCAAATCCTGGAAGTGAAGGCTGACCCCAACTATCCCAAGAACTAGGAGAGCACTAGGGATTTAACGCAAAAAAAAATCAGACAGCACGGCACCTTACACAACCGAGTCTGGAAAAATAGGGTCGCGCCGCGAACAAAGCGCCGGCGTGGCGCGACTTAAACTTCTGTGTGTTAAACTCAAACCAGCAGCGGCGCGTTAAGCGCGGCTGCCGGAGCGTGGAACTTCGGGCTCTGTGCAACGAGGTCCCGCGAACCCCGCCAGGCCCGGAAGGGAGCAACGGTATCGGGATTGCCTCGGGTGCCGCAGATCACCCGAAGTTCCTCGCACTGGAAGGAAGTTCACGGTCGGCGGTTGAAAGTCGAAAGTGAACTGCGAAGAGTTAGCTTTGATGGTGCAACGATGATTTTGGCCGGAACGGTTCTTGTTTTGTTTTGTTTGGGTTGCGCTGGTGTTGTGTTTTTTGTTTTGTGGCTTAACAAACAGAGCAGGAGTGCAAAGTCAACTGACGCGAAATGAGCTATCAAGTTATAGCCCGGAAATGGCGCCCGCAGACATTCGGCGATCTGGTCGGACAATCCCACGTAACTTCGACGCTGGCAAATGCGATAAAAAATGATCGCGTGGCGCATGCTTATATTTTTTCGGGGGCGCGCGGCGTCGGCAAAACGACAGCGGCGCGCATTCTGGCGAAAGCCATGAATTGCGTGAAGGGGCCGACACCGGAGCCTTGCGGCGAGTGCGATTCCTGCAAGGAGATTGCCGCGGGCACTTCGCTGGATGTGATTGAGATTGACGCGGCCTCGAATCGCGGCATCGACCAGATTCGCGAACTGCGCGAGATGGTGCGCTATGCGCCGGCAGCTTCGCGAAGCAAGGTTGTGCTTCTTGATGAAGCGCACATGCTCACAAGCGAAGCGTCGAACGCGCTATTGAAAACGCTGGAAGAACCGCCGGACCGCGTGATTTTTGTGATGGCGACGACGCAGCCCGAAGATTTAGAGGACACCATCCGGTCGCGCTCGCAACATTTTCATTTTCGGGCGCTGACGTTTGCGGAAATTACCGGTCGGCTCGAAGAGATTGCCGCCAAGGAAAATCTCAAGATTGAAGCGGGTGCGCTGGCGGTGATTGCGCGAATGGCGGAAGGCAGCCTGCGAGACGCGCTTTCCTTGCTCGAACAGGCGCGGGCCTACTGCGGCGACGTGATGGCGGACAAGGAAGTGCGCGAACTTCTCGGCGTCGTCCCGGAGGATTCGCTGAACGAACTCGTTGAGGCGATTGCGGAAGGATCGGCGGACCGCGCGCTTGGGCTGGTGCACACGTTTCAGAAGGAAGGGCGCAATCTTCAGCATTTTTGCAGGGAAGCGATCCGGCACATACGCAACCTGCTGATCGCGCGTGTGAGCGGCGCGGATTCAGATTTGATCGCGGCGACGGCGGATCAACGGCCTGCGCTGGCCAAAGCTGCGGCGCAATTCACCGAAGAAGATCTCACGCGGTTTTTTCAGATTCTCTTGCAGACGGATGATGATTTGCGGCGGAAACCTGATCCACGCGTGCATCTGGAGATGGGTTTGCTGCGGCTCATCAACGCGCAGCGTCTTGCGCCGATGGAAGAGTTGTTGGCGGAGCTTCGCAGCGGAGCGCCTGCGGGAGTTGCCAGCGCAGGCGGCATGCGTTCAAGCGCCAGCGCTATCCCGGCAATCGCGGCGCCGCAAGTGAAGCCAGCGCGAAATTTTTCTGCGGCCCCTGCTCCGCAAACAACTTTTGCTCCGCCGGCGCGAGTTGCCCCGCCAAGCTTTTCTCCAGGAGGGGCGGCCGCAGCGCCAGCTCGGGCGGAAATAAAAACCGCGCTGGCCCCGATGTCAGCGCCCGCGGAGATGAAGGCTGCTAAGGCCGCGGAACCTCCGGCAACCGTTGCGCCTGCGGCTGAATCTGAACCACAGGTTGGGGCAACCGCAGAAACAGCCACTGCGGCAGCGGCCCGCGCTGCCGGAATTACGCAGGAGCAGGTTGCGGAAATCAAGACGTCGATTCAAGCACAGCAGAAATTTCTTGGCGAGATTATGAACCAAGGCAGCCGTTGGGAATTGGAAGGCGCGGAATTACGAATCTATTTTTCGGCGGACAAGCGTGCGTTCGCGGAAATGATGGAAGCGCGCGACTCGCTAGAAAAGGTGCGTACCTGTTCGAGCAAAGTGCTGGGCCGTCCGGTGAGAGTGTGTGCTAAAGTAGAAGCAGTTGCAGCGGCTGGGTCGCGCGGAGTTTCCGGGACGCAAGAATTGCGCGAACAGTTCGAACGAGATCCGATGGTGCGGTCGATGCTGCAGCGCTTCGGAGGAAAAATTTCCGAAGTAAAATGGCGCCAAGAGGAGTCCTGATGGAAGTCAATGCGATCCAGCAGATGCTCTCGAGGTTGCGGCAGGTACAGGAAGACTTGCAGCAGCAAGTGAATGGCGTGGCCGTGGAAGCCTCGGCGGGCGGCGGCATGGTTACCGTCAAGATGAACGGGCAGAAGCAGATTGTGGACCTTCGGATCGAGCCGGAAGTTTTCAACAGTAAAGATCAGGAAATGTTGCAGGACCTGGTGCGCGCCGCCGTGAACGAAGCTTCGCGGCGCGTCGATGAAGAACTTGCCAACCAGATGAAGAATCTCGCCGGCGGAATCCCTGGAATGGCAGGAATGAAAATCCCCGGCTTGTTTTAATTATCAACTAATCTTCAGTATCCGATTCTTTCTCTTTCAACTGGCTTTTCGGATCACAAGCTTCGAACTTGAATCCCTCCGGCAATTTGATTTTTGCTCCTGCTTCCAGCAGCGAGTCGGCGAGTTTTCTTTTTTGGTCGTCAGAAAGAGACTTCACCTCGACGGTTCCTTCTTTCACCGGAAAAGGAATCTGGGCGCCCGCCTCAAGAAGAATTAGCACCACTTCTTTCCAGTTCGCCCGGCGGTCGCCTGGACGATGGGGAAACGGCTTCTTCGCGTGCGCTTCCCAAATGAATTCGTTCCCACGCATGCTGGCCAACAGTAAAGGATGTTGCCCCAGCGTGTTCTTCCCTGTCACATCGGCACCTGCGAGGATTAGCTCTTTCAACACCTCAGCACGGCCAGCCATGACAGCGGCGCTGAACGCTGTGCGGAGACTCGATGCGAGTTTAGGATTGCGTTTTGCCTTCTCGAGCAAGTGGGCCACGATTTGCTCGTGGCCCTCTGCAGAAGCGATCCACAAAGCGTCACCGCCTCCTGGGCATTCTGAGAACAAGTCGGCGCCATGTGCGATCAGGTCGCGCACCATGTCGAGATTCCCACGACGACCGGCTACAACCAAAAGAGGCTGGCCAATTCCGTCCTTCTGATGAGGCGACGTTCCCTTCTCCAGAAGCTGTTTGACCTTCGCAGCGTCTCCCCGCGAAACTGCTTCGACAAGCAAGGCTTGGTCCTTCGAGTGGCCTTTTGCCGAGACGAGCGTGAACTTGTGTTCAGTTTCCAGGAGGTATTTAAATCCATTCTGTGCGCGAGAGGGTTCTATGCCCAGCAATTCCGCGAATTCGCCTGCGCGTCGCTCCTCGAAGACGTGAGCTTTTTCAGCGACTCGCTTGAAATCCTGAATGGAGGACTTTTTCTTTGCGTACGGAATCAACTTTGCAAAATCACCCCTCCATTCTTTCTTCTGCGCTTCGCTCACAGGCCCAAAGTAGTCTGGCTTGGAATCAAACTGGTCGATGAGCTCGCCATTCTCATAAATCAAATACACGAAGATGTCGCTGTCGTGGACCATCATGGCGGTCACTGCGGTCTTCAATTTCGAAGAAAGGCCTTTGGCCAACCCGCGAAGGATTTCAATATCTTGAGAATCCGATCGTTCGTCATAGACAGTGGTCCATCCATTTTTCGAGTCTGTGACGAGCGCACGCGAGCTGATCAGAGTCGCAAGCGCTTTCGCACAGGCCGCAGCGTCTGCCTTGCGGACGTGATAATTTGTAAAAAAGGCTCCCATTTTTGCTCCCTATTTCACGTATTGGCCGTTATGAACTTCGTATTCGACGTGGAAGGGTTTTTGTTCCCTGCGATTCTCCCAGTGTTCTTCGGCGATGAGGCGGTTGATTTGGTCCAGGCGTTCAGAGGGGAGCGGGTGGGAGCGGAAGTAGCCGGCGAGGCTTTGGATGGCGAGTTCGGAGAGTTCTTCTTCGGGGCTTTCGGCGTGGATGACGTATTCGTTGCAGAGTTTGGCCAGGCGCGTGAAGAGTGTGACGGCACCGTACGGTGAGTAGCCGGATGTAACAGCGAGGCGGACGCCTTCACGGTCGGCTTCGAATTCTTCATCTTTGTTGTAGCCGGCTTGCCAAAATTCCAGCGGGATTTGCAGAAGCTGGCCGACAATCTCGAGATTCAGATTTTTGAGTTTGGCTTCGATCTGGACGCGCTCGATGCAGTGATAATGATCGATGTGCTCGACTTCGTGGCTGAGAATGCTGGCCAGCTCATCTTCGGTTTCCATTTGATCGAGCATGCCTTCGCCGATGTAAACGGGCCCACCGGGAAGCGAGAAGGCGTTGATCATGTTGTGATCGGGGATGAGGTGGAAGTTGTAGTCGAGATGTCGGTAAGCGTGAGCGGAAACCGTGCCTCCAACGCGGCGGACGTATTTTTGTAGAGCTTCTTCTTCCGGAGTTAGCTTCATGATGATGCCCGAGTAGTTGGCGGCTAGCTGGCGGCCGATGTTGATTTCCTGTTCGTCGCTCAGTCGCGTGAAATGCATGGGGACGCGAGTGAGGTCGCGCTGGGCGTCGGCAGCGAGATTCAGGATGGCGTTGGGGGAAACGGGACGGGATTGGGCGCGGCGCTGGCTCCAATAGAGGCCGGCGAGAGAGACGCCGAGAACGGCGAAGAAAATTATGAAGACGACGGCGCGCTTCATCGGTGATGCTCGAAAGTCTCTCTGAGACGCGTATGGAGCAGTGCAACAGCCAGGAGTACGCTGCCCACGATTGCAATCGTGGTCCCTTTCTCAAACAATGTCTGCCGCCAAAAGTCCATCGCGGCTACTTTTGCGAGGCAGAGCAGTAGCAGTGCGTACCCGGCGCGACGGTAGCTGTGTTCCTTAACCAGGTAGGCGAGCAAAACGATGCACAGTCCTTCGAGGCCCCAAGCGGCCGTGACCCATTCGGTTTTCATTTTCAGCGCAAACATCGTGGCAACTAAAATCACGGGAACAAAGAACTGAAGCTGCTCGGGTCGAGCGGCAAGCGCAGTGATGATTTTTTTCCAGCGGCTGGCACTGGCGGGCGGCGCGTATCGGCCGCGCAAGGCAAACGCAAAGTAGAGGGTCGCGAGCAGAATGGCGGAGGCGGTTCCGACAACGATGTAGCGGCCTTGCCAGGTTCCCTGATCGAAATAGCCGCCGCCGAAAAGATTGTGGGCCATACCACGCGCGAAAGCTCCCAGCGTGAGAAGAATTCCCTGGTGCAGAAAAATGGGGCGATTCAAGGCCCAGGCCGCCGCGAAAAGAGCCAAAGCGACGGACGCGTAGGCGGTGATCACCCATTCAGGGGGAAACTGGAAATAGAACAGTGCGGCAACCGTGGCCGTTCCGAGATAGGCAATGAACGAATCGAAGCGGAAGCGGCGGTCGCGTGCGGTGTTTTCTTCCGGTGCGGGAAGCTGCGCGTAAACGAAGAAGAAGATCAGGATGAGCGGAACCACGGTGATCATGCGGTCGCTCAAGAAGACGCCGGGATCGCCTGCGGCGAGATTCGCGAAGAAAATGCGGGCGAAGGCGGCGGTGAACGCGACGTAGGACTGATAACGGAATTGCGCGATTTTGCGGAGCAGTCCGAATTCGAAAAGGACGAGGCCAAATGCAGCGAGGCCAACGGCGATGCTGAGAGGCCGCAGTTCGTGCCAGAGCAGCAGCGATACGATGAGAGATGCAGACCACGAATAGATGTGGTGGAAGTCGCGGTCGCGCCACTCCTCGGGCATGCGGACGAGGTGGGACATAGCATAAAAAAAGACGGCGACGATGGAGAGCGAGAGGAGGCGGACGCTGACGCCGTGCCAGGTTTCCTCGACGTACATGTTGATGCTGACGCTGCGGATCATCGTGAGCGCGGCGAGAGCGTGCGCTTGCCAACGCAAATCGTCGAGTTTGAAGCGGCGGTCGACAGCAGCCAGCGCGAAAGCGAAGAGCGCCCAGAAGGCGGCGAGCCAGCCACTGCCGGCGGAAACTTCGTACCACATCAAGAGAGCGAGGAGAGAAGTGGCGGCGGTGGTGTGCAGATACGCGGAGGAGAGCGCATAGGGAGCGCCGGGAGCGGTGGCTTTGCGTGAGATGGCATAGAGGCCGGCGGCGACGAGCGAGACGGTGACGAGGCGGACGCTGAAGTTTCCGTAGTGGTTGGTCAGGTGATAGTTGTAGTCAAAGGTGCGCGCGATGGCGGCGATGGCGAAGAGATGTTCCTGGAAGCCGAGATGCGGAACGCTCCAGCGGCGGCCGACTAGCGCGAGGATGATCCCGGCGGCGAGGAAGAAGACCGCGATCCAGGCGTACGGAGCTTCGTACCAAATGAGAAAGCCGACGAAAAAGGCAGCGGCCCATGTGTAAGCATTGCGGACGACGTATTCGAATTCTTCGAGAGCGTCGGCGGCGATCTTGGCGAGGAGATAGGCGCCGACGATGACCAGACCGACCGTGAAAAGGCGCATAGAAATGTGGCGCCAGAGCGGCCCGTATAAGTTCAAGTTGAACGAGTACGTGCGCAAGAAAGCGGCCAGGGCGATGATGTTCGCCTGCCAGGCGAGCTGGCGGTAGCGAATCCAGCGGGTTGCAAGCGCGAGAGCGACGGCGAAAGCGATCCAGCCGACGGCAATCCACGGGGCACGAAGGGCTTCTTCGAGGATCCAGACCATCATTCCGGCGGCAATCCAGGTGTAGGCGACGCGAGCGATTTCAATGTGGCGCGCGTTTTCCACGCCGAGGCGCTTGGCAATCCAGTAGCAGCCGGCCACAACGGGCAGCGCTCCAAAAGCGTGCACGGGGATGGTGCCCCACACGTGGATGCCAAATATGTCCGCAGTGAAGGCAGTGAAGACGGCGAGCAGCGTGATAGCGTGTGCGTGGAAGGCGAGTACCTGATAGCGCAGGGCGCGGGCGTTTTCCGAAAGAGCGACAGCGAACGCGATGAACAGGAGTGGCCGCCAAAGATCGGGAACTTCGAACCAGATAAGAGCCGTGAAAAAGGCGGTGCCCGCGAATGCAAACAGACCGCGGAAGATGCGCTGTTCTTGAGTGTCACTGTGTGCGGCGAGTTTGGCAGTGAGATAGAAAATCGCGCCCAGAATGGGGAGAGTGATCAGACGCGTGGCGACGTGCGCGTCGGACGAGCTTTCGATGTGCAGATTGAAGACGAACGCGCGATAAAGCGTGAGCGCGCCGAGGAGAGCGTATTGAATCTGGAGATGGCGCGACTCGAGGCGGCGGCCGAGGGCGGCGAGGGCGAGCATGATTGAGGCGAAGGCAACCGCGGTCCAGTCGTTAGCAAAGAGAGCCCACGAGGCGGTTGCGGTTGCGAACGCACCGAAATACGAATGAAAAGCGAGAAGACGAGTATCGAAAGTGGTGCGGAAGGATTCCTTCCATCGTGTGGCGATGTAAAGGGCGTTGAGATACAGCGCGAGGCCGCAAACGGCAAAGAGCAGCCCGGCCTTCGGAACGATGTCTTCGGAATGGGCGCGGAGCAGGACGAGCGGCCCGAAGTTGAAGGCGAGGAGGTCGATGCCGACAAGTAGGCCGGTGAAGAGGCCGACACGGAGGAAGACGACTTCTTCGAAGATGATTCCGGCGAATAGGAAAACTTCGGCGGCGACGAGCCAGAGATAGGCGACGTCATTGCCGGAGAAGTGGGATGGAATGGAGACGATCATGAGCGCGGCGCCCAACAAGCTGAGAATGATGAAGGAGCGGCGACGGCGGCGCGTGATGGGAAGCTGGGCGAAGATAAACTCGAGAGCGCCGATGAGAAGCAGCGCGATATAGGCGAGGTCCGGCTGCATGGATTGAAACTTCATGACGCCGAGGAGAAGAAGTGTGTTGAGAAGAGCGGAAACGGTCGAAACCTGCTCTTCGAAGTCAGTTTTGATTCCGCGCAGGATGTAGGAAAGGCGGAAGATGAGCCAATAGAAAAAGAGGATGGCGACGCTGGCGTGATATTCAGGGAAGAGGCGGCCGTGCGCGCCATTGGGGCCGAGGATTTTGTAGAGCCAGTAGAGATGATTGAGATAGCTGGAGAGGATGCCGAAGACTTCCAGTTCGAACCAGCCCATCTTCAGGACAATCGTGACGAGGCCGATGGCGAGGAACACGCCGGCGAGCAATCCGTAGACGGTGCTCTCGCTGGCGCCGGCCGAGGAGCGCGTCACTTCGCTGAAGCTCAGAGCAATCGTCGTGTAGCCGAGGAGAAAGGAGAGACCGGTGACGAGTTGGGATTTGTAGCGGAGCGTGTGCGCGGCCATCGCGAGCGCCACTACAAGCATGAGGACGCAGTCCACGACGAGAGAATCGAGGATGCGCATCGCGGGGAAATTGTGGATTCCGTAGGTGCTGCCGAAGAACAGCGCCCAGCCGCATCCGATTCCCACGCGGCCAATCAGCTGGTAGCGTTCGCGCTTCTCCAGGAAAATGCCGCCCGCCAAAAACAGGAACGCCACGAGGAAAGCCACGATGGCTTTTCCGGCGGCTCCAAAAGATTGCAGCTTGATCAAGGCCAGCGTGGTTACGCCGATGACGACCATGATGCCGCCCAGCTTTGCAAACCAGTTAGTTCCCAGCGCATCTTCCAGAGCCGAGATTGCTTTCATACGATCTTTCATCGTGGGCCTCGGCGCGGAGGCGCGAAGAGGCGAGAACGAAGGCGGCGTGGAAACACGCGCGCCGGCGGGTAGGACCGCCGGCGCGTGAGGCGGAGGAGGAGGGATCGCGGGCGGTGCGATGACTCTTGGCGGCGCGGGCGGAACTAGCTTGGGCTCGAGAGGCGCGACGGGCGCGGGAGGCTTTTGTGGCGGCGCGGCAACGGGTCGAGCAGGCGGAATGACGGGCGGCGGCACGGTTACCGGCGGGGCCGGTGCTACTGGTGCTGGAATCGGTGTCTTCTGCTCCGGCGCAGGCTCGGGCATTTTTTCTGTAACGGGAATCAACGGCGTAGCTTGCGGCTTGAACGGCGGCGGCACTTCGGAGTGGGGAGAAGCGACGCCAGGCGGGGGAATGTGCACTGGGGGATGCGATTGCGGTACGGGGGCGGCATTCGGAACCTCGGGAGCGACGGACTTGTCCGCAGGGGGCGCCGCGGGCAGAACTGTGGCGGCGACCTTTGACTGGAGTTCACCGACCGCACGCTGTAATTTTATGTGTTGTTTCGCGTTCTCTTCGGCGAGTTCGTTCAATTGCTTGCGGAGATTGGAGTACTTGACGTAGAGCGCGATCGCAAAAAAGGGCGTGGCGAGCAGCAGCAACCCAAACAGCACGCAAATGAGGATTAGGGGGGCCATGGGTGTTCCTCGAATGCACCGCTCGATTACTTATGATGGTAGAACGGGCGGAGGGCGGATTCTTGCATTTTGTTCCCGGACTACCCATAGGTAGTAACGATGCCACCGCTAAGTAGCTTATTTCAAAAGAGTTACGCGGAGAGGCGAAACAGTCCGGGTTTGGAGTTGGCGCAAGTGCCCAGCGCCCCTCTGTGGCCCTTCAAGCGTGCCACCGTCAGGTGGATTCCTGGGAGTGGTTTGCTTGAGATGCGCGGCTGTGCTACACATGCTGCATGCCTGATTTTGCTGCTCCTGTCGAACGACTTATCGATGAATTGAAACACCTTCCCGGGATTGGCCAGAAGACCGCTCAGCGGCTGGCGTTTTTTATTTTGCGGGCGGCGCCGGAAGACGCGATGGGGCTAGCCGATGCCATTCGCGACGCCAAGGAAAAGATCCGCGAGTGCTCGGTGTGCAGCAACATTACGGAGAATGATCCGTGTCATTTTTGCACGGGCGCGAATCGCGACAAGAAGATCATCTGTGTTGTGGAAGAAGCGCACAACATCATGGCGATTGAGAAGACGCGGACGTACAGTGGGATGTATCACGTGCTGGGGGGATCGCTTTCACCGCTGTCTGGGCGCGGGCCGGAGCAGCTAAGGATCAAACCTCTTATCGAGCGGCTAAAGGGCGGGACGGTCGAAGAAATCATCATCTGCACAAATCCGACGGCAGAAGGCGAGGCCACGGCGATCTATCTGTCTAAATTGCTGAAACCGCTCGGCGTGCGCGTGACGCGCATTGGTGTGGGGATCCCCGTTGGCGCGGATCTGGAATACGCCGACGAAGTCACGATGCTTAAGGCGCTCGAAGGCCGGCGCGATTTGTAGCTGGCGGTTACTCCTTGGGAGAAGTTTGAAAATTAGAGCCCGCTAAGACGCGCGAGTTTTCGGCGCACTCCAAGATAGAGAACAACAAATAATAGGTGGTACTAAGAGTGGGTCTGGGGCGACCTAGTACGTATGGCCACCTCTAGCCAGCGGAGCATTTTGGGTATAGAGTCTCATTCCCGCGGAGTGGTCCCCCACCGCAAGGAGGTGCGCTATGCCAGGCTTGGCGCACTACATGGAGCAGTACGATCACGAGCACTCTTCCGGCTGGAATAAGCTCCTTCATGGCCTGGGCATACCCATGATTTTCGCGGGGATCTTTCTTCTGATTTTGATGAAGTGGATTTGGGGAGCGAGTTTTTTTGTAGGCGGGTGGGTTTTTCTTCTTCTTGGACACAAGATTGAGGGAAACCATCCCGCGTTTTTTCAGGGACCGATTTATTTGCTGGTAGGACCAATCTGGGTTGCAAAGGAAGCATGGGAGTTCCTCGCCGGAACACACCGTACATCCGCCTCAGAGGGGGCCTCGGAGAGTACCTCTCAAGATAGTTCGCAAGGCGGAGCTACAAAGCAGTCGTGAACTATCTGGGAGTTCGGCCCAAACTCTAGGAGCGGCGACGGTGTCCATGGACGAGCAGCAGAGCGGCAATCTTGCCGATGAAACGACGGAAATGATGTCTGAAACGGTTGCTCATCAGAACGAGGAATTGCGGAAACGCCGCAGCACGCGAATCATGCAGGCTGTTCCGCTGGCGGTGACGGGTGTGGACGCGCTGGGGCGTCCGTTCACGGAGCGCACCTCGACGCTCATTATTAATTGCCACGGTTGCCGGTACCAGTCGAAGCATTACGTACTGAAAAATATGTGGGTGACGCTCGAAGTGCCGCATCCGGAAACCGGGCAGTCGCCGCGAACGGTGCGTGGGCGCGTGGCGTGGATACAGAGGCCGCGCACGGTACGGCAACTTTTCCAGGTGGCGCTCGAGTTGGAAACTCCAGGCAATACGTGGGGCATTGCGTTTCCGCCACCGGATTGGTTCGCGCCTTCGGAAGCAGTTCGCCCGAGCGTCTATGGAAGCGCGGAAGAAGTGGCGCTAAGAACTTCAGAAACGGCGGAAATTCATTTGCCTCTCACTGAGCCTGAACCCGCCTCGGCGCCGGCGCAGGACAATCTGCGCGTCTTCCCTGCTCCGGCAAGCGCTACCGACGCGTCGCTGCAGCTCGCGCGGCACATGGCGCGGCTGATGGCCGATGCGAAGCAGCAAATTCAAACAGCAGCGCGCGAGGTGGCGGCCCAAGCGGTGGCTGCCGAACGCCGCGTTTCCATGGAAGAGTGGGAACAGAAATTTTCCATTGCGCGGGAACAACTGGCGCAGCAGGTTTCTGGAGCGATCGCGAAAATTCAGGAGGAGTCCGACACGCGCTCGCGGGCAGCGCATTCGGCGGCAGCGGAGGCATTGCAGAGAGAGCTTCCTCGCTGGATCGCGCCTCAACTCGAAGAGCTTATCCGGGACCTGACGCAGCAAATTTCGAACCGCGCGACCGCCGAGCGCACGGAGCAGGCGCAGCATCTCGCGAACGCGGTGGAATCGCTTCGCACACTTTGCCAGCAGGCAGAGGAATCCTCTGCCCGGCTGCGCGCCCAAGGCGAACAAGCAGAGACTCAAATTTCCAATCGCGCTGCGGAATCCATGCGCGAAGTGGACGATCTGGCGCGCCAGCGCGAAGTGGCGGCCAACGCGCACCGCGAAGCCATGAGCGCGGCGGCAAGCGAGATCGAGCAGCAGGTTGGCGCTGCGCTCTCAGCGGCTTATTCCTCCTGGCGGGACCGGCTCAACAGCGAAGTGGAAGCGGTGCAGGCGCGCTGGCGCGCGACGCTTGAGAACACGCTAGCGGAATCGCAAGAGAAGACCGCAACGGCGCTCGATGAACATAGCCGTGCCATCACATCGCGATTCGAAGAGGAAGCGGCGAGGCAAGCGGATGCAGCCCGCGCGTCGATGAACAGCGCCGCAACCGAATCCGAACAACGCATTGCGGAGTTGCAAAACTCTTTGCGCGAGGAAGCGGCGCGCCAATCCGCCGCAGTGCAGGAATCCATGAGCGCCGGGGCCGCGGAAGCCGAGCAGCGTGTGGCCAGCGCGAAAAAAACTTTGCTAGAGGAAGCGGCGAAGCAAGCCGCCTCTGTCCATGAGTCCTTGGCCAGCGCAGCGGCCGAAGCGGAACAACGCCTTGCCGGGCTGCGCAATTCCTTGCAAGAGCAGTCGCAGTGGCTCGAAGCCGCATTGGGGCGGGCCGCCGAGTCCACCGAGCGGCTGGAACATTTTTCCGCGCGCACGGAGACAGCGCAGAGGCAAGCGCTCTTGGGATTTGAGTCACAGATGGACGATGTTCTCAGTCTCAATCGCAACGAATTGCACCGGCAGTCGGAGACTCTTCTAGAAGAACTCAACGCCCGGATTCGCAGCACGTTTGAAGAGCATTGCCGGCTGGCGATATCGCGGTTCGACCAGCAGGTTGATTCCATGGTGCAGCCGCACATCTCGAGAACGGAAGAAGCGATTCACCGCCTCGCGGGTGGCCGCTCTCTTCTCGATGCCGCCCTGACTTTGCAACAGGACCGCATCCGGACTTCGGCGGACGAAGCTTTCGCGGAATCGCTCGCGCGCTTCCGGGAAAATCTTGGCGGCGTGGATCAGATTCTGCAGGAAGCGGCGCAAACAGTGGCAGCGAGCAATCTCGCCGAGATCGAAACGAGGGCGTCCGACCTGAAGCATCAGACGGTGGACGATCTGATGAAATCCGCCGAGTGGTACGAGAAAAAAGCGCAGACGCAGATCCAGAGCCTCACGGAAAAGACGGTCGAGCAGGCCGAGAATCAGTTCCGGGAAAAAGCGGGCGAAGTTTCCAGTGTGTTCGCGAGCGAATTGGATCACTCCAGCCGCAGCTTTATCGGCCATACGCAGACGCAGATGGAAGAGGTGGTGCGCGACGCGTTCGCGCAAGCGCGCGCCCTTTTTGCGGAAGCCGCGGAAACCACAACGGCCGCCTTTACGGATGAAATTCAGCGCCAGGCGCGACAAGAACTCGATGGCTTTGGGCAAGAAACGCAGCGGTCACTCGGCGAAACGCGTGTGCAACTCGACGCAGCGCGGACGGAGTTGTCAGAGAAAGTCACCGCCGAACAGGAAGCCTTTTTGCGGCAGTTCCAGAGCAGCATGAGCAGCGCAGTGGAGCGGGGCGTTGCCGACGCGAACGCAAGAGTAAAGGCTGGAATGTCGCCGTTGCTCGAGTCCTGGCAGTCGACGGTCGAAGCGTATCGAACGGAAATGCGCGGTATTTACGCTCAACTCAGCAATCAGGCTGCCGAGGTGCATCGCAGCCGACTTGAAAATGTTTCGAATCAGTGGATGTTGGCCACGGTGGCCAGCCTGGATCACCAATCGCGCGAAGCGGTCGCCAGCATTGCCGCCAAAGCGGAGGAAACTCTTCGCGAGACTTGCGCGCAAGTTTTTGCCGGAGTCGGCGAAGCGCTGCGGGATCGATTGCAGCAGATTGCATCTCGCCTGACAGCTCCAGAGCCGCCGGTTTCCGACCCGCAGATGACCCGCTCGCAAACCGCCGGCGGCGGTGGCAGTGGAACTTAGGCAGTTTGCGTCATTGTGAATTCCAGCCGAGGCTGCCGCCTCGGACGCGCTTTTGGGTCAACCTTGGAAAGAATTCCGCTCAGGGCTTCAGCAGGATCAGCGACTGTACTGTTAGTTTGTAAGCTTCCAGTTCCCAGAAGCTGACGAATTACCAGGCGCCGCTCAAATTCGCCTCTCGGCTCGCACATCCGTATAATCAGAGGTCTTGACCAACTATGGCTAATCGAGCTTATCTGCGCGTGTGGACGCGCGAGTTCTCCGAAACCACTTTGATTGCCCAGTTCGCTAGATTTCTGGCGACTGCGCCGCTTTCCTCTTCGGAGCCCGCGTTCAAGGAACTCGTCGTCCAGCCCATCGATGCCACGGAACTTTCGCTGGCCGAGTGGGACCTGAAGGATCTGGGGTATGGCGCGGCGGAGGTCGCGGCGCTTGCCATTCAGCACCTTCACCCCGACAGCGCCTATATCGCCGCGGCAAAATGGGATCTCTGGAGTTTTGACGCCGAGATCCTCAAATGGACAAATAAGCCGGAGCCGCTGGTGCTTACCTGCCACGGTCCCGAATATGACGGCGCCATCGCAGCATCCGAGGGACACTTCGCCGCGGATCTGGGCTTCGAGCACTTTTTTACAGGTCACGGCGGGTTGCTGGCTCCGGGCGCGGCTTCGAATCCGTTTGCGTCTTCCGACCATCCGCTGGAACACTCGTTTCGCCAATGGATGTCAGCCGCCGGGAATCTGAAGGAATATCACGCAAAGACGCGGGAAAACATCCAACAGTTGTTCAGATGGGTCGAGTCGATTGAGCAGGCGTTGCCCGTTGAGCGCAGTCAGCTGTCGTCGGAAGGCGAAGAGAATTTTGAGGCGCGCCTGGACGCGATTCTGGCGCAGCGCTAAAAGCCACCGTGACCCGCAAGGAACCGCGCTTCGGCGAGCGCTTCCACGCAAGGGCGGCAACAGTTAGAATCGTTGTATTGCAGGTCGGACTCGCAGGCGAAGAAGGTTCCTCACGGAAGGCATCTCCCGTGCGCGCCGGAAAAGGAAGCCAGGCCGGGCATATAGTGGGTATCACGCCGAGGGCGGCAAGTCATTGATGGACGAATCTCAAACAATCCCGGACTGTTCGACAAATTCGTACAGGTTCCAAGCCTCAGTGGAGGCGAAGGTGAGGACTGACCGAACGAGTATTGGTGTGTTTACGCGCAGCCGATTTATGCTCGCGATGGCGGCAGGGACTCTCGCCGTCTTCGCCTTGTTGCTTTTCGGCTGCGGCGAAGACCCCGCTCCGAAGCCCGCAGCCGAAGACCCGGCTAAACCCGCAGCGCCAGCTGTACCTGATGACATGCAGGCTGCCGCGCAAAATCTGCTGGGAAAAGAGACGCAAGTCCTGGTGTTCGGAGATTTGGCGAAAACGGGCAAGCAACAGTTTCTCGCGGCAAACGTCGTTCCGAAAACGCCAAAAAATAACATTCCGGGAACCATTGTGACGCGCGCCGTCGTTGCGGAAGAAACCGATGGAAAGTGGTCGGAATTGCTGCGCTGCGATGAGTATCTGAAAAACGCGAAGGGGTATCTTGCTCTGACACCGTTAACGTCGGTGGCGGGATGGAAGGTGCAGTACGATCAAGATCCCGTCAAGGGAATCCAGTTGTACTTCACGCCGGTGAAGACAGGCACCGACGCGCACGTGCTGCCCATCGGCGTGGCGTGGAATCCCGCGACAAAACGCTTCCAATCGCTCGACATGACCTACGAACATTTTCTGATGGAAACGCCCTCGCTGGAGACGGCTAGATCGAGGCTCAAATGAGTGCGGCGGCAGCGACGATGGGCGCAACCGCGGCAGCGAAGAAGCCGCCGAAGTCGTCTTCGTGGAAAAATCTGGTTGGATTGCTTCCGTACCTCGCGCGTTATCGCGGCGCGACGGCGCTGGGAATGATTGCGCTGGTCGTAGCCAGCGTGGCGCAAAACGTGATCCCGCTGGCTACGGGTGTTTTGACGGATATCCTCGCGGGAAGCAGCAGACCGTTCGAGAAAAGTATGCAAGGCCAACTGCTTGCCGATTCGTGGTTGAGCCGGATGATTCCGTACTATTCTCCGCACAGCCGCCATGCATTAGGAATCTACTGTCTGCTGCTTATCGCTCTCGTGTCGCTTCGCGCTGTTCTTTCCTTCATGACGCGCTGGGTTTTGATCGGCGTTTCGCGCGACATTGAATTTGATATCCGCGGCGATTTGCTCAATCGCTTGCTGCTGATGGAGCCGGAGTTTTATGTGCGCAACCGCACCGGCGAATTGATGTCGCGGGCGACGAACGACCTCAATGCCGTACGCATGGTTTTGGGTCCCGGCATCATGTACAGCGGGCAAACCATTATTGGCATGGCCCTTGCGATCATCGTCATGTCACAGCTTTCTGGCTCGCTTACGCTTTGGGTTCTTCTACCTGTGCCCATCGTTGCCGTGGTGGTGCAGCATTTTGGCAAAGTGATTCATGAGCTTTACGAAAAAATTCAGGCTTCGCTGGCGACGCTCTCTGCAAAAGTGCAGGAGAACTTGGCGGGAGTGCGTGTTGTGCGCGCTTACGCGCAGGAAGAAGCCGAAATTCGCGGCTTTGACGAGCCCAACCGCGAATACGTCTCGCGCAACGTCAAGCTCATTCGCACGTGGAGCATGTTTATGCCGTCGCTCCAGGCTCTCATCGGCATAACGTTTCTAATTGTGTTGTGGCAAGGTGGCCATCTCGTTCTTCGCGGACGAATTTCACTCGGCGCGCTAATTGCCTTCTATAGTTATCTCGGCATTCTTGTTTGGCCGATGATCGCGCTCGGCTGGGTCACCAATATTTTTCAGCGCGGCGCGGCGTCCATGGGCCGCCTGAACTATATTCTCGCCGCACAGCCGCAAATCGACGACCACGCTGCGACCGTGGCCGCGGAACAAAGAGTCGAAGGCGAGATCGAATTTCGCAACCTCACCTTCGCGTATCCAACGACCATGGCCGGCGGTAGCGCGAATGGGAGCGGAAACGGCAACCGCCCCGCGACGGACGGAGTTCTGCGCGACATCAGCTTGAAGATTCCAGCCGGCTCGACGCTGGCCATTGTGGGACCTACCGGTAGCGGAAAAACCACTCTGGCCGCGCTCGTTGCGCGCCTCTGGGAAGCTCCCGACGGGGCTGTGTTGATTGATGGGCGCTCGATTCGCGAATGGCCGCTGGACACCTTGCGCCGCTCGATCGGCTACGTCCCCCAAGACACGTATCTCTTCGGCGAAACCGTTGGCGAAAATATCGCGTTCGGGCTGCCGAACTTTGACCTGGAGCGCGTGCGCGAAGCCGCTGAAGTCGCGAGCCTCGATAGCGACGTCCAGGAATTTCCCGCGCAATACGACACCATGGTCGGAGAACGAGGCGTCACGCTTTCCGGGGGACAAAAACAGCGCACGGCTCTGGCGCGCGCGATTGTGAGAGACCCGCGCATCCTGATCCTCGACGATTCGCTCTCGAGCGTCGATACGCAAACTGAGGAGCGCATTCTTAGCCGCTTGCGTGGCATCATGCGCGGGCGCACTACGATTCTGATCGCTCATCGCACTTCGACGGTGCGCGACGCGGATCAAATCGTGGTTTTGCGCGATGGGCGCATCAGCGAGCGCGGCACGCACGACGAACTTCTCGCGCGAGGCGGCTACTACGCCGACCTGTATCAAAAACAGTTGCTGGAAGAAGAACTCGAACGGGCATGAGCAATATTCACGAAGAAGAGAAGCTCGGTAAAGCTTACGACGCGAGGTTGATGCGGCGGCTGATGCAGTATCTGCGGCCGTACAAGTGGCGCGTGGTGCTGGCGATGACGCTTGTCGCTGTCGTGACGCCCCTTGAGCTGGCGCCTCCCTGGCTCTTCTGGAAGGCCATCGACGGTTACTTTACTCCCACGCTGAATCATCTGATCCCGGAGCCTCAAGCGTGGCGCGGCATTGAGTGGATCAGCCTGGTCTTCCTGCTCGTACTGATCTCCGATTTCCTCGCGCAATACGCACAGATTCGCATCATGCAGCGCGTCGGTCAGCAGACCATGTACGACATGCGCCGTGAAATCTTCGCTTATATCCAGCGCATGCCCATGAGCTATTTCGATCGCAACCCGGTGGGCCGGCTAGTGACGCGCGTGACCACCGACGTCGACGCTTTGAACGACCTCTTTGCCGCTGGCGTGGTGACCATGATCAACGATTTCTTTCTCCTGGCAGTCATGGCCGCGCTGCTTTTCACCGTGGATCACCGGCTGGCGTTCGACGCGTTTGCGGTGCTGCCTTTCATCTTCGTCGTGACCTATTTCTTCCGCAAGTTCGTGCGCGACGCCAACCGCCGGATTCGAACCGCCATCGCGCGCATCAACGCCTTCCTGCAGGAATATATCTCTGGGATGAGCGTGGTACAGCTTTTCAATCGCGAGCGCAAAGCTCGCATCGAATTCGCGAATCGCAATCGCGACAATATGCTGGCCTGGCGAGATGCCATTCTCGCGTTCGCGCTCTTCTATCCCGCGGTCGAGTTTCTCAGCATCGCGACGATTACGCTGATCTACTGGTCAGGCGGAAACCGCGTGCTCTCGAGCGGCCTCAGCCTCGGTGTACTCACCGCTTTCACAATGTATGCGACGCGCTTCTTCCGGCCGATCCAGGACCTCAGCGAAAAATTCAATATTCTGCAATCCGCGATGGCTGCTTCGGAGCGAATTTTCAAGCTTCTTGACGAGCCGATCACCGTCGATTCCGCTGCTCAGGCCGTCCGCTTGGAATCTCCCCGCGGCGAGATCGAATTTCGTAACGTATGGTTCAGCTACCGCGACGTGCCCGAACCTGCCGACGAAGATTGGGTACTTCGCGATGTTTCGTTCCGCATCGAACCGGGGCAGACTCTCGCTATCGTCGGCCATACTGGCGCCGGGAAGACCACGCTCATTTCCCTGCTCCTGCGTTTTTACGACGTACAGCGCGGCCAGATTCTTCTCGACGGCATCGACATTCGAACCATCAATATCCAAAATCTTCGCCAGCAATTTGGGATCGTCTTGCAGGATTCGTTTCTTTTCACTGGAACGATTGATTCGAATGTGCGCCTCGGCTCGCCCGGCATCGGTCGCGCAACCGTGGAAAACGCCGTCGACGAAATCGGCCTGGGCGATTTTGTCCGCTCGCTGCCCGAAGGTATCGACACAAGCGTGAATGAACGTGGCTCGACTCTTTCCGTAGGTCAGCGCCAGCTTATCTGCTTCGCGCGCGCACTTGCCCACAACCCTCGCTTTCTTATCCTGGACGAAGCCACTTCGAGCGTCGACACAAAAACCGAGTTGCAAATTCGCGAAGCTCTCGACCGGTTGCTTTCCGGCCGCACGTCGCTCGTCATCGCGCATCGCCTGAGCACGATTCAGTACGCCTCGCGCATCCTCGTCTTTCACAAAGGCCGCCTCCGCGAACAGGGCGCGCATCAGGAACTGCTTGCGCAGCGCGGCATCTATTACCGCCTCTATCAGCTCCAATATAAAGAGCAGGAACTTGGCCTTCCGGAAGATTCTCGCGACTCCGCCGGCCAGCTTGCAGACCAGCCCCGTGGCTCGCTCTCCGCTCCTCAGCCCGCTACGGATTGAGCGCCGCACCGACCGCGCATGCCACCGATTCCGCTCTTGATTTCCGCAGGCGAGGCTTCCGGGGACATGTACGCCGCTCGCCTCGCCGCAGCATTGCAAAAGCGCGTGGATGTCGCTCTTTTCGGCATGGGCGGACCGCAGATGCGCGCTGCCGGCGTTGACGTTATCACCGATTACTCCGAAGTTTCCGTCGTGGGCATCACGGAAATCGTCAGCCACCTGCCTTCGCTTGTTCGCGCTATGCGCCGCTTGGTTTCAGAAGCCGAGCGCCGCAAACCTCCTTTCGCGATTCTCACTGACTTTCCCGGCTTTCATCTCCGCCTCGCGCGCAAACTGCGCCCGCATGGAGTCCGCAACATTTATTACATCTGTCCGCAATTCTGGGCTTGGCGGCCCTGGCGAGTTCGCGTTGTGCGGCGGCGATTTGCGCAAGCTCTGTGCATTTTTCCTTTCGAGGAGGCGTTCTTCGGCGGCGCAGGTGTTCCCACAAAATTCATCGGCCATCCTCTCGTCGGCGCCGTGCGAGCCACGCAAACCCGCGAGGAATTCTGCCGCCAGCACGGTCTCGATCCCGGCCAGCCGATTGTCGCAATTTTGCCCGGCAGCAGGCACGCTGAACTGGCGCAGCACATGCCCGTTATCCGCGAAGCCTGCCAACGCATCCAGGAGCGCCGCCCCGCCCAATTTGTTCTCGCGGCCGCAGCTCACAGCAATATCAACGATCTGCGAACAGGCTGGAACGCGGCGATAAAGATCCGGGTCGTCGAAGGCCAGACCTACAACGCGCTAGCCGCCGCCGATACCGCGATTGTCTCGAGCGGCACCGCGACCGTCGAAGCTGCCCTCCTCGACGTGCCCATGGTGGTCGTCTATCGCGTGACGCCGCTCACCGCTCTGCTCGCCAAGCCGCTGGTTCGCACGTCTTATTTCAGTATGGTGAACCTGATCGCCGAGCGCCGCGTCGTTCCGGAACTGATTCAAAGGGACTTCACTGCGGCTAAAGTCGCCGAAGAGGTCCTGCGCCTGCTCAACGACCCGCGCGCCCGAGAAGAGCTCCGCTCAGGCCTCGCCGAAGTTCGCAAGCGTCTCGGTCCCCCGGGAGCCGTCGACCGGGCCGCGGACGCGATTGTCGGGCTTCTCTCGACCGTCGCTGGCAACACTTAGGCGGGTCTCTGCTATCCTATATAGGCAGAATGGTGTCGGTCTGCACCCCAGTGAAAGGTGCCCCATTTTGTCAGGTCATTGAAAGGCTGTTTGATGCCCCTTCGCCGAAGAATGAGTGTTGCGTTTTCTGTCCCGCTGTTTGTGGTGCTGAGTTACGGCGCTTCCCCGCTCCGCGCCCAGGCTCCCCGCCCCGCCGGTTTTCTCGCGGATCATTACGATATCTTTGCGACGCTCGATTCCAGTCACCAATCCATCAGCGCCATTGCCAAAATCGACTTCCGGGCTACCGACGTTTCCAGCAACCTACGGGTTGAGCTGCATCCCAATCTGGTTGTAAGCGACGTAAAGACAGCCGAGGGCAGATCACTCGGTTTTGGCCGCGACTCGATGAACCCGCTTTACGTTCTCGTTACGCTGCCGGCTCCTGTCGCCACTGGCGGCCATGTCACGCTGACGTTCACTTATGCGGGCTTGCTTGCCAACGAAGAGAACAGCCCCGTCCCGGGAGTGCGCGCCGCGGTCATCGGCCACGAAGACGCTTATTTGCTTCTCCCCTCCAGATGGTTTCCGCTGACGAACTATCCCTCCAACCGCTACACCGCGACGTTTCGTCTAAACGTGCCAGATAGTTTCGCCGTCGCAGGTTCGGGAAAGAGCTCTGCCCCAACGCCGATAGCTGGAAAGTCCGGTGCTGAAGGCGGACGGCTCCTCTACACTTTTGAATGCAAGACTCCAGGCCCGCACGGCACGTTTGTCGCTGGAAATCTTCAGCTGAATCCCAAGCAGGCAGAAGGAATTGACGTCGCCGTCTACGCCCCGCGATCCGATTCGGCGAACGCCCAGGGCTTTGCCGATGACGTTGCCCGCGCCGTCACGGTTTTTTCCGACCTTTTCGGCGGCCTCCAGGATCCGGAGTTTACGGTCATTCAGCTGCCGGATGGGACTGTTCGCGATTTCGCTGCTCCTGGTGTTCTCCTCCTCAGCCACCGCCTGTGGGAGCCGAAAACCGCCGAGCGCACCATTGCACGGCTCGTTGCGGCTCAATGGTTTGGTAACTCTATTGTCCCGGCTACTTCTGCGGATGTTTGGGTTACCGACGGACTTTCGCGCTATTGCGAAGAGATCTATGCCGAGAAAAGTGCCGGCAAAGAAGCTGGCCTGCGCGTTGTCGACGAATTTGCAGTAGGCGCGCTCATGTATGACGAAGCGGCCCCCATTGCGCAGGCGGTAAGGCTCGCGCCCTATTCTAGCGACTACCGTTCGGTGGTGCTCAACAAAGGCGCGATGGTTTTCCACATGCTTCGTGGACTGATGGGCGATGTCGCTTTTGGGAATCTGCTCCATGATTTTGCGACCACGTACGCCGGGAAGACGGCCACCATAGACGATCTCGTGAACCTGGCCGACCGTGACGTCCAAGCGGCTGCCAAACCCGGCCAAGTCGCGCCGAATCTGCGCGGTTTCTTCGTGCAATGGCTGAACTCCACCGGCGTGCCGGATTTTACGACGGAATTTGTAGTCTACCGCACGCCCAAAGGCTTCCGCATCGTCGGCAAAATCAAGCAGCCTATTGACACCTTCAGCATGCCGGTTGAGCTACGCATCGATACCGAAGGAAATCCCGAAACGAAATGGGTGGATGTTCTCGGCATGGAATCGCCATTCATCGTCGAAACCTTCGGCCGGCCCAAACCCGGCGGCGTAAAAGTTGATCCCAACAATCTTGTGCTGAAGGGCAGCGTTCCCCTTCGGGCTCGCGCTGCAATCGCCCGCGGCGAAGAGCTCGCCGAACAGGGCAACTACTACCCCGCTATCCAGCAATATCAGAGAGCGCTCTCGATCCAGCCTGGCCGCCCGCTGGCCAATTTCCGCATGGGCGAAGCTTTCTTCTACCAAAAGAATTATCAGGCCGCTGCCAATGCCTTCCGTGAGTCGCTGCAGGCCGTTCCGGAGCCATCAGAAAAATGGACGGAATGCTGGAGCAACATCTATCTCGGGAAAGTCTTCGATTTGCTTGGACAGCGTGAGCGGGCCGTCAATCAATACAGCAAAGCCAAACAAACTAACGACAATACGGGTGGTTGCCAATCTGAATCCGAGCGCTGGCTGAAAAAGCCCTTTTCGGAAGGCGGCGTCCTGATGGCAACGCCCGCCACTGGCGCGGCACCTGCTTCCGCAACTCCCCCGCCGCCCCCGGCTGGCGACCGCCCAACCCTGAAAAAGCCCAGTCAATAGAAGACCTAGCCGAATCTGGCCTTAGGCTAAGTCGCTTAAAACCAACATTTCCGAAAGGGCCTGGAGCTGTTGATTCCAAAGGCTTTGCAAAAAGGCTAACTCGCTTGGAAGCAACGCTTATAGGTCCCCTTTGTCCTCCGAGGCTAGCTCCCCCTTGTATTCGAGGCGCAGGTCAGGCGGGCGGCTTTCACTCCATCCGCTTCCATGCCCCGGTAAAGGTATCGCAGGCTCGGTCGTCGAAGAGGACAAAGTAGATTTTCTCGAGCGAGGTTTCGCCTTTCAGGTGCTGGGCGGCTTCTTGCAGCATGATGGAAGCACACTCCTCGATGGGAAATCCGGCGATGCCTGTCCCGACGGCGGGGAAAGCGATTGTCTTCAAGCCGCGCTCTGCGGCGATGCGCAGAGAATGAGCGACCGAATTGCGCAGATTAGCGGCCGTGGTACGCCCGCCGAGCTGCATGCTCGCCGCGTGGATGACGTAGCGCGCTGCGAGCTTGCCGCCGGCGGTAATCGCCGCATAGCCGACGGGGATGCTTCCGATGGCGTCGCACTCGCGCTGAATATCGTCGCCGCCCTTGCGCCGGATGGCTCCGGCAACGCCGGCGCCCAGTTGCAGATCGTTATTCGCGGCGTTGACGATGGCGTCCGTGTCCATGTCCGTCAGGTCGCCCTGCTGGATGATGATTTTTTCTGCGATGGCTTTGTTCATGACCGTTGGTCGTGCGAATCGATTTGTTTTGTTTCTGATGGCTTTCGACGTCGAATAATTTTCAATTACCTTCGCCGGACGGGACGTGTTCCTCGCTCGACACGGAAACTTCGCAGCCCATGCTCCGGCCGACGTCGCTGCAAGCCGCGACAGTCTGCTCGGATGTCTTGCGCCCCTTCACCAGTTCGAGACGCTCCTTACCCAGCGCGGTGGCGGAAAAGCGCATTCTGATACATCGCTCAGCGCAAAGAGTGACGTCCGAAATCTCCGTGATCGAAAGCGAATGCGTTGTGCTCGCGAAAATGGCACCCGGCTTGGCAAACTTGTCGAAGATAGTAAAAAGCTCCAACTTCATTTCCATTTCGTCCGAGACAGTTTCGATAATCAAGTCCGCATCGCGCGACGCATCTTCGACCAAGTTCGCCCCGCTCAGATTCGCGAGTGCAGCATCTCGAACCTCCGAGCTGATTTTACCTCGCGCCGCGTCGTCGCTGATTGCCCGCGAAATCCAGGCAATTCCCCGCTCCAAGGCCGCTGGCGAAATACCTTCGAGAACAGTCCGGTATCCGACACGAGCCGCTGTATACGCGATCCTGCACCCCAAATCGGTCGTGCCCACAATCGCTATGGTTCTTATTTCCACTGTTTTCTCGAACCGGAGTTGTGAAGCGAACGCGAAGCGCGCCGTTTTCTCTTTGCAGCGCCGTCGCGTTCTACTTCAGAAGTTTTTTGTAGGCTTCCTCGTCGTAGCCGAGCACAATCTGGTCGCCGCGAATCACCACCGGCCGGCGGATCAGGTTGGGGAATTTAGCCATGAACTTGATCGCTTCCGCTCGCGGCGGTGGATTCTCCTTCATGTTTTTCGCGCGATAGAATTCATTGCGGTAATTGAGAAATAATTTGTAGTCGCGAGCGCCGATCAACTCGTCAAGCTCGGCTTCGCTCAAGCGTTCTTTGTCCAGGTCCCGGGACTCGAGTTCAACGCCGTGGGCGAGCAAGAAACTTCTTGCTTTGCGGCACGTCGTTCAAGTTGGCTTCTCAAGATAGCGCAGGTTTATTTTCGCCAAGTTTTCCCTCAATACCGCGGCACACTCGGATCGATTTCCATCGACCAGCGCTCAATGCCGCCAGCCATCGATTTTACGCTCTCGACGCCTTGCTGGCGTAGCCAGGCGGCGGCGTCCAGGCTGCGCATTCCGTGGTGACAGTAACAAATCACCTCATCGTCCGCGTCCAGCAAAATATTCAAGCTCGCCGGAATCGTTCCGAGGGGAACCAATTTCGCCCCCGGGATTTTGCAGAGGTCGTATTCCCAGGGCTCGCGCACATCCACAAGCAGCAACTTCTCGCCGCGAGCGATGCGGTCGCTCACTTCTTTTGCCGATATTTGGAGGTCGTCCATTGGGACTTAGAATCTTAGCAGAGGTGGGGCGATTCCGCAGAAACCGCGGCTCGGAGCGCTACTTTCCCTGGAATTTCGGACGCCGCTTTTCGAAAAATGCGCGGATTCCCTCGCTGCAGTCTTCTGAATGAAAACATTTCATCTGCAACTCTACTTCGTGGTCGAGGGCTTTCACCAGCGCGTCTTTGTGGCTTCCAAACAGGATCTTCTTCACGGCGCGGATGGCGATTGGAGGACCTTCGGCGATTTTCTGCGCCAGCGATTTCACTTCCGCCTCCAATTGCGCGGCAGGAACGACGCGGCTCACAATCCCGAGGCGCAACGCGGTTGGCGCATCGATCATCTCGCCGGTGTAAAACATTTCGGCAGCGACGGAGGGCCCAACCAGCTGCGGGAGAAAATAGGTCCCGCCATAATCGGGGAACAGGCCTACGCGCGAGAAATTCTGCCCGAAAGTAGCCACGTCCGCGGCGATGCGGATGTCCGCGGCAAGCGCGAGGTTCATTCCGGCGCCGGCGGCGGCGCCGTTCACAGCCGCAATCACCGGCTGCGGCATCAGGCGCATTTTCAGAACGGCTTGCATCCCGGATCGCAGAATCGGGCCGAGCTCAGCAGTCTCGTTGCGCTCGCGTCCCTTGCCGATGGCGCCGAGGTCGCCGCCCGCGCAAAACGCGCGGCCTGCTCCGCACAGCACGACAACGTGAACGGAGTCATCTTCGGCAATGCGGGCAAGCGCTTCGTTCAGAGCAGTCGAGAGTTCGCTGTTCAGGGCGTTCAACTTGTCGGGACGGTTCATCACCAGAACCACGATCTCACCGTGGCGGCTCTCCAGGATGACTGAACCCGAAGGAGCGGTTTGGGCTGCGTTACTCATAAGATACCTCCGTTCTAATACGCCTGCCCCTTGGCATCGCGTTCCTTGGTGTCGCGTTCTTTCTCCGTCTTGGCGACTACTTGCGCGAGTTTGCGGAAATGTTGCAACTTCTCGCTCTTTCCCTGTGCATTCTGGCTGCTGGTGGACGGCAGCACGTAGACGCGCGCTCCGTACAGCAATTCCTTCTGGAGGCCGAACTTGCACTTGCGCTGGGAAAATTGCTCGTAAACTATCTTGCCGTTGAAGGCGACGACGTGCGGCGCGAATTCTTCTAGCTTCTGCGAAAGGACGATGCGGCCTTCGGCGAAATCTCCGCGCGTGAGCTCTTCCGCTCCTTTGGTGGGACGCTTGACGAGGTCGGTGAGTCCAATGCCAAATTCGATCACGCGCTTGTCGTCATGATAGTCAAATGGTTCGGGCACAACGCCACTTTCGTAAAGGATAGGCCAGAACTGGTTGGTGCGTCCCGCATAGTAGTGGCCCACGCGCACGGAGGATTCGCTTGGATTGCAGCCGACGATGACCAGCTTCATGCCTTTTCGGAGATGGTCGGGGAGTGTTCGCATGGTCCTAGTGTTGCCTATTTTGAGTGCCAAGTTCCAAGGTTTCGCGACGGGCGGTCTCAATGGTCAAGGTCTCAAGGCGCTGCTGAAGCAACGCTTGAGAAGGCCGGAAAACAGGGCCGCAGAGCGAGCCTTCTAGAGCAGAGTACGGCCAAGACTGTGAAGGGGATATAGAAAGACGCAAGCGCGTGGAAAGTGGGAGCCGGGAGGAAGCAGAAAGGTCTCGGTAGGCCATCGTGCTCTAGACGAATGCTCAACCAAAACTCTAGACAGGCAGGCTCTGGCTGTCAAGCACTGTCGCTCTCTCGCAACCGGCGGCAGAATAGATTGGACTGCAGATTCCTGAATCCCGGGGATAGGCTGGCTCATCGAAATAAGGGAGTAGCGGGTGCGCATTCGTGCTTTGTGCTAACGTAAAGACGGAGACAATTGGAGCAGGGCTGATCCTCCGCCCGCGGACTTTCTTGAGCACACCTAACCCACACCGGCTGGCCTCGGCAGTTGCGCGCGAAGACGAGCACCTGCTGGTTGCGGCCGCGAAATCCGGCGATACGGCGGCTTTCGAGGAATTGGTCAGCCGCTATGAGCGCAAGATTTTTCGGCTGACTATGAACATCACTCGCAATCGCGAGGATGCCGAAGATGCGATGCAGGATGCCTTCCTCAAATCCTATTCCCACTTGAAAAATTTTCAGGGCGATTCGCGGTTTTATACCTGGCTGGTGCGCATAGCCGCGAATGAGGCGTTGATGCGCCTTCGGAAGCGCAGGCCCAATCAGTTTTCTCTGGACGAGCCCATCGAAGGCGACGAAGACCTGATGCCGCGGGAGCTGCAGGACTGGGGCCCGGGGCCTGAGCAGCGCTTTGCGCAAACCGAGATGCGAGAGATATTATCCAGCGTGATTGACGAACTCGAGCCGGAGTATCGTACGGTTTTTGTGCTGCGTGACATCGAAGAACTCTCGACGGAGGAAACGGCGGACGTGGTGGGAATTTCGGTTCCCGCTGTGAAATCGCGGCTCCTGCGGGCGCGGCTAAAACTCAGACAAAAATTGAACCGCTATTTTCAGCAGGGTGGGACAAATTGAACTGCGAAGACATCATTCACGAACTCTCGGATTTCATCGATGGCGAGCTTGATGCGGCGTCGAAGCACGAACTGGAGAGCCACCTCAAAGAGTGCGGAGAATGCAAGCTGGTTGTCGATCAGACGAAGAAGACGGTGAGACTCTTCTGCGACTCAGAACCCATAGAGCTGCCTGGTGAAGTGCGCAACCGGCTTCACGATGCAATTCGCCGGAAGTTTAAGGAAGCGGCACAGTAGCGCACGCGTCAGCCCATCTGGCTTGAAACGGCGCCGGCCCAGAACGGCAATTCCCTTCCCAAGCCTTTCTCTTTCGCCCGCGCATAGACTTTCATGGCGACAGCCAAATCCCAAGACGCAATGCCATTGGATTTGAAGAGTGTGACCTCGGTGTCGCTAGTTCTGCCGGGAGATTTCTTCGCGACTACATCCGACAGTTTCTTCACACCGGTCCAGCATACTTCGTCGCCGCGAAACGCGAGGATAAGATCGCCGGCTTCCTGGCGGGATTGTTCGATGGAATCCACGACGATGACATCGGCGCTGGCTACGGCCTCATCATCGAGCTCACGCTTGTGCGCGTGATTGGCGCCGATGGCGTTCATGTGCACTCCGGGTGCGAGGTCCGCGCCGCTGACGACAGGATTGGCGGCCGTGGTGGCGGTACAGAGAATATCCGCGCCGCGCACGGCTTGGCCGGAGGAGTTTGCGCTTTGCACAGGAAAGCCTAGCCGCTCAGCCATTTCTTTCGCATACTTTTCGCGCCTGGCAACGTCGCGACCGTAGACCCTCGCAGATTCGAGTTTACGCACGCTTGCGACGGCCTCCAGTTGTGTGCGCGCCTGGCCTCCGGTGCCGATGATGGCGGCGACGCGACTGTTTTGCCGCGACAGGTATTTTGTGGCTACGCCAGAAGCGGCGCCGGTGCGCAACTGGCCCATGTAGTCGGCTTCAATCAAAGCAACAAGATCGCCCGTGCACATCTCATAGAGGGGCACCAGAAATCGGATCTTTCCCTGCACATAGGTGTACTGCTTCATGGCCACATAGCCTGCCGAGAAATCTGCCGCCGCCATGTAATGAAAAAAACCACCGCCCGGCAATTCAAAACGCCGGCGAGGATGCACGGCCACCTCTCCGTTGGCCTGCTTTCGCGAAATCTCCTCGACCGCTTCGATAGCCATAGGCATGGTGAGCACGGCTCGCACTTCGGACTCGCTGATATGCAGCCCCATTCTTCTGTTTTTCCTTTCTCTGGGCTGCGGAATCCTATTCGCGCAACCGATAAGTGCGTGCTCTTTACAACCAATTACTTTTCAGATGGTTTTCTCGTTGCGGCGCGGACGGGCTTCTTCGCGCTTTGACCGTCTTCGCGGATGCGGCGGACGACCGTTTGCATTAGACGATAGACGCGCTCTTCCTTGTCGCCGTCCAGCTCTTGAAAGCGAAATTCGGGTTCGCCCTTCGGGCTTTTGCCGAGGCGGACGGGCAATTTACCGCATAGATCGTTTTCGATGAAGGCGGTCTCATAGCGCTCTTTTTTCAGGTTCCAGGTGTAAACGCGGAGGGTAGTGAAATCGCAAGGCTGCCCTTCAGACCCGCGCGCTGCGGCTACAAGATATTGGATTTTGTCGCCCGAGGCATCGCTGACGCGGTTCAGCTCGAACCATGCAATCGGGCGGATGTTTGCCGAATTGGCGCCGTCGCGCACGGGATCGGGCAAATCCAGTTCAACGAAGCGTGCAATCACCCAGCCGGCTATGGGAAGAGTCTGGTCGCCTGGTGCTGTCGTAGTCGTTTCCGCGGCGCGGGCCGTGGAATCGCCGGGGGGACGCGTGGCCACTCCGCGAATCAGGAACCAGTCTTCTTTTTTTGTGTCCTGAGGCTCGTTCGAGGATTCTTTTTCGTCGGTGGTTTGCACCCAATCGGCGACCGCGCGGCCGACGATCTCGACGGGCACGCCGCGCCCGAACTGATAGAGACGCGCTTGCGTACGCCCCGGCTCGACGCGAAGATTTGTTTGGACCTTAGTGCGGCCGCGAGCTTGCACAGGCATCGGCTGAACCATCATGAGGAGTTTTGTGCTGCGCTGCCAGAGCGCCGGGTCCATTAGGTAACGGCCTTCGACCCAGCCTAATTCGCCGGCGGCGGTGCGCACCTTGATGCTGTCATTGCGGCGGGCGACAACGTCGACACGGTCGCCGTAGTGCAGAGTGTCGAGCGGCTCGCGGACTTGGGCGACGCTGCTCCAAAGAGTCGCGGTGCGTTCGCCGACGTAGGCTTCGCCGAGCGTTTCATGCTTGGGACGGAAGAACCATGCCGTCACGGCGACGAGAAGGAGCAAAGGCACCGCAATCAGAAGTTTGCGCTTCATGCGGCGATCCCGGAGATGAGGAAAAAGGTGGCAGGGGTTGCGGCTTGAGGGGGGCTTGCGAGGACCGGCGCGTCATTCATCTTTACAAACGAGCAATTTATGGGCATTGGGTTTGAGCGTCCACTTATTCTTCTCTAAAGATTGTACCTGATTTCCTGGCTGCGTCCGGGGCTGGCCGTTCTTCGTTTGTTTTTCTGTTAAAATGCCGCCGCGTTAGAAATTTTCTTCCAACTTCGATTTGAAGGGACTCGATGAAATCTCTCAATGCCCTACAGCCGCTGGCGTTGCTACTGCTTCGCGTGGCGCTTGGCGTCATTTTCATGTCGCATGGTTACCCGATACTTGCGCATCGGACGAGCGCAACCCATGCGCCTTTCGCGCAGCACGGGCTGCCGGGATATTTTGCCTACGTTTCGGGAGTGCTGGAGTTATTTGGCGGGGGATTGCTGCTGCTGGGGCTGTTCACGCGCGGGGCGGCGCTGTTGCTAGCGGTCGAGATGGTGTTTCTGATGTGGAAGGTCTATACGCCGCACAGCTATCTGGCAGTGAATGAATACGCGTATCCATTGGTGCTTGCTACGGGATGCTTCGCACTTGCAACGATGGGAGCAGGGCTGATTTCGATCGACTATCCCTTGTTTGAGAGCGGTGGGGGAAAGTCGCGGGCTGCGCGGAATCCTAAACCCAGTAAATAGCGCTTCATTTAACGGAGTTCGGAGATGAGAAAGCCACTTTGAGCCCTCCGCGGGCGAGGCCCTGCGCGCTTCAGGATAAACAAGCCCCGCCCCTAGAGATGCCTGGGAATTTAGGTGGTGGTGACCGTCGCGGACGTGGGGACGACTCCGCCGGGAGCTACGGGCAGGACGATCCAGAGAATGATGTAGGCGAGAACGCCCGTGCCGCCGCAAATCACAAGCAAGAGCCATAGGACGCGGATGATCGTGGGATCCATGTCGAAATAGTCGGCTAGACCGGCGCACACGCCCGCGATTTTTTTGTCGGTGCTGGAGCGCATGAGGCGCTTCGGAGAGCCCGTGGCGGGAGAAAGGCCTGGCGGGCCGGCTTCGGGCTGTTTTGCGCCGCAGTTGTAACAATAGTTGGAACCGATGGCGATGTTTTTGTTGCAGCTTGGGCAAGTCATTTGAGTACCCTCCAAGTAGGCTGGTTTCTGTCCTTCCCTACAATAGAATACGCCCAAGGGAGTGAAAAAGTTGCGTGAATTGCAAGGCTGCGGGGCAGCGGCTCAGTACTCGAGCAGTTGCTTGACGGCAGCAGTGATGTGGGCGGTCTGCGGGAGGATTTCGTCTTCCAGTTTGGGCTGGTAGGCGCAGAAGGTGTCCATGGCGGCTACGCGCTTGACGGGAGCATCGAGTTCCTCAAAAAGTTCGTCGGCGATGCGTGCGGCGATTTCGGCGCCGTAGCCCCAGCTGAGCATGTCTTCGTAGGCGACGATGACGCGGTGTGTTTTGCGGACCGTTTTGCCGATAGCTTCCCAATCGTAAGGAGAGAGCGAGCGGAGGTCGATGATTTCGACGGAAATGCCTTCGCGGAGCAATTGCGCGGCGGCTACTTCGGCGCGGTGCACCAGTGCACCGTAGGTGATGATGCTGACGTCGGCGCCTTCCGTGACCATGCGGGCTTTGCCGAAGGGCACGGTGTAATCCGGGCCGGGATACTCAGAACGATTGTAGGGCTGGCGATAGAGATGTTTGTGCTCGAGAAACATGACCGGATCGTCGCAGCGAATAGCGGTGCGGAGCAAACCGGCGACATCGAGAGCCGTGGAGGGCATGACGACGCGCAGGCCGGGGCAATGCGCAAAAATCGATTCGCCGCTTTGGCTGTGATAGATTGCGCCGCCAGTCAGGTAGCCGCCAATCGCGACACGAAGGACGACCGGAGACTTGAAGCCACCGTTCGAGCGCCAGCGCATGACGCACAATTCGTCGCGGATTTGCATCATGGCGGGCCAGATATAGTCGAAGAATTGAATTTCAGCCACGGGCTTGAGACCGCGCGTGGCCATGCCAATGCCGCGGCCAACAATGGCAGCTTCCGCAAGAGGCGTGTTAAAGACTCGATCGTTTCCGTACTTTCGCTGCAAGCCGGAAGTGGCTTTGAAAACGCCGCCCTTCCCTTTCAGTTGCTTCAATGTCTCATCGCGGCTGGCGTCGGCGACGTCTTCGCCGAAGACGGTGATGCGCTCGTCGCGGGCCATCTCGTCGGAGAGCGTGGCAGCGACCATTTCGACCATGGTTTTTGGAGCGCCGTGCAATTGCGGCTGCGCATCAAAAGCAGCTGATGTGGGATCGACGTCCGGCGAATAAATGTTTACTCGAATCGAATCGATCGTCGGCTCTTCGGCGGCTAGCGCCAGGTCGGAGGCGTTACGAACTTCCTGGTCAACTTCTGCTTCCAGAGCTTCGATTTCCTTTTGGTCAAGAATGCCCTCGCGGACGAGGAACAGCGAGAATTTTGAGATGGGGTCGCGGTGCGCTTCGTCTTCGCGCTCTTCGGGACTTTTGTAAAGTTTTTCGTCGTCGGAAAGAGAGTGGGAATAGGGGCGCGTGACGTGCGCGTGAACGAGAGCGGGTCCGCGGCGATCGCGACAGTATTGGACGGCGGTCTTGCAGACGGCGTAGCTTTCGAGAGGGTCGGTGCCGTCGCATTCAGCGATATGCAAGCCCGGGAAACCGCTGGTGAGTTTCGAGATGCTGCCGCCCGCTGTTTGTACTTCAACAGGAACTGAGATGGCGTAGCCGTTGTCTTCAATCAAGTAGAGCAGCGGGAGTTTCTTCGAGCAGGCGGCGTTCAGGGATTCCCAGAATTCGCCTTCGCTCGTGGCGCCATCGCCCGCAGAAACATAAACGATTTCGTCGGACTCATGGCGGACGTGCTCCCCTAGAGGAGCTTTCTTTGCCTGTGCCAAGGCTTTTGGATGATTCGCGTAGTAGAGCGTGGCTTCGGCCGCACCCACCGCCTGCACAAACTGCGTGCCGGTACAGGAGGACTTGTTGACGAGATTCAGTCTGGGGAGGCCCCAGTGCGAGGGCATCTGGCGGCCACCGGAACTGGGATCGTCTTTCGCGCCGACCGCTTGCAGCAGCATATCGAGCGGTGTGACGCCTAGCATCAGACAGAGGGCGCGGTCGCGATAGTAGGAATAGAGCCAATCGGTGCCGGGGCGAAGAAGAAGCCCCATTGCCGCAGTCACGGCTTCGTGGCCAGCGCCGGAGATTTGAAAGAAGATTTTATTTTGACGCTTGAGCTGGATTTCGCGGTCGTCCACGCGGCGGGAAAGATACATGGTGCGGTAAATGCGGATGAGCGTGGTGCGGTCGAGTCCGTGCAGCTTGGGGGCGTCAAGTTTGGCAAGTTTGACGCGCGTTTGTAACGCCATTCGGTCTGCCCTCGTGGGGAAGTGGGATTTTGCCTCTGCGGAACCCTATTATACCTGAAGTCCGCCGCTACCACGCGAAACTGCCGGTGCTATCCGAGAGAATCAAACTGTTTCACTACTTCGTCAAACTGTTCTTCGCCCTGGCGCACTACGCGCGGCGAAGCTTCCTTGAACGGTTCCTCGGAAGGAATGCGATCGAGCCAGCGCTGCTCGGTGAGCTTTTCGTGGCCAGAAAAATAGAGACGGACAAGCAAGTTCACTTTTCCGTTGGCGGGCGGAGCTTCTTCAGAGGCTTCCACTTTGGCGGGCTTGGCTTTGGATTTTGTTTTCGGCTTGGACTTTTCGGCTTTCGGCGGCTCCGCAGCTTTTTGGACAGACTCCGAAGCCGGCTTCCCTTCCTCTTCGCCGCGTTCCAGCTTGTATTGGAGCTTCTTATCGAGGCGAAAAGCCTGTTTCCAGCCTTCGAGTTTGTGGCGCGCGAGCTGGGCTTTCTCTTCGTCCGTGCCGAAATCGAATAGCAGATACGTGTGGGCCATAAAATAAGTCTCTGATGGAGGGGCTTGGCAAGTCAAGCTAGCCGAGGCGGGGGCGTGCGGAGTTAGCGCAAACGCGGTGCTGGTGCTGGCAACTGCGACGGAAGCCGGTATGTCTGGCTCTTTTGGCTACCCAGGGGGCTGGCAGAGGCGTCTAAGTGGAGTATCATTAGGGTAGTATCGGGTTCACCCGTGAGAACGAAAAAACAAGAGCGCGTTCGATCGGCTGCGGCATGGCTGTGCTTGCTGGCGGTGACGCTTTTGTATGCGCCGCTGGCGGGAGCTGCCCTCCTGGCCTATGGCGCCGACTGTTGCGCGGGGGGCTTTTGCAACGTTCCGACACATCACCATCACAAGCAGCAGCCGGCTCCTTCGCAGAATTCGGCGCCGATGGATTGCGGGCACGATAGGAGCGGGATTACACCGTGCTCGATGTCTTGCTGCAAAGATCCAGCCCGGCCTGCACTGATACCGGGAGCGTTTGTGCTGCCTCTCGCTGGTTCTGCGGCCGCGCCTGAGGAAGTGTCTCGTCCCGTGCAGTTCCGAAGCTCCCTGGAAATTTCACGATTCGTCAAACCGCTTTCCCCTCCTCCTCGATTCACTCCCTCGGTCCTATAGAGGGCTGCTCGCTCTCCCCACACGCCTATTGACCACTGCCGCGGCTATGCAGCCGCGCGAGAACGATTCCACGAGGAGAGGGAAAAGTTAATGCGAAAAGTTTTGCAGGCATTTGCAGCATTTTTGCTGTTTGGAATATCGGCTTTCGCCACCATATTCGGGGCTGTGCGAGGCGTCGTGCATGATCCGCAGCACCGGCCGATTGCGGACGCATCAGTAAAGCTGAAGTCGGCGACATCCGATTGGACGCAGACGGCACAGACGGATCAGGATGGCGCGTTTTCGTTTACAGCAGTGCCAGTTGGCGATTACTTGGTGACGGTGGCGAAGAGCGGCTTTGCGGACGACCAGCACAGGGTCACCGTGGCTTCGGATTCTTCGCCGACGCTCCACTTTCAACTTGCGATCGCCGCGGTGAATCAGGTTGCAGTCGTCTCCGAAGAATCGCAGGAAAACGTAGCGAACATCGAGTCCGTGACGCCTACGACGCTTGTAGCACGGGCGGACATTCAGCAGACTCCAGGCGCGGACCGCACCAATGCCTTGCAAATGATCACTGATTACACCCCGGGGGCGTACGTCACGCACGACATGTTGCATATGCGGGGGGGCCACCAAGTTGAATGGATGATTGACGGTACCCCCATTCCCAACACGAACATCGCTGCCAATCTGGGCCCAGTAATCGACCCGAAGGATGTTGATTACCTCGAGGTGCAAAGAGGCAGCTATGACGCGGATTACGGAGACCGGACATACGGAATCTTCAATATCGTTCCGCGAACTGGCTTTGAGCGCGACAGGGAATGCGATCTCGCCACCAGCTTTGGAAACTTTTATCAAACCAATGACCAAGTTAGTTGTGGCGGACACACGCAGCGATTTGCTTACTACATTAGCTTGAACGGAAACCGCAGCAACTACGGGCTTCAGACTCCCATTGGGCAGGTTTTTCACGATGCGGAGAACGGGTATGGGGGATTTGCTTCGTTCATTTTCAACCCCGATGCCAAGAACCAATTTCGCGTGGTCACTTCGCTGCGGGAGGATTATTACCAAGTACCCTACGACCCGGATCCCAACTCCATCGGAAATCAGCAGTTGGTGGCAGCGGGAGCGTCCCCTAGTAACGACCTTCGCGATGGCGAGCATGAGCGCGACGGGTACGTCACGTTCTCATGGGTCCACACATTTAGTCCAAATCTGCTGATGACTGTTTCACCCTTCTATCATTACAACCAGGCCGGTTATACCGCCTCGCCGAACGACGTGCCAACGATCACGAATGTAGACCAGACCGCAAATTATGGCGGTCTACAGGCTAGCTTGGACGCGACCGTTTGGAAGAACAGCATTCAAATGGGAGTTTATGGATTCGCCCAGCATGAGAGCAACTTCTTCAGTAATGTCTTCACGACTTGCGCTCTGCCGTGCCAGAACTTTGCTCCATCATCGGCTGGCATAACAGGCGGACTAGCCGAAGAGTTTATCAGCGACAAATTCAAGGTGACTTCCTGGTTGACGCTGATCGCCGGACTCCGTGAATCACACTTCAACTCACCATCCGTCGGAACTCTTCCGGAAATCGTGGAGAATGCCACGGACCCACGCTTTGGCGTCGCCGTCAAAGTCCCGCGCCTGAACTGGGTGTTTCGCGCCTTCTACGGCGACTTTTACCAAGCTCCACCGCTCTTAACGGCCACCAGCTCACTTTCCGGTCTGGGAGCTAACCAGGGTTTTGCCTTCGCTCCCCTGCGCGGCGAGCGTGATACAGAATCCCAGTTTGGGGTGACGATCCCCTTTCGAGGATGGGCTCTCGACGCAGACAATTTCAAAACCCGGGCGACTAACTGGCTGGATCATAACAATATTGGAGAATCGAATCTCTTCTGGCCAATCACATGGGATGCCGCCTTGATTGAAGGTTGGGAACTAACGCTTAGATCCCCACGCCTGTGGCGGCGCGGCCAGTTTCACCTTGCCTATTCGAATCAATTGGCGCAGGCGACTTCGCCGATCACCGGAGGCTTAATCTGTCCCCCCGCGACGCCGAATTGCTCGCAATATCCACTCCCGGGATTTGGACCGGTAGACCACGATCAGAGAAACACATTGAACTTGGGCTTCAACGCAACACTCCCCTGGCAGGCTTATGCGTCGACGAATGTCTACTATGGCTCGGGGTTCCACAACGGGATTCCTGACGCGCAATATCCCGGGAACTATCTGCCTGGGCACACCACGTTTGATATATCGCTCGGGAAAACCTTCTTCGAGAAATACAGCCTTTCCGTGACCGCGCTGAATGTGGCCAACCGTCGCGTCGAACTCGATAACAGCCTGACGTTTGGCGGGTTTCACTACAACGACCCTCGGCAAATCTACGCCGAATTCCGCTTTCGCTTTCACTATTGAGTACAGCGGATAGAAAAAAGAACCGTTTGTAATAGAGGCCGCTATTGGTGCTTCCGAACGGAATGCCTGTTGTACGGCTGCGTGAAATATCAAGCCCGCGAAGCAAAGAGGTCTATAGACACGGTGCGGCCAGCTTTAGGAACGCATGACGGCAATTTGACTTCAGAGCATGCGCGATTTAGGCTGGCGCCCGATGAAATCATTTGCGGCAGCGGGACATCGTGGTCGGAACGCCCAAAAGGAGAATTTGATGCGAAAAATCTTGATGACGGTGGTGGTGTGCTTGCTCGGGTCGTTTGCGGCGTTCGCGGCGCCGCCGCCGAAAGTCGTCTATGTTCGTTGCGGGAAGTTGATCTACGACGCGGAAAAGGCGCCGATCGCGCCTGCGGTAGTCGTGATCACCGACGGAAAAGTGACTGCCGTTGGCAAGGATATTGCCGTGCCTGCGGGGGCTGAGCAAATCGATCTTTCGAGTTACACCGTGCTGCCGGGATTCGTGGATGCGCACATACACATCTGGTCCGGCGCTTTTGGGCAGTCCGTTTCGGAGCCCCTGGCGGCGCTGCGCGGCAGCAAGGCGATGAGCTACGCGCTTTCTTCCGGCGTAGTTGGCGCGCGGGTAATGGCCACGCAAGGATTCATCGACGTTGCGCTCAAGGATGCCATTGAGGATGGCACCATTCCTGGGCCTCATCTGGTGCCTGCCGCTCACGCGATTTCGATTCCAGGCGGCCACGGCGATTTCAATGCTCAGCCGCCCTACTTGCCGATGGACGATTTCTATACGCCCTTGCACGGATTCATCAACTCGACTGCCGATGCGGAGAAGGCTGTGCACTTGCAGCTGAAGTATGGAGCGCGGGTGATTAAGGTGATGGCTTCGGGCGGAGTGCTTTCGCCTCTCGATTCGCCCACATCCGAGCAGCTCTCGCCAGAGGAATTGAAAGTGATCGTCGAGCAGGCGCACATGGCGCACGTGAAAGTTGGATCGCATGCGGAGAATATTCGCAGCATTCGGGCTTCGCTCGATGCGGGGGTTGATTCGATCGAGCATGGATCGGAGATGGATCAAGCGTCGGCTGATTTTATGAAGAGCCACGGCATCGTGTTTGTTCCGACTGTATTTGTCGTGGAAGAGAGCGTCGCAAATGGGGTGAAAATGCATTTCCCGGAGTATGTGATCACGAAAGTCAATGCGCTGGCTAAAACGCATTTTCCGAGTTTTCAGCTTGCGCTGCACTCGGGCGTGACCATCGCGGCGGGCTCGGACCATTCCTACGGGCCGGGGACAGGGACTGTGCGCGACGAGATGATCTCGGAAGTGAAATACGGGATGACACCGCAGCAGGCGCTTATTTCCGGCACGAAAACGAGTGCGGCTTTGCTGGGGCTCGAACAGCTGGGGACGATTGAGACGGGGAAGGAAGGGGATATGGTCGCGGTCGAAGGCGATCCTTTGAGCGATATTCATGCCCTGGAAAGGGTGCGGGCGGTCGTTTTCCAGGGGAAGAGCGTTGCGCCTGCCAACCGGCAGTAAGAGAGATTGCACGTCTTTTTTCGCGATCGAGCAGCGTGCACCGAATATTTTCTCTCGCTGCGTTAACCTGCCCGGGCGAGGCAAGCCCCCGTACAGAGTCTTGTGAGCTTGTGCACGGCCGCGAATGTGGCGTGTTGCTTCGCCGGGCGAGGGGAAGTAAGATTTTTGGTGACGGAAATATCGAAGGCGATGGAGTTCGCCTGAACCGGGCCGGCGTAGTACGCGGGCTCTGATGACTCCTGGCAGCCACGCGGCTCCAGGAGTTTTTTTGTTGCGAGCCGCGGTTGCCGCCGGATTGGAGCTAATTTGCGGATTTTATTGATCGCGATTTTCGGAGCGGTAGGTACGCTGGCACGCTATGGGCTGCAGGGTGTCGTCCAGACGCGCGCCGGAAGCACGTTTCCGCACGGCACGCTGGTCGTCAACCTCACCGGCTGTTTTTTTCTTGGATTGATCGGGCAGTTTACGCTGAACCGCATGGTTATCTCGCCGGACTGGCGGGTGGCCATCGCCGTCGGTTTTTTCGGTGGTTACACTACATTTTCGAGCTTTGGATGGGAAACGGCGAAGATGCTGGAAGACGGCGAGTGGCTGCGCGCAACCACCTACGTCGCTGCCAGCGTGATAGCAGGTTTGTTTTTGTCCGTAGCAGGGATTCGGTTGGCGAACCGGTTCTAGGAGGCGCGATGACACACGAAAAATTCGAAGGCGAGCGCACGCTGATGCGCATCCACATCGGCGAATCCGACAAATGGCACAGCAAGCCGCTGCACGATGCCATCGTTGAACTCCTGCGGCGAGAAGGCTTTTCTGGCGCGACCGTTCTGCGTGGCGTGGCCGGCTACGGCGGCTCAAGCGTCTACCACACGGACAAACTGCTTCGCATGTCGCAGGACCTGCCGATCATTGTCGAGGTGATCGAATCCACCGAGCGCATCGAGGCCATTCTTCCACGGTTGGACGAAATGGTCGAAGGCGGATTGATCACACTCGAAAAAGTGCGCGTGATTCTGTATCGCGCTGCTAAGAAATAGGATTCCACCGACCAGCTCCCACACCTGAGATATCCCACAATTTTTTTCCAACCGGAACACATTTCTCTCTACATCGAGAACACTCAACTGTAAACTTCCTTTCATGGCGGTAGACTCCGAAAGCAATTCCTGGCTCAACCGCACTGTCTTGGGTGTGGGCCTCACCAGTCTCTTTAGCGACTGGAGCCACGAAACAGCCACTTCGGTGCTGCCCGCTTTCCTTGCGGCGATTGGGGCGGGACCTGCTTGGCTCGGCTTGATCGAGGGTATTGCCGACGGCCTCTCTAGTTTCACGAAACTTGCCGCCGGCCACTACACCGACAGTCTAAAGCGCCGCAAGCCAATTGCGATAATTGGATACGCCGTTACGGCACTTGGGACTGCTTCTTTTGCATTTGCTACGAATGCCTATCATTTGCTGATTGGCCGGTCGCTGGCGTGGCTCGGACGGGGCGTTCGCTCACCTGCGAAGAAGGCGCTGCTTGCTGCGGATGTTTCGCCGAATGCGTATGGGCGCGCCTTTGGACTTGAGCGGTTGATGGACACCGTCGGGGCGATCGCCGGTCCGCTCACTGCGCTGTGGCTTCTGAAGAAGACGGGCCACAATTATCAGAGAGTTTTTCTCTGGACTTTGCTGCCGGGCCTTGTTGCTGTTGCTTCGTTTTGGCTGTTGGTACGGGAACGTCCCGTTGTTTCCAAGCCGAAGCGTTCGTTCTTGATGGGCGTCCGCGATTTGCCAGCGCCGTTCAGGCGGTTTCTTCTGGGCGCCGGAGTTTTCGGAGCGGGGGATTTTTCCCATTCGCTGCTCATCCTGTACGCTTCGCGCATGCTGGCGCCCGAGATTGGCGTCGCGCGCGCGGCCAGCATCGCCGTGGTGCTCTATACGGTGCACAACGTGTTTTCCGCCGGCTCCGCCTACGCCAGCGGCTGGCTGAGCGACCTCGTGCCCCAGCGAAAGGTCGTGCTGGCCGCGGGCTACTTTCTAGCCGCGATCAGTGCGATATTGCTCTGCACGAACACACATTCCATCTGGGTGCTCGGCGTAATCTTCGTTTTGGGCGGTCTCTACTTTGGAATTGTGGACGCCCTCGAAGACTCGGTGGCGGCCGAGCTTGTACCTAAAGAGCAGCACGGAATGGCGTTTGGCACGTTGGCTGCCGTCAACGCTCTCGGAGATTTTCTCTCGAGCGCTTTGGTGGGCTTTCTTTGGAGCGCGTTTTCCGTGCAGGCGGCTTTCGCCGCTTCCACCGTGCTGTTTTTGGTGAGTGCGGTACTGATACTTCGGCTTCGGAGCTAGCAATTCTTTCACTTGAAATAAGCATGCGCGCGACCTATTCGTGCGGGGACATCGGCTCCGGCCATTGTGTAACGCTGATCCTGCCGCCGGGCTCCAACTGAATCGCCGGAGCGTACAGTCCGAGAGGTTCGCGACGCCACCACAATCCGTGCTCTCTTTTTTCCGCCATGGATGTAAACCAATATTGGAAGAGCGCGGCGCGCACTTGACGAGGCGGTCCCTGTGGAAAAGGATTCGCAGCAAAGAGCGCGAGCACGTCCGTATCATTTGAGAGCAGCCGCCGCTCTGTGCGCAATACCAGGGGATTGTCGCGCCACTCACCGAGCGACGCGAACCATAAATTCCAGTCCAGCCGCGGCTGATAGGGCGCGTAGATGCGGGGTGCTTTGTCCAGAGCCTGCGGCTTGTGGCGGAAAAGATACGCGGTCCAAGCTTGTCCATCATTGGAGCCCTGGAATTCGATTTCGAAGCGGCCGCGCGTCATCACCGCGAAGAGTCCGTAGCGGTTGGCGATTCGAAGGGGATCGAGCAAAGCTACCGGCGACGTTGGCAGCGGAACGGGCGCGATCATCCAAACCATTTGCGCTGTTGTCACGTAGAAGATCCAGGTTAGCAAGACTGCGTTCACGGCTACACGAAACGGGGCAATCCAAGAGCGGATGTTCTGATGCGAATCGAGGGGTGCTTCTTTTTTTGCCGTAACTTCGTTTGTTGATGTACCCGTAGGCGGCACCAGAATCGAGAGTTGGTCAGAAGCAGGCGGAGCGGAGTCAATAGAAGTTGTGATTGACTGAGCGAGGAGCCGCTGTTTCCATTTCGCGGAGAAAAATCGCATCAAGAAGCGGTCATCAAGCAGAAGGAACGCCAGGATGAGAACGAGATAATTCAGAAAGGTGTAGTTGGCAGTGAGAATGATGCCGATCTGCCAGGGCGTTACGAGGAAGAAAAGCGTGATTCGAAACGGCCGAGGCAGAAACGCTGCCCAAATCAGAACCAGTTCGAGAGCAAGGGTAAGGATTACGGTTGCAGCGTGAAACCAGTGCGGCCAATGCTGGACGTACCAGCCGATCCAGGTCGGCAGCGGGCCGTTTTGGTAATAGTCGTCCATCGCCGTGAAATTGCGCCACTCGACGTCGCCACCCGCGATCTTCGCAACGCCGGATTCGAAGTAGATGCGAAACCATTCCCAAAGCAGCAGATAGAGCGCCGCGCGAGTGGGAGGCCGCGCCTCTCCAAGCCCGGGACGGAATCCACTCGGCGCAAAGAAAAGCGAGAGGAAGCCGGCCTCAAGCAACATTCCATCGGACTGGTATCCGGAGAATTCGCCCGCAGCGCTGACAAAGGAAAGAAAACAGATAAAGCAGATGGCGAGCGTGGCGCGCGGCCAAATATTGAAAATCAGCAGAACGGCGGCGGCCATGCCAACCCAGCACAGCGCGGTCAGCATGTGTCCGCCGCTCGAAAACCACAAAACGCTTGGCACATACCAATACCGGGCGTATCCAACTTGCTCCGCCACACTTTTCAGATATTCGCTGGCGGGAAGAATGCCTTGGGGACCAATTAGTCCGCGAATTTGAAAAACGAGCGGGAAAAAAGCAGAAAAATAAATAGCTCCGAGCGCACGCAAAAAAATCCATCGGCCCAAGAAGCGGTCGGAGGGGCCGTTTCGCGAATCAAACAGCCATCGAATGACGGAGGCGGGAGTCCATTCCATAGGCGCGGAACATTATACCGGGGTAGCCAGGTGGGAAAATTGGTTCAGTTTTCATAGTTGGTGCTCTTTTGTGGAGTGGAGCACTGTTCGCCCTTCCGCCTGCAAGCCAATGACGCATGAGAGTCTTCACCCCGGGGAACAATACGTACTTCTATGTTGCAGCGGCCAAGACCGCGTGCTACGCTGGCGAACAAAAGGCGAATTGCAGGAGGCGCACTTCATGTCCCATTCTCTCGCCGTGCGGGCAGCGTTCGGCTCGCTCGAGCCCGCCACTGGCCGGTCGCTGACGCGCGTGCGTGAAGTCCTCGACACATTGGCTACGCGGGACGTCAACGGCGATGTGCTGACGGCAGTGCGCTACTTTCCAGCGCGCGAGGCGCAATGGGCTGAGTTTCCTGCCTGGGTTCACGCGGACCTTGCCAGTGCTTACTGCGCCAAGGGCATTCGGCAGCTTTACACGCACCAAGCCGTCGCTGCCGACGCTGTCCACGCAGGCAAAAACGTGGTCGTGGTTACTCCAACAGCTTCTGGGAAAACTCTTTGCTACAACTTGCCGATCTTGAATTCTATCCTCGAAAATCCGGACACTCGCGCGCTGTACCTTTTTCCAACCAAAGCTTTGGCACAGGATCAGCTCGCAGAGCTTTACGACCTCAACCAGCGGCTCGACAACTGCTTTGGCGTTTTTACTTATGATGGTGATACACCCGCCGACGCTCGCAGAGCCATCCGGGAAAAGGGCCATGTGGTGCTCACGAATCCGGACATGCTACACACCGGGATTCTGCCGCATCACACGCGGTGGACGCGCTTGTTCGAAAATCTTCGCTACATTGTGATCGACGAGCTTCACGCCTACCGCGGAGTGTTTGGCAGCCATCTCTGCAATGTACTGCGGCGATTGCGACGCATTGCGAATTTTTATGGCAGCGACCCGCTGTTCACCTGTTGCTCAGCGACGATTGCGAATCCCGGCGACTTAGCGGCACGATTGCTTGAAAAAGAAGTGGAAGTACTCGACGCCAACGGCGCGCCCGCCGGTGAAAAGACTTTCGTCTTTTACAACCCTCCTGTCGTCAATCGAGCGCTTGGTATTCGCCGGAGCTATATCAATGAAACATCGCGCGTGGCACAGGAGTTTTTGAAACGCGACCTGCAAACGATGGTCTTTGCGAACTCACGCCTGCAGACAGAAATCCTATTAACCTATCTGCAAAAAGCGAATCCCCAGGCGCCGGGCAAGAAGGGAAACATTTGCGGCTACCGCGGCGGATATTTGCCGAATGAACGCCGCGAAATCGAGCGCGGCCTGCGCGATGGCCGCATCCGCGGCGTCGTAAGCACGAGCGCCCTCGAACTCGGGATCGACGTGGGAACGCTCGACACGGTAGTGATGGCGGGCTACCCCGGATCCATTGCCGGTACCTTGCAACGGGCAGGCCGAGCCGGTCGGCGCAACGGAAGCTCCTGTGCGGTGATGGTCGCTTCTTCTTCGCCGCTCGATCAATTTATCGTGCGCCATCCGGATTATTTCTTCGGCAACACTCCCGAACACGCTTTCATTCAGCCGGACAATCTCGAAATCCTAGTCAATCACTTGAAATGTGCCGCGTTCGAATTGCCGGTCGCGCCGGGCGAACGGTTTGGAGATGTCGACATACCTGACCTGTGCGCGCGCCTTGCCGAGGCCGGCTACCTGCACCTTGCCGGAGATCACTATCACTGGACGCACGAAGCGTATCCCGCCGACACCGTCAGCCTTCGTTCCATCACGAGCGACAACTTCATCATTGTCGATGTCACCGGCGCGCCTAGCGTCATCGGCGAAGTGGATTTCTCCAGCGCGCTGATTTTTCTGCACGAAAAGGCCATCTACATTCACGGCGGACAGCAGTACCACGTCGAGCATCTCGATTTCAGCGAGCGGAAGGCCTACGTCAAACAAGTGGATGTCGACTATTACACCGATGCCGTACGTTACACCCAGGTCCGCGTTCTCGAAGCAACTGAGACATCCGAAACTCCGACACCTGCCGCTCGTGCGAGTTCGCGGTCCCACGGTGATGTTCTGGTCCGTTCACAAGTCGTCGGTTTCAAGAAAATAAAATTCTTCACCAACGAAAACGTCGGTGACGGCAAGCTCGAGCTCCCCGAAAACGAAATGCACACGACGTCGTACTGGATCACGCTCGAGAGGCCGCTCCTCGAATCGCTTCCCTTCAGCGTCAGCGAGCGCCAGAGCGGCATGTTCGGCCTTCTTCATGCTCTCGCTTCGGTCGCTACACTTTTGCTCATGTGCGACGGCCGCGATCTCGGTACTGCCATTGGCGAACGCCCACCCGCTCCTGATTCCACGGCCGAGCTTCTAGGGGCGCAGCGTGCTGTACCCCTGCAAAGCACGGGGGGCGAGGCGCCGGATGATTTCTCGCCAACGCGTCTAGGAGACCTGTCTCGCTCGAGTCAAAAAGAGTTCTTCGAGCCCAATCTCTATCTCTACGACGCCTACCCCGGCGGCATCGGTTTTTCCGAACCGCTATTCCGCGCCCACGATCTTCTCCTCCGCAAGACGCGCGAACTGGTCGCGGCATGCACCTGCGATGAGGGGTGCCCATCCTGTGTAGGGCCCGCCGGCGACCTCGCCCCGCGTGCCAAAGAAGCCGCTCTCGCCATCCTCGACGGGTTGAGTGGCTAAATGCCCGCTTCAACCGACAAATTTTCGAGACTCGCCGCTTTGCGTCCGGCGCAACCCGCGCCGGCGCGTCCAGCGACTCTGCGCGAACCCGACCAAGAAGATGCAATCGCCAGTCTTATCGGCGCCGGTGTGGCCAGAAATCATTTTGGTGAGCACCTCGTTCTCCGCAACTGGTTTTCCACGCCAGAATTTTCCGAGCCGTCCGCCATTGCCCTCGAGCTTCTCTCCCGCACGCGTGACGCCGCGCTTTCCAAACGCACGTGGGCCGCTCTAGAAAATCCATCCAAGTGGCTCTTTCTCGACACCGAGACCACCGGTCTGGCCGGCGGCACTGGAACTTACGCATTTCTCATTGGGCTCGCTTGGTGGGATGCGGGCGCGCTCCAGGTCGAACAGCTCTTCATGCGGGACTTTGCCGAAGAGCATTCCCTGCTACACGAACTCGCGGCGCGCGTCGCGGAACGTCCGGTTCTCGTCACCTTCAACGGCAAGACTTTCGATTGGCCGCTCCTTGACAGTCGCTTCACCATGACGCGCAAGATCCCCACGCCGCGCCTGGCCGCGCATCTCGATCTCTTACATCCCGCGCGCGCGCTTTGGAAGCTTCGTCTTGGCTCTGTTCGGCTTGTCGATTTGGAACGTCACGTCCTTGATGCTCCTCGCCTCGGCTGGCATCGTGAAGACGATGTCGCCTCCTCGCTTATCCCGCAGTATTACTTCGAGTATCTTCGCGGCGGCCCTGCGGATCCTCTTGTGGGAGTCTTGCGCCACAATCAAATGGATCTGCGCGGCCTTGCCGCACTCTTTGGCAAGATCAACACGCTTCTCGCTTCTCCAGATACAGATCGCGATGGAGTAGACAGCCTCGATCTTTTCGGCCTCTCCCGTTTCTTCGATCGTCGGGGGGAATCCGGCCGCGCCCACGTTGCTTGTTCGCAGGCGCTAGATCTCGGCCTACCCGCCGAAATTCGCCCGCGCGCGCACCGCGAGCTTGCTCTACTTGCCAAACGCCGAGGCGACCACAGCGCCGCGGCCAAGCTCTGGATTGAACTCACCGCCGATCCGGAAGACGGTGTTCTAGCGTGTGAACAGCTGGCCATTTATTACGAGCGTCGCGCTAAGAATGTCTTCCGAGCAACGGAATTTGCGCGCCTTGGATTGGCCAAACTTCAGCGGATGCGCACGAGCACGCGCGATCCATTTGCCGCAGCCCGGCTAACGCGCGTCGCCGAGAAGTTGTTGGTTCGAATTAACCGCCTGGAAGGCAAAGCCAAAAATAAATCCGCAGATCGGACAGCCGCAAGTCTGTCTCTCTCGGACTTTTCAGCCAAATAGACGTTAGCGATTGGCAGATGTTGTCATGGACGGCTCCGGCGCCTGAGGCCAGCCAATCATCCCATTTATGCCGTCAAACACCGCCCGGTTGGTGCCCTCGACGGAAATGCACTCCATCGCCACGCAGCGCAAGAAGACTCCACCATCCGGCGCATCAAAGGAAAGGAAATTCGGCACGCGCGATTCATTTTCGTGTGCACCATGTTTTTTCTCGAGAGCGGCCGAGTACTGCGCAAAAAACTGGACGGCATCTTCCTCGCTGTCCAGGTGAAGACGAGCAACCAAAACTAGCCGGTTGGTCTGCTTCTGCTCATAGAGTGCATAACGGTCCCCATCCCACGCTGCCGCAAGTGGCTTTGCGATGTTCTCGCCCAGAAACTGCTTCAGTATTTCCATCCATCCAAATTCGCCCATAGCGTTTTCATCAAGCTTCGTCCAGTCCGGCCCAAGCAGCTTTTGGAAAGAGGGCATAGCGACGGCAGCGGGAGCCTTCCCAGATTTGTAAAGAGCTGGATGCATGATTTGCTGCGTCGAAATCGGAGGCTTCGCAAAAACTGCCGACAACCCATTCCACCTCGCCGATTTTAAGATCGAGGTGGAAAATGTTAATCCTGCGAAATAGGGAAAGACCATCGCGTCCCTAAGAAACTGCGGCGCTTCTTGCAGCTTGGGCGATTGAGACATATCGCCGGCAAACATCGAGGGGTCAATCGCGGGTATATCAACGACTGAATATCCTTTGCCTTGCAAAAGGTAATCAATCATAGCAGCCATGGCGCTGCCCTCCAGCACCGCTTCGCGCGCCAGTTCGGCGTCGTCGTTTGGCCGCGCCGCTTTCTCCCACGCCTCGATCTGAAAATGCTGGTCCTGGAGTGCGTGGGTCAATTCGTGCGCCATGACCATGCGCTGGTCATCAATTGGAATCCAATCTGCAATGTAAAATTCGCGCGCCTTTGGGTCGTAGAGCCCCGCAATCTGCTCTGTCAGCAGATCAACCATAAAGTTATCTAGCTCAAATCCTTTGGGTATCAGTCCAAAGGCTTCGTCGGTTCGCGCCTCCGCGTTGCGCTCTGCCGGTTTTTTCTCTTCATCCATCTCCCGCAGAACATAGGCGCGTATCTCGTCCCGCGATCGCAGCGTCTTCTTCACCGGCGTGAGCACCTTAAGCCCAGTGATTTCGCTTACTTGCTGCAGCACTTGATCCGCCGCCGCCGAAAACTCGGCATTGTTCGCTTTCGGCTGAGCCACGGCAGGTGGAGCGGTCGCAGCTTGTTGCGCGCGGACGGCGCCTCCACCAACAAACCACGAAACGACCACCAGGAGCCTAAACAGGCGGGGCACAACACTTTTGATTGTTACGGGCATCGTCTTCGCAGAATAACAGATAAGGGTGAGGTCCCGCCGTAGCCAGAGAAACTTGGTGACGCCTGATAGGAAACGCTCTACATCCTCTTTGGGAGCCAGGGTACCTTCGGCGTCCCGGCTGCCAGTTGTTTCTCAAGAGCCGTTAACTCGGCGCAAGCAACTAAAAGGAAGGAGGATAGCCACGGGGCTGAGATCTAAAATCATGTTACGCAATTTTCTTATTGGCACAGATAAAAAATTTCCAAAGAAATTCACAGCCGGACGTTCCGAATCTTTAACAGAATGGTAATTCTGCTATACACTGAATGTTGACTCCCAGCTTTTTCCCGAGGAAAACATGCTCCCCGGTCTTCGTCTACGGCAATCCCGTGAACGGCTAGGTTTAACCTATCGCGATGTCGAACGCGCCAGCTTTGAACTAGCAGCGCGCCGTGGCCGTCCTGAGTTAATTCTTCATATCAGCCGCCTGGCGGACATTGAGAATCGAGGAGTAATTCCCGGTCTGCATAAGCTTTACACGCTTGCGGTTGTTTACCACCTGAGTCCGCTAGAAATATTCCGCTGGTACGACATTCCCATCGAGGATTGCTTTCCCGACGGTGGCGCGTTTCACGCCCCCCACACACATATTGCGGCGCCACCCATCTCTCTCAAAACCCCCTTGCGCTTCGATCCGGCTTTCGATCCAAAGCGAACGGAACTGCTATCCCGCATGGTCGAACAGTGGGGAAACCTCGAGGGTGTGCTTACCGATGGCGATTCCCGCCACCGTTATGGATACATCGGTTCGTCAGACCGGCGCATGGTGCCCTTGCTTCGCCCCGGCAGCGTTGTTCTTGTGGATGTAAGCATCCGCCGCATCCAGGACGATAATTGGGCCAACGAATACGACCGGCCCATGTATTTTGTGGAGCTACGCGATGGCTACCGTTGTGGATGGTTTCATCAGGACGGCATGCGCCTGCTCATGCAGCCCCACCCTCTATCTCGCTGCGTGCCCGAGGTTTGGCATCTTCCGGAAGAAGCCGAAGTGGTTGGCCGCGTAGTGGGAGTGGTTACCAGGTTGACGGAGCCGTGGAACATTCTTTCTCGAGAAGCTCCAGCAGCGCGCGTAGATTCGAACAGAAAAGCTCCTTGAGGTAACCAGGAGCGCGCTCCGGCATCAGGACTCGGTAGGCTTCCATTCGCCGCCAATGAGCCAAGGTCGAACATAGTCCGCCTGGCATGCGCTCAAGACATTCCTTTAAATCCGCCTCTTGCTTCGCCAGAGATGTTTCAAGAACTCGCTCGAATATTTGCTCGTGGCATAACTCCAGGGCCTGTTGCACCGCTTCGTCCGGATACAAAACTGCAAGCCCTGCGTGCTCGTACTTTCCGCTGGAGAGATCGCGCAGCGAGGCGATGTAGGTAAGCCTCCCAAATTCGCCTGGAATTGCTACCAACGTCGTCAGCGTGAAATCTTGGATGATGCGCCTGTTTTGCTGGAGCTGCGTAATCATAGTTATCCACTGCCCCGTTCCGCAGACGGAACGTTTTAGTCCATTACGCTCAGTACTTCCAGTTCTCTTTCATGGTTGGACGCAGGAGGTTTTCCACCATGAAAAAGATTATCTCAATTCGTCTGGCACTCTGCGTCTTAGCGGTTTCGATCCTACTCCCTGTTAATAGCTCGGTCAAACACTTATCCAGTAACCGGCAGGCTCGAGTTACTGTTGCTATTCTAAGCGGGTCACCTCTTCCGACTCCTACTCCGCCTGGCTCTGGCCTAGTCGCCAAGAGTGGTTCACCTCTCCCGACTCCCACGCCGCCCATTCTTAGCGTCGTAACGAGTGGCTCGCCTCTTCCGACTCCTACTCCGCCCATTCTCAGCGTCGTAACGAGTGGCTCGCCTCTCCCGACTCCCACGCCGCCCGTTCTCAGCGTCGTAACGAGTGGCTCGCCTCTTCCGACTCCTACTCCGCCCAGCTTCGGCGTCGTCACCGTTTAGGTTTGACTTCTCCGCCTTTGGGCACTCTCGGGACGGAAGTCATAAGCGCCGAGAAGTTCGGTGGCTCCGCAACTCGCCTTCGTCGCATATGGCGAATTGCGGAGCTTCATTTCTAGTAAGTTTCTAGTGATTGCTTCGCCCCGTCCAGCTTCGCAGGCAAGCGGAGCGATGTAATCTCACCGTTCCCTGCCTCGCCATTGGATCGCACCTAAGCTATCGGTCTGTCAAGACAACTTCATTGTTTACCGGCCAGTCAAGAAGTGCTAGCATGCAACCGCTATGAGTCGCTTTCCTCTCCCCGTGCTATGGTTGTGGGCCTGCAGCGTCCTGGCACAACTTCTCGTGCTGGCCCTTCTCTCGTTGAAAGGGAATTCCAGGAAACTGCCATTTTTCACTGCCTACGTCGCGCTGAATATCTGCCAGGCGGGTTTCCTCTTATTCGTATATACACATTCTTGGAGTCAACCAGGCACTGAAGATACCCTCGCTTGGACGTCGGAATGCTTCACCCTTGTCGCACAGGCTCTGGCCACAGTAGAGATTCTTGAGATTACCCTTAGACCGTACCAAGGAATTTGGGGGCTGGGATGGCGCGCTTTGACGGTCACCTCGGGGATCGTCGTCCTTCTCGTCGTACTTGCGGCTCGCGGCCACTGGGGTTTTTCTAAGTGGTTCCAGCTCGATCGCGGCTATCATCTCACGTTTGCTTCGGCTCTCATTGTGTGCCTGCTCCTTGTTCGTTACTACTCTATTGCTGTCCCGCCCGCCTACAAAATGCTACTTGGCGGATTTTGTTTTTACTCCTGCACCGAAATTGTGGTCAATACCCTTCTTCAAGCTTTTTTCAGTGAGAAATATTTTCTCCACTTGGCGGCCTGGCAACTTTTGACTATGTCTTCATTTATAATCGTTCAAGTCGTTTGGGCGGCCGCCCTCCGGAAGACTTTGCCGGTCGAGGACCGGCGGCCCGCTTCTTCTTCGGATTCAGACTATCAGCGGCTCTCCCCCGAGATTAATGAAGACTTACGGCGGCTCAATGAAAAACTCCTCCGACTTTGGAAACTGGAGGCGCGTCCACAGTGAATTTTGCTTTTTTGCTTCTGATTGGCTTCGCAGTTCTCCTGTTTCTTCTGCTTCTGTGGGTTCTGCGAGATCCTCGGAAGCTCGCTAGGCACGAAGGCTACCTCGATTCCACCGAGGAATTGGGCCGGCGCCATGTGGGTTATTTCCCGCAGGTGCGCCAAGCCCTAGCCGCCAATGACTTCGACTTTGTTTCCTCGCGAGGATTACCTCAACTTACACGCAGAATGCGCAGGGAGCGCAGAAAAATTGCCCTAGACTATCTGTCTTGCCTTCGCGCCGATTTCCTGAGGTTGTGGCGCTTGGCGCGCGTCATTGCCTCGATGTCGCCGCAAGTTGGCGCGGCGCAAGAGTTTGCGCGGCTACGCCTGGGTCTGGCGTTTTCCTTGCGCTACGAAATAATCCGCATCAAGTTCTTTTTCGGGCTCGCTCCTCTTCCCGAGCTGGGGTCTTTGAGTGACGTGGTGAGCAGATTGTCGTTACGGTTGGAAACCGCCATGAAGAATCTTGGAGAGAGTGCCGCTCTGGCATCGAAGCTTACATCATCGCTACACGACGGGCGCGGCCTGGACACTCCCTAGCGCCCCATCCACGGCGGCTAACAATTCCGCAGCCTTAAATGGCTTTTGAAGTATGCGATTCCCGTTCCGTGGCGTCTCCTCCGGAGGACGTCCCAGTGGAGCGACTCCGCGCATCCACACACAACGCTTCGCCAGACCCGGTCTACGTGCCAGGATCCAGTCATGAAGTATGTTGCGTCCGGCGGTGCCGGAGAGGTCCAAATCCGCCAGCACCAGATCGAACTGTTGCTTTTCGAGAAGGGCCATCGCATCCGCGGCGGTCTTTGCCGTTTGGACTTCATGCTCTCGCTCGAGCAAGATGGCTCGAATCGCCTCCAAAACCGAATCGTCCTGATCAATGAGTAGGATGCGCCCCTCTCTGACCTGTTCCATCGGCTGGCTGGCTTCGGGAGCTTTCACCACCTTAACCGGTTGATAGGGCACTTCGATCGTAAACGAAGCTCCTCGCGGAGGCACATTGCGCACCCGGATCGATCCCCCGTGTTCCGTAATGATTCCATAGCAAATGCTTAGGCCAAGTCCGGTACCCTTCCCAACTGGCTTCGTGGTGTAGAACGGATCGAAAACCCTCGATGCGTCCTTTACACCCGGGCCACTGTCGGTAAATTCGATGAACAACCGGTCCTCTTTGGCTCCTGTCCTCACCCAGAGGTCCCCTTCATTGGTATGTTCCAGCATAGCGTCCACGGCGTTGTTGACCATGTTCAGAAACACTTGTTGCAGCTGGTGGGGATCCGCCGATGTATAAGGAAGGTCTGGAGATAGCTCGAGGTGGACGCGAATGTGATTCATCCGCAAATCGTAGTCGCGCAACGCCAGCGTCTCTTCCAATATCAGATTAAGCTGTACGGGAACTCGTTCCGGTTTGTGTTGTCGCGCAAAACTCAGCAGATTCTGGACGATGCGATGGGTCCGCTGCGCCTGTTTGTAGAGTTTTTCGGAGTATTCAATACCTTGCGGCCCCATCTGCCCGCTCGAGGTGAGCAATTGGCTGTAGCCGAGGATGGCCGTGAGCGGGTTGTTCAGCTCGTGGGCCACACCGGAAATCAGCTGCCCGACGGCAGCCATCTTTTCGCTGTGCAGGAGCTGTTCCTGCGTGCGGCGCAAGTTGTCGTATGCTTGCCGCGCTTCCTCGTAGAGTGTGGTGCGTTCGATGGCGCTGGAAAGCTGGCTGCCCACGGCGATCAGCAGGTTGACGTCGGCCGGTGAGAACTCCTTCGGCGTGCGGCTCCCAACCGTCAATCCACCAATGACGCGGTCCTTCGACCAAAGAACCACGATGTAAGCGGAGAGGAGCTCTTCTTTCCTCTGCGCTTCGCGAAAGATCGCGGGAAGCGGCAATCCCTGGACCGAAAGAAACGTCGCGTGCACCGCTTTGATATGTTGAAGCAGCTCCGGTTTCAGAGTAACCGGGGGAAAATTCCTGGCGTACTCGGAGCGGTGCCCCACTGCCGCTACGCGGCGAATCTTTGTCCCTTCCTCGTCAAACAGGTATAGCGCGCAGGCATCCAGACTGAACAATTCCGCCATCTGCCGCAGAGTTCGGTGAAGCGAATCGCTTAAGTCCATTGACTCCATCAACGTCTGTCCAATGGAGTTCAATACCAGCAGTTCCCGGTTTCGCCGCCGGATTTCCTGCTCCGCTCGCTTCCTTTCCGTGATATCCAGCAGAAACCCCTGATAGGCCGTGACATTCCCCACTGTGTCTTTGACGGCGATGGACGACTCCAGAACGGTCCGAATCTCGCCGTCTTTGCGCCTCATCTCGAATTCGAAGTCCGCCACCGTGCCGTGTTCCTGAAGCAGCTTCTTGAGCCGCTCGCGGTCTGCAGGATTTGCATACATCGCGCCCGGAATATCGGCGCCCAACAATTCTTCGCGCGTCTCAAATCCCGTCATGCGCATCATCGCATCGTTGAAATCCAGGAATCGCCCTTGCGGCGTGGATATAAAAACGCCTTCCTGGACGCTGGACACTAGCGTCCGGTATTTTTCTTCCGCGCGCTTTCTTTCCGTGATGTCTTTCAGGACATGCACGGTCCCCAGCCGATTTCCTGCCGGATCCGTAAACGTGGAGTTCGACGCAAGAAAATAGCCTTGCAGCCACGGATCAGTTTCATCTCCTTCTCCCGCGACACCCTCGCAATACGGGCACATCTCATACGACAAATTCTTTCGCGCGAGCAGGTCCGTCACGCTGCGGCCGAGGAGCGCTTGCGAATCTCTGGCCAGCAGGTGCCCCAGGCGCAAGTTACAGCGCAAAATCCGTCCCTGCCGGTCGTGCACGAGAATCGGATCTCCAATCGAATCGAAGGTGTACGCCCACTGCTGCTGCACGGTAGCCACTTGTTCGAACAAGCGCACATTTTGCAGCGTCAATCCCAGCAAGTTGCTGATATTCAGCAAGTAGGCAATCTCGTCTGCCTGAAACTGCTCGTTTCGCGTCGATCCGATTGCGATAATCCCGAGGGGTCCGTCTTTTCCCGGCAGCGCCATGGTGATGCTATTCCCGATGCCGCCTTCGGCCATTCTCTGGCGCACGCTGTGGTCCGGTTCATCTTCCAAGCGGAAGAACTCGCAGTCTTTGTGCAAAACTCTCTGCGCCCACGGCATCTTCGTTGACATGCTTCCGTACTTTTGCAGGTAGTCCTGCTGAAAGCCCACGGAGGCGTGCACGACAAGTTGCGCTTTGTCTCCCTCGCCTTCGAGCAGCCGCACAAGTCCGTGCGTCGCTCCGAGGCTTTCCACCAGATGCGCGAGCACGCGGTCCAGCACATCTTGCACGGACAGCGTTTGCGTGCTGGCCGTCGTCAGCAGCGTGAGCCGCCGCAGTTTCTCGTTGAGCTCAACCGTTCGCGAGCGCGCGCCCTCCAACACCACGACCACCATGGCGATTCCCAGCGCCACGCCCAGCAAGTGGTCAAACGCCACCCGCAACAAGAAATACGGGTGCTGCGGCCACAATGGACGATCCATTCCATGCAGGCCGGTCAATAAAAACACACCCTCCAGCAATCGCACGCCGTGCCCTCGCTTCAATAGCGGAGACCTCCACAACACCATCCCCGCCCAGAGCCACACGCCGCTCACGAGCAGCGTCGTTCCCCAGGCAACGTTTGCATAGTCTGGCGCCACGCTGCGCTGAAAATAATAAACTCCGAACAAAACCACGCCCGCGAGCGGCAAAATTGGCCAGCTGCGTTTCCCTTCCCGGGTCGTGAATTGCACTACGGAGGCGGAAAACAGCAGCATCGCCACCACTCTTCCCATCATTACCGGCAGCCACAATTCCGGCAGATTGCGGCTTACCATCGCTACCTCACACAGCGATGCCGCCGTGAAAAAACTCCAACCCGCAACCCACAGCCGGAAGTGCCTATTGATGTGATCCCGCTGAAAAATAAAGAAGAGGACTAGCAGAACGATGAATGCCGTCGCCTCGAAGAAAGCTATGCCGAGCAGGCCTTGGTTCACCAACACGATGCGCTGCCTCCCGGCCTGAATGGCCGTCTTTCCGATACCGCAATTCCTGGACCCCTTGCTGTGGACGGCACAATGCCTTCTTCGGAGCTTCCTTCGACGCTAACATGCTATTTTCTTAATGGGCAAGGCCACCCCAATCCCTCTGTGCCGTCCCGTATAATGGCGGTAGGGGCAAACACTCGTGGAGCTAGAACAGATCCTGGTCGTGGACGATGAAGAGGCGATTCGAGAAGTCGTTTCCACCATGCTCGAATCGAAAGGTTATCGCTGCACGGCCGTGAGCAATGGCCGCGCTGCTCAAGAACAAGTCAAAAAGTCCACGCCGGATCTGGTCTTGAGCGACATGATCATGCCCGAAATGGACGGCATCAAACTGCTGGATTGGCTGCGCGAATATGACCCAGAAGTCCCGGTCATCATGGTCACCGCCATCCATGACATCTCCACGGCTCTGGAAGCTATCCGCCGCGGCGCCTACGACTACATCCTCAAGCCTTTCGAGAAAGACCAACTCTTCCTTGGCGTGGGCCGAGCTCTTCAGCACCGCCGCCTGGTCGCCGAAAACCGCAGCTATCAGCTCAAGCTCGAACAACAGGTCGAGGAGCGCACTGCGCAACTCACTGGCGCCATCGCTCAGCTCGAACAGTCCTACGACGACACTCTTGAAGCACTGGGCAGCGCTCTCGACTTAAAAGACGCCGAAACCGAAGGCCATTGCCAGCGCGTCACGGCCTTCACCATTTCCATCGCCAAGGCCATGCCCGTTCCCAATCACTACCTGCCCATTCTCGCGCGCGCCGCTTTCCTCCACGACATCGGCAAAATGGCCATTCCCGATGGCATTCTCCGCAAACCTGGTCCTCTCACCGACGACGAAAAGCAGATCATGCGCAAACACTGCGAAATCGGCTACAACATGCTTATTCGCATCCCCTTCCTTCGTGATGCCGCCGAAATCGTATTAGCTCACCAGGAGTTTTTCGACGGCACCGGTTACCCGCGCGGCCTCAAAGGCGACCAAATCCCTCTTGGCGCCCGCATTTTCACCATTGCCGATTCTCTCGACGCCATGATCAGCGACCGCCCTTACCGCAAAGCTCTGCCCATGCCCCACGCCCGCGAAGAAATTCGCCGCTGCTCCGGCACCCAATTCGACCCCAAAGTCGTCGAAGTCTTCGCTACCATCCCGGAAGAGCACTGGCTCGATCTGCGCGAACACCTCGGCTCGCCGTTCCGCCTGGCCCATTTGAAAAACCTGTAAAAGCGCGGCCCCGAACCTAACGCGCAACCGGACGTCCTGTGCAGCGCGGGAGGATGCTCCTTAGCGACCGCTCAGTCCCTGTTCTTTTCTCTTGGCTTTCCACGTGACATTTTTCTTCCCAAATGAAAAAGGGAAGGCGAGAACTTCGCCTCCCCCTCTTCAAAGGATTTGCCTGCCGCGGTTAGAACTCGAGCCGCAACGCAATCTGCATTTGCCGCGGGCCCTCGCCGGCCGTAGAACTCAACACGCCAAATGTACTGCTGTTGATGTTCGTGTTTGGCGGATTGAAGTTCTCGCGGTTAAACATATTGAACGCTTCCGCGCGGAACTGCAGACCCAGTCTCTCGGTGAGCCTTATGTTTTTCAGCAACGCTGCGTCGACCGTCCAGTAGCCGGGGCCTCGCAGATCGTTTCGGCTGCCGCTTTGTCCTGCGAGCGGGTTGGAGAATTGCTCTAGCACAGTGGTCGGATTAGCAAAGAATTGCAGCGCTCCATTCTCGTTATGGACGTTGCCGCCAGTGCCCACCGTGCTGCCGGTCAAGACCGCAGGCGAGCCGCTCCCGCCCCCAAGGTAGTTGCTCACGGGAAACGAACCCGTGCTTGTACCCATCGCAAAGCCAGTTCGCCACGTCCAGATTCCCGATAAACTCCAGCCGCCAACGACATGGTTCGCCCATCCTGGCATGTCTCTGCCTATGTATCGGCCGTGTCCGAAAGGCAGATCGTAGACCCAATTCGCGGACACTATGTGCGTGGCGTCAAAATCCGAGTTGGCGCGGCACGCCCGCAGATTCCTCAGATCGCAGATGAGTCCGCCTGTGACCGTATTGACCACGCTGGAGAGATCGTCGATCGAATGCGACAGCGTGTAGTTGAAGTCCATCTGCAAGCCGTTCGAGAATTTCTTACGTAAGATGACCAGCATTCCGTTGTAGCTCGACGAAGACTTACTGGACACATACCCAATGCTTGCAGCCTGACCGTCTATGCCGATATTCGGCGCTATGATCCCAAAATTGTTCATCGAAACGATAAAGTCAGTGATGTCCCCATTGGAAAAGTAGTTCGAAAATGCGTTGGCTAGGAATGAGGCGCAATTTAACGTGGAACCAGCGGGGCCAAAGAAAAACTCAGATATTGCCTGGCACGAGGGAGCGCCGGTGACGCCGAGCATCTGGTTTTGGAAAAACTGGGATTCGGGAAGTGTGGAAGGATTTGCTCCACCGCGGACTTCAGTGGCAATCTTGTTGAACGCGGCTATGAGGCCTTGCCCTGAGGCCGGATCCTTGAAGTCCACAAGCTGTGCAGCATCGGACTGCGCGAAGAGCCGCCGCCCCAGTCTGCCCACATAATCGATCTCCAGCAAGGTATTCCCTGGCAATTCGCGTTGGATGCCTACCCCGAACACATCCTCGTACGGATTCTTGAAATTCGGATCCACCGCGTAAATGAACTGATCCTCATTCACTCCAAAGGGCACTCCGCCACTGGCAAACGGGGTCGTCGGCGAGGTCACCACCGGCGCAACAACTGACGCAGGCAATGCGGTAAGACTCGTAAAGCGTGGATCGGTCATCAGCGAGGCCACCGGATCTGCTTGACCAAAAATGGTGCTGCTAGAGTTCTGGAACAAAAAGCTGTTTTGATCTGCAAGGAAGCTCACCGTTCCAGAGATCCGGTCATAAACAATCGAGCCGCCAAGCCGAACCGTAGTCTTACGGTCTCCAAAAACGGACTTCAGCAAGCCGTCCTTGAAGGACGGATTCCACGCAATTCCCAGGCGCGGGCCAAAGTTCTTGTAGTCCGGTTTGTAGTAGCCGGGCCCATTATTTGCAGGTCCGCCCAGGCTATAGGACAGGAGCGGAGCAGCCCCGGGACCCGATACTCCCAATTGCCCATTCTGAACACGCGCCGCAAAAAGCGCGTCCAGCCCGACGCTCGAGACCGTTTCAAAACCGTTCGACTCGAACGGGACCCCATAATAGGACCACCGCAAACCGTAGCTGATCGTCAAGTCATTGCGCACGCGCCAGTTATCGGCAAAATAGAATTCCGCTTCGTTGTAGTGAAAGTCGCGGACTGCCGTTGCGCCCGCCGGTTGCGGCTGCAGTGACTTGTTGTAGATGAAGTTGGTGTCTTGGTCCGCATAACGGCCAAGCAGCGTGGTGAACGTGCTGTCCCATTCATCCCTCTGGGTCAAGGTCTCCAAAATGTCCGAAGGTCTCAGGGGCGATCCGCTCGGTCCAAGCGAGCCGAGATTCCCGCCGATTCCAATGCCGAGGAAGTTGTAGGACTCGGTTAGATTGGATTTCTGGTGAATCGGCCTGATGTTCGTGCCGAACTGGTAGGTATGGTTTCCGTGTATCCACGTATAGTCATCGCGAATCGTGGGGACTGGAACAGTCCGGCCCTGCGTGCTTACGCCAGGGGCAAAAGGCGTAGCAAAAGGCCCAAAGGTAAATTCATTGGGAAAGGTTGGAAAGGCCCCCGTCCCCGCGGGGAAATCGTTGTATTGCTGTGTGATGCCAAAGGTCGCGCTATTGATGTTGTTCGCGTTAATCGTCCACGTGTGCCCGAGCACGAACGCCCAGCTACGATCCACAAATAACTGCGTTGTCGGATCCCCAGGGAACTGCTGAACGGCCTGGGTATCATTCTCACGCACCACGTTGAAGCGGCCGAACAGCGACTGCTTCGAGCTGATCTTGTAGTCCACGCGCCCAACATAGGTGTTGTGATCCACCACCACAGGAGCGTTGAATCGGAAGAGGCCCGTATTGACACCGTCGCCGCCCGTCAAATCATTCGCGGCCGGATCTTTGTTTAGTATGCTCAGTAATGCAGTATCATCGCCAATACCGAGCGGATCAAATCCCTGAACGCTTGGGCCCGTAGTACTGGTGGCGGGCAATTGCGTAATGCATGACGCAGTAGCTGGATCGTTCAGCCGAGCCGAATCGGTACAGCCGGGATTGCTGTTGATGTAATTGATTCCTCCGGCTCGTACATTTGCCAACGGAACCGTCTGCGCCACTGCCGATTGGCTAGCGTCGCGCCTTCCTTCGAAGTTGAAAAAGAAGAATAGCTTGTCCTTCTTTATTGGGCCTCCCACATCCGCGCCAAACTGATTTCGGGTCAGAGCCGGCCGTGCGACACCCGCGCTATTGTTGAAAAAATCGTTCGCGGCCGTTGCTGCCGTGCGATTGTACTCGTAAGCCGCACCGTGGAAATCGTTAGTGCCGCTCTTCGTCACCAACTGAATCTCGGCTCCGCCGCTCCGCCCGTCGTACGCTTCCGCATTTGCCGTTGTCGCCCGGAATTCTTGCACGGAGTCGATTGGTGCATTCCCAACGGTCGCAAACGCAAATCCGCCGGCCTGATCGTTCACGTCGATCCCATCGATCGTGACGTTTCCTTGATCCGTCCGCGATCCAGTGACGGCACCCGATTGGTTTGCGTTCCCTCCAGAGTTTGCCACGACGCCTGCCTGCAAACCGAGAAGCGTTGCTGGTGTCTCTCGAATCAAGGAAGGCAGATCCCGCAGGGTTCGAATATCGAGAACGTTGCCGACGCTGGCGTCCGTGGTATTCAGAGTTTCCGCGGCGGAGGCCTGAACCTCAACCGTTTGTGTCACCTGCCCCACCTCGAGAGTAACGTTTCGCGTGCTTGTAGTTTCCACGCCGAGAGCTACATCACTTAACTCCAGCTTCCGGAAACCGTCTTTCACGAAGGTTAGTTTGTATCCTTGTCCCGGAGGCACTCGCAGAAATTGATAGCCACCTTGCTCGTTCGTCGTAGTCTCTTGATGAAGACCAGTTTTGGCATTATCCAAGGCTACTGAGACTCCGCCAACTGCCGATCCTGACTTGTCTAGCACCACTCCAGTCAAGCCCGAAACCTCTTGCGCGCGAACAGATAATACCGTCAGCAGCGCCGCCAGCACGATTCCCAGCCCCGCCAACCATCGTCCAAACCGTCGCCCACTGTTTTCCCAAGCCATCGCTTTCGCCTCCCATCGATTCTTCGTTCTGGTCCCGAGACTCATTCTGCCCATTTGGAGATTGCTTCAGCCTTTGAGTTTGCTGCCAGAATTTCAGCGGCCCCCGCTCGTTCCTCAAACACAAACGCACAAGTAGATCCGAAGAAAAGGGACCTGTTTCTCCTTTTGCACTGTCCGCACCGGGCATCGCACACCAAGAAGCCCGGGTAAGTTTCTCATTCAGAGTTTAGGAAACTACACCCACACCCGCTGATTAAATGCATGTTAGCAAGCATCCTGCCACATGTGCCCCAATGCATCTATCGTGGTAAACCACTTGTGGTTAGCAAGTTATCAGTTTCCGGAAGCATCTAAGTAATAGTTTTTTAGATTTTGTTATGCAGATTTACGTAGAGGATACTATCCCGAGATTCTAAATTATGTACTCGCCCGAGCGAAACTCTGGCCTCCCAATGAATTGGGACTTAGATCCCCAGGAGTGCCTCCATCGAAAAAACCTCAATACATCGAAAGCACCAATTCTATTCCCTGGGCGAACTCGGGCGTCGCCGTAATCAGGCTCACCACGAGATAGCCCTCCTGCGGGAAGTCATAGAAGTGCCCGGGATGAACGTACACGGATTTTGCCGTGAGCAGTTCGAGGGCGAGTTCTTCGTCCGAGCGGGTCGCCGGTACACGTATCACTGCATTCCATCCGCCTTCTACTTGCAGCCGGCTGCAGGATTTTTGCTCCGCCAACTGCCTGTCGAGCTCGGAGAGGTTCTCACTTACGCGCGCCATCAATTGTTTCTGGAACGAATGCCGTTGGCCCAATAACACCGGCATCGCCCACTGAATCGGAGCATTCATCGACAAATACGTGTCCGCGATCACCTCGATACGTGCCAGCGCCTCCGCTTTCCACGCTGCCGGCCCGCTCACGATCAGCCACGCCACCTTCATCTGTGGTAGCCCGCAGATCTTCGAAAGTCCGCTCAGCGTAAACGTCAGCGCCCGAGGATTGACCGCAAACGTGGCGTGCCTCATATCCCTCAGTGCGAAATCAAGAAAAACCTCGTCGGCAATGATCGCGATCTCGTGCCCCGCGCAGATCTCATTCAACTTTTGCATCTCCTTCGGTTTCAAAAAATGCCCGGTCGGATTATTCGGATGAACCACGATCACCCCCCTCGTTCGCGGTGTCATCGCCTGTTCCAGCGCGTGAAAATCCATCTGCCATCCATGATCGTAGACCAGCGGGTAGCGCACCAGCCGCACATCCTGAATATCCGCAAGAAATTCGAAAAGTGGATAGCTCGGCCCTGGAATCAGCAACTCGTCTTCTGGATCGCACAGTGTTCGAAACACGAACGAATACGCTTCGCTCGTGCTGGTTGTGAGAAAAATGTCGTCATTCGAAACAGTCGCCCCGCCCTCCCCGTAGTACCGCGCCACGGCGCCTCGGGCCGCATCCAACCCACGGGGATTCGGCTCATATCTCATCGCCGACGGATTCCGCAGCGCGTTTAAAATAGCCTCCTCGTCATACTGGAATCCGCATTCCGTCGGATTCGAAACCGTCAAGTCAATCAACGGCTTTCCCGCCGCGCGGTGCGCCGCCAGCGCCGCGCTCAAGCGGTTCGCCTCGAGATTCCAATTTGTCCGTTTCGCAAACATTTTCTTTGGCGCATCATTATATAGGTGAACGGAGCTTGCGCCGGATCGATGGCGTATACTCGCCAAGTTGCACCAGGCTCCGATTGGCAAGGGAACAAGCGATGAGCGCACATCCAAAAACCACTTCCCTGCTTGAACCCGTGCCACAACTGGATCTTGCGGCACAATATGCGGCTATTGGCGCGGAGATCCGAACCGCCGTCGAAAGGGTTCTCGCCTCGCAACAATTCATCTTGGGCCGAGAAGGCGCGGCACTCGAAGAAGAAATCGCACAACTCTGCGGCGCCGCTCACGGCGTCGGCATGGCATCCGGAACCGACGCCCTCATCCTCACCCTGCGAGCTTGCGGCGTTCAGGCTGAGGACGAAGTCCTGATCCCTCCGTTCACTTTCGTGGCCACAGGCAGCGCCGTCAGCGCGCTGGGCGCCAAGCCGGTCTTTGTGGACATTCGCCCGGACACCTACAACCTCGATCCATCCGATCTCGCCCGCCGCGTTACGCCGCGGACCCGCGCCATCATCGCCGTGCATCTCTACGGGCTCGCGTGCGACATGGATCCGGTTTTGGATTTTGGCCGGACGCACAATCTGCGCGTCATTGAAGACAACGCGCAAGCCATCGGCGCGATCTACAAAGGCCGTCGCACCGGCTCAATGGGGGATGCGGCATGCTTGAGTTTTTATCCAACAAAAAATCTGGGCGCGTACGGCGACGCGGGCATGGTCGTTACCAATTCGAGCGAAATGGCAGGACGGCTAAAATCGCTGCGAAATCACGGTCAATCCGCCAAGTACGTCAGCACCGAGCCTGGCTGGAATAGCCGGCTCGATGAAATTCAAGCCGCCATTTTGCGAGTGAAACTGCGCCACTTGCCCAAATGGCAGAGCGCGAGGCAGGCGCATGCGGCGGCGTACACAAAACTATTGCTCGGCATACCGGGTGTCGCGCCGCCGTTGGTTGCAGACGGATACGAGCATGTGTTTCACCAATATACGATCCGGGTGGAGCGGCGGGACGCCGTGCAGCAATTTCTAAGCGAGCGAAAAATCGGGAGTGCAGTTTATTATCCCGTTCCGTTGCATCTGCAGCCGCTGTACGCTTCGCTGGCCTGCAAAGCCGGCGATTTTCCGCATGCGGAGCACGCCGCGCAGGAAGTGCTTTCACTCCCCATGTTTCCCGAGCTTCGCTCCGAACAGATCGCGCGTGTTGCGGAAGCTGTCTCGGAATTTGTTACCCGTTAAGCCGGCGGAATTCCTCTCGCAGTTCTGCGCCACGTATCACTTACCCAAATAAAGAAGAGCGAGAAGAAAGATCCAGAGGCCGTCCATGAAGTGCCAGTAGTAGGAGGTGACTTCGGCAGCCACGGTGCGCGACACTTTCGCTTTTTCAAATTTGCGGAAAGACACGTAGAGCAGCGCGCAGATTCCGCCAAGAAGATGCAAGCCGTGCAATCCCGTAAAAATATAGAAAAAACTGCTGGCCTGATTCGTGGAAACGTAAAAGCCGGCGAGAATAAATTGGCGCCACGCAACGAGCTGGCCAGCCAGAAAAAGGAAACCGAGAGCTGTCGCAGCGAACCAAAGCTTGCGGAATTGGCGGACCTCCCCAAGCGATAGCCGGCGGCGGGATAGCTCCATCGCTCCACTGCTCAACAGGAGCACAGCTGTGTTAAACCAGATGACCGATGGAAGATGCAGCGGCACCCAACGGTTGCTGTTCGCCCGCGTATAAAGGAAAGCGCTTGCCATGGCCATGAAGAACATGACGATCGAAACGATCGCCACCACGATGGCCGTGGCATAGCGCCGCGAAGAAGGCACCTGCGGTCCGCGGCGCTTGCCGCCTTCGTCTCCGTCGTCTCCACCAGGAGGCGGATTCTTCCCTCCGCCGCCACCGATGTCTTCGATGATGAGTTCGATATCCTCGACGATGCTTGTTCCTGGCATGAGAGCCCTTTTTTTAGCATTCCTTTGCGCGCGCTTCAGCGGCCGGTTTCAGCTGTGACGCGCGCTCGGAAGCCGGCGGGGCGGCGTTCTGCGGCTCTAAGTCTACCGCTGCACCTGTTCCGCTAAACTCGTACGCTCCTCGATAAACCACCGGTTCAATTACGCCAAAGTTGTTATCAGGCGGAGGAGATGGAACGCTCCATTCGAGCGTCGTGGCGCGCCACGGATTACGGTCGTCGGTCCTTTCACCCTGCCACAGACTCCAAACAAAGTTTAGAAGAAAAAGGGCTTGCGCGGCGACGGTGAGAATGGTGGCGAAAGTGACGAATGTACGAAGCGAGGCGCCAAGCGGAGTAATCTCGAGAGCGTCGCCCCCCGCGGGGTGCAAGTGAGCCATCAGCCCAAGCCAGTGCATAGGCATGAATACGCAAAATACGCCGGCAAAGGTCAGCCAGAAGTGCAGCTTGCCCAGAGTTTCGTTAAGACGGCGCGCGAACATTTTTGGGAACCAGAAAAACAGCGCCCCGAGTATCGCGAATGTGGCGGCCACGCCCATCACCAGATGAAAGTGGCCGGTGACGAAATCGTCGCTGATGGAAGCGATAGCAAGATCGTTACGGGCGAGAAAAAGCCCCGAAACGCCGCCCGCCAGGAAAAGTGAAACGAACCCGAGAACGAAAAGCATTGCCGTATTGAGCTGGATTTTGGCGTTCCAGAGAGTGCCAAACCAACTGAGCACAAGAACGCAAGCGGGCAAGCCAAGAGAGGACGCCAACAGCGAAAAGACCAACGGGGACCACGGATTCAGGCCGCTCGAAAACATGTGCTGGCCCCAAACGAAAAAGCCGCAGAGACCGACGCCGCAAAGGGCCAGGACCGCGGCGCGTTCTGCCCAAACGGGCTTCTGCGAAAATGTGGAGAGCAGATGCGAAACGATTCCGAAGCACGGGAGCATGGCGACATAAACTTCGGCCTGCGCGAAAAACCAGAAGAGACGCTGCCAAAGAGAAAGCATTGTCGACTGCGCCAGGGCCACCGGCTGGTTCGAAAGAAAAGTGAGGGGCGAGAAAAACTGTGAAGCGAGAAGACGGTCTGAGAGAAGGAAAACGCAGACGGCAAGAAGTATGCTGAAAATCAACATGCTGAGCATCGCGTTGATGAACCAAGCCCAGACGGTGAGCGGCATGCGCGGCAAAGTCATGCCCTTGGCGCGGAGGTCGAGGGTTGTGACAGTGAAATTGAGTGCGGTCAGCAAAGCGGCGAAGCAGAAGAGCGCGACACTGGCGGTCCAAAGTGTGAGTCCTGCGTCCGGTTGAACAAAAAAAGCCGCAGTCATGCCGCCGAGCGAGGCGGCTGTAGCCCAAAACGAAATTAGATTCAGCGCCGGAAACGCCATCTCTCGAGCCCCAATTTGCAGAGGCAAGAAATAGTTGCCCAAGCCGGCTTGCGGCGCCGTAGTGAGCACGAAAAAAACCATCAAGGAACCATGAAAGATGGTGAGAGCTGTGTAGCGCTCCGGCGTGCTGCCGAATCCGGAGAGAAACGGAATTTGCGCGCCGGGCCAGACAAGATGAATGCGCATCAGCAACGAAAGAAACATTCCGAGCAGAACACTGCCGAGGGCAAGCCACAAGTAGCGCAAACCGATCACTTTGTGGCCGGTGTTGAAAAGGGTGCGGGCGAGAAAACCGGGAGTGGGGGCTTCCGGGGCCGCGCCGCCGCTGTTGTCGTAGGTGACCATCCAGGATGTCACTATACGCCTGCCTGCTGGAAGCAGGAAGCGGCCTCAAAGAATCAAAAGAATCAGCGGGCAACGGCCGCACGGATGATCCGGCATTGCTGCTCTTTTGAACTTTCAAAGAGATGTTGTGGTTTTTCTCAACAGCAAGACGCAGGAAGGCAACGCGGTTCGTCGCGAGGCGCCGGCCTATCTACCGGTTTGTACGAGCCACTCCTGAAGAGCCGATACGACACGAAATGTTTTCGAGTTTATTTTCCAAGGAATGGTAGCCCAGAAGACAGTGACGCTGTTGGTCATGCTGTCGACGCACATGCGGTCTTCCGCATTTGTGGTGGGCTTTTTCAACCAGAGAACAGTTCCGTCGTCCGTTTCTTCGACGTCAACGAAACCGTTGATGCGAGCGACGTCTTGAAATGCTTTGAGTTTCTCCATGGCAATCTCAGTCTACGCCGATTCACGAGCGCCGCTTGTTAAATTACAAGAGTTTTCGTTCGAGACAACACGCAAAGGACAAGGTACGGAGTACTGTACCGTTTTGAAATCTTCGTTGCATGAATGCCGTTTGCCGGTCTCGGTAGCCAGGAAGCCCATGCGGTCGAAAAGAAAATGTGGCTGGCCTCAGTTTGAGAGCGTGCCCCCGGCGATTCGTTCGAGGATTGCGATCGGAGACCTTTCCGGCTCGACCATCGCGCGACGCGAGATGAGAAAGGTTTGTTCGAGGGCGTATTGCCCTTCAAGAACCGCATGGCTGACGCAGTCGGTAAAGACAATCCAACTGGAACCGGGCGGAAATTCCCAACGTTGTTTTGGGCAGGATTCGCGGAAGCTGGCGTCTTCCTTCATGGCGTTGTGGCAGCGGTGCATGAAGTTGTCGTAGGGGGAACGGTGGGCCCCGGGAAAGTGCAAAGCGCCGGCGAGACGACGCATTCCGCGAGCGAGAGGATTAGTGCTGCGCGCGCGGGGCAGACCAATGGACTTGGCGAAATGCGGGCCGATGGCTTCAAAAGTTTGCGAGGTGTTCCAGACGCGGTTCTGAGAAGGGTTCAGGTTGGTGAAGAAGCGCAGGATGCGGTCGCCGTTTGTAGGCCGCGTGGGAAAAGAATCAAAGTGTGGCAAGTCGTTGCGCGCGTGAAGGCGAGCTGGGCGGCCGCGTTCTTCGAGAGGACGGAAGCTGGCGAAATCGAGCTTCCATTTTCCAGCGTACGGCGGAAGAAGTTCGCCAAGGAACTGCGTTGCGTGCTCCGAGTAATTTTTTAGGATAAGGCGAAGGCGCGCGGCTTCGACGATTTCGGATTTGGCGAGGCCGGTGATGCGGTCTTCGCCGGGTCGATAGGCGACATTTTTGTGGAGCGCGGAACTCGTTTGCGTCTGGCCAAGAAGAAATTCGCGATCGTCTTGAGGAATGGCAAAAGGCGGACGCGCGAAGAAAAGAATATTGCCGGCTTCCAATTGCGAGCAAAGCCAGCGGCCGCGTGCAGAGGGATCCGCTGGTGTCGTAGGAATGCCGCGATTGTCGTCCTGCACTTCGACGAGTTGGCTCATTCCTTCAGGCTGATTTTGCGGGAGAACTTGAGAGGGGGCGGCGGACATTGAGTAGTCTCACTAGGCGAGCAGCGAAATATTTCTCCTACTCATCGTGGTTCGCGGACAAAAACCAACATACCGCCCCGACGGACAGAAAGCAATGCTCCGGCGTCCGCGTGACAATAGTCAGCTAAGCGGTCACCAAATTAAGATTCAATTCTTGTGGAGTGACGGGACCGGCCTATACAGGGTAAACAAGTCTCGCCCTTCCAATCTCTTATGAGCCGGACCGTCTCGACTTTGACTTTTTATTGGTGATCGTGCCGATAGACGATGCCGCCCTTCATTACGAAGCTGACTTTTTGCAAGGCGCCGATGTCGGAGAGAGGATTGCCAGGAACAGCAACAATATCAGCAAGATAGCCAGGCTTTAGCGCGCCGATTTGGTCTTGCCAGCCAAGCAATTTGGCTCCATTGAGGAGGCCAGCTTGCAGGGCAGCAAGCGGCGTCATTCCGTATTTGACCATCAGGTTAAATTCAAGAGCCTGCGTTCCGTGGGGAAAGGGGCCGACGTCGGAGCCGACGGCCATGGGGACGCCGACGGCGAGCTGTTTGCGGAATTCTTGGGCGTGGAAGTCCTGCATGCGGCGTTCGCGATCGGCTTGCGCTGGGCTTGCCGCGTGGTCGGCGAAATATTCAGCGATGGCGAAAGTTGGCACAGCGAAAATTTGCTTCTCGCGCATGAGGCGCATGGTTTCGTCGCTGAGGCTATACGCATGATCGATAGAGACCACGCCGGCGCGCGCGGCGTAAAGCGTTCCCGGTTCGCCGGTGGCGTGGACGGCCACATGTTTGCCGGTACGGGCTGCTTCTTCGACCGCGGCGCGGAGTTCGGCTTCCGTGTATTGGAACGGCGTGGAGAAATGGCCATCGCGAAGGGAGTCGGGACCAGTTTCGTAGACTTTGATGAAATCGGCACCTTCTTTCACCTGTTGACGAATGACGGACACGATTTCCGCGGGATTGTTGGCGTAGGTGGCGTTAGAAAGGACGTGCTGCTCGGGATTGTAATGGATGGCGTCTTCGTGGCCCCCAAGAATGTCGACGGCGTTGCCGCTGATGCGCAGGCGCGGCCCGGGGATTGCACCGTGGTTGATGGCATTGCGGACCGCGGTGTCGGCAGAGCCTGCCCCCTCGGTGCCCATGTCCCGCTCGGCGGTGAAGCCAGCCATCAGGTCATCACGCGCTGCGAGTAGCGCGGTGATTGTGCGCTGCGGGACGGATTCTTCGACGGTCTGGAGATCCTCCGCGCCGGGATGCAGGAAGAGGTGGACGTGAACGTCGATCAGGCCAGGCATAAGGGTGGTGTCGCCGAGATCGAGAACTTCAGCAGCTGGAGGGCGTTTGACTGACGAGCCAATTTCGACGATGCGTTCGTCTTGCACAAGGACTTCGCCGGGGGTAATTATTTTTCCGGACTCGATATCGAGGAGCCGCGCGGCGTGCAGCACCAAGGCGTGCTTCGAAGCTGATGCGGTCGATTGGCAGAAGACAGGAGAAGCAAAAACACAAGCCAGGAAAACGATCAATGGCGGCGTCGAAAAAATAGATTTTGATTTCATGATGCCGGGATGATACCACTCCTCCCTTTGCATCTGGAAAGTTTGGCACGCTATCTGCTCGCGCGTCGGACGAACAGGATTGTGCTCCGCTGAGTTGTAAATTGCTCCGCTCCAAATAACGGAGCGGATGATCCGCAAACGATTCCTCGCCAACTGCAATAGAGTTGATGCCGTGCGTTCCGCGGAATCGCAAGCGGCTGTGAAGACCGGGGACGTCAGAGTTTTTCGAAGAAGTGGGCGACTTTTTTTCCGGCACTTTCGGTGTAATAGACGGTGACTTTGGCGCCTTTCTCAGTGCCCTTGCCGATATCTTTGGCCGAAATGACAGTGTCGTGGCCTACGACGTGAAACGTGTGGTCAGTGCCGTCAGCTGCTTTGACGACAACCGTTTTGCCGTCTTCACTGACGTGCGTGACCGTACCGTCGACCGCGTGCATGCCGTCTTTACCCACCTTGTCGACTTCGACGGCAGTTTCTTCCGCGCCCTTCGCCGTGTAGTGGGCGACAACTTCCGAACCTTCGGTGATTCCGTGAAAAGAGTCCTTGGCGCCGGTAACCGCGGCATGGGCGCCGTGGACGGTGGTTTTATCCACGAAATGAAAGGTGTGCTCGGTGCCGTCTTTGGTTTTGACGGCGATCGTCTTACCCGCGGCATCAACCTTGGTGACGGTGCCGTGAACGGCAGTGACCACATCTTCGTCCGCACGGGCGGGTAGAAGAATAAGAGAAGCAACAGCAAGCAAACGAAGCGAATATCTGAGCATAAGAAGCCTCCTCTCAGTCGTTTTGACCGGATATATTTTGCCGTCAAGAGTAACGCAAACGACCGGAAAAATGTAGAAGAAACCAGGGGCCAAAGAGAGCTTTACATCTGACCGTATTTCTGCAACTATCGAAATATGGCGAGCGGGCAAAACAAGAAGAGTGCGGAGCAAGTCGCAAGATATGCCGACATGTTGTCGGCTATGGGCACGGAGCCTCGCCTGCGGATCATGCAACTGCTTCTATCGGCGCATCCGGAAGGGCTGGTCGTCGGCGATATTCAAGAAGAATTGGAAATTCCGAATTCGACACTCTCTCACCATTTGGACAAGCTCAAGAATGAAAATCTGGTCTTGGTGAAACGCGAGAGCACTTTCTTGCGGTACACGGCAAACACGGAAGCGCTCCAGGAGCTGATGCAGTTTCTTTATTCGGAGTGCTGCATGCGGAACAAAGCTTTGCGGCCTCGGGACATCATTGAAATATGCCGCTAGGAGGTAAAGTGGAAAACGCAGATATCGATGATGCGAGCATTAAGGAAATCGTGCGGGAGAAATACGGGCAAGCGGCGCTTCGGGCGGGGGCGAGTGGGAGTTCGTGCTGCGGCGCGGCGCCTGCGAGTGCGTGCGCGTGCGATCCGATTACTTCGAATCTGTATGACGGTGCGCAAACGGAGCAGGTGCCAGAGAAGGCCCTTCAGGCGTCGCTAGGGTGCGGCAATCCGACGGCGTTGGCGAACTTGAATGCCGGGGAGGTTGTGCTCGACCTCGGCTCGGGAGGCGGGATCGACGTTTTGCTATCGGCGAGACGGGTGGGACCGACTGGCAAGGCTTATGGTCTCGATATGACTGACGAAATGCTTGCGTTAGCGAATGAGAATAAGCGCAAGGCAGGAGCTGAGAATGTGGAGTTTTTGCGAGGCGAAATCGAGCACATTCCTCTGCCTGACGATTCCGTGGATGTGATCATTTCGAATTGCGTGATCAACCTTTCCTCCGACAAAGACAGCGTGTTGCGAGAGGCCTTTCGTGTTTTGAAGCCGGGCGGGCGCTTTGCGGTATCCGATGTGGTTACCCGAGGCGAGATCTCCCGGGAGATTCGGCAAAGCATGCTGCTTTGGGTCGGGTGCGTCGCCGGAGCGCTGGAAGAAGCTGACTACCGCGGCAAGCTTGGCGCTGCGGGATTTGAGGAGATCGAAATCGAACCAAAGCGAATCTACCGCGCCGAGGATGCGCGCGAATTTCTCTCGGAAAAAGGGCTGGACGTCGAATCGCTCGCGTCTCAAGTCGATGGAAAGGTCTTCAGCGCCTTCGTCAGAGCCGTCAAGCCGGCGTCAGCGAAAACAGCTACGGGCTAAACGGCTGAGGCTCGCTGCGGCCCGGCGTGCTGCAAGTAAGAGTTAAATCAAGAAATTAGAATCGCCAGGAGTACTCAGGATGCCGGGCCACTTCAACGTGCTTTTTCTTTGCACAGGAAATTCCGCTCGATCCGTTATGGCCGAGGCCATTCTCAACCATAAGGGCAGACCCACCTTTTCGGCTTACAGTGCCGGAAGCCATGCTTCAGGAATTGTGCGGCCCGAGGCGCTCGGGCAAATTGAGCTGGCAGGTCTGTCTACTGACGGGCTGCGCAGCAAGAACTGGGACGAGTTCGCGAAGCCCGGGGCGCCGAAGATGAATTTTGTCTTCACGGTCTGCGACAACGCAGCGAAAGAAGCATGCCCCATCTGGCCGGGTCAGCCGATAACGGCGCATTGGGGCGTCGCTGATCCCGCAGGCGTGAAAGGCACACCCGAGCAAATCGAGAGAGCTTTTCGAGATGCCTTCCTGCTTCTCGACCGCAGGATCAATCTCTTGCTTTCTCTGCCTCTCGAAAGTCTCGACAAACTGGCAATCAAGACCGAAGTTGACCGTATCGGGACACAATGAAATCGAGACTGGGCACCCGGATGGTGGCGGAATTCCTCGGCACGGCCTTTCTCGTGGCCACAGTCGTCGGTTCGGGGATTATGGCGGAGCGGCTGGCGGCAGGAAATGCCGCCTTGGCCCTGCTTGCAAACACCATCGCCACGGGCGCAGCGCTCGTGGCGTTGATACTGACTTTCGGACCCATATCCGGCGCGCATCTGAATCCGGTGGTTTCTGTAGCGGACGCGATGGAAGGTGGTTTGGCTTGGTCTGAGACGCTTCCCTACATTGCCGCGCAGATTTTCGGTGGGATATGCGGAACAACAGTAGCGCACGCCATGTTTGGCCTTCCGCTGGTTTCCGTATCGCGCCATATCCGCGGCGGACCGGCGCAACTCTTGAGTGAGTTTATTGCGACTTTTGGGCTTCTCGCTGTCATCTGGGGATGCTCGAGGTCCCGTCCCAGCACCGTCCCCTTCGCTGTGGGGAGCTACATCACAGCCGCTTACTGGTTTACCGCTTCAACGTCCTTTGCGAATCCTGCGGTAACGATCGCAAGATGCCTGAGCAACACCTTCGCGGGGATCCGGCCGGATGACGTTCCTCTCTTCGTGGTGGCCCAATTTGCGGGCGGAATCGCGGCAACGATTTTGTTTCGCTGGCTCGCGCATGGCTTGCCGTCAAGGGCGAAAGATGTTGTGGTACCACCCCGTGCCTAGATCTGATCTTGGATGGAAAATGCCCACGGCAGGCTCACCCATTTCTAACAACAGGGCGAGAACAAATTGAAGTTTCTGCGCAGAAGAATATGGTGCGGCCGAGTGGATTCGAACCACCACGGTATTGCTACCGCCAGCCCCTCAAGCTGGTGCGTCTGCCAGTTCCGCCACGACCGCACGTCGGTGACAAGGACAGTTTAACTGCCGCTGAGAAAGGCTGCAAGCCCGGCCGCAGAAGTCGGGCTGCTCGTATTTATTGGGATGAGTTCTGGCAGCCTTGGGGATGTTGCGGGGAGGGTAAAGCCGAACTACGCCAGGTCAATCGCGGCGTTACCGCAAAAAGGCCGAGCGGAGAACCATTAGGCGCAGAACGGCCGGGCGCACGTCACTAGAGAGAGCTACGGTTTCTTCGGCGGCGCCGAAGCCGGCTGCGAAGATGCAGGTTGCGAAGAGACAGGCGCCGTGCTCGACGCCGGAGGATTGCTCTGTGGAGCGGAAGACTGGGGAGCAGGTGCTGGCGCGCCTGGAGTCGTCGGGGGCGTCTTCTTAGGAGCGGGCTTGGATGTTTGCTGTAAAACTGAGCCGCCTTGCACGACCGCTTTGTCCGTGCGAATCATCAGGGCCAGGGCGCAGATCATAAACATCACGGCGCACCACGTGGTGGCCTGTGAAAGAAGTGTGGCAGCCCCGCGAGGGCCGAAGGCGGTCTGGCTGCCCGCGCCGCCAAAAGCGCCAGCGAGGTCAGCGGCTTTGCCGCTCTGCAGGAGAACGACGATGATCAAAACCAGGCAGTTCATCACGAAGAAAACGGTGAGCAACGAGCCTGCCCAGCGAAAACCGACGACGATAATCGCCAAACCAATCAGGATAGCTATAGTCCACTTCATCCAACCTGGCATTTCTATCTCCCTGCGCAATCTCTTACAATGCTTGCGAACGATTTGGCGTCGAGGCTCGCTCCGCCAACGAGCGCGCCGTCAATGTCTTCCTGCGCCATCAATCCCTGTATATTTTCGGGCTTGACGCTGCCGCCATACAGAATCCGCAATGCCGAGGCGTGAGCAGCGGTGAACTTCTCCGCAACGCACTTACGGATGAGACGGTGAACCTCAGAGGCGATCTCAGGAGTGGCTACTTTGCCTGTTCCGATAGCCCACACTGGTTCGTACGCAATTAGAATACGGGAGAATTCACTGGGGGTCAACGAACCGGGGCCGTCGAGGAGCTGCGCGCGGCAAACGTGCTCGGTTGTCCCAGCTTCTCGCTGGTCGAGCATTTCGCCGAGACAAACGATGGGAATGAGCCCCGCGGCGAGCGCGGATTTCGTTTTCTTGGCAACGGTTTCGTCGGTCTCGCCGAAGAATTGCCGTCTTTCCGAGTGGCCGATGATAACGTAGCGACATCCGGCCTCGACGAGCATTTGGGGAGAGATTTCGCCGGTGAAAGCGCCTTCCTTCTCGTAGAAAACGTTTTGAGCAGCGACGGCGATTTGCGTGCCGCGAGCGGCTTCGACCGCGGCATGAATGGCAGTAAAAGGCGGAGCGATCACGATATCGCATTGCGTGATGCCATCCACGAGCATGGAGAACGAAGAGAAAAATACGGAAGTCTCCATCTGCGTCTTGTACATCTTCCAGTTTCCGGCGACGACGGGACGGCGCGTTATGCGCGCGCTGAGGCTGGCGACTTTTTCCGCCGGCTTGTCGGTCAGGGCTTCGACGCCAGGAAGCTTGGCGCCAGCCAAGAACTCGAGGGAAGCGCCGCCTCCGGTAGAGATGTGGGAGATTCGTTCTGCGACGCCAGATTGATGAACCGCGGCGACGGAATCGCCTCCGCCGACGATAGACGTCGCACCCGCACTCGTGGCGGCGGCGACGGCTCTAGCGATTTCGAGTGTGCCATTTGCGAAGGCGGGCATCTCGAAAACGCCCATCGGTCCGTTCCACACAATGGTCTTGGCTCGCGAAATTTCCGCGGCGAAGGCGGCCGCGGTCTTTGGACCGATATCGAGACCCATCTGGTCGGCGGGGGTGGCGGCGATGTCGACCGTAGTTGCAGGCGCGGTGGCTTTAAATTCCGGGGCGATGACATGGTCCACGGGAAGCAGAAGCTTACGATTGCTCTGCTTGGCGTCAGCGAGAAGTTTGCGCGCGAGATCGAGCTTGTCGTCTTCGACAAGCGATTTTCCGATGGGCAATCCCTGGGCTTTGAAAAAGGTGTAGGCCATGCCCCCGCCGATGAGCGTGGCGTCGGCAATTTTCATCAGATTTTCGACCACTTCGATTTTGTCGCTGACTTTTGCGCCACCGAGGATCGCAACGAACGGACGTGCGGGATTGCTGAGCGCCTTGCCGAGATAGTTGAGCTCTTTTTCCATGAGCAGCCCGGCGGCGGCCGCCTTCACGAAGCGCGTGATGCCGACAACAGAAGCATGTGCGCGATGCGCGGAGCCGAAAGCGTCGCAGATGAAGATGCCATCGCAGAGGGCGGCGAGTTGTTTCGAAAAGGTTTCGTCGTTTTTCTCTTCTTCGGGATGGAAACGCACATTTTCGAGAAGCAGGATTTCGCCGTCGCCGAGCGTTTTGCTTTTGGATTCCGGCACCGGCCCGGCGCAATCCGAGGCAAAGCGAACGGGTTTGCCGATGAGGGCTTCGAGTTTTTTCGCGACGGGAAAAAGCGAAAACTTGGAATCCGGACCACCCTTGGGGCGTCCGAGATGCGAAGCGAGGATTAGGCGTGCGCCTTTTTGAATGGCCAGGCGCAAAGTGGGGATAGTTTCGCGAATACGCGTTTCATCGGTGACGACGCCGTCTTTGAGAGGAACGTTGAAGTCGACGCGAATGAAAACGCGTTTGCCGCGGAGTTCGAGATCGTTGATGGTGAGTTTGCTCATGGATTCGTGACTCGCAATTCGGGATTCGCCACTTGTTATTTGTGAGACGGAAGGCGGGACCTTACAGGATGAACTAGCCCCGCCCCTATGGTCTAGAACTTTGCGGCCATGAATTTGATGAGATCGCGGCAGCGGCAGGAATAGCCCCACTCGTTGTCGTACCAAGCTAAAACTTTGACACAGCGATCGCCGACGACTTTGGTGTAGCCCGCGTCGACGATGGAAGAGTTCGAGTTTCCCTTGAAATCAGCCGAAACGAGCTCTTCTTCCGTGTATGCGAGCACGCCCTTCATGGGACCGTTGGCCGCAGCCTTGAGAGCGGCGTTGACGGATTCCACGGTTGCCGGCTTTTCCACAAATACGGTGAGGTCGACGACGCTCACGTTGGGCGTAGGAACGCGCATGGCGTAGCCATCGAGCTTGCCCTTAAGCTCTGGAATCGCGAGATGCAGTGCTTTGGCCGCGCCGGTCGAGCTAGGAATCATGTTGATGGCCGCGGCGCGCGCCCGGCGTAGATCCTTGTGCGGCAAATCGAGAAGCTTTTGGTCGTTCGTGTAGGAGTGGATGGTGGTCATGGTGCCGCTATGAATTCCAAACGTGTCTTGCAGAACTTTGGCCACCGGAGCGAGGCAGTTTGTCGTGCAGGACGCATTGGAAACTATGTGGTGTTTCGCGGGGTCGTAGGTCTTGTCGTTTACTCCAAGAACGAGAGTAGCGTCGGGGCCGTCAGCTGGCGCAGAGATAATTACTTTCTTGACCGGGCCGCGAAGATGCTTCTTTGCGTCCGCGCCTTTCGTGAAGAGGCCGGTGGATTCCACAACGATGTCCGCGCCAACGCTGGCCCAGTCGATTTCAGCGGGATCTTTTACCTTAAAAACTTTGAACGCTTTGCCCTCGACGGATATCGAATCCTCTGTGTGCGTCACAGTGTGCGGCAGATTGCCAAGTATAGAATCGTATTTGAGCAGGTGCGCGAGGGTCTTGGCGTCGGTGACGTCGTTTACGGCGACGAACTGGATGTCCTTGTCGTCGAGCGCGGTGCGCATGATGTTGCGTCCGATGCGGCCGAAGCCGTTGATGCCGACCTTAATGGGCATTACTTCCTCCGATGGATTTATGAAACGGCGGCGAGTTCTCTGGAGAGAAACGACCGCAAAGCCGAACCCAAAATGCTATGGGCTGCGTTCAGAAAAGTCAACGCGAAGCGAGAAGTGTGGTGTCAAACCTCTTTAGAAATGTCCCCTTCCTTACCTCAATAGAAGACCAGCGAGGGACTCGATGCGCAGGGAAAACAAGGCACTCTTTCAACAAGTGCTTATCGACCTTGACGAGAGGCCCGGGACCGCCCGGTACGACGAGTTGATAAAGAAGATGTACTACGACTACCAGCGCGGGAAGGGGTGGCCGGGGTCTCAGAAAGAAACCGAGACGTCAGCTATTGCGGGTATTGCTTGATGTTGGTCACGCGGTCGCCGTTGAAGCGCACGAAGACGGTCTTCGAAGGCGGCTGGCCGTAGATCCAGTCCTCGATGTCGTTGCCTTCGTTGTCGCGTTCCCGGATCTTGTGGTCGGGCTTGCCGATGGCGGCAACCACTTGTTCGCGATCCATGCCGACGATAGGCCGCCGTTCCTGGATGGCTTTCTTCATCTCCGGAGGCAACGTGTCTACCCACACAACCGAGGCAGACCGCTGTCTCGAAAAATCCAGGAACGGCGAGAGAAGCTGCTTCAGTTCATTGGGGCTCAAGTCCGGAACAGGTTTGCCAAAATCGATATAAATCGTGCTGCCCTGCCCAGGCAGTAGCCCCGGAGGGCCCTTCTCTTCCTGCTCTGTCGTCGTTTGGGCTGTCGGAATGCCCGCCATTTCAATATGGATGCGGTCGCGCAGGCGCTTTTTCCCGCGACCGCCGCCGTTCAAATCCACAATGATCTGGTGGTCGTGAAAATCGAGTTTGGTGATTTGGACTTTGTCGCCGCTGTTGACCGCAGCGCCGTGTGTAGCAACGGCGCGTTCAAGCGTTTCCGCTTCGAGCGGCTTGCCAACGTAAACGATTAAGCCCTCTTTGCCGGCGGGAAGCGATTTTGTGGCTTTGGCGAACTCGCCGGAAACGTAGCGAATGAGCTCAAGTTTCGTAGACTCCTGAAGCGTTGCACTGTTCGGCTTGACTGGTGTCTGGGAGTCACCTTGACTGTCGAGCGCGCCGGAAGCCGTATCCGGAAAAAGAGAAATCTCTTCGCCGGATGGGAAAACGGCGATGGGCTGTGCAGGCGGACGAAGACTGTTGACCCGCGGTATATCCGCGTCGGCCGCGAGAAACAGCGTCAAACTCAGAATGAGACGAGTCGCCATGACTAATTTGGGCCAGCCACCCAAGGCCAGCACACCTATTCTATTACGAAATGCCTCCCAAGATTCTATGATGCGGAAAAGGGGAAAAACAGCTACAGCCACGCCCGCGGCTTGGGCGGCTCGGCTTCAGATGCTGGGGGCGATCGGCAAGGGGTCGATGGGCCTCTTTGTGGGTGGGCTCGGCGGATCAGGCCAGAGCGTGTAGCCTAGCGGGAGATCACCTGGACGCCTTGGCGGTCGATGGTTACAGGCAGAACTTCCCCGCCCGCCTCGGCAATGGCCGCCTCCACGCGGCTGCGGGCATCCGGTTCGATTAGCAGTACAACGCAGCCCCCGCCTCCCGCGCCGCAAACTTTTCCGGCCAGCGCGCCATTGCGCCGCGCGCCTTCAATCACGCGATCGATCTTCTTGGTCGAAATAGTCGGCAGATTTCGTTTGCGGAAGGACCACTCCTCTCGCATCAAGCGCCCCGCCTCGTGCCAGTCCGGCTTCTCCATGGCAAAGCGCATTTTTTGCGCGACCTCGGAGATGCGCTCGAGACTGTTTTGCACGGAATGTTTGCCGCCAATCTGCGCTTTGAACACTTCCCAATTGTTGATGCCGTGCTGGCGCGGTTTCCCCGTGTAACAGACGGCGATCCGGCGTTCCAGTTCGTCGAGATTCACCCGCAGCTCAACGCGGTGCTCACCTCCCGGCGGGAGCTCGATGGCCGCCGCACCGCCAAACGCCGGCGGGTAATGGTCCTGCGTGCCGGTGGGAACATTGATGACGATGGCTTCGGCGTCGCGGCTGATGTGAATCCAATCGATTTTACTCTTCCCGGCTCCGGTGTAGCGGTCGAGCGCCGCGCAGATGGCCACCGCCATGGCGCTCGAACCGCCGATGCCCGCGCCATTGGGAGCTTCCGAATCCGTGGTGAGTGTGAATCCCCCCTGCGGCTGAAAAAACTTCACAATTTCCGCGAGTAGCGGCAGCTTGTAGCGTTTGGTTTTCGAAAGCGCCGCAACAGACGCGAAGCTCTCTTCCCGCTTGATGTCCCGCGACACGAGCTTGATCCGCTCATCCCACGGCGCGTGCGTATGAATCACGCAGGAGGCGTAACGCGAGATGGCGGCATTTAGAGTGACCGAACCGGGATGAAACAGATAAAGCGGCCAGATGTCGAGTGTGCTTCCAGCAAAATCAACACGCGTCGGTGCCTTCGATTCGATGATCATGAATTTCCACTATCGGGATTTGCAGTCTATTGGGACGAGTCAGTTTGCAGGAATCGGCCTGCAAGCTCAAGCAAAGAAGATGGTTTGAACAGACAAGCCGACACGCGAAGCAAAGGGATCTAGTTCCCTCCGCCAGTGGCGGAGGCCGCGCGATTACGGATCATTAGCTGTGGTCCCGTGTCCTTTTTCTCTTGTGCCAGCGCCGGGTTCGGCTCGAAGCAGCGGCGGCAGCGGGCTTCGTACATTCCGCCGGCGCCAACGACGATCAACTCTTCGCTCTCCACCAGGCGTTGCGTATGCACGGCGGGATTCCCGCAGCGCATGCAAATGGCCAGAAGCTTGGTAATCTCTTCCGCGATAGCGAGCAGGCGCGGCATCGGTTCGAACGGGCGGCCGCGATAATCTGTGTCGAGCCCGGCGACGATGACGCGCTTTCCCAGATTGGCGAGTTTGGTGCAAATATCGACGATCTCTTCGCCCAGAAATTGCGCTTCGTCGATGCCGATGACTTCCGTACGAGGGGAAAGCTTCTCCATGATTTCCGAGGCTTTGGTCACGTTATCCGAAGAGATGCCCAGCCCTGAATGCGAAACGATTTCGTTGGCCGCGTAGCGTTCGTCAATGGCGGGCTTAAAAATCTGCACGCGCTGTCGCGCAATCTCGGCGCGGCGCAAACGGCGAATCAGCTCTTCGCTCTTGCCGGAAAACATCGGGCCGACCACGACTTCGATCCAGCCCATGTTGCCTTTGACTATATCCACTCTGGTCTCCCCTGGCCCTGCTCCCACAAAATCTAACTCGCGGCGTTGCTGGCCCTGCCATACATCTTCGCATTGTAAAACGGCGCGAACGCAGTGATAACCGCAGTGCGAAAAGATTCGTCCCGCTGGATCAAATCCGACGAAAGAACTCCCCAAGCGCCCTGCCCGTCGCGAATGCCGATCGCGCCTGCATAACGATCAATGGCATCCGACAAATCGAAGCCGCGCTCCAGAACTTCGTGGGCGAGCTCTTCAGGTAGTTCGATGCCGCCGGAACGCCCATAGAAGCCTCGCGCGCCATCGCTCACATAGGCCCAGCTTTCCAGGAAGACGCGCCGACTTCTGTCGTCCTGCAAAACCTCGAGACCGCCCTCGAGGCCCACGAAATAGCGCCACGGTTTGCGAGTTTCGCGAGCCAGCTGTACGAGCCCTTCCACGCGCTGGCGAGCTCCGCGCATCAGCTCTTCGCTCGAGGAAGGCGTAGGGCTTACTCCACTCTCCACTTCGACGCCAACCACTTCGAAGTCTCCATCCGGAACGAGTTTGGGCGCAAAAGCTTTCAGAGCTTCCGTAACCGCCCGGAGCTTTGGCTTGCGAGTGCTGCCAACGGCGACGATGATCTTCTTCATGAAAGCAACAAGCAGACGCGGAGATTCTAACGGGAACGGGCAGAGCATACCATGCGGAATTCACAAGCCTGAGGAAAACTTCGGGAGGGCCAGTGACCGGTTTGCGGGAATGGGACTCAGCAGTTTTTCCCGCCGCAGAACAGGCTGGCGCGGTTTTTCTTCGAAGCGCAATACCGTTCAGCTGATTTGGCGAATTCACAGCATCGCCGCCCTCGCAGGGGACTATCGGAACACAAAAATCCGTTGCATGTTTTAATTCGCCCGCAAAGGCTTCATAATAAACGCGTTGACGCCACCAGCGCGTGACAACCATGGTCTGTCCAGAGTGTCGCTACGAAAACCCGGAAACCTCGGTGCAGTGCGAAAAATGCACGACGCCGCTCCCGCTAAGTGACCAGACCCTGGCCACCAGCGGGCAAGGCTGGTCTGTGCCGGCGGCTGAGGGCATCATTTCGAGCACGCCTCTTGTTCAACTGAGTCCGGGCACTTCCATCGGCAGCCGCTACGAAATTGTCCGCCTGCTGGGACAAGGCGGAATGGGCGCTGTTTACCAGGCCCACGATAAAGAGTTGGAACGCCAAGTAGCGATCAAGGTGATTCGCGCCGATATGGCGGCCAATCCGGAGATTCTCCGGCGCTTCAAACAGGAATTGATCCTGGCAAGGCAAATCACGCACAAGAACGTCATTCGCATTTATGATCTCGGCCAGGCCGACGGAATCAAGTTCATCACCATGGAGTACATCGAAGGTGAGAACTTGCAAAGTGTCCTTCGCCGAAAGAAAAAAATCGAGCCGGCTGAAGCCGCCAACATCCTTGCGCAGGTCTGCCGCGCGCTTGAGGCGGCACACCATGAGGGCGTGATTCATCGCGACCTCAAGCCGCAAAACATCATGCTCGATAAAAACGGCCGCGCTTACGTGATGGACTTCGGCATTGCGCGCTCGATGCTTGGGGCGGGCATGACGCAGACCGGCGCGCTGATCGGCACGCCGGATTATATGTCCCCCGAACAGGCCAAAGGCCAGTCACTCGATGCCCGCTCAGATCTCTTCAGTATGGGAATTATCTTCTACGAAATGCTGAGCGGCCGGGTGCCCTTCGACGCGGACACCACCATGGGCAAGCTCTGGAAACGCACCAACGAGCCCGCCAGGCCCCTCGACGAACTCGACAAAACCATTCCGCGGTCCCTCAGCGACATTGTGCGTAAGTGCCTGGAAATCGACCCGCAGATGCGGTTTGCCAGCGCAGCGGAATTGCTGCAGCAGATCGAAATTTGGCAAGGGCCTGCGGCGGGTACGCGCATCGTTGCCCCGCGGGCGACGACTTTGCCTGCCTATGCAAAATGGGCGGCCGCTGGACTTGCAGTCGTTGTGGTCGCGGGCATTCTCTTCACCCGTTCCAGAATAAGCCCGCATCCCTCGGCTCCTCATGCGCCCGTGACGCTGCTCATCGCCGATTTCGACAACAAGACTGGTGACTCGGTGTTTGACGGGACTCTCGAACCTATGCTCGGCATCGCTCTTGAGGGCGCACCATTCATCTCGTCTTTCAATCGCGGCCAGGCGCGCAAGGATGCCGCGCGGCTCCAGCCTGGGGCGACGCACATGGACGCATCGCTGGCGCAACTCGTTGCTGTGCGCGAAGGTGTGAACGCCGTCGTGACTGGCTCCATCGCGCAGGACGGAACAGGCTACAAAGTTTTCGTGACCACCCTGGATCCTGCGACCGGCAGAACGATTCTCACGGAGCAACGAAACGCCTCGAACAAACAGGATGTGCTTGGGGCGGCGGGCAAGCTCGCGGAGAGCCTTCGCAAGGGACTGGGCGACACCACACCGGAGTCCGCCCAACAGTCTGCGGCGGAAACGTTCAGCGCGGGCTCGCTCGAGGCTGCTCACGCGTATGCTGTGGGACAGGATTTTCAGCAGGCTGCCAGATGGGATGACGCGCTGAAAGCCTACGGTCAGGCTGCGGAACTGGATCCCAATCTGGGCCGTGCGTACGCGGGGATGGCAGCCCTCTACAACAATCTTGGAAAACACCAGGATGCCGAGAAGTATTACGGCTTGGCGATGTCGCATATCGACCGCATGACTGACCGCGAAAAGTACCGCACGCGCAGCGGCTACTATCTTTTCACGCGCAACCAGCCCAAGGCGATGGAGGAATTGTCCGCTCTGGTCAGCCAATATCCTGCCGATACTGCGGGGCACGCCAATCTCGCCCTCGCCTATTTCTACAACCGGGATATGAACAAAGCGCTAGAGGAGCAGAAGCGCGCGCTTGAAATTACTCCTCACAGCTTGCTACAGCGGGTGAACTATTCGATGTACGCGCTTTACGCGGGGGATTTTGATACCGCGGCCAAGGAAGCTCGGGCCATTCTTCAGGAGAACCCGAAATTTGATCAGGCCTTGCGAACTATGGCGCTCGCGGAATTGGGTCTCGGCCACACGACTGAGGCTGCGGAAAACTATGGGAAGCTTCAGGCGGTAAGCCCGTATGGCGCGTCGATCGCGGCTACCGGACTCGCGGATCTGGCTCAGTACGAAGGAAAGCTCGCGGACGCGGCTAGCATTCTTGAGAAAGCCATCAAAGTCGATCTCGCAGCGAGGGATGCGGAGTCCGTCGCGGATCGCACGGCGATGCTCGCTCTCGTGCAAATGACGCTCGGAAAAACGCAGGAAGCCCTCTCTTCCGCGAACAAGGCGTCCCTAGACAGCAAAGACCCCCGAGTTTTATATCGCTCGGCGCAAGTCTACGTGGCCGCGGGCCAAGACGCGAAAGCTCTGCAAATCGTTGCTCCTCTTTCGCAGCGCCTCGAAAGCGAGCCGCAGGCTTACGCAAAATTGATCGCAGGCGAAGCCCAGCTCAAAAAAGGAAGCGCTCGCGACGCTCTAAATTCATTCCAGGAGGCGCAAAAACTCGCCGACACTTGGCTCGGCCACTTCGACATGGGACGCGCTTATCTCGATGCCGGGGCGTTTACAGAGGCTTCCTCCGAATTTGATATTTGCCTGACGCGCCGCGGCGAAGCCACTTCCGTCTTTCTCGACGATGTCCCCAGCTATCACCTTCTGCCCGCCGTTTATTACTACCAGGGCCGCGCCCGGGAAGGTCTGAACAGCCCCGGCGCCGCCGAATCCTACAAAACGTTTCTCTCCATTAAAGAAAAAGGCGCCGGGGATCCGCTTGTGGCGGACGCCCAGCGCCGTCTTGCTTCGCATTAATTCCTCTATCTCCTTGCCCCTCTTCAGTTCGTGGACACGGGCAGTTGCGCCGAGAATGCGCTTTCTAGTATCGCTGGGCTTCCAGGAGCTGTCGCCGTCACGACATAGTAGAACGTCGTCCCGCCTGTGGCATTCCCGTCGGTAAAATTTGTACCGGTCGATGAACCAATTTGGGTGTACGGTCCGCCGGATGTCGTGCCCCGGTACACGTTGTAACCGGTCACACCGCCAGAAGTACTGGCGGTCCAACCAAGATTTACCGTGGTTGTGCCGGGCACATAAGCGGCTATCAGCCCGGTCGGCGGCTGCGGAAGGAAACTCACCTTTAAGAATTCGCTGTAGCCCTGGGCCGGAGTCGAACTGTCCGCAGCCTGATACGCGAATGTAAATGTTCCGGCACTCGTCGGGGTACCGCTGAGCACTGCGGTGGTGGGACCGGTCGATGAAATGGAAAGCCCCGGCGGGAATGGTGTGCCCGAGACAAACTGATACGTGAACGGGGCCGTTCCGCCGGTAGAAGTCAGGGCTTGTGAGTAAGCCACTCCCGCCGTGCCATTGGGCAAAGTATTCGGTGTCGTCCCTGCAAACGCAGCAACAATCGTGACCGTATAATTCTGTGTCGCTGTCTGCTGAGGACTCGATTGATCGATCACCGTCTCGGAGAAGTTGTATGTCCCCGCCGTCGTCGGTGTGCCCGCCAATGCGCCTGTCTGCGTCCCCGGTGCAGGTTGAGTGATTGTCAGCCCCGGCGGAAACGCTGCAGTAGCCAGGGAGAAGGAAACCGGTTGCGTGCCGCCGGTCGTCACAATCGGACTGTTGTAAGCCGTGCCAACCACGCCATTCGGAAGAGTCGTCGTGGTGATGGCCAGTGACCCTGTAACTTGCAACGTGAACTGTACCGTGGTCGTTTGCGTTGGCGTGCTGCTGTCGAACACTGTGACTGGAATGCTGAACGTACCGGCCTGCGTCGCGGTCGCCGTCAAAATGCCGTTGGTCGTCACTGTCACGGTTATGCCGGAAGGCACCGTGCCGATTGACCAGGTCAGGTTTCCAACGCCTCCGTGCTCTAGGATGAGTTGTGTTAAAGGCACGTTCTGCACGGCCGCCGGCAAAGTAGTCGGAGTCGTGATTACGATCCCCGCCGGCAGTGGTGCGGGATAAAACAGCTCCGAATTGGGCACAGTCACAGCAGGGACGGCATTGTTCACGCCGCTGGCGAGCAGCACTGTGCCATCAGGCGCCACCGCCTCGCGCATCCCAGTCTGGGCCGCCGTGAAATTCCCGCTTACACTAAATGTCTGCGTCACCGGGTTGTAGATATCCGCGTTTATCCCGGCAGGCAGCGTCGCGCCTCCTGAGATGAAGTCTGTGCCATCATCCAGCACGATCCCCGCGTAGTGTCCGCGAGCGACGCTCATGTTCGCGGTCGGAGTGAACGTTCCGGTGCCAGGATTGTAAAGCTCAGCCGTTGCAGTCAGTACCAGACCGGTCCCGGGTCCGGTGAGTCCTCCCGCAACGAGGATTTGTCCGGTATACAACAGTGCGGACGAATGATTCCCTCGAGCGGTAGTCATGTTGCCGGTCGGCGTGAACGTGCCAGCCACCGGGTCGCAGATTTCTGCCGATGCCAGCGCGTTGTTGTTTCCATCTAATCCGCCGCTGATCAGCACCTTCCCATTCGGCAGCAGGTCCGCATGATGGGCCTGCCGCACGCTATTCATAGGCTGCGCGGTTGCCGTGAACGTGTTGGCCGTCGGATCGAAAATTTCGGCGCTCGCCAACGTGTTTCCGTTGTTGTCATTTCCGCCGGTAATTAACACTTTCCCGTTCGCCAGCAGCGTTGCCGCGTGCTCCGCGCGTGGTGTCGTCATCTGCGCCGTCACCGGATTAAACACATTGTTCGCTGTGAAATATAGATCGGCGCTCGGCTGGGCATTTGTGGTGTCCGAATAACCGCCCGTCACGAGCACTTCTCCATTGAGCAATAGCGTCACCGTATGATCGACGCGCGACGTGCTCATCGCGTTGACCGTGCTGCTGAATGTGTGCGCAACTGGGTCATACACTTCCGCACTCGCCAGGGATCCCGTTCCATTCGCATTCGACGCCCCGCCGGTAAGAAGAATCTTTCCGTTGGGCAGCGCAATCACCATGTGATTGCGGCGCGCCGTGATCATGTTCCCGGTTTCGCAGAAACCAGTCACGTTGAACGGATTGGAAATCGCGGTCAGGCCCTGGACATTTGCGGA
>DATMKS010000024.1:0-59989 GCA_035571045.1 Verrucomicrobiia bacterium
TTCCAGCGGAGCTACAGAGCCGATCGGGCTCCGTATCATCGAGGTGCCTGAGGACGTGAAGCGGACGTTGTTGCGCGATGCCACGTCTGGGTTTATCGCATACGTGCCGAGCGGAAGTGTAAAGAGGGGCGAGTTGCTGGCGAAGACGGGTGATGCTGGCAAGACTCTTCCTTGTGCTTTTTGTCACGGAGACGGCTTGAAGGGAAAGGGAGACCTGTTCCCGCCGTTGGCGGGGCGCTCTGCTACTGCTACAGCGCGGCAACTTTACGACTTCAAAAGCGGCACTCGCGATGGCCGTAGTGCCGCTGCTATGAAACCGGTTGTCGCCAATCTTACAGACCAAGACATCGTTGACCTCACTGCTTATATCGCTTCACTGCAGCCGTGAATTCGTCCTTCGCGAACCGTGAATCTCGAGATCCTTATTGTTGCGGACTTGTACGGTAACGTTAATCAGAGTTGAGCCAAATAGTCGTGTACCATCGTGTCGAAGCGGGAGAAGCGCCTTGGATTGGGCACCAGTAAGCAAGGAGCGATTCGACGAGATTCTGTCGAGGGAGATTTCATCGCTTGCGCCTGGGGTGCAGCGACTCTACGAGCAATACGCCGTTCAGCCATTCCACCTGCCATGCCTTAGGGACCAGGGGGCTGTCCGCGAGCAGGTTTTTGTCGTGGCCAAAAAAGGAAACCGGCTGCTCTACTTCGACGAGGTTGAGGAAGACTTCGGCATCACCATCCCCGATGAAGGCGGTGTCATGAGAGAGTGGGGAAACTACGGCCCACTTGTCCGGGCATTGCTAGTTCTGGATGAAGACTAGATAGCGGGGCTAGTACGAACCTTTCCGATTTCCGACTTACCAGGAGTCAGCGGGAGGATGCGTGGACTGAGTGCTTCTCGACGAAGAGACGCATGTTGCTCCACGCTGCGCGGCTCTCGTCTAGCCACGGCAATGTTAGCGGCCAGTCGTGCTGCATCCCTCTCCCGATCAGCACTTCCGCGGACGTCCCTGCACGCGTTGCGGCCTCGCCTATACGAACGGCATCGTCGAGCAAAACTTCATCTTCACCCACGAGCAGCAGAAGCGGGGGCAGTCCCGAAAGGTCCGCGAATACGGGTGACAGATAAGGTGTTCGGGGATCAGCTTTACCAACGTAATAGCCAGCCCAAATTTCGATATGCTTTCGGCTCAGCCAAAGGTCCTTGCGTCGATTGCCGTCGACCGACGCTCCTGAGGCCGTCATATCTGTCCACGGCGACAGCAGAAGCGCGCCATTCGGCATCGCGGCGGTCAGATCGCGCAAACGAAGGAGAAGACTGAGACCGAGGCCGCCGCCGGCCGAGTCCCCGCTGACAAATATCGGCATTTCGCTCCGAACGTTCTTCGTGTATCGCCAGGCTGCCAGCGCATCATCCAATGCCGCGGGATAGGGATGCTCAGGGGCAAGGCGATAATCTGGGACAAACACCTCGGCATTGCAGCGGTAACTCAGACGCATCACACGGTTGCGGTATGAGGCGCGCGAGCCAAAGACGAATCCACCACCATGCAGGTGCAGAATCACGCAGGCTGGCGATTTAACCGCACACACTGACTCCATGGTAAGTGGACCGATCGCGTGGTCCTCAAACGTCAGGTTTGGGAACTTGCGCTGCATCGAAGCCCGCGAAACCGTGCTGAATCGTTCGAACCGCGCGCGCATTCTGTCGGGCGGGGTTGTCGCTCCAAAAAGAGTGCGCGTGACGGCGCCATACGCGTGCAACGAGAGCCAGCGTTTCCAGTGCGCCAAGCGTCTAGCGTCGGTTGCGTTCCGGTCCATATCGTCCTTTGATCCACAAGGAGACAAATCAGGGGAGCGCGACTGCGCACTCCTTATACACCAGGGGTACGTCGGCGGGAAATGGTTCAAGGTCCTGAGTAACGCTAGCGCTTAATCGGACGCGCGTTTTTGCGAATACGTGAAGGCAGGCAGGGTGCTCTGCGCGCGTTCGATTAAGCCGTTAGAACGTGGCCGCCCAGTTCCCCACGGCCGAGCGCCAGGTTGCACCACGTGACACCTAGCGTGCGAAATGTGGTTACGGCGAAAAAGTAGACTGAAGAAGGTCGAATCTCACCACCGGCTACATCAATGGTCCGCTCCTAGAGGGAATGGTAATTGACTTTGAGCCAATCGTGTCCATTAGCGGACAGGGCTACTACCTCGAAGATATGTATCTGGTCAAGAAGGGCAGCGCGGAAATTCTTACGCCCGGTGTCCCTCATACCGCCGAGGAAATCGAAGCCGCGATGAATCAAACCCACTGAAAATGCAGGTAAAGAACGCTTCCAGGTCCTCGCAATAGTCACGCTACTTCTATTGTGAAACGACGTGCTTGCCTGCGACGGAAAGAATCCAAAATTGGCGATGCGACATTACTGCCGGGTATTCGACGCGTCGCATACTTTCCTCCCTCCTATCTGCACTCAGTAGCCCCGGCACAAACGATTGAGGCGATTATAAAGCATCTTGAATCACGCGACTTATCAAGAGTTACGCAATCGCTTAGCTGATTTATACTAGCGCGTTCTGTCATGCGAAGGCTTTTATGAGACCAAGCGATTACCATAAACATAAGATGCTCGCGGTGCTGGTTGCAACGCTCTTGTATTCAGCACTCGCTTTCGGTCAGAAACCGGAGTACGACTTCTATCCTGAATTTCGAAACAGTTTTACTCCGCAACTGCGCGCCGAGAACCCATTGTTGGTGCTTACGAATGAAGAGATCGTGGAAAGGTATGCCGCGAAGCTCAAGAGCGAAGGAATCGCCGAGTCCGAGATCGCCCGTAGGACCAGACTGATTCGTACACAGCGGCCCCTTTTGGAGGCGGACTACTGGAATCGCTACTACACCGATAGCAATGCCAATTTCAACAAGGCTCCCAACGCCTTTCTCATGAGGATGGTCGAAGGGCGACCGCCGGGAGCCGCGCTGGACTATGGAATGGGAGAAGGCCGAAATGCCATCTATCTAGCGAGCCTTGGTTGGCAGGTGTCGGGATTTGATCCGGCCGATGCAGGGATCGCATTAGCCCAAAAACGAGCGAAGGAGCTTGGGCTGACATTGCACACTGCTGCCGTTAGCGACAGCGAATACGATTTCGGGAAAGAAAGGTTCGACCTCGTTCTGTTTAGTTGGACCATGCCGCTGGTGCCCATTAAGAAGGTGGTTGACTCACTCAAACCCGGCGGAATCGTCGTGATGGAGTGCGGGGCCGATTTCATCAGCTCGCGCAACGAAATGCTGCATATATTCGACGCACTACAGATCGTCCGTTATGAGATTGTTCGGGCTAAGGCGGACTTTTACGATCGCCGTGAGACAGACGTGCTCCGCCTGGTGGCAAAAAAGCCATAGACTTGGCTCATGGAGCCAACTCCCGGTAACCGCGTTTACCAGTTGAGCGAAACTCGATTGGACAAGCCCAAATCGTTCGCTTCGCGCGACGTTCAAACAAGGCTATCCACTCCATGGATAGCGTAAACGAAGGCAACAACAACATCGCTACATCCGCATAAGGGCTGTCGAGGGCGACGAGCACTGTCCATACGGCGATGCTGGCAACAGCGAAAATGTTTCCCCACGGTCGCAATTTTTCGACAGCCAAGCACAGGCGTAGTGATTTTCGACTCTGGTAAGTCGTAATCGGAAACTTGAAATGCACTTGTACGGTTTCCGCGCGACCAATCGGGTGCGGTTACGGCTCAGGCGTGATGTTGGTGCAGTTGGTCCCTGCGATGATGGCGGTGATGAGAGCGAAAAAACCGCCCATCGCAGTCCGCGCAGCGATAAGGGTTTTGAAGCAACACATGGTGACGGAACCAATCCTTGAAGCCGCTTCTTCTCGAACGGAAGAATTGTTTTCCGCCGCAATAGGGACAACCAGGGACTTGAGGCTGAGAAGTTGTCTCGTACATGGGAAAACCATCTGGTTGGGATTACGAGGAAGCCCGCGATGACGCCCCCGGAGGCACCCGAGCGACTGCCATCGCGGACCTAAGCTCGCAGTCTCACTATCAAATGGAAGTTATGACTCGGCCTGAGAGTCTGTCTGTTCAAAATTGCACACACCGGGTAGGTATCCGGTTTATCCGGGGCACCCTGGCCAACGCTGCCGTAATCGAAAAGGTCCTAAACGAAGTGTCTGGTAGCGAACTCAGTAGGCAGTGCACCCGAAAATTAATGGCTAGGGGTTGGGTGCGTCCGAACTCGTGGTGTAGTAACCCGAACGGGTCGTGGCGTTGTAGCCGGGGCTGGCAGTCACCCTGAGAGAGTGGAATTTTGAGGAAGGGTTGTTGCCAGTAGGAGTGTACGCGAGGGTGTAGTCATGGCGTGCTTGTTCAGTCATGCGTGTTAACGTGAGTTCCATAGTGTAAGTTGAAGTTGCGTAAAAAATCCCGCCCCCAGTTTTCGAGGAGTAGTCGGTCAAATTGAAGAATTTACGTTTCGATTTGGCAGAGCCTGAGGCTAAGGCGTAGAGGGAGATATTGTTTTGAATAAGGAAGTCGCGCACCGCCTCGTGAGAATGGTGATTCAGCTTTGGTTCGTCTAAGCCGTCGGTAAGGATCAGAATGATTCTGCGACGGTCACTGGGCCGTTGCTGAAGAAGTTGCGCTGAGGAGTAAAGCGCATCTTCAAGCGCCTTGCTTGGTCTAGAACCAGAGTAGGTTGGGGCAGCGACCGACGGCGGTCCTGTGGTCGAGACCTGATCTGTAACCAGAGGCTGGGGAATGTATGGAAGACTGGGTTGCGCGGCTGACTGGGCAGATTTTAGGGCCGCCATAAGCTTCATCGAGTCACTGGTGAACCCGTCTCCCGGATAAAACAGCATGTCAAAACGGCAGACCATGGCTTCGTCTTGGTCGGCGATGTCGCCGATGATTGAACGCACACTTCTAGCCATCTGCGTTCCTTCCTTCCACTTCAGGTCCCCGTCGACGAGGATTAGGAGCGAAAGAGGAAGACTCTCATCAGTGAACGCGAGAATACTTTGCTCGACTTCGTCATCGAATACATGGAAGTCGTCCTTGAGTAAACCGGAGACAAGTCTGTCGCTGTCGTCTTTCACCGTAACAGTCAGAACGACGAGATTGGATTCGACCCTAATTTTCTGTCGCAATTCCCGCGTTTGCTTGGATTCTTGCGAGAGACCGGTACAACAGACCAGGGTTGTAATCACAAAAGTAGAGATGGTTTTCTTCCAAGCCATGTATTCACCAGAGATGCGACTAGACCGTGAATGAGACGCCGCGAAACGTGGCGTGAGTTGTACCTGGTAGAACGCGCGGTTAGCGTCTATGTGGAATTTCAAGTTTCCCGTAACGCGAACAAACCAGGACCTTTCAAGGGTCGCGTCTGCAAGGCGGCGACGGATTCAAGTACAAGCCTGGTCAGCGCGGCACCGGAAACTGACCGATTACCAGAATTTGAGGAACCTTTTCGCCGCTCGAGCGTCTTCTACGGCATGAACTTCTATGCCTATCTCCGCTCAGCGTTTCGCCAATTCAAGCGCAACCCCGGTTTCTTCGTCGTAGCGCTGACCGCTCTGGCTCTGGGAATCGGCGCCAACACGGCTATTTTCAGCGCGGTAGAGGGCGTGCTCCTGCGCCCCTTGCCCTATGCCGACCCGGGGCAGCTTGTGATGCTCTGGGAAGACGCAACCTATCAAGGCTTCCCGCAAAACAATATGTCGGCAGCCGATTACGTGGACTGGCGGGCGCAAAACCAGGTGTTCACCGATGTGGTGGCCATTCGTTACGCTGACGTCGCCTTCAACGGCGATCAGGCACCGGAGCAGGCCCTGGGGCGGCGTGTGACGCCCAACTTTTTCGATGTTCTGGGTGTTCAGCCTGCTATTGGACGGCCTTTTACCGCGGAGGAAGACGCGGGCAAGCGAAAGGTCGTTGTATTGAGCTATACCCTCTGGCAGAGGCGGTTTGGGGGCGACCCGGCGGTACTCGGTCGTTCGATCTTGATGGACGATGAGCCCACCACGGTTGTGGGGGTTATGCCCCGGGGATTTTTCTTTCCCGACAATGCGGCCGAGTTCTGGCAACCGGCTTCATTCTCACCCGAAGATCTCGCCCGGCGTAACCGTCACAACCTGGAAGTTGTCGCGCGGATGAAGCCCGGCATCACTCGCGAACGGGCGCAGCGTAATGTGGAAGTGATCGCCAAGCGTCTGCAGTTGCAGTACCCCGACACGAACACGAATATTGGCGCGGTGGTCGTTCCCGTTCGCAAGCAATTTGCCGGTGACACGGGTACGGGCCTGTGGGTATTGCAAATCGCGGCCGTGCTGGTGCTGCTGATTGCGTGCTCAAATCTGGCGAATCTTCTCTTGGCGCGCGCAGCTGGACGACGCCGCGAAATTGCGGTGCGCATCGCTCTGGGCGCGAGCCGGGGGCAGATCGCTGCGCAGCTCGTTACAGAAAGCTTGTTGCTTTCCATCGGTGGAGGAGCGGCCGGGCTGCTCGTTGGCAGGCTTTGCTGGGGGATATTTAAGAACCTCGTTCCTTCGCAGATTGCTGGAGAAGGCTTTGCGCTGAACGCGCCGGTGCTGCTGTTTACGGCGGCCGTCTCTATTCTGGCGGGTGTATTTTTTGGCGTGGTGCCGGCGCTGCGGGCGACGGATGTTTCGCTCCAGGAATCTCTTAAGGAAGGCGGGCGAGCCGGCGAATCTCGAGGCGGCGCGCGTCTGCGAGACACTTTGGTCGTGGCGCAATTCGCGATGGCTTTTGCGCTTCTGGTGGGCGCGGCTTTGATGATCGAGACCCTGTGGAATCTGCGGCGCGTCGATCTTGGTTTTCGCTCGGATCATCTGCTGACCATGGGCGTGCCGCTACCGGACAAGAAATACAACACGAGCGAAAAGATTCGTGCGTTCTATCGAGACGTGCTGGATCGGACGCGGACTCTTCCGGGCGTCAAAAGCGTGGGCTTTGGGTCGGACGTGCCGTTCACTTCGGTCGGCGACACGGAAGGCTATGCGATCGAAGGCGCGCCGCCTACTTTGCCGGGGCAGGACAACGATGCGCTCTATCGCGAAGTAACGGCAGGTTATCTGGAGACGATCGGCGGGACGCTCGAGTCGGGGCGGCTCTTGGAGGATCGCGACATTGCATCCAGCCAGCCGGTCGTGGTGATCAACGAATTTCTGGCGAAACGGCACTGGCCCGGTCAGGATGCTGTCGGGAAGCGTCTGAAGCTTACGGGATCTAAAGAGCCGTGGCGAACTGTGGTGGGAGTGGTGAAAGATATTCGTGAGCGGGGACTTTTGCTGGATATGAAGCCGGCGGTTTACGTGCCTGTGAATCAGGTGGATGGCCCGTCGCCGTATTACCTGGTGGCGAGAAGTTCAAAGGAGCCGGCCAGCGTGATCAATGCGTTGCGCGGGGTAGTTTGGTCCGTGGATAGCGAACGGCCCGTTGCGTTCATTCGCACCATGGATCAGCTCATGGAAGAAAATGTGGCCGACCGCGCGCGGCCGATGATGCTACTGGGCATTTTCGCGGGGCTGGCGCTGGTTTTGGCGTGCATTGGAGTTTATGGCGTGTTGGCTTACTCCGTGGCGCAAAGGACTCGTGAGATCGGCATGCGCATGGCGTTGGGAGCGCGGCCGGGCGATGTTACGCGGATGATTTTGGGGCGAGGATTGAAGCTGAGCGCCGTCGGGCTGGTGGCAGGTGCGGCGCTGGCGGGAATTCTTGGGGTACTGCTAAGGACTTTGCTATTCGGCGTGACGCCTGCAGCGCCGCTCGTTTATGCAGGTACGGCGGCCTCGTTGATTATTGTGGCGCTGGCTGCATGCGTGATTCCGGCGCAACGTGCGGCGCGCGTGGACCCCGTTGTCGCCTTGCGCGACGAATAATCGGCGCCCAGAGTTGTCATCGAAGGCGACGCCGACGGGTATTTCGTTTCGTGCCCGGCCCTCCAAGGCTGCTTATAGCCAAGGCGATACTTACGAAGAGGCCGTCGAGAACATCAAAGACGCCGTTCGACTATATATAGAAGACCGAGCCTACTGAGTTCTACGCGAACGCTTTGCGCAGGCGGCTGACGACGCGCTGCTGGCCGAGAACGACCATGGTATCGAAAAGCGGGGGGGCGACGGCTTGGCCTACGATTGCGACGCGGCAGGCGTTGATAAGCAGGCCGGCTTTGACGCCCGCGGCTTCGGCGACCGCGCGCGAGGCGTGATCGCACGGATCGTGACTCCAGTCGGACAGCGCTTCGAGTGCGTCGGCTAGCTTGACGAGCAGCTCGGGGATTTTTGGATCCTTCCAGAATTTTTCTTTTGCAGCTTGATCGATGGGGAATTCGTCGCTGAAGAATGCACGAGACCAGGACGAAAAGTCCGGCAGCAAGCGAATTCGCGGCCGCAGCAGATCGACCGTCCTGGAAAACCACGCGTGGTCACGTCCATCTGGGCCTGGAGCGGCGCCAGCGGCCCATTCTTCTTTCCACAATTTGCTGCGCTTTAACTCGGCTTCGACTTCCGGGAGCAAGTCCTCGATGGGAAGCTTCTGCAGATACTGGGTGTTGAACCATTCTAGCTTGGGCTTGTCGAAGACGCCGTTCGTTCGACTGACGCCCTCGAGCGAAAACCGTTCGATCAAGTCTTTCGTACGCAGATACTCATCGTCGTTGCCCGGCGACCATCCGAGCAACGCCAGAAAATTGCGGAACGCTTCGGGCAGAAAACCTTCGGTGCGATACATGTTGACGTCGGTGGCGCCGTGGCGTTTCGAGAGGCGCTTTTTGTCCGCGCCGAGAATCAGCGGCAAGTGCGCGAAGAGCGGCGGCTCCGTTCCGAGCGCGCGATAGAGCAGCACTTGTTTGGGTGTGTTGGAAAGATGGTCGGCGCCGCGAATCACGTGGGTGATGCGCATGTCGATGTCGTCCACTACCACGCCGAGTTGATACATCGACTGACCGAACTCTTCATCGCCCTTGCCGGAACGGAGCAGCACGAAATCTTCGATCTCGTCATTCGAGAATTCCGTCTCGCCAAAGACTACGTCAGTGAATTTCGTCGTTCCGCCGAGGGGCACTTTGAAGCGCACGGCAGGTTTCGCGCCGGGTGTCGAGGGCTTGCCGTCGCGGCAACTGCAACGCGTCACCCGGCGTGCCCCACCGCCCTTGGGCTCTTCGTCCTGACCGGGTTCGGCATGGTCTCCGCCAGCATATTTTTCCGGGGGGCAGTAGCACAAAAAGGCGCTGCCATTCGCCAAGCATTTTTTGGCGGCTTCGCGATAAAGTTCCGTGCGCTGCGACTGGTAAAATGGCCCTTCGTCCGACTCCACACCCAGCCATTTCAAGCCCTCGAGAATGCCCGTCACCAGCTCGGGCTTGTTTCGCTCCGCGTCGGTGTCTTCGATCCGCAGGATCATCGTTCCGTGGTGACGCCTTGCAAACAGCCAATTAAATAGGGCCGTTCGCGCGCCTCCGACGTGCAGATACCCTGTCGGGGAGGGCGCAAATCGTACTCGTATGCCGTTCTCTGTTTTATTCGTCATCTCGCTCATGCTTCTGGCGCGTCCTGTACACCTATTTTAAACCTTCAGTTTAGCGAAACCCCAATATTGCGTCCAATCTGACCCCTCATTGGCCCACTTCGGACGGGACCAGACCCTTCTGCGGCTTTCGCTCTTACCCTCGTGTATGGAAACCGTTACCCCCCCTCCCTGCTGCCTCTTTCGCAACCGGTACCCTGGTACGCTTGCTTCCTGAAAATTCCATCATCCATAATCACAAGTACTTTGCTTTGTGCATCGAGGTGACCCCCTCGCGCCGCCGCATTGTTGTCCCCGTGCAGCTGTCGAGGGTTTGTACGGCCTTGATGCATAAAACGCATAACCGTCTTCGAACGGCGCAACGGCGCCGTCCGCGCGTGGGACGGAGAATTGACCGAGGCCTTGACCAACCAGAGCTTTATCGCACTGGCATTGCTGGCGGCTACCTCTTTGGTGGCCGGCTTCTTCGCCTATATTTATCAGCTCAAGCGCCGGCCGTATCTCCTCTACTGGACGGCAGGATGGGCCATCGTCGCTCTCAGCTATCTCGGGCCGGTTCTCTCCAGCGGTAAAAATGTTTGGCCGCTCCAGACTGCAATCGATCAGTTTCTTTATGCCGCCGCAGGTATCTTTTTCTTTCTCGGCGCCCAGCTGTACGCCCAGCGTCCGCTCTGGAGTATCCCCGCGGCAGGCGCCGGCGGCGTGCTCGTATTTTGGGCCGGTGCGAACTCTCTCGGCTGGATCAACATTCCGCTGATTCTTCCTGCTGCCGCTATTTTTCTTGCTGTTACCTACGTCTTCTGGCAAGAAAGCCGCCGCCAGGAAACACTCGCTGACTGGCTTCTGGCCATCTCTTTTGTCGTATGGGCCGCCGTTGGAGTGACTTTCTGCTTCTTCCGTACCGCTCCATTCTTCCGCGACATCAGTTTCCAAACCGCCGCGGCCGTGCCCTCCGCTTTCGTGGCCATGCTGATGGTCATGGCACTCTACGAAGAAGAAAAGCGCCGCGTCGAACGCAACATGCTCGCGCTCTCCAACCTCAATCTCGCTACTTCGAGTTTTGTCGGCGGGGAGATTCAGCGCATGCTTTCGCAGGCGCTCGATCGCGTCCTCGGAGTTGTACGACTGCCTGCCGGCGCGCTCTTTCTCCATCATGGCGATCCGCAAGGTCCCACTTCGGTGGTTGCCGTCGGCCTAAGCGATAATTTCTGCCGCACGGCGCAGGAACAGGGCCTCGACGACTATCTTGTCGGCCTCGTCTCGCGCCTCGGTGGCCTCCTCGGTTTCCGCGATCTTCGCAATGACGACACGGTCGCCGCTCTCGAGCGCGAAGAGCCCATTCGCCGTTTCCGCCAGCTCGCACTCGCGCAAGGTCTTCGCAGCATCGTGGCCATCAGCCTGCAAGCCAAGGAACATGCCTTCGGCGTACTTCTTCTCGGGACACCGGACAGCCGGCGATTTACTCCCGCTGAATATCGCCTCCTTCTCGCCCTTGGCCACCAGATCGGCATGGCGGTCGAGAATAGCTTCCTCATCCAGCAAACTTCCCGCCGCTCCGAGGAGCTGCACGTTCTCAATGAGATTGGCCGGGCGCTCAGCTCCACGCTGAATAAAGAAGACTTGCTCCGCAAGGTTTGGGAAGAGCTGCGCCGGCTCTTTGATGTGGAGAATTTTTATATCGGCGCGCTCAGCCCGCTTCGCGATGAAATGCAGTTCGAGATAGAAGTCACTGGAGGAATTCAACGGCCTGCGCGCAGCCGCCCGGCCGGCAATTATCTTACCGAGTACATTATTCGTACGCGTCAGCCGGTCCTGATCCGCGAAAACTATGCCGCCGAAGTAAAAAAACTCGGCGTCGAACCTATTCTCCAGCACGGCTGCTTCTGCGGCGTCCCGCTTGTCGCCTACGATCACGCCATCGGCGCCATGGCTGTCTTTTCTGAGAATGAACGCGTCTTCGATGAAGGCCATCTCGAGCTCATGCGCGTCCTCGCCAGCGAAGCGAGTATCGCCATTGAAAACGCGCGGCTCTTCCACGAGGAGCGCACCAAGGCGCGCCATCTTTCGCTGCTGAACACAATTTCTCGCAATGCCATCGCCACGCTGAACCCCGACGAGATGCTTGCCAAGATTGCCGAGCAGCTGGAAGCCGGGCTAACTTACGATCACATCGGAATCAGCGTGCTGGAATACTCGACGCGCGAACTCGTCGTGCAGGCCGAATCCGGCGCACGCCGCGGCGCCCTCGGCCGCCGTGTTCCCCTTGGGACGGGCCTCATTGGCCATGTGGCCCGCAGCGGCCAATTGGCGGACTACCAGTCTTCCACCTCCGTGGATTCCCCGCACAAACCGCTCTTGCCGGATTCCGCTGCCGCCATCGCGCTCCCGGTGTTCTACGCCGAACAGCTGCACGGCGTGCTGTACGTTGAATCTTCGACCGCCATCGAATTCTCCGAAGAGGAAATTCTCCTGCTTCGTACGCTTGCCGACCTCATCGCTGGCGCTCTGCACAACGCTCTCTCCTTCCAGAAGGCGCAGGAGCAGGCCATCACGGACGGCCTCACCGGCGTCAAGACTCATCGTTTTTTCATGGAAGCGCTTTCCGCCGAGTGGAAACGTTCGACCCGCGCTGGCCGCGCTTTCGCACTGGTCCTCATGGACCTCGACCGCTTCAAATTCGTCAACGACTTCTACGGGCACCTCGAAGGCGATCTCGTTCTCCAGCGCGTCGGCCACATTCTCGAAACGAATTGCCGCCGCTCCGATGTCGTGGCCCGTTACGGCGGCGACGAGTTCGTCATTCTGATGCCGGAAACAAATATGGAGCACGCGCGGCAGCTGGCGACAAAACTCCGCGGGTGGGTTTCCGCCGATCCCCTCTTGCGTGAGAAAAACATCAGCGCCAGTTTTGGTATCGCCTGCTATCCGCTTCACGGCTCTTCGCCGCAAGAGCTAATCCAGGTGGCCGATGCTTCCATGTATTTGTCCAAGCACCAGGGCGGCAATGCCGTTTCCACCGCCGACCATTTCGATCCCAACGAAGCAAAGAAGTGGAAGCGCGATGTCCTCGAAGCCTACCTCGGCGTAACTCTCAAGCGCCTTTTTGCCACCGGCCCGGATGCCTTTGAAGAAATCTATTCGCGCTTGAAACAGTTTACGGAGTCGCTGGCCACGACTGAGGTTCCCAACACGAAACCCACCGTGCCATCCTCCTCGAGCGGCCCGGAAGGACTCCCTCAAGCCGTGCTCGACACGGTCACTTCGCTGGCATTCGCCATCGACGCCAAGGACCACTACACGCAGGGACATTCGCAGAAGGTCTCCGCCTACGCCGCGCTCATCGCCGAGTCTCTGAACATGACGGACACGGAGATCGAGGAAATCCGCCTCGGCGGCGTGCTTCACGACATCGGGAAAGTCGCCATCCCCGAAAATATTTTGAACAAGAGCGGTCCGCTGAATCCCGAAGAGTGGGAAACCATGAAAGCCCACGTAAGATTTGGCGCCAGGATCCTAGACCCTCTCGCTCCGCTCGCCCGGATTCGCGAGATGGTTCTCCATCATCACGAATTTTTCGACGGTTCCGGCTACCCTGACGCTCTCTCCGGCGAAGGCATTCCTCTTGGCGCCCGCATTATTGCCGTGGCCGACGCCTACGACACCATCACGAGCGATCGCACATACAAGAAAGGCCGTAGCTCTCTTGAAGCTCTCGCCGAGCTCGAACGCTGCGCCAATGCACAGTTTGACGGCGCCATCGTCCAAGTGTTCGTCCGTACCATGCGCCAGCTTCCCAATCCCATCATTGAAGTCGCTACAACCGCCCCCCGCAACTCATAGGTTTGTCCCGCGGCGGTCAACCCACGCTCTTCAGACGCTGCTATCGTTTCTGTTCTTCACTCCGTCAAAGCATTCAGTCCGGGGCAAGCGCGGATTTCCAGTCGTGTTGCGGTGCCGCTCGGACTCCGCCTAGCATCGGCCTTTCGGATTGCAGACCGTCCCATTTCGGGAACATTCGACTCGCTAAAGTTTGGCCCTAGAACTGCCGATAGATATGGTGTGAATCTGCGACCATGAGCACCACCGATCTTCAGCCGAACAGCAGGATGTCGCATTTACGCCGGAGCCAGCGCGTCTGCCTTAGTTTACCTATCGTTGTGCTTCGAGAAGGACCCGGAACTAATGTGGCCTCGGAAGAGACTCATACCCTCATCGTGAATGCGCACGGAGCGCTGATCCAGTTGGCGCTAACGGTCGAAATTGGCCAGCTTCTCGGAATCAAGAACATGCAGACCATGGAAGAGCTTGTCTGCCGCGTGGTACATCTAGGCCCCGATCACCCGGGCAAGCGAGAGGTGGGCATAGAATTTGAACTGGCTTCGCCGCGATTCTGGCGAATTGCCTTTCCACCCTCCGATTGGACTCCTCGCAGCCCCGATGCAAAAGCACCGACGAAGCATATACCTGCCGCTGCTAGACCGCCCGTAAAGCAGCCCGCTGTCATTCCAGGTGAAACTGAAAAAAAACTGGTGGATAAGCTGCCCGGTCCAGTCCGCGGCTGAGGTTCCTATACTGTCCCGTTTGTCACCTGTCGTTCCAATATGGGATTCTAAGACCAGTTCTCCCGCACACGCTTCTAAGCGGGCCAGACCTAGACATCCGCGCTCTCGTTACCGTCCGTCGAGATCCACATCTTTGATCGGCAAATCCCAATGGGCGTCGAGAATCTCGAATCGTCTCTGTTCTTCTCTCTTGTACGTTTCCTGGTCGGGATAAAGCTGCTTGACGAGCCCCGCGCTATCGAAATTGTCATTGGCGATGGCAGCGTTCTTATACACGATTGTCACCCGGAAATCCCAGCGACCGTCTTCGGTCGTATGATACCGCGGCGCCACCATGCTCACTTTCAACATCCGCCCCAATTCCACTTCCTTTTTCAACACCGGGTAATGATTCTTTTTGAAGAGAGCAAGGAACTCCTCCGCGTGCCCCCATTTCGTCTTGTAGTAGTACTCGATCACGAAAGGCTGGTTGTTGCCATCGCCCGGTGCGCCGGACTGCGCCGCCTTCGCCCCGAAGTGCCCCGCTATCAGCATTCCGAGCACCGCAAGCACCAGGATTCCCGCCCACCTCGCCACGCGCTTATTGCCCATCAGCATATTTTCCCTCCGTCGAATCTCGCTGCCAGGGTACCTATCCTAACCTCATTTCCAGTGGTACAGAGGCGCACGCGACACTTAAGGACGAGCGGCGAAGACAGCTGTCAGACGTCTCCAACCGGGCTCCCCTGCGCGTTGACTTGCCGACGATCAGCGGCCTAATATTCAACGCCACGGCAGGTGCTCTGCTCATGATCGGCCAAACTATAGGCCACTATCTAGTCACCGAGCAGATCGGTGCTGGCGGCATGGGTGTCGTCTATCGCGCCCGCGACGAGCGGCTGAACCGCGACGTGGCCCTGAAGGTTCTACCCCCGGCAAACCTCGGCGACGAAGCGCCCCGCAAGCTTTTCCGCAAGGAAGCCCTGGCTCTGGCAAAGCTCAACCATCCGAACATTGGGACGGTCTACGATTTCGATACACAGGACGACATCGATTTTCTTGTCATGGAGTACATCCCCGGGGAAACACTTGGCCAGCGCCTTACGCGAGGACCCTTACCCGAAAAGGAATGGGTTGCCATCAGCCTGCAAATTGCCGCTGCTCTCGAGGAAGCTCATGAACACGGCATCGTTCATCAGGACCTGAAGCCGGGAAATATCATGGTCACTCCCAAAGGGCAGGCCAAGGTGCTGGATTTTGGATTGGCCAGGCTGCTCGAGGCCGACGCCTCCGCCGAACTCACCGCAACTTCTTCTTCACATACCGATGGCGCCGGCACCTTGCCCTACATGGCTCCCGAACAGCTTTGCGGCGGTCCAATAGATCCTCGCACCGATATTTTCGCCGCCGGAATTGTTCTCTATGAGATGAGCACGGGCCAGCGGCCATTCCAGGAAAAGCAGGCTCCGCGCCTGATTCAACAGATCCTGAACGAAGCGCCGCGCTCGTTGCAGGAATGGAACCGCCGCATTTCGCCACAACTGGAGAGTATCGTTTTCAAGGCGCTCGACAAGCAGCCCGATCTCCGTTACCAGTCCGCGCGCGAACTACGCGTCGATCTGGAACGCCTCAGCGCTCAGCAATCCTCCACCTCCGCAGCGGCGGGCGCGATTCCAGCCACACGCCGCGGCTGGAAACAGTCCCTGCGAGCCCATCCTCGCCCCCTCTACTTATCGGCTGCTTTCCTGGCTGTTGCTGTGGCCGTATGGTGGCTGGCCGGTGCGCGACCGGTGCTTTCTTTTGCTCCGCGCGACTGGCTTTTGATCACTGATTTTGACAATCAGACGGGCGACCCGCTCTTTGACCGTTCTCTGCTCACGGCCCTGACTGTCAGCCTGGAGCAATCTCCGCACGCCAACGTCGTTCCCCGCGCGCGCATTGTCGACAGCTTGCATCGCATGGGCAAGACCGGCGACGAAAGAGTCACTGAGGAGTTGGCGCGGGGCATCTCTCAGCGGGAGGCCATTCGCGCAATCCTGAGTTGCTCCATCGCCAAGGTCGGGCAACAGTACGCCCTCACGGCCCGTCTCGTCGATCCGCAGTCTGGCATGGCGGTTCGCTCTTACTACGAGCCAGCCAAGGATCAGGACCACGTTCTGGACGCGCTCGGTTCGGTGGCCACACACGTGCGCCGCGACCTTGGCGAGTCCATGCTCGCCACCAGCAAAACCGACCGTCCTCTGCCAATGGTTACCACCGGTTCGCTGCAAGCTCTCAAGTTGTTTGCCGACGGAGGCGCGCTTTGGAGCAAAGGAAAATGGGACGCAGCCACACAAGCCTTCGAGTCGGCGATCAAGGCCGACCCTGATTTCGCCATGGCCCACGCAGCTCTCGGCGACGCCTACTACAGCCACATTTACAACAGCCCGGCTAGAGGCAAGGATCATATGGAGAAAGCTCTCCAGCTAGCCGAACGGACCACCGAGCGCGAGCGGCTTTACATTCAGACACGCTACGCGCAAGACCTCGGCCACGTGTCTGAGGCTAGAAGCTCTTTTGATGTTTATCTGAAGGCTTATCCCGATGATTGGGGAATGCGTTTCAACTACGCGTCCCTCTTGCGCAGCGATGGACAACCCCAAGACGCACTGGAGCAATACAAAGAACTGGTGCACATGGATCCAAACAACCCGTTCAACTATATCGACATCGCCACCGCTTATAATGAGCTTGGAAATTTCCAGGAAGCGCTGCGCAACTACGAGCAAGCCTTCAGGCTGGACTCTTCCTGGAAAACCAATCAGAACATTAACAACGAATACGGGATGACTCTATTTCGCGCCGGTGACGAAACGAAGGCGCGCGAAACCTTTGAGCTCGCTTTTCTGAAACCGGATCTGAAGCCGAAAGGCCTCCGCTCTCTGGCTTGGCTTGATCTCTATCACGGGAAATACGCCGCCGCAAAACCGCGCCTCCAGGAAGCTCTCCTCTCGGATGAAAATTTCAAATGGTCCTTGAGTACATTGCGGGAGCACAATCTGCTCGCCTTGGTCGCCAATGGTCAGGGCGATCGCGCCGGTCAACTTCGCGAGCTGGATCTTGCCGTTCCCTTCCTGGCTACCTCGGGCTTACAAGTGCGCGCGGGCCTCTGGCTCGGCGCGCAATACGCGCGCGCCGGAAGTCTTCTAAAAGCCGCGGAAGTACTTGAAAAAATTCGCGCCGTCGCCGACGCCAGTAACCCCGAGGCTTCCAGCGACCTACAAGCTCTTGAGGCCGAGGTGGAACTCGCGAACGGCAAAAAAGAGAGTGCCATCGAACGATTCTCCCTCGCCGATAAGGCCAAGCGCAGCGCCTTGACCCTGGAGGGTCTGGCCCGCGCTTACAAGGTTACAGGCAACACCGAGCAAGCCGCAGTTTGGTACGAACTCCTACTCGCGGATCCTGAACCTCCGCTCGGATGGGAGCCCCAGCAGGACTGGCTCGCAGCGCACTACGAACTCGCGCGCATCTACTTTGCCAAGGGGGATAAACTTAGCGCCGCGAAGCGGCTCGATTGGCTTTTGGATGCCTGGAAAGACGCCGACCCCGGCCTGCCACTGCTGAAAAACGCGCTTAGCCTGAAGCACGAAATGGATGCCAAGCCGTAGAAACCACGGTTTGGTCCGGTTTGGTGTCCGAGCTTTCCCGTGACGCCTGCTATCCTTAGTCTGTGAAACTGAAGAAGCTTCTTCCGGAGCCACCATGCAAACAGCATCGGTAAAGTGGGTTGGCGAAGAAAAATTCGTGGCCATCAGTCCTTCCGGCCATGCCATTACGATCGATTCCGACCGCGCTTCGAACAAAGCAGCCGGCCCGATGGAGCTCGTGCTGATGGCTCTCGGCGCGTGCACGGCCACCGACGTCGTCAGCATCCTCAAGAAAAAGCGCCAAAAACTGGAATCGCTCGAGGTGATCTGTTCCGGGGAGCGCGCGTCCGAGCCTCCCACCGTGTGGATAAAACTGGAGATACTTTATCGCCTCCGCGGCTTGCTCGATGAAGCCGCCGTGAAACGGGCCATCGAGCTCAGTGAACAAAAATACTGCTCCGTTTCCGCCATGCTCCAAAAAACCGCCAAGCTTACCTGGCGCCACGAAATCCTTCCAGCCGCGGAATGAATCGTTATGCTCGATTTGTGCTTTCGTCTTTCGCCGCCGGGTACACGAAGCCGCAAATCCTTGTTTCTTGTCCTCTCGCCTTGTAACCTCACATTGGCATCGCATAGAATTTTGGATTCGTTTGGTTTCGAGTAACTCCCAAGGAGATACATGTCCCACCGGATCGCGGCAAAAATCTCGGGTGTCTCAGGTTACGTTCCCCCAAAGGTACTCACAAACGCCGACCTCGAGAAAATGGTCGCGACGAATGATGAATGGATTCGCACGCGCACCGGCATCCGTGAACGCCACGCCGTCGAACGCGGCACCGCCAGCTCGCATCTCGCAACGGAAGCTGCCAAGGCGCTCCTGGCCGAGACCAACACCGACGCCGCGGACATTGACCTGATCGTCCTCGCCAGCGTAACTCCGGACATGATGTTTCCCGCGACCGCATGCCTGGTGCAGGACCGCATCGGCGCGAGAAAAGCCTGGGGATTCGATCTTTCCGCGGCCTGTTCTGGATTTGCTTATGCTTTGACCGTTGGCGCGCAATTTGTCGGCTCAGGCGCGCACAAAAAAGTCCTGGTCATCGGCAGCGACACGATGACCTCCATCCTCGACTACACCGATCGCGCTACTTGCGTTTTATTCGGTGACGGCGCAGGCGCTGTGCTTATCGAACCCGCTGAATCCGGTGAAGGCATTCTGGATTTCACTCACGACATTGACGGCTCCGGCGGACAGTATCTCTACATGCCCGGCGGCGGCTCTCTGAATCCCGCGACTGCCGAGACTGTCGAAAAGCGGATGCATTACGTTCATCAAGAGGGTTCGCAGGTTTTCAAATACGCGGTTCGCCGCATGGCCGAAGTGGCGGTGAACTTACTTGAACGCAATGGCTTCACCAGCGACGATCTCGCTCTCGTCGTCCCGCACCAGGCCAACCTGCGGATCATTCGCGCCATGCAAGAGCGCCTGGGCGTCGGGGATGACAAGGTCATGGTCAACATCGATAAATTTGGAAACACCACGGCGGGGACGATCCCCCTGGGTCTCTGGGACGCGACCAAACAAGGCCGCTTGAAAAAGGGTGATCTGGTCCTGCTCGTGGCCGTGGGTGCGGGCTACACTACCGGCGGCGTGCTACTCCGCTGGGCGTATTAGCGCGACTCACCTGATAGCCGGGGGAAATCGCTGTGAGTACAAAGAAAAAATGTCTTGTGGTCCCTGATAAGCTCGCCCTGTACGACAAGCTGATTGCGGCCAATCCGGAAATCGAACGTAAGGGCGCTCTAAACCCCTACACGTCGCTCAACGGCCACATGTTCACTTATCTAAACCCGTCCGGGACTTTGGCCCTCAGGCTTGCTGAAAAGGAAAGAAAGGAATTTTTGAAGAAGTATAAGACGACCCTGTTCGAAGCCTATGGCGCCGTCATGAAGGAATATGTGACGGTTCCCGATTCTTTGTTGAAAAATACCAAAGAGTTGGGCAAGTATCTCGAACTAAGCTATGGGTACATCAAGACTTTGAAACCAAAACCCACGAAGAAGAAATCCTGAAGGTCAATGCATTGGCCGGCCGCGCGGCTCCACAGATCTCAGTGAGGCACTCGACCTTGTTCCTTGAGCATGGGCTGCAAAACGGTGAGGTTCCCATCGATGGGCCCCGTTTGGAGATGGGAAATGTCCAAACCGAGGATGTGCGCGATCAGCGGATATACGTTCACGTTCTCGAAGGGCGCGAGCCTGGTGTTTTGCCGGATATCGGGCCCCACTGCCACAAACGTTGCCCTCATTTCCGGTACTTGCGCCGGATCGTATCCGTGATTCCCGCCGGTCGGCGTAGATGGCGGGTCCTTAAGATCAGCGAAGCTCAGGAAGTAAGGGCCTTTCGCAACCATGATGGGATCGCCCGATCGCGGATTTGCATCGAAATGCAAATAGGCGGGCATCTGGGCGCGCCGATACGCTTCGAACTTGTCGCTCTTGCCGTGTAAGGCTTCGTAGATCTTCTGCGCATCGGCTTCGGATTTCGGATAGATCACGTCAGCGCCGGCAATCCTGGCCTGGGAACGGATCTCCGGATCGAATTGCGTCAAATTTATTTTCTCACCCTGATATTGCGCCATTCCATGATCCGCAAGCACGATCAGGTCAACGGGCAAATTCAATGCCTTGAGACCTGCGGCGAGCTTCCCGACGATTTCATCCAATCGATCGACGGCGTCTCGCACCTGGGGGCTTCCCGGGCCGAACTCGTGGCCGGCGTGGTCCGCATCGGAAAAATAAACTGTGATGAAATGCGGCCTCCGCTCGGGCGGAAGCCGGAGCCATTCGAGAACCTGTTCGACACGGCGATCGTTGGGCACTTTGACGTCATAGTGCAAATAGTAGGCGGGCCGCTGGCCCTGAATTTCCGCTTCCGAGCCAGGCCAAAAATAACAAGCCGAGCGCATACCTTGCTGCTCGGCGAGAACCCACAGAGGAGTTCCTCCGTACCAGGTTCCGTCCGTGACCGCTTCAGGCCTGTTGATCGCATAGGTTTGATCGCGGCTGGGATCATAAAACGTGTTTTCCACGATGCCGTGATGTTCGGGGTAAAGTCCCGTAACGATCGTGTAGTGGTTGGGAAAAGTAACCGAGGGGAAGGACGGGATCATCCCGTCTGGCGCGCTGGCCCCCGTCGCGGCCAGCTCCAAAATGTTTTTCGCATCGTAGAGTTTCGGATAGTCATAGCGGAAACCATCCAGCGAAACCAAAACAACATAATGTTTGCCGATTTGCTGCCGAGCGTTCGGGCCGTGATCAAGAGCGATGACGGGCGCATTGACCTGCGCCGTGCACGGCTGCACGAAACAACACGCCAAACAAATCGGCAGCAACAAACAAAGCAATTTGTGTGAGAGCCGAACACGCATGTGAGTTTCCCCAATCGAAGCCGCTGCTGGTCAGCAGCGCTCGCTCTACTCTGACTGTTCGGCTATCAAGAATAGAGCAAAACATCCGGCAAGCATATCCTTCGGGCCTTTGCTATCGCGGGCTGCCTGCCTTGCGGATATAAATCTGGCCTTGAAAATTCGTGAACTGATATTCCGGGCCGCCGCCGTTGATTGTTCCGTGCACTGTCTTGTCGATCTTCACGCGGTACTTGCCGCCCTTGCCGCGGGCGTCTTCCACTTCCTGCTTGGGCGCGGACGCCTGCAGCTGCACGTCGAAGTCGCTGAATACATCGCCGCGGTCCGAGCGGATGCTCACGTTGGCCTTCACGTCCGCGGGAAACGTCACGTCAATATCCCCGTTCAAAGAACTGAACGCCATCGGCTTCTCGGTATTCACTTTCACAAAATTCGCGTGCACGTGCCCGTTCAAGGCGTGCGCCACCGCGCTGCCGGAAACATTGTTCAGATTGACCTCGCCGTTTATGTCATCGACGTCCAGCTCGCCGTCGAGGCCCGTCACAACGATATCTCCGTCATTCACTGCTCGCAGCTTCACTGACGTGTGCACTGGCACCGAAATTGTCAGGTCAATCGTACGCGCGTAGGACTCCGTGCTAATGCGCACTTCGTTGTTTTCTTCCTCAATCGAAAGGCCCGTGGTCGAAACATTTATACGTTTCGGTCCGTTGGAGGGTTTCTCCCTCTCTTCATTCCGCGTGCGCGCTTCCACAACCACTTCTTTGCCGTCGTAGGCCTTCACGGTGATGCCGCCGTTCACCATGCTGGCCTTAATGAACGCCGGCCGCGCCGGGTCGCTCAAGTTGACCGATACCCGATCGGGACCGTTCTGCGCTCCTGCTTGCGGGGCGATTAGCGCCACCCCCGCCAGTGCCGCCGCTGCTACAAAGGATCGAAACGAAAGTGTTTGGTTATTCATGATTTTCAAGAATGCGTATGTCTCCATTTAAATTTTCAATCTGAATCTCTGGACCGCCGGCGCTGACGCGCGCGGCCGTAAATCTGTCGGCCCGGTAAACCATCTTTCCGCCGCGCCGTTCTTCCTGAATCGCGTGTACCGGCATCGCGGTTACCGGGAAATCGCTGTAAATCCCGCCATTGAATGTCTTGAAGCGGAAATCCGCCGACAAATCGTGCGCAAAGCGCAGCTCGACGTTCCCGTTCACCGTCTTGAAGTCGGAATTCTCGCGAGGATTCTGCCGGAACGAAACAATCACCGGCCCGTTCACCGTCCGCGCTGTCCCCGACCCTGCCACGTTGTCCATCTCAATGTCGCCGTTGACATTGCGAACCGCGAAGTTTCCGTTCACATTGCGCACCACCACGCGCCCCTCATTCACCGTTTTCACCTTGATATCGATGTCGCGCGGCACGTGGACCTTAAAATCCATCTTTACCCGATACCCTTCGTCATCCCGCGAATGCCGGCAATCGTCGCACTGGCAGCGGAATGGCCCATTCACGTACACCTTCAACGCGCCTTCTTCCTGCGTGACATCGAGCGTCACTTCCTTCTTCGCTCGTTCGAGTTTGTCCTTCGATTCCGCCCTGGTCGTCCTGGCAACCGCCAAATCCACCCTATCCGTCGTGTCCGCAACCACTTCAATCGAACCCCACACGTTGTCGATCTCGATGGATTTGTGTCCCGCCGGCATGGCAAACGATTTCTGAATATTTTCCTGATCTCGCACCGGCAAGTCCCGGTCGTCGTCATCCCTGTTCTTCGCGGAGACCGTTTCCGGCTCCAGCGCCGAGCGCAGCACACTCATCACGCTTTTCCGCGAACCCTCGCCCGGCCTCTTCCCCGCCGGGAACACCGGCAAGAGCACCGCCACGGCCGCATAGATCGCCAAAATCGCCAAGAACGTTTTCCGCCGCACGCTCGCCTCCTCAATTCAATCTGCTCAGCGCCCAATCCGCGCGCTGCCGCACCGCAGGATTCAAATTCGGTGTCTGCACAAAATCTCGCAGCCGCTGTGCCGCATCCGGATCGCGCCATTCCAGCATCAGGTCGATCAGCGCCACTTGCACCAGCGGCGACTGCTGCTCCTGCAGCGCGTCCACAACGCCTTTGTGAACCTGCGGCTGCGCGCCGTGTCTGCTCAGAGCATCGAGCGCCGCCAGCCGCACATCCACGCTGCCGTCATATCGCAGCGTGTGAACCAGCGCAGACATCACTTGCGGATCGAGTTGATCTTCCCGCCGGCTGTAGCTCACTCCCTGCAGCCGCTCGCTCGCGGACTGCTGTTGCAGCATCGAGAGCACCACCATCTGCTTCATATTGGCCAATTCGATGTGCATTGCCGCGATTTCGTCCTGGCTAGCATTCGAGTGGGTCGGCCTGCTGCCGAAATAATTGCCCGCGAAAATCCCGAGCACCAGGAGAGCCGCGCTCCACGCCACCGCGCCAACCGGCGAACGCAACCAACTCCACACCGAGCCGCGCTTCGATCGCTCGAATCCGGCTGAGGCTTTATCGTTCCGCCCAGTCTGGTAAGCGCGTAGCATCGCTTCGAATCTCTCGCGCGACTCCGCGCTCGGCTTCTCCACCGGCAGCAAAGACAGCTTCTTCCAAATCACCACTTCCTCGCGGCAATCCGCGCACTCGGCAATATGCTGCTCCACCAAGCTGTCCTGCTCGGCCCTTAAACTCCCCTGCAGGTAATCCGGCAGGAGTTCTCGAATCTCTTCACACTTCATTTCCAAACCTCCGAGGAGGAATCGTTTTCACCACCGCAGGCCCAGCCTCACGAGGCGCAAGCCGGCGCTCCAACTGCTTGAAATTCTGCCGCAGCTCCTGAATCGCCCGGTGAATTCGAGTCTTTACCGTCCCCAACTCGCATCCCAGCAGCCGCGCAATCTCGTCGTACTTCAATTCCTGAAACCGGCTCAAAACCAAAATTTCCCGTTTCTCTTCCGGCATTTGCATCAGCGCGCGGTGCAGCAATTCCGTTTCCTCGGATTGTTGGGCCGAATCCTTCGGCATCACTGGCGCCACCATCTCTGGCTCGAAGGTAATGTGCCGCGGCGTCTTCCGGTAGTGATCCACTCGCGCATTCCTCGCAATCTGATAAATCCAAGCCCGAAACGGCGTCCCCGGCTCATAACTCTGCCGGTACTTCAAAATCCGCAAAAAAACTTCCTGCACCAAGTCGTCGCTAAGCGTCCGGTCGCCAGTGAGCTTCGCGTAAAAGTTGTATAACGGGGCGTGATAGCGATCGAACAACACCCCTAGCGTCTCGCCCGTGCCGTTGCGCACTTCGAGCATCAAATCCTCGTCCGGAGCCAGCCTCATTGCCTGGTCATTTCTGTTTCGGCCCGTTCTTGCTCTTCGCTAGGTGATTACCGTCGAAGCGCAAAAAGGTTACATCGGAATGCTACTCGCAAGCCGGGCCCCTGCTTTAGGGAATCGCAAGAAGTTTCATGCCTGGGGAGATGAGATTTAAGGGAGGGAAATTAAGGGCTGCTGGCGCCCTACGGGAGCTTTAGAGCGTCAGAAAATAGGAAAGGAAGGAAGCTCAGGTATTGCCTTAGCAGGAGCGAAGCGCAGCAGCCAGCCGAAGATTCGCCTGCAGCCGCCGGTCGATCTGTACTGCCGCAAAGCGCGCGCAAATCACACGCTCGCGTTCGCACCACTCTGCCACCAGAGGCATACGCACGCCCGATAGTGATCCCAGAGCTTCGACAACCCGGTAATAAGCCCGCACCAGAGTCAGCCCGCCACCATCAGGACCAAGCTCGGGGGTCAACTCGTGCAAACCAGCCAATTTCTCGAAATCACGGCCATTCATACGCTCGGCATCCAGATTGGCGGCCGCCAAAACCCGCTCAGATACCGGCTGGGCTGCCACTCCCGCCAGAATCGCCCGCCAGTAGTACAGAGCGAACTGCGAGAGCGCAACAATGGAGATCGCAAGTAGCATAGCGGCGAACATCCCTCAGGTTTGCCTCTAGATAGAGTCTGCCTGCTGTGCCCTCCCCGGCCAATAGCTCCAAAGTACCAGGCAGCTAGGACTTGGTGCATCCTGATAAGGATATTATTATCAATTACTTACAAAATGACCGGGGTTTTACTCACTTCTCGACAGAGCTGGTATGGTCGTGAATGATCTTCCACCCCTCCGGAAGGCGTTGCCAGACCAGCGAGAAGACGCCGCCCGCGTCTCCTTTGTCGCGGTTCAGATGCCAACGCCCCAGCACTAGCGCCGCGTCGGGTCCCAGGAAGCGGTACTCCAGCTCCGAAAAATCGAGGTGGCCCATCGCCGCCTGGTCCGGATAGTTCTTTTTGTATCGCGCCATTACGCCATCCCAGCCGCGCGAGACTCCGCTGCTCCCGGAAAACGTCAGTTCCGGCGAATGCCAGTAGCCCAAGAGGAATGCGTCCACATCTCCGCGGTTCCAAGCCTCTTGCTGTCGATTCAACACAGCCGTTATCGCGGCTTTGTCAGCCTCGCGCGCATCGGCCGCCTTTGTCTGCCTACCCGTTCGCACGCCTATCGCGAAGAGCAGGACCAGAGCCGCACCTGCCACAACCAGTCGAATGCTCTTGGTCATCGCCATTCCCCTTTGCCACGAGCACGGAGCATAGGTCGCTCGCCGAAACTCCGCAAGCCCCGCTCGGCCCGGCAGGAGTTGGAAAACGAAGACCAGTGTGAAAACTGCATTTCCGAATATCATGAAAGTGAGGGCGCCTTGGTGGAGACGGACAGCGGCAGAAAAGAAGGGGTTTTTCGGCGCCGGCTGGTGCGGCCGATTGCCGAGTTGCTGCGCCAGGGCGTGACGCCGGAAAAAATGGCGTTGAGCCTGGCGCTCGGCGTGGCGCTGGGGGTGTTTCCCGTACTCGGGACGACTACGGCGCTTTGCGCGCTGGCTGCCTTGGCCTGGCGGCTGAATCTGCCCGCGATTCAGTTCGTGAACTATTTTGTTTACCCGTTGCAGATTGCGCTGCTCATTCCGTTTTTTCGGATGGGAGAAAAATTGTTTGGCACACCACATTTGCCTCTTTCCGTAGCACAGATTACGGCCATGGTGCACGCCAGTTTCTGGGGCGCTACGCGATTTTTATGGACAACGATTTGGCACGCAGCTGTGGCTTGGTCCTTGGTCGCACCCCTGTTCATAGCGGTGGCTTTTCTGGTTCTCCTACCGCTTTTGCGCCGCGCGGTGCGGAGGACGCCCTAGAGAAAGAGCGACAGACTGAAGTGCGCCCCGCTCACCAAGAAAAACTCTTTACAGGATGTCGAGGACCTCTTCGTAGCGTTTGAAAGGCGGAATTAGATACGCGCCGGCAAGTTCGGTGCGGGACCAGGCCAGCATTTGGCGGGCGACGTCGAAGCCGCGGTCGCGGGCGGCGGCGCCGGCGGATTCCATCGCCGCGAGTACCTGCTGCGGAATGACGATGCCGGGAACTTCGTTGTTGAGGCGCAGCGCTTGCTTGTAACTGTTGAGCGGCCAGATGCCCACGAGCACGGGGATCGGCGGTTTACCGCCGAATTTTTTAACGAAGGCGTGCCAGTGCTCGGGATCGAAAATCGGCTGGGTCATCGCGAAATGGGCGCCGGCTTCGATCTTGGCGTGGAAGCGTTCGATTTCGTTGTCGAGATCGTCGGCGACGGGATTGACGGCGACGCCGATGGCGAAATTTGTCGCGCCGCCCAGAGTTTTTCCGGCCCAGTCCGTGCCTTGATTGAGGCGGCTGAGAACCTTGACGAGGCCGACGGAATCGACTTCGTAGACGCCGCTGGTTTCCGGGTAATCGCCGACGGCTGGCGGGTCGCCGGTAATAGCGAGGACGTTGCGAACGCCGCCGACCGTCCAAGCGCCGAGCAAACACGCCTGAAGACCGATGATGTTGAAATCGCGCGTTGTCAGATGCGGGACGGTTTCGACGCCGCGCGCTTCGAGAGCGCCGGCGGTGATGAGCGCGTCCATGCCGACGCGAGCCATCGCGCCGCTGTTGATGTCGATGGCGTCGACTTTTTTCGAGGCCATGATCTTGTCGACTTGCTCGTAGATGCGGTCCAGCGAAAGGCCTTTCGGCGGATCGATCTCAACGCAAACGGTGAATTCTTTGGTCTGCAGCTTTTTCCAGAATTTGCTTTCCGGCTCTCTCTCTAAAACGGGTGCGGGTTTTGCGACAACTTCGACTGAGTGATGCGCCGCTGTGGATTTTGCGGGACGCAGCGATTTAACGGCGTCGGCCATCGCGCGGATGTGCGCGGGCGTTGTGCCGCAGCAGCCGCCGAGAATGCGCACGCCGAGAGCGGCAGCCTCGCGCGCGAAGAGCGCGAAATATTCCGGCGACGATTTTGGATAAACGATGCGGTCTCCTTCGCGCTTCGGAAGACCGGCATTGGGCATACCGCTGACACGGAGATCGTCGACTTCGGTCAGCTCACGCAGGATTTTGAGCAATGGCTGCGGGCCGAGCGTGCAATTTGCGCCGATGACCTGAACGTTTTTTGCCTTGAGCTGGGCGGCAGCATCGGCGGGCCGGAGATCGCCGTAGGTCGTTCCCTCTTCGGAATAAGTGAGCTGGGCGACGATGGGCAAGCCGGAGAAAGAGCGGATGGCGTCGACGGCTAGAAGAATTTCTTCGATGTAGGAAAAAGTTTCGAGAATGTAGAAGTCAACGCCGCGCTCTTCGAGAGCGAGTGCCTGCTCGTGAAAAACATCCTGAATTTCGTCAGGAGCCGGGTGACGTGATTGCACACCGAGGCCGAGCGGCCCCATCGAGCCGGCGATCAAAACTTCGCGGGAAGCAGACTCGCGAGCTTCGCGAGCGATTTTTACGCCGCGAGAATTGAGCCGCTGTACTTCGTCAGCAAGGCCGAGCGGGGCAAGCTTGAAGCGGTTCGCGCCGAACGTGTTGGTCTCGATGATTTGCGCGCCGGCTTCAATGTACGCCTGGTGGACACGAAACACGGCTTCAGGCTCGGTGGCGTTCAGTTCATCGAAGCAGCGCTGCGTGCCGACAGCTTCGTGGAGCATCGAGCCCATCGCGCCATCCGCGATGAGAATCGAATCCTTCAGCCGTTCGTTAAAGTCGAGAATTTTCATTGGGCGTTCGCGTTTTTGTTCGAGTCAACAGAATACAGTTATTCCCGGGGCTGCGATCGCCAAGGCGCAGCCGGGCCAGTCAAGCAAGCCGGACACGACGAATTTGATACCGGCGAATGCGGCTACACCTAGAAATCCTGGAAGAGTTCCGGGCACAACTGCTCCTTAGCGCTTTTGCTCCATGAGCGATGCGACCGTGCTCATCAAATCGTATTTGGTCAGGATTTCGAATTTGGCGCCGTCCATTTCGACGAAGACGGCGGGATTTTCGTGGCTGAGAATGTAGGTGACGCGCTCAACGGGCGATGTGCCGGGAATGCGCGGGAGCGGCTTGCTCATGACTTCGCGAACGACCAGCTTGCGCAAATCCTTCCCTTGCAGCGCCATGGTGAGAATCTGGTCTTCGTAAATCGTGCCAATGGGGAGATTTTCTTCAAAGACGGGAATTTGCGAGATGTCTTGCTCCTGCATGGTCTTCAGCGCGTGGAAGACGGTTTGATAGGGGCGGGCAATGACCAGATCACGGACTTTGCCGGCTTTGTGCTTGGCGTTGACGACTTCGGCTGCGGTGATGCGAACGGCGGCTTCGACGTAGCCGCGCTCGCGCATCCATTCGTCGTTATAAACCTTACTGAGATAACGCATGCCCGTGTCGGGCATAAACGCTACAACCAAGGCATCCGGGCCGAGGTCCTTTGCGAGCCGCAACGTGGCGGAAAGGCAGCCGCCGCCGGAACCACCGGTGAAAATGCCCTCGAGCTTGACGAGACGGCGCGCAACAACGAAGCACTCCTCATCGGTGACCTGGAAGACGTCATCAAGAATCTTCATATTCATCGTCGTGGGGAAAAAATCCTCGCCGATGCCTTCGACGACATACGTCTTGGCTTTCACCGTTTCGCCGCTCTTGAACGAATCGTAGTAGAGCGAGCCGATGGGATCCACGCCGATAATTTTAACGGCCGGATTTTTTTCCTTGAGATATTTGCCGACGCCGCTGACGGTGCCGCCGGTGCCCATGCCGCAGACGAAATGCGTGATTTTGCCTTCGCTGTCTTCCCAGATTTCCGGGCCGGTCGTCTGGTAATGAGCCTCGGGGTTCATGGGGTTGTCATACTGATTGGGATAAAACGAATTGGGAACTTCGCGCGCGAGTTTTTTGGCGACGGAATAATAGCTGCGCGGGTCGTCGGGCTCGACGGCAGTCGGACAAACAATAACTTCCGCGCCCAGCGCTTTGAGCAGATCAACTTTCTCCTTCGATTGCTTGTCCGTAATGGTGAAAACCATTTTGTAGCCGCGGACGGCAGCGACAAGCGCGAGGCCCATGCCGGTATTGCCGCTCGTGCCTTCGATGATGGTGCCGCCCGGTTTGAGAAGACCGCGTTTTTCGGCGTCGTCAATCATCGTGATGCCAATGCGGTCTTTCACGGAGCCGCCGGGATTGAAGTAGTCCGCCTTCACGAAGATCTGCGGCTTGAGGCCCTGATTGATGCGATTGAGGCGCACCAGTGGCGTACGGCCAATGGCTTCGAGGATGTTGTTACAGAGCATGAAGTTTTCCGGGGCGCGGCCCGGGGAGAACCGCGCACTTAGGCTGTGCCATAATTCTTTCAGTTTAGCATGCAGCCTCGCAGGGGCACAGGAAGGTGAGGCGAAGGAGGATCATTTGGCACGGGAGAATATTTCGAGCGGAACGGCTTGGGAGCCGATTGTGGGGTATTCGAGAGCAGTGCGCATCGGCAATGTGATAGCGGTTTCGGGGACTACCGCCACCGGACCCGACGGCAAGATCGTGGGAGTCGGAGATCCCTATGCGCAAACGGTGCAGACGATTCGGAATATCGAGGCGGCTCTCGGCAAAGCAGGAGCGGGGCTGAAGGATGTGGTGCGAACGCGGATTTTTGTGACCAGCATTGCAGAGTGGGAAAAGATTGGGCGGGCGCATGGGGAGTTTTTCGGAGCGATACGGCCCGCTACGAGCATGGTGGAAGTGAGTAAGTTGATTTCGCCGGAGATGTTGGTGGAGATTGAAGCAGACGCGGTGGTTCAGTGAAGTGAGGAAGTGGAGTAAGGAAGCGAAGTATTGAATTACTGATGTAATGATGGGCAAAGAAAAATCTCATGAATACAGCGCTTTACGACGGCTTTATTGCGGATTATTACGACGAGTCGCCTATCGTGCGGGGGCGCGTGGGGGATGTTGCGTTTTACCGCGATGCGGTGCACGAACACGGCGATCCCGTTCTGGAGCTTGGCTGCGGGACGGGGCGGATTACTTTGGCTCTGGCCGAAGCCGGGCATCGCGTGACCGGACTCGACATTTCCGAGCGGATGCTGGAGCGCTGCAACCAGAAGCGGGCGCGGATGCGAACGGAAGCGCGCGAGCGGGTGCATTTGGTGCAGGGAGACATGACGAAGTTCGACCTCGGCGAAAAATTCCGGCTGGTGATTATTCCGTTCCGGCCGATGCAACATCTCCTCGATGTGGAAGACCAAATGTCGTGCCTCGAGTCCGTGCGAGAGCACCTTTGGGCTGAGGGAAGGCGAACCGGAGAGCGGCGAGGCCGGCTGATTCTGGATGTGTTCCAGACGGACGCGGAGCGTATGCATGATCCGGCCTATCAAGAGGAAGGGTTGGTGGCCGAGTATTCGATGCCGGACGGGCGGCGAGTGAGGATTATGGAGCGGGTGAAGACGTTTCACCGGGCCGAGCAGCGGAATGATGTGGAGATGATTTTTTATGTGACGGATGCGCGGGGCAAAGAAGAGCGTCTCGTGTTTGCCTGGACGCTTCGGTATTTTTTCCGGTATGAGGTGGAGCACTTGTTGGCACGGTCGGGGTTCAAAGTGTGCGCGGTTTATGGAGATTTTGACCGATCACCGTTGGAGGATGGGTCGCCGGAGATGATTTTTGTAGCCGAGCCGAGGTGAGCTTGGTTAACCGGGCCGCGAGCTGCTGGCTCTGAAAGGGGTTAACGCAAGACAAATCGCGTGGACTCGGGGCCGGGCGAAACCTAAACCCTTCACTCACCAGTGGGCGCGGATGCGGTAGCGAAGGACCGAGGTGCCGTTTTTGTCGACGGGAACGTTGAATTGGGCGGCCCAGGCGCTTGTCTTGGTGTATTTGTAAGTGGAATCGAGCATTTCCCAATCGCCGCCAATGGGCTCATTGACCTGAACCGTTATCGGCGAGTCCTTGTGGTTGCGAATCGTGATTTCGAATTCCATTTCCCAGACATTTGAAGAGATGCTTTTGTAATCGGTCTGTTTGCGTTCACAGACGACATCGAAGGCGTTGCCGATGTGAATGGTGACGTCTTCGTCCTTGGGGGTGTGGCCGATGCGGTCTTCCCCGGTAAAGAGGATTCCGCCCTTCGAATCTTTTTGGTAGACGCGTATGTTGCCTGCGGGCAGGGGCATGCCAAGTCCGGCTTTTTCTTGATTTTTGAACTTGTAATAGACCATGACGGCGTCCTTCAGAGGTGAGCCGGGATTCTGGCGGCTGTGGTAGTAGAAATTCTGGCCGTTGACGACAAAGATTTTTTCGACAGGAATGCCGGAGCCCTGGAGAAGGCTGATTTGCTTGGTTTCCTTGTCTTCGACAGAGGTGCGGCGGCCGAGCGTGTAGAGGTGGTATTCGCTGAAGTTTTCCTGCTCGAATTGCGCCGGGGCGGGGGCAGCCTTGGCCATGGATTGCAGACGCATCGCGTCATTCCGGCTGTTGGCCGGGAGGCGATTCAGGTCGCCAGCGACAAGCTGGAGGCGGGCGTTGTGAAACGCGGTGCCGCTGTTGTTGACCAGGGTGACCCAGCCATCCAGGTCGGCGGCTTTGTCGTCGCGGGAAACGGTTAAGACGTAGTCGGAATTCCAGGACAAGTTGTTGGCGAGGTAGGAGGCTTCGATCTGCTGTTTGCGCGAGCCGGAATTTTCCAGCGACATCACCAGAGTAGGCCGGTCGTAAAGATTGGCGGGGACTTCGGGGAACCGGTAGCTCTCGGCATAGGTTCCGGTGACGATGTCGTTGCCGATTCTCCAGACCTGGCCGTTGTTGTCGGAGAGAAGCGTGGCTTTGATTTCCTCGTGTTTGGTGGTGCCGCTGTCCTGATAGGTGCGGATTAGCGTTACTTCTTTGCCGACGTATTTGTGCAGGAGCTTGGCGGGTTCGAGGAGATCGTATTCGTAATTTTGCTCGATGACGCCGAGCTTATCGGGCTCGGTGAGTGAGCGGAAATGCACGGTTGCGGGATTTACGGTAGCGGCAATGTCGATGAATTTGAGGTGGAACGCGCCGGTCGGAAGCGTGAGGTTGCGAACGTCGCGCACAAGAGCGATGTTTGAATTGTAGACGGTGACATTGAGATCGGTCTGATCGCTGAGGCTTGTAGATTGATCGGAGGACGTGGCACGGGGAGCTTCCTTATCCTGTGCAGCTAGGACCCGCTGCCAGCGGCAGGCGGGATAGAACAACGCGGCGGCAGCCAGCAGTGCGGCCGCGCCGGAGAAGATCCAGGGCAAACGGCGCTTCCAATCTGATTTGTGGATTTCCATGACGTGCACCTCATTCCAGGTTTCGCTTCCCGCTTAGAACGTTGGGCAGACTTTTCCTTGCACGCTGCGGGTGTGAACGCTTGCTCAGGGCTACTCGCTCGGAACCGAGAACCAAGTCCGTCCACCGTCCGTCGTTTGATAGGTCTTAACGAGACCAGTCTGCTGGTCGGGCACAAACCAAATCGAGGCGTGCATCGCGTCGGTGGCTCGCACGCCGGTAAGATTGTTTGTGACCGGCGAGTCCAGCTTCGTCCAGTGTGTGCCGCCATCGGTGGTGCGCAGGACGGTGCCGGAGGCGCCGACAACCCAGCAGACTTTTCCGGAAGGGGCGGAACCGCCGAGGAGATCGACGTAGACGCCACTGATCTGTGGAATCCAATTCAGACCTTTGTTCTTGGAATATTCGAGAGAGCCGGCCGGACCTATGCGCCAAAGCTGCTTCTCACTTGGGGCCGCAATAATGTGGGGATTCTGAAGCGCGGCGGCGCGCATCATGGCACGTCCGTTGAAAGTGGATTGCGGTGCCGCGGAAACTTCGACGGATTCTGTAACCGCAGTAATGGCATCGGCGCCGGTGGCTTGCGAATTGGTTGCAGGGGCACCGGACGGGGAAGCAGGCGCTGGAGCGGGCGACACCTTGTCGTTCGGAGGAGCCGAAACGGAGCCGCTGTCCAGGAAGCTGGGTTCGGAAGAAGCGCGGGGCGGGGGAGGCGGAGGGGGTATTGTAGCTGGCTGAGCCAGGGCTCCGGCGGCTCTCCCAGCCGCGACGGGCTTAGCTTGCTCGCCGAGCTTCTTGGCAAGAAGAGCTCCAGCGCTGCTAGTGGCAATTCCGCCTATTTGTTGTTCTTGTTTTTGCGCACTGTAGGCAGGTCCGTGAGCGGGAACGGGAGCATTCTGGGATTGAATTCGTCGGGATAGCTGGAGCTGGAGCTGATTTTGGGACTCTTTGGATGCGAGATCGTGAGTTTCTGGGGCAACCCGAGAGACCTCGCTAGCCGAGGGGGCTGCGGACTGAGCTTTTTGTTTGCCTTCTTTGAGGTCGCTCGGAGTGATGAGTGTCGGTTTTGTAGAAGGCGCTGCGGCCAAGGGCTGCCGATTCTCTGCTACTTCGACGGATGGAAGCCGAGAGCGCAGGCTCGCCCTCGGTTGCTGCAAGGAAACCCAGACGATCAGGCTAGCGGCGATCGCGCCCGCCGGAACGAGCCAGAGCCATCCGAGATTGTGTGGAAAACTCGGCCGAGCAGTGCGCGCGGCCGAAGCGGTTTCACCAGAAGAAACAGGCTGTTGCGGGACCAAAACTTTTTCGCCCGTATCCAGGGTAACCGGAATGTCGAGAGGCGTTTCGAGGTGGGCGAGGACAAGCTGGCAGCGGTCACAGCTTAGAACGTGCTGTTTCCAGAGATTGCGTTCCTCGAGCGAGAGCGAACCATCGTGATAGGCCGCCAGCATCTCGGGATCGGGACAAAGTCCGGCTGAGGATTCGATGGAACGATCGGCGGCCGCTCCGGCAAGGGCGTTTGCGTCTAGGCCGGAAGATGCAGAGGAACGCAGCTGGCGGGCGAGCGCTTTTTCAAAGGTTCGGTCGCGGTCGTCAGGCGCCATGGTCTCCTCCTTTCTTAGAACGAGAGTTGGCGGGGTTCTTGCATACGGGCTTTATCGGCCGGAGATTCATGGATCAGGCCTCCCAGCGGGAGGGCTTGTGCGGCTGCGGCGCTCAAGGAGCTTTTCTAGATCGAAAGGAGCATCCGCGGAGGCGTACTCGAAACAGAGAGAGATTTGGGCTTCGCTGAGGCCCAGTTCGGCCGCGAAGCCGTTGGCGGCGGGGCAGCCATTGCGAAGAGTCTCTTCGACCGTGCGGCGGAGAGCGAGACGGATACGATCCAAGTTGCGCGAGACGCTGGATTCATGCTCGCCAAGTTGCCTGCCGATTTCGGCCAGAGTTTGCTCCTGTGCATAGTAGAGGCGCAGACGCTGTTCATCGCGCGCATCGAGCGCGGCGATAGAGGCCTCCAATGCGCGAACGAAAAGCGTGGTGTAGCGGTCGCGATGAGGGTCGGTAGGCGGAACGGAAACGGCGTGCTGGATTTTCTGGATGAGCTGCGCGCTGGGAGGCTTTGCTCCATCTTCATCGAGGGATTCGAAGCGGCGGCCCGCGCGGATCGCATCAATGTGGCGCTGTGCGAGAACCGCGCGGAGCCAGGTTTTAAGCGAGCTGCGTCCGTGGAAATAGCGGAAAAGCGAACGTTCGCGGCGGGCTCCATCCACGAGTCCATAGAGCTCGGCAAAGAGAGAATCGGCAAGTTCGCACGCTTCCGGAGAAGACGAGCTGCAACGGAGAACCGCCGCAGCCGCGGCTCGAAGGTAGGGGCGATACTCGGCAACGAAGTACTCCCACGCGGGTTCGGAATTCTCCATGCATGCAGCGGCTAGCCCCAAGTCCTCGAGATGCAGCGCGGCGAAATACTCCTCGACCTTTTCCGGTGCGAGGTTTCCACTCGCGAGCCTTTTCTCGGCGCTGCGTTGGAGGGAAGCGGCAAATCGCTCAAGAGAAAGGCCCCAACGCGCTGATTTCGACTGTCTAAAGAACCAATCGATTTTGGCCGGGGAGGCCGCCACTATCTGGGCCGTGCCGCGACGGGCGGCGGGCTTCCGGGATTCCGAGCGGTTTGGGGTGTCCTCATTCATGACATTTCAAGTGTTTGCCGTATGGCAGAGCGTCCAACGCCACCGGTACCCTTGGCATCCTAAGAGCTTAATCCAGCCTGGGAGGAAGTGCAGGTAAAAGTAGGGACTCTAAAGGGCTGGATTGCGGTATCCTATACGAGTTGCGAGTCCAACCCCGCAACAAGAACCGCCTCGCCGGGTTAGCAGACTGGGTGCAAACCGTGCGCTCGCGGGACCATTAGCGACTTCGCGACGCTAGTACGAAAGTCCTATTAGGCCACCCTCAGCCCCGTAAGTACCCTAGTACTTGCAAAGTGCAGGTTTTGAAAAAAACTGGCGAACTTGGGAACGCTGGGCGTTTTTAGATGTCCGAGGTTCCCAAAAATGAGCTTTCTCGAGGCGGCAAGCGGATGACTACAATGATTTCAGATCCACCACGGAGTACGACGCGGTTGGGCGTCGGTTTGGACGCCGATCGACGTCGCTCACCAAACGCAGACGCGTGGAAGACGGCCATCGGAACGAAGCCGATAGCCGCTCGGCTTGCGTTATTGCCAGACTCGAAGCCCCGCTGGAGCCGGATTGGCGTTAGCGCAGCATTCCAACTTGGCTTGCTGATTTTTTGCGTACTGATTCCGCTCATCTACCCCGATCAGTTGAAGACAGCGCTGCATTTTCAAAATGTCGAGCTCGCCACGCCTTTGACAGAGATTCCTACCCCGCCCCCACCTCCGCCGCCTGTGAAAGTGGTGAAAGCGAAAACGCCGCCGCCTGAGCCGAAACCGGCAGTCGTCGAACCGGTGAAACTGGACCCTAAGAAACCGCACATTTTCGAAATTCCTAAGGCGGTGGTGCCCAAGGTGCAAAAAGTAGAAGCGCTGGCGCCGGAGATGCAAGCGCACCTCGATGCGGCGAAGATTGATACGACCAACAACGGACCGAAGAAGCCCAAAGAAGATGTAAAGCTGAACAATATGGATTCGGGAAGCGCCGCACCTGCGACGGTGAAGGCACCCATAGATAAGGTGCAGACTGGCGGCTTCGGTGATCCGAATGGGTTGCCTGGAAAGGGCGATCCGAACCACGCGACGACAGTGAACCGTTTGGGCTCACCGGCTTTACCAGGCGGACCGGGCTATGGCAACGGCACTGGCGGGGATAAGGGAATCAAAGGAACTGTGGCGAGCACAGGATTCGGGAATGGAATTGCAAACCCGCCGGCGAGCGGAGGCAAGCAAGGGAAAGTGGTGTCTTCGGGATTCGGAGATCAAGCGGCGACCGATGCTCCGAAGAAAAAAGTGGCAGCCGGAGGACCGGCGGACACGCCTGTTGACATATTGGAAAAGCCCAAACCCGAGTACACGGCGGAAGGGCGTAGTCTTAAGTTAGAAGGCGACGTGGTCATCGACGTGGTGTTTCTCTCAAACGGCACCATGCAGGTAAACCGCGTCATCAGTGGATTGGGCCACGGCCTCGACGAGGCTGCGGTCCGAGCGGCCCAAACGATCAAGTTTAAACCTGCAAAACGCGATGGCCAGCCGGTAGATTTTCCGGCACGCGTGCGGATTGAGTTCCGCCTGGCCTACTGAGGGGAGAGAGAAATGCGTATGCTAGCTAGAGTTGTCCTCGGATTCGTCTTGGGTGCGTCCGGGACCATCGCCAGTGCAGCAGCGGCGCCAGAGCCGCAGCAAGCGCGAACGATGGATCAAGTGATCGATCGCGTGATCACGAACGAAAACCGTCTGAACCAGCAGATACGGCAATACTCGCCACTGGTCGAGACGTACATTCAAAACCTGAAGCCCGACAAGGACTTGGGTGAAGTCCCCGCAGGCGACAAATATTTTCTGGGCCGGGCGGAATTCACAAAGGGTGTCGCGCTGGTGCCTTTGAGCGACGCCGGCAGCAAGGGTAAGAAGATTTTCGGCTCGGTCGGAAACTTCTTTTCGTTCGCGATGCAGTTCCTTCCGGACGGCTTCCTGCAGATGATTTTCATCGATACCAACGGTTTCGACAAACAACACTACAAGTTCGACTACGTGAAGCGCGAATTCCTCGGCGAAGTGCGCTGCCTGGTGTTCGATGTCTCCCCTCAGGAAAAATCCGGCAAGGGCCGCTTCCTCGGACGCATCTGGGTCGAGGACCAGGACTACAACATCGTGCGCTTCAACGGCGCCTACAGCGGCGGAGGACACTCGAGCTGGTACTTCCACTTCGACAGCTGGCGGACCAACGTGCAGCCTGGCCTGTGGATGCCGTCCTTCATTTATAGCCAAGAGAGCGATCTGCACTACGCCATGAGCAAGAAGCTGGACTTCAAGGCGCAGACGCGTCTGTGGGGCTACAACATCGGGCATGCCCAGCAGGAGCAGGAACTTAGCAAGATTTTGGTCGAGACGCCGGTGAATGACGATACGAAAACGTCGAACGATCTCTCGCCGCTTCAGGCCCAGCGTACCTGGGACCACCAAGCGGAAGATAACGTGGCAGACCGTCTCGAGCGCATTGGGTTGATGGCGCCGAAGGGCGAAGTCGACAAAGTTCTCGACACCGTGGTGAACAACCTGGAAGTCACGAACAATATCGACGTGGAGCCGGAAGTGCGCTGCCGCGTGATGATGACTTCCACGCTGGAGTCCTACACTATCGGGCATACCATCGTGCTTAGCCGCGGGTTGATCGACGTGTTGCCGGATGAAGCGAGCCTGGCAACGATCGTTGCGCACGAACTGGCGCATGTGGTGCTCGGTCACCGGATGGATTCGACCTATGCATTCTTCGACCAGCTGCTCGTCGACGACAAAGAGACGTTCCGCCACTTTGGATTCGGACGCACGCCGGATGAGGAAAAGGCTGCGAATGCCAAAGCGATCATTCTCCTGAGCAACTCGCCTTACAAGAATCAACTCGGGAACGCGGGATTGTTCCTAACGGCGCTGGAAACGCGGCAAAAGGAAATTCCTAACCTAATCAGCCCGCACCTGGGAGACCGCGTGCAGGGGCTATCCGACCTGAAATCGTCCACTCCCGTGGATCCAAAGCAGAACCCACAGATGATCGCGGCACTTCCCATCGGAGGCCGCGTGAAGCTGGATCCATGGAACGACAAGCTGGAACTGATCAAGAGCAAACCGGTGGGCACGATCGCCGAGCGCGAGAAGATGCCGTTCGAGGTGACGCCATTCATGCCATACCTGACGCGTTTCGGCAGCGATGCCGGCAAACCTATCGCGGCAAGCGTGGCCACGCCGGCTGATCCGAAATCCGGCGATGCGCCGAACAAACCAGACAACAAGTAGCTTCTGAAGTGGGAAAAATCTGGCCCGGTGAAGACATCTTCCCCGGGCCATTTTCCTTTGGAATGGCCGACTTATCTCCCAGGCGCCAAGTTTTCTATTAGCTTGTAGTTGAATTCCACACCGTCGTAAAAATCCTGAACCCTCACCCGCTCGTCCTGGCCGTGCGCCCTGCGGTTGTCGATGTCCAGGAACACCCCCGCGACGCCGTAGGTGGGAATGCCTGCCATGCGTAAATAGCGGCCGTCCGAGGCTCCGGTGTCCATCACGGGCATGATGGGGAGCGGGCCCCAGGTGGCGGCGGCCGCGGTTTCAACGGCTTTCATGAGGTCTGGCCGTAGTGGGGAAGGCGGCACGAGCTCAGGGGGGATCAGATTGCCGTCAGCGTCGCGCTGCTCGACGAAGGTCACTTTGATTTGGGGGTCGTCCACCACCTTGACCAAAGTATCTTTGATTTTGTTTGGATCTTCGCCCGGCAGGACGCGGCAATTTACGTTAGCGCGTGCGGTTTGCGGCAAGGCATTCGGAGCGTGGCCGCCCGTTAGCATGGTAGCTACACAGGTGGTGCGAAGAATCGCATTGTAGAATTCGTTTTCTGACAGCCGGACCATCACGCCGACATCAGGGGATGGCTGCGCCGCCGCTTTCATATCCTTGGCCAGCGGGCCACCTTCAATGGCGGCGCTCTTTTCAAGCATGGAGCGCGTGATCTCGTTCAGTTCCACGGGAAAATTGAACTTTGAGAGCCTGGCCAGTCCCTCGGACAGATGATAGATGGCGTTATCGCGCGTTGGCCGGGAGCTGTGGCCTCCGGGATTTTTCACCTCAAACTGAAAGTCGACGTAGACCTTTTCGCTGGCTTGCACGGCACCATAGATTTTCTTGCCCTTGTCGCTCATAAAATCGCCGCCGTCCAGATTTACGCAGTACTCGGCCTCAATCCAATCGCGATGATGTTTGAGCAGCCATTCGACGCCGTTGAAGTTGCCGCCTTCTTCATCGGCCGTGAGCGCGAGGATGAGATCGCGGTTGGGAGCGAAACCTGCTTTTTTCAGGCGGATAAAATTCGTCACGAGTATGGCGGCGCCGTCTTTGATATCCACAGTGCCTCGGCCATAGAAATAGCCTTCCTTTTCGACAAATTGAAAGGGATCGGTGGTCCAGTCTTCGCGGCGCGCTTCGACGACGTCCAGGTGGGCGAGAAACAGGACTGGTTTCTGCTGGCCGGTTCCATGCAGGCGCACGACGAGATTCTTTTTGCGGTCGTTGGGGCCGGCTAGGATAACGTCTTGCTCTGGAAAGCCGGCGTCGAGCAGGCGCTTTGCCAGAGCTTCCGCGGCGGTGGTCACGTTGCCTACGGAATCGGTGGTATTGATTTCAATGATTTCCTTAAAAATCTCGCGCGATTGCTGCTTTACATCCTCCTGGCCTTCGGCGAAGCCGAGCGGCAGAAGACTCAAGAGCGCGCCGAGCAGCATCATCGAGTTTTTCCGTTGCGACATGTTGGGCTCCTTATGCGAATTCATTCTGTAGAAGGCGGCGTCATCACAGTGGGCATCGGCGGCAAGGCAAAGGCCCGGCGAAGGCAGCCTGAGAGGTAGGAAGCGCCTAGGAAAAGCATGATCAAGCCGAGCCCGGGATCAAACAAAAAGTGCAGTACGTAAGCAGCCAAGAACATAAGACCCACCATCTGGGGCTTCATCACGGGCTGGCCGAATCTCCAGTTCACGAATTTGGCGATCTCCCGGGGCCACTTGAAAAACCAATAGAGATTGTAGCCAAGCAGGAAATGGAAGCCCACCGCGCGCGCGGGGGAAATTCGGTGCTTCCAACCGGGCGCACGCTGCATGATCTCGTGATACCGGTATACGCAAACGAGCCAGTAGACCCAGCCGACGAATATCAATAGGAAAAGATACAAAGGCGGGATCGGGAAGTCTTCCTTGCCCGCCTCCGGGTGAAGCGAAGCGTAGACAAATTCGGCAACTATATTGGCTAAACCTATGAGATAGCCGACCCAAAGCTGAGGAAGCGGCGGAAGATTTCCCGGCTGCGTCTGCGCTGCTGGTAATTCGCCGGGCGAATCGTCCATTTCATCCCCAAGAAACGGCTTAGGGAGCGTAACGGTCGCAACGCAGGTGCGTCAAACAGTTTGGCGGGCGCGGGCTCGGGAGGTTTTTTCCCCGGGCGAGTTGCCCCGCACCTTGCGCATTTCATAGACTGGCTGGGTAGCAACGACGGGAGGATGACGTGACATCAACCAAAAAACGCGCGGTGCAGATCGCTTTGGGCGCGGGACTGTTTATTGCGGGAATCGCAGCGGGTTCGCTGCACGCCCGGAGCGTGGCGGGACAAAATCGGTTCGGCCAGCCGAAGACGGTGCTGCATGTCGTGATCTACAAGTTCAAAGACGCCACCTCGAATAACGACCGGGAAGTCGCCATCAACGGAATTAAGGAGATGGCGGGGAAAATTCCCGGAGTTAAAAATATCTGGATCAAAACGGAGCGCAACCAGATCAAGGATTTCAGCGGCATTTACGCGATCGAGTTCACTAGCGCGGAAGCCGCTGCCGACTATGCCGAGAGCCCGGTTCACGAGGCGTGGTCCAAGAAGTGGCAGGAGTTGCGAGAGAACAGCCTTTCGTTCCAGATTTCGAATCCGTAAGATTCCTCCCGCCGCGCTCGGATCCGCTTGGAGGTCGCGCGAATTCGCCGTTCAGCTCTCGCGGACTATTCCGAATCTGCGGCGAAAGATGGCGTCCACCACTCTGTCTGACAATAGCCGTTTCGACCATTTCGCGACGACGGCCAGTCCCGTGACGAGGTAACGAATTTTCGGAGTGGGCGCTTCGATAGCGGAGAGGACGATGCGTGCGCAGTCTTCGGGGGTGGTATGTGACTTGGCGCGGGCGTCCGTGACGCTGGCGAGGAATCTCGCGTACAGCCGAGCGTAAGGGCCGCTGTTCATTTTATCCAGATAGGGTTTGGCGAGTTCCATGGCGGCTTGCTGAATGCCGGTAACGATGTAGCCCGGTTCGATCAAGACCACTCCGACGCCAAACGGGTAAAGTTCGAGGCGCAGCGCGTTGCTCATGGCTTCAAGGGCAAACTTGCTGCTGCTGTAGGCGCCTTGGGTAGGTGCGGTGACAAATCCGGAGACGGAACTCATCATTACGATGCGGCCGCGCTTTCGCTCGCGCATGTGCGGCACCACGGCTTGTGTGACTCGTAGCACGCCGAAGAAATTTGTTTCGAACTGGCGGCGCCAGTCCTCCAGGCTCAAATCTTCGACGGCGGCAGAAAAATTCACGCCGGCGTTGTTGAAAAGGACGTCGATGGAGCCAGCCTTCCGGAGAACAGCCGCAATGGCCTGCTGGACGGATGCGTCGTCGCAAACGTCGAGTTGGAGCGTTTCGAGCGGCAGCTTCTTCTCTCGGGCCAGCGCGTCGAGCTGGGCACGTTTTTCTGCCGACCGCCCGGCCGCGAAAACTCGATAGCCATGCTGCGCCAGCAAGATCGCCGTAGCTTTGCCCAAGCCATCCGTTGCTCCGGTGATAAGCACCGATTTTTGAAGCCCTGCCTCATTGGTCATTCTTCCCTCCCAGCCAAGGAGGCCTTATGCTACCCCGGTTCTTTCATTGGGTGGGAGTGAAGCGGGCATGCTATAAAACGACTGAAACGTTTGTTGCTAATTACCCGTCACATGGTGCAGTAGCGGGTCGAGTGCCAGGAAAAACCTAAAGGTGAGGCGATGATGAGAAATCCGAGTGGAAACTTGTGCGAGTTTGCTCCGTCGGGGCGCTATTTATTGCGGAGAATTAGCCTGCTGGCATTTGCGGCATTTCTTTTCGCGTGCTCCACGGGCAGGCTCGCGGGCGCGCAGAGCGCTCGGGCAAACGATGAAGAATACGGGAAGAAGATTCATGAGTTTACGACGGAGCCATTTTTCCTTACCGACCTCGTCGATCATTTGCCGGCTTCCGCGACAGTCCCTTCGCCCGACAAAATTCTTGGCCACATCGTTGGCGCGCCGGACTTTCTCACGTATTCGAAGGACATTTATCGGTATTACGACGAGCTGGCGAAAGCCAGCCCGCGAGTGAAGGTCTATCGCGTGGGCAAATCGGAAGAGGGGCGCGACTTTCTGCTCATCGCCGTGAGTGATGAGGCGAACATCGCCCAGCTCGACCACCTACGCGACATCACCGCCAAGCTCGCCGACCCCCGCAAAATCACTGACGCCGATGCACTGCAGTTGATCGCTGGGGGCAAGCCGTTTTACTGGGCTTCCGGCTCGATCCATTCGCCCGAGACGGGTTCTCCGGAAATGCTGATGGAGCTAGCTTACCGTTTGGCCGTGGAAGATACGCCGTTTATTCAGAACATTCGCAAGAACGCTGTTTTTCTGATCACTCCCATCGTCGAAGTGGACGGCCACGACCGCGTGGTGGACTCCTGGAACTACAAAAAAGCCAATCCCGACAAGCCGCAGCCCGATCTCGTCTACTGGGGCCACTACGTCCAGCACGACAACAACCGCGACGGCATCGCCATGGGCCTGAAACTTTCGCAGATGATGATGCAGGATTTTTTCTACTGGCATCCGCAGGTGCTACACGATTTGCATGAGTCCATTCCTTATCTTTACGTTTCCACCGGGACCGGCCCTTATAACGCGTGGCTCGATCCGATTGTGATCAACGAATGGCAGAAATTTGCCTACAACGACGTCGAAGGGTTGACCGAACGCGGCGTAATCGGCGTGTGGACCCACGGTTTCTATGACGGTTGGGCGCCCAACTACATGTTTTATGTCGCCAACGGCCACAATTCGATCGGCCGCTTTTACGAAACGTACGGCAACAGCACTCCCGAGACGAAGGAAGCGGAGCTGCCGCCAAGCTCGACGAGCCGCGCGTGGTTTCGCCCCAATCCACCCTTGCCAAAAGTCATGTGGTCCTTGCGCAACAACACCAACCTCGAGGAAAGTGGCGTTCTTCTTTCGCTGGACTATACCGCGCAGCACGGGCAGGAACTCCTGAAGGATTTTTACGAAAAGAGCAAACGTTCCGTTCTGAAAGCCACGACCGAAGGCCCGGCGGCCTGGGCCATCGTAAATGACGGCCGGCGTCCCGCGCTTGCGGCACAGCTGGCGAATTTGCTGCAGAAACAGGGCGCGGAAGTGCAGAAGCTCGAACAGGATTTTGAAGTGAAGGAAAAAGCCTCGCCAGCGCCCAAGGGCGGGGATGCAAAAGCCGAAGGCAAAACCGGCGACAATGCAAAGACAGAAAAATCGGAGAAGTCCAAAGACGAGGCTAACGCCAAGAAAACCGAGGAAGCGAAAGCCACGAAGCTTCCGCTCGGCAGCTACATCATCCGCATGGACCAGCCTTACAGCCGCATGGTGGATATGCTGCTCGACACACAGTATTACTCGACGAGCGACCCGCGCCCCTACGATGACACCGGTTGGACGCTTGGGCCTCTGCGCAACGTGAAAACGGTGCGCATCACGGACACCGCGATCCTCAAAGCTCCGATGACGCTTGTCGACACCGCCGCAAAATTCGAGGGTGGCGGCGTGATTCCACCGCACTCGGAGAAGGGCAAAGTGGCACCGGCGGCGAAATTTTACGTAATTAACGCTACCGGCGAGCCCAGTCTCGCGACGCTGCGTTTTCGCCTGAAAGACGTGAAGTTTTTTGCCGCCGAAGACGGGTTCGAGGCCGCCGGACAGAAATTCGTCCCTGGAACTTTTATTCTTCCACTCGAAGGCAATCCGGCCGATCTGGATTTGCGGCTCAACAAGGCGGCGCATGAGCTCGGCGTGCGCGTGACAAGCGCGGAGTCCGTCCCAGAGCTGGCGCGCCATGAAGTCGGCGTGCCGCGCATCGCACTGATGCACAACTGGACAGACACGCAGAATGAAGGCTGGTTCCGCCTCGCGCTGGAAGAAACCGGCGTGCCGTATGCCTACATTTCCGACATCACCGTTCGCAACACGGCCAACTTGCGCGAGAAGTATGACGTGATTTTGTTTCCGCCAACATTTTTTGGCCTCCAGCAAATCTTGAACGGCATCCCGGCGCGCACAGGACCAGACGGCAACGAAGCCGGCAGCCCTATTCCCTGGCAAAATTCCGCTACCACCCCGAATTTCGGCGGTGTGGACGAGGCGGCAGATATCCGCGGCGGATTGGGATTCGATGGCCTGGCTCATCTCAAGAAGTTCATAGAAGATGGCGGTCTTTTCATTCCCATCGGCCCCAGCACCCACTTGCCGATCGAGCTTGGCATGACCGATACGGTGATCATCAACGACACGCATCAATTGCAGGCGCGTGGAATGATTGCCCGCGCGACGGTCGAAGATAAGGCTGATCCGATCACCTACGGATATGACGACTCCGTCGGCGTGTATTTTAATCAGGCCCCGGTGTTTAAGGTTTCCGTGGCGGGTAGATTCGGAGCCTTTTTTGGTGGCGACGCCGGTGGCTCGCGCCCGAGCGGCAGAGGCTCAATGACCGATCCGGACATTCCACAGGGACGCGCTTGGACCGAGCCAGAAGCTCCTGTGCACCGCAGCAAGGCGGAGCAGGAGCTCTACGTCAGTCCTGATTTGCGGTCGGATCTGAGCTCGTTCCTCCCGCCGGCTTCTCTTTACCCGCGCGTGGTGCTGCGCTTTGCCGGCGAAAAAGATCTGTGGATCAGCGGCATGCTCGCAGGCGGCTCGGAGCTGGCAGATGCGCCGGCGATTGTTGACGTGCCCCTCGGGCGCGGGCACGTCGTTTTGTTCGCAACAAATCCCATGTGGCGGCAAGAGACGCAGGGAAGCTTCATGCTGCTGCTCAACGCCGCGCTGAACTTCGACCACCTGAACGCAGGACGGAAAGCACCAGCGCCGACTGGCGCTAAGCCTCCGGCGGCGGCTTCGAAGCCCTAGCTCGGGGCCCGGCAGAACTAGCGTCTCGCTTTCGGCACAGCCAAGTGCCACCGCACACCCGCGTGCAAGAAGGGCTGCTAAGATCGTTCTATACCTGCAGCTTCCTGATGAACGCATGGGTGCGCCCGCATGGCCGACGACGGAAGTCCTTTGAAGCGAGAGGGTGACGGGAAGTGGCGGTTGGGCTTTTGGAGCCTGATTGCGACCCAATTTCAGGGCGCGTTCAATGATAACGGCCTGAAATTCTTCGTCATTTTCCTTATCCTCGGAACCAGTCCCACTGACTCAGAAAAGGATCTCCTGGTTTTCTACGTCGGAAATCTGTTTGCCGTGCCGTTCCTGCTGTTTTCCATGGCCGGCGGCTACCTGGCGGACCGCTTCAGCAAACGGACCGTCGCGATAGCCACGAAGATATTCGAGATTTTCGCGATGCTTTTCGCGCTCTATGCCTTCGCGAACGGCAGCACGCGTATGGCGTTTGCCGTGATTTTTCTCGCGAGCACTCAAGCTGCTTTCTTTGGCCCCGCGAAATACGGCTTGCTCCCGGAAGTGCTTCCGGATGAGTTGCTGTCCTGGGGCAACGGCATTCTTGAACTGACGACTTTCCTCGCGATTATTGCCGGGGCTGTGGTCGGCCCGCTGCTGGCTCAGCGTTTTCATGGACGAGAGCTTTATGCTGGCCTCATTTTCGCCGCTTGTACTCTCGTTGGGCTGACGGCAAGCTTCACCATCTCGCGCGTTCCGGCCGCCGATCCTTCCAGGAAATTCCGTTTCAACATTTTTGGCGATCTGCTCAAGCAAGTCCGCATTGTCCGCCCGGATCGCACATTGCATCTCGCCGTTGTCGGAAATACTTACTTTTGGTTTCTTGGCGCGCTGCTTCAGTTCGTGATTGTCTTTTACGGTCGCGAAGTCCTGCATATTGATGAAACGCACGGCGGTTATTTACAAGCGGCGCTCGCGATCGGGATCGGCATTGGCAGCTATGCTGCGGGGCTGCTTTCCGCAGGGAAAATCGAGTACGGGCTCATCCCTCTGGGCGCTGTCGGCATGTCGCTGTTTGCTTTCGCGATTTCCATCCATGGGTTGACGTTTCTTCAGGTTGTCGTGCTACTGGCAGCGCTCGGTTTTTCCGGCGGATTCTTTATTGTCCCGATCAACGCGCTGATTCAACACCGGCCCGCGGAGGATAAAAAAGGCAGTGTCATTGCGTTCGCAAATTTCCTGTCCTTTGTCGGAGTTATCGGCGCTTCGGCGATCTATTCGGGGTTTACGCATTATTTGCATGTCGGATTGCAGTCCTTCTTCATTTGGACGGCGGTGATGTCGCTCGTGGCAACGGCTTACGTTCTGTGGCTCTTGCCGGATTCGCTGCTGCGGCTTCTCCTCTGGATGCTTACGCACACGCTGTACCGGCTTGATGTCGCGGGGCGTGAACGCGTTCCCGCACGAGGCGGAGGGCTGCTGGTTCCGAATCACGTTTCTATGGCTGACGCAGTGCTGCTCCTCGCGGCAGTAGACCGCCCAGTGCGCTTTCTGATGTTTAAGGGCTCGTACGACCATCCGCTGGTGAAGCCGTTCGCAAAAATTTTGGGAGTGATCCCAATTTCGTCGGATCAAGGTCCGCGCGAAATGATTCATTCCCTGCGGCGTGCCACCAAGGCTCTAGAAGACGGCGAACTGGTCTGCATTTTCCCCGAAGGGCAAATGACGCGCATCGGCCAGATGATGCCGTTCCGCCGCGGCATGGAACGCATCATCAAGGGCGTGGACGTTCCGATCATTCCGGTGAATCTCGATGGCGTGTGGGGGTCGATTTTCAGTTTTGCGGGCGGCCGCTTCCTTTGGAAATTGCCGCGCCATTTGCCGTATCCCGTACGCGTGACGTTTGGTCCGCCGCTGCCTTCCACGGCATCGGCGCAGGAGGCGCGGCAGGCTGTCCAGGACCTCGGAGCGGAGGCCTTCGAGCGGCGCAAACCTCAAATGCGGCCACTGCCCCGCACTTTCCTCTACACTGCGCGGCGCCATCCGTTTCGCTTTGCGATGGCCGACGGCCAAACACCGAAACTGACTTTTTTCGCCGTGCTCGCGAGAACACTTTTCCTGGCGCGGCGCCTGCGGAAAACGTGGCAAGGCCAAGAGATGGTGGGCATTCTTCTGCCGCCTTCGATTCCAGGCGCTCTGGTGAATTTCGCGGCCATGCTGATGGGCAAGGTGCCCGTCAATCTCAACTACACCGCATCGAACGAAACGCTAGAGTCTTGCGCGAAGCAGTGCAATTTGAAAACGGTGATTACGGCACGGGCGTTTCTCGAACGCGTACACGTGCAGCCGCCGGCGGAAACGATTTTTCTCGAAGACCTGGCGCAGAAGCCGCATTTCAGCGAGCGCCTCGGCGCTGCGCTGGCGTTTTTCCTTCCTGCGCGGCTTGTCGAAAAGTACGCAGGCGCTGAGCGCAAGACGAACCTTAGTGACATCGCCACCATTATTTTCTCCAGCGGCTCGACCGGCGAGCCTAAAGGTGTCGTGCTCACGCATTACAACGTGGCTGCCAACGTCGAACAGCTCAACCAGGTCTTCCTCCTGCACTCCGACGATCGCATCATGGGCATTCTGCCGTTTTTTCATTCTTTCGGCTTCACGGGCACGCTGTGCCTCCCGGCTGCGACTGGGATTGGTGTTGTGTTTCATCCCAATCCCCTCGATTCCCGCGTTATCGGCGCCCTCGTCAACAAATATGCCGTCACAATGCTTCTGGCCACGCCGACGTTTCTCAATGCCTACACACGCCGCTGCGAACCGGAACAATTCGGCAGTTTGCGCTTCGTGATGGCCGGGGCGGAAAAACTGCCGGAGCGCATTTCCCAGGCGTTTGAAGATCGCTTTGGTCTCCGGCCGCTCGAGGGTTACGGCTGCACGGAGTGTTCGCCCGCCGTGACCGTGAATACAATTGATTTTCGCGCAGCATCCTTTCGCCAGGTAGGCGCAAAACGCGGAAGCATCGGGCACCCGCTGCCGGGAATGACCGTGAAGATCATCGACCCGGAAACCCTAGAACCTCTGCCCGTCAACCAACCTGGGTTGCTGCTCGTGCGTGGACCGAATGTGATGCAGGGTTACTTGAACCAGCCGGAAAAAACAGACGCGGTTTTGCAGGATGGTTGGTATAACACCGGCGACATAGCGATGCTCGATGAAGACGGCTTTCTGCGCGTCACCGATCGCTTGAGCCGCTTCAGCAAAATCGGTGGCGAAATGGTGCCGCACATCAAGGTAGAGGACAAACTGCACGAACTTCTAAAGGCGACGGAGCAGGTGTTCGTGGTTACCGCCGTGCCCGACGAACGAAAAGGCGAACGCCTTATGGTGCTGCACACGCTCCCGGAAGATAAGCTCAAGCAAACCCTGGAGTTGTTCGCCAAGTGCGACTTGCCGGCGCTCTGGCGCCCACGACCGGATCAATTTCTGCGCGTAGAAAAGCTGCCTTATCTCGGAACGGGCAAACTGGATTTGCGCAAGGCCCGCGAACTCGCCCAAGAAGTCGCGAAACAGGCGTGAACGTGCCTACACAAACTACGCGGGCCAAGCGAGACCTTCCTCTCGAAGTGACCAACGCCGAAAGCATGCGCAACTGGCGTCGCCTGTTCCGCCGGGTAATCCTCACCGCGCTCGCGCTGGGTTTCTGGTTCTGGACACAGTCTCTGATAGCGCGGCGCGCCGCACCTCCTTCGGGCGTCGGCGACGCGCTTCACGCCATGACTTTTGGGCTCAATTCCTATTTCTATCATTCGCCTGCCGCCGCCAACGCGCTTCTAATTCTTAGTTCCGCTTTCATCGATGGGCTGGGACTGTTTCTGCTCGGGCGCTGGCTTTTCGGACCGAGCGTGCGGCCGTTCCTCGGACTGGTTCTCTTGCTTGGGCTGCGCCAAATCCTGCAAGCGATCTGCGCGCTCCCCGCGCCTCCGAACATGATCTGGCATTATCCGGGATTCCCCTCCTTGCTGGTCACCTACAATGTGGGCAACGATTTTTTCTTCTCCGGGCACACGGCCATCGCAGTTTTTGGCGGGATCGAGTTGGCGCGCCTCGGAAAGCAGTGGCTCACGGTGGTAGCGGTGGCCATCGTTCTTTTTGAGATTGCCACCGTGCTCGTCCTGCGCGCGCACTACACGATGGATGTTTTTACTGGCATGCTCGCGGCGCTTTGCGTTGCATGGTTTTGTACTGCAATTTCGCCGCGTATCGACGCCTGGCTAAGCCCCTCATAGTAAGCTTCCCGGCAATCGGCATTTACCCCGAATTTGAACACCATTTCTGCCGGAACCGAGTCAATAAACATGGCGCTTGACAGGTAAGCATCTACTTACCTATTCTAACTCATATGAAACGCTCACCGCTCACGGCCTCTCGCGACGTGTTTGCCGCCGTGGGCGATCCCACGCGCCGCCGCCTTCTCGATCTTCTTAGCCGAGGCGAACTGCCAGTTCGCCGGATCGCCGCGCCCTTCGCCATGACGCGGCCGGCCATCTCCCAGCACCTCGGCATTCTTCTCCGGGCGCGTCTCGTCGAAGTCCGCCGTGACGGCCGCGAGCGCTACTACCGCTTGCACGCCAGCCCACTCCGCCGGATACACGATTGGGTGCGGCACTATGAGCGCTTCTGGAAAGGAAAACTCACGGCGCTCGGCGATTTTCTGGATGCCGAAGAAAAGAAGGAGCGCCGGCGATGAAACACGATCTGGCGTTTGAAGTCACCTATCGGCACCCGCCGGAGAAGGTCTGGCGTGCTCTTACCGACCCCGAAGCCATCGCCCAGTGGCTGATGAAAAACGACTTCGAGCCGCGCGTTGGCCACAAATTTCAATTCCGCGTTGAGCCCAAGCCACGCGGCTGGACCGGCGTTGTGGACTGTGAAGTTCTCGAAGCCGATCCGCCACGCCGGCTGGTCTACTCCTGGTCGGGCAGCGGCATCGACACCACTGTCGCATGGACGCTCGAGCCAGTGGCGGAAGGCACAAAACTCCGTCTTGAGCACAACGGTTTCAGCGGCATGCGCGGCTGGATGGCGAGCCGCATGCTGGGCAGGGGCTGGAGCTCGAAAATTCTAACGAAAAATATTCCCACGCTGCTCGAGCGCTGGAGCGGCGATGGGCCGGTACCCGACGTTCCGGAAGCGCAATGCACCACGCCCAAATAGAAAAGGAGTGTTCCCATGAGCATTCGGCTGGGTAATGTCACCATTCTCGTTCGCGATTACGATGAAGCGCTGAAGTTTTATACGGAAGTTATGGGTTTTGAGAAGCGCTCGGACCAGAAGTTTGGGCCCGGCGCACGATGGGTCACCGTAGCCGCGCCGGGGCAGGACGTTCAAATCGTCCTTCAAAAACCAGAACCGTCCATGCACGGTGAGGAAAACGCTCGAAGAATGGCGGAACGCATCGGCCAAAACCCCACATGGGTTCTCGCCACGGACGATTGCCGCAAGACCTACGAGCTGTACTCCTCGCGTGGCGTGAAATTTGACGAGCCTCCGAAGGATATGCCGTGGGGGACGCAGGCGGTTTTCAAAGACCTCTACGGCAATTCCTACGCGCTCGTGCAGAGCCGGGCCGGGTCAGCGAGTCAATAAGTTCCGCAGCAGCCTTTTCTGCTATTCATAGCGCAGTGCGACCATAGGATCGACACGCATGGCGCGCCGCGCCGGGATGTAGGAAGCCGCGAGCGCCACAATCGTCAGCAGTACCGCTACAGAAACGAACGTCAGCGGGTCCCTGGCGCTTACGCCGAACAGAAGACTAGCCATAAGCCGGGTCAATCCGGCCGCAGCGGCGATTCCAAGCAAAACGCCGATGAGCGTTATCTTCATTCCGTCGCCCAACACCATGCGAAGCACGTCGGTCGGATTTGCACCCAAGGCCATGCGGATGCCGATTTCCTGCGTCCTCTGTCCAACGAGATAGGAAATGACCCCGTAAATTCCCACCGAGGCCAGCACCAGAGCGAACGCCGCGAAAATGCCAAGCACAGCCATGGAAAACTGCTGCGACGCGAGCGAATCGGAGATAATAGAATCCATCGTTTGCGTCTTGGACATCACGTGCTCGTCGCTGATCCCTTTGACGGCTTCCCGCAGAGAATCGCCGATGGCCGTAGCTCTTGGATCGAAACGCAACATCATGCCGGTTCCGCTCCACGATAGAACAATGTCCTGGTCCGGCAGCTGCATGTACGGAAAATACAGTTCCGCACGGAGCGACTCCTTGTCGTCGGAATCGAGGCCCCATTGTTTGACGTGCGGGACGATACCCACGATTTCGGCGCGTCCGCCTTTGTTGTCGAGAACAACGTGTTGGCCGATGGGGTCCTGATCTGGAAAGAATTTTCGCGCGAAGACGTCGTCAACCACCACGACATGGGAGGATTTCTCATTGTCTTGGGCTGTAAAAAATCTTCCTCGCTCGAGCGGGATGCCCATCACCTTCAGATAGTCCTCTTCAACCACATAGCTGAGCGACCAGTTCATATCGTTGTTGGTAGCCGGTTTGGGCTTTCCCTCGATCCAGAACAGATCTTCATCGTCGCTGCTCAAAGGTACAGCCGCCCAGGAAAGCGACAACGCTTCGACTCCTCGGACAGCCCTCAACTGCTGATCCACATTGCGAAGAGCTGCTCGAATTCCGTCAGCGTTGGAGTTGCGCATCGAAGGCGGCAGAGCAACACCAAAGGTCAGGACATCGTGAGAATTGAATCCGGGGTTGACGTTCCAGAGCGCCGTCAGGCTGCGGACCATCAACCCTGCCAAAACCAATAACACCAGGGCCATGGCCAATTCCACGACGACAAGTGTTCCTTGCGCCCGGTGCCGAGTGCCGCTCTCGCCTCGCCCTCCTTCTTTCAGCGTGTCGTGTAGATTGCGCGTCCTCGTTTTCAGCGCGGGCGCCAGCCCAAAGAAGATGCCGCAGCCCAAAGTAATGACCAGCGTGAAAAGCAGCGCGCGCCCATCCAAATGGACTTCGCTTGCCCGAGGGAGTCCGGCCGCCAACCCCCGCAATGCAGCTCGAGTGCCCCAGGCTGCCAGCAACAGGCCGAGCGCTCCTCCAGTCAGCGCGAGCAGCAAACTTTCCGTGAGAAGCTGGCGCACAAGCCTGCCTTGTCCTGCCCCCAGCGCCGCGCGAATCGCGAATTCGCGCGACCGCGCCGCAGCACGCGCCAGCATCAGATTGGCCACGTTCACGCAGGCGATCAGCAAAACAAATCCGACCGCGGCCAGCAGCACAAACAGAAGCACGCTTACTCCGCCGACCAGCGATTGCTTCAGCGGCCGCATGAACGTCCCGATTCCCGTATCGGTATCGGGATAGGCAGCCGCAAGGTTGCTCGAGACCCGCGCCATGTCCGCGCGCGCTTGCTCGATCGTCACTCCCGGTTTCAGCCGGCCAACGCCATGAAATCCAAGACCAGCTCCGCGTGAAGGAAGAAGCGGATTGCCCCATTGCCCGACGGGAACGTAAACGTCAACGTCACGAAAGTTTCCTGAAAGATCGAAGCTCAGAGGAACCACGCCGACGATAGCGTAGCTCATGCCGTCAAGATCAAGGATTTTTCCCAGAACGCCGGGCGAAGCGTTGAACTTACGCTTCCACAAACCTTCGCTGATGATGGCGATCGGAGCGGCGCCGATATCGTCTTCGCCCGGCGCAAACGTGCGGCCGATCACCGGAGCCACGCCAACTACGTTCAAAAATTCAGAGGAGATGAAGCGCGCCCGCAGCTGCTCGGCTTCGCCCAGCCCCGTAAGGTTGAAGCTGAAACTGCGGTACACGCCCATTGCGGTAAATGTGTGGTTGTCTTTCCGCCAGTCGCGAAAATTCGGAAAGGAGATCGATCCGCTCGCGAAGTTAGGTTTGCTCTCCGCCAGCCAAACGAGTTGCTCCGGGTGTGGGTAGGGCAGCGGCTTGAGCAGCACGCCATTCACTACCGAAAACAGCGCCGTATTCGCTCCGATTCCTAGCGCTAGCGTTAGAATCGCCACGGCGGTAAATCCCGGCGACTTTCTAAGCATCCGCGCTCCGTAGCGCAGATCCTCAATGAGCCGCTCGAGTGAAGTCCAGCCCCACATTTCCCGCGTGACCTCCTTGATCAGGCCGACGTTGCCAAGTTCCCTGAGCGCTGCGTCGCGCGCCTGGCCGGGCGTTTCGCCGCGGTCCGTGCGGTCCTGCGCCGCCATCTGCAGATGGCTCTGTAGCTCTTCGTCCAATTCGCGTTCACGCTTTTGACGATGCCAAAAGGAAAAGGTCATGCTTCGCTCTCTCTTTTGCCGGGATTAAGCACGCCGGCGATGGCATCGGAAAGCTGCGCCCAGCGCGAGCGCTCGGACTCCAATTTCTTCTTGCCTCTGGCAGTCAGCCGGTAGACCCTGACGCGCTGTTTGTTTTCAGAAATTTTCCAGTCTGCGGTGATCCATTTCTGCCGCTCGAGCCGGTGCAGCGCGGGATAGAGCGATCCGGTGTCCACCTGCAAAATGTCTCCCGAGTTTGTGCGAATCGCCTGGCTGATGCCGTAACCGTGCTGCGGTCCCCAGCGCAAGGTTTCAAGGACGAGCAAGTCTAGCGTCCCTTGCAGCAGCTCGATGCGGTTCTGGTAGCGCGGACTCATGTTCACCTCAAGCTGTAGATGGTCTACACCCATGGCATGTAGATTGTCTACACCTATCCACCGAGCAATTCGGACGCCGTCAGCGGAAGTCGGCTAAGTGCTTGCCGCTGAAACCTTTAGCAGGTAGCGTCGAGCGTCGGGGAACCTTCTTATGACCGGTCCCGGAACGGAGTGTCGCGAAACCGGTCAGCCGTCTCGTGTCTAAAGCGCCCGGTGAGAGTATTACGCTCGCCAAGTGATTACTGCCTTTTGGCATCTTTACTCTTGGTTCGCTCGCTCTAGTTATCAGTTGTGGCGATTTCTCGCCGGTGCTACGGTTTGAAGTACTTGGCGGTGAAAAAATATGCAGCGTTTGCAGCGTCGATTCCTACTCTCCCTATGGATGATCGCGCTCTCGGTTTCTCTCATGGGCCTCGCAAAAGGTCAAACTCCCTCAGGCCAGAACCCTCCGCTAAGAATCGGCTACCTGATGGACTCTCTCAAAGTCGAGCGCTGGCAAACCGATCTCGACACCTTTGAAAAGCGCGCAAAGGAGCTAGGTGCCGAAGTTCTGGTGGAAACAGCCGAGGGTGACGATGAACTTCAATTGCAACAATCCCAAAAGTTGATGGATTCCGGCGCGAAGGTACTTGTCCTCGTCCCGCATGACACGGACAAAGCTGCGCGTATCTTGAACGCAGCAAAGGCCCGCCATATACCCGTGCTGTGCTACGAACGCATGGTGCCGAACAGCGACGTTGATTTCTTTGTTGGCTCCAACGCTGAGGTGATTGGCGAGTTGCAGTCCTCGACCCTCGCGCGCCTGGCTCCCAAGGGGAACTACGTTCTGATCGGTGGCTCTCCAACCGATAGCAACTCCAAGGTCTTGCGCGTCGGACAAATGCGCGCTCTTCAAGCATCCGTTGACCGCGGCGATATAAAAATCGTAGGCGACGGTTGGGCAAAGGATTGGGATCCGGCCGAAGCTTACGCCATCATGTCCAAGGCCATCGATTCCACCAAAGGCGATGTCACGGCTGTGGTCGCTTCGAATGACGGCACTGCGGGAGGCGCAATCCAGGCACTAGAGGAACACAAACTCGCCGGCAAGGTGCTCGTCTCCGGCCAGGATGCCGACCTCGCCGCCATCATTCGGATACTGGACGGCACGCAGACCATGACGGTCTATAAGCCTATCGGACTGCAAGCGAGATCGGCTGCGGAAGCTGCCGTCAATTTGGCGGCCGGCACGCCCATCAAAAATGCGGTTTCGATTGCCAATGGAACGAAAACCATCCAGGCAATCTTTCTAAGCCCGGTAGTCGTCACCAAGGATAATGTGAAGCAAACGGTGATCAAAGACGGTTTCCAAAACTTGGAAACCATTCAGAAAAGTTTGCCGAAAGAAAAATGGCCGAATTGAGCTCTCGGCAGCCCGTCCATCGGCGGCACCAGACCGATGCATAGCTTTATTGCGCGCCTGTAGCCGCGACGAGCCTTCTCGACGCAACTAATTAAAATTTCACGCCCCAGAAGGACGGGTCCGGCTTAATCAGCTCGAGGCCGACGTCCCAGGCTTCATGATCGCGCCAGACAACTTGTGCTTCCGCCGTGCGTCCGCTCTTGGAATGTATCAGGCGCACGCGCTTCCGTAGAGGAAGTCCCGCTCCCACTACGGCCAAACAGCCGGACTTGCTTACGTCGACGGTGACGCCATTGGCTTGCTGCCGTTCTGCGCCTTCTTCCCATTCGACTTGGAATTTCACACGAGAGACGATACGCCTGTGGGTGCGCAATTTCTCCCATCGCTCTTCAAAAGCCTTGCCTTCGGGGATGCTGACGGTATTCGCAACGGTTTCGGTGGCCATGCCTACCTCGCAGCGTGTGGGTTTTCGTTACTTGGCCGGGGTACAGCAAAAGAAAAGATATTTCTCCGAATGGTCCCAGTCAATAGTACTGACTCCGGTTTTTTGGCCCGGCGAAAGCGTGTACGTCCACGGAAAACGGGGGCCGAGAGGTGGCGAGAAGCCTTCTTAATCGATTGCATATAAAGATGTTAGCTCGTGATGAGCGGCGGAGTTGCGGCCTTTCTTCTCCTTTTCTTCACTGTCTTTCTTGCGCAATCGGAGAAAGCAGCCTTGGCTCATACAAATACTCTCGAGCAAGAAATTGCATGCAAATAGGAAGCGCAGGAACCGAGGAACGTGGTAGCTTGTGTCGAGTCTTCTCGCAATGCGCGAGCCATCTGTGGAGGTAATATCATGTCGATGGAAGAAAATCCCGCCTGTCGTTCCCGCCGTTCCTTCTTGCAAGTCTCCGCCGCCGCTGCTGCGGTGGCCGTGGGATATCGCATCGTCACTGAGCCGATGCTTGCAAATGCCGCCTCAGTTCCTTATCCGAAAGATGCGGTGCTCATCAATGCAAACGAGAACCCGCTTGGCCCTTGCGGTGTGGCTTGCGGTGCCGTCAATGACGTCGCTGCCCAGGGTGGCCGCTACTCGGATTGGATGACCAAAGATCTCATAAAATCATTTGCGGCCGCGGAAGGGCTCAAGCCCGAGTACATGCGCGTCTTCCCCGGTTCCAGCGGTCCGCTGCACTACTCCGTTCTTGCCTTCACGTCACCCGGGAAAAGCTACGTCACCGCCGATCCCGGCTATGAAGCTGGTGCCCACGCCGCAAAAATCGCTGGCGCTCGCGTCGTGAATGTGCCGCTGACCAAAACCTACTCGCATGACGTGAAAGCCATGTTGGCGGCAGCGCCGGATGCGGGCATGTTTTATATTTGCTCGCCAAACAACCCCACCGGCACGCTCACCAGCCATTCTGATATCGAGTTCTTGCTTAAAAACAAACCGAAGGATTCCGTCCTGCTGGTGGACGAGGCGTACATCCATTTCTCTGACGCTTCTACGGCACTCGATCTCGTCAAAGCGGATAAAGACCTGATCGTTCTCCGCACGTTCTCAAAAATCTACGGCATGGCTGGATTGCGCTGCGGTTTTGCGATGGCGCGGCCTGACCTTCTCGAAAAAATGAGCGCGTTCTCCGGCTGGAGCGCCATGCCCATCACCGCCGTGGCCGCCGCATCCGCCAGCTTAAAAGATCCCCGGCTCGTCCCCGATCGTAAACAGATCAACGCGACCATCCGTGAAGCGACGTTCGAGTGGCTCTCCAAAAACGGCTATTCCTTCGTTCCTTCAGTATCGAACTGCTTCATGCTCGACACCAAGCGCCCCGCGAAGGAAGTCATCGACGCGATGGCTGCGCAAAATGTTTTTATCGGCCGACCATGGCCTGTCTGGCCCACTCATGTGCGCATCACCGTCGGCACACAATCCGAAATGGAGCGCTTCCAGGCGGCCTTCGCCAGCGTCATGAAAAATCCGTCGGCGGCGCTGCATCTGACTCCGACGTTCGACATTTCAAATAACCTGGATGGCATCCATATTCCGTCCGGGCTCTAGGTTTTTTCGCTGGCGCCGGGCCTACTGGCCGCCGGCATCTTCCAGCACCGCGTTCACTTCCGGCGGTGCCGGTACAATCCCGAGGTTTACGTAGATCGGCCGGATAACTTTTCGCACCGCCTTCAACTGCGTTACGAACCAAATCGCCCCCGCCAGGCAACACGCGCCGCTCACCATAACCGTTTTCGGCGCGCCGATGGCGCTGGCGAGGGCGCCGGCCATCAAACTTCCAAAAGGCGCCATGCCCACGAACGAGGCTGTGTAGTAGCTCATCACTCGCCCGCGCTTGCTCTCTTCGACGATAGTTTGTATGACGGTGTTGCTGGCAGCCGCTTCCTGCATCATGCCAAAGCCACAAAACAACAGCACCACAAGTGACAGCCAGTAATTTCGCGAGAAGCCGAAAAGTATCAACCCAATCCCAAGCATGCTGGCGGAAATCGGCATCATCTTAATCAATCCACGCACGCTCGGACGCAGCGCCAGAGAGTATGCCGATGCGAGCGCGCCCACGCCGACGGCTCCCATTAAAAACCCGTACGTGTGCGGCCCTCCTTTCGAGATCTTCAACGCAAAGATCGGCATCAGAATCGTGAAGGGCCAGCCCATCAAACTGATCACCGCGAAGAGTGAAAGAATGGTGCGGATAGGCACGGAACCGGCCACGTACGTCCACCCCTCCTTGAGCTGGTGAAACATGGAAGCCGCTGCGCGAGGCAGAAGCAAGGGTTTCAGCCGCATCATCAGCAAGGAGGCAATCACAGGAACGTAGCTGAGCCCATCGACCAGAAAGCAATAGCCCGTGCCGAACAGCGCGATCACTCCGCCGGCGATCGACGGCCCGAGCAGCCGCGCCATATTGACCATCGAAGAATTCAGAGCGATCGCGTTTCCTAAATCGTTCTTGTCCTCCACCATTTGCACCAGAAAAGCTTGGCGCCCTGGCATATCAAACGCGTTGATCAATCCCTGAAAAGCGCTAAGTCCGATAATCTCCTGAATGTTGATGCGCCCGCTGAGCGTCAGAACCGCCAGCGCCAGCGATTGCATCATCGCCAGAACCTGCGTAACCACCAGCACCCGCCGCCGGTCCAACCGGTCAACCCACACGCCTGCAAAAGGCGCCACAAGAAACGTGGGAATCTGACCCGCAAACCCGACCACGCCCAGCAGCAAAGCCGAGCCGGTTAGCTTATAAACCAGCCAGCTCGTAGCAATCCGGGTCATCCACGTGCCAATCAGAGAAATACTCTGTCCCGTGAAAAACAGCCGGAAATTCCGATGCCGCAGCGCCCGCCAAATCCGCGAAGCCGTGGAATCGCGCGCCGTCGCGCTGCCTATCTCTCCGGAAGGCGAGCTCAGACAGTTGCCCTTGCTGTTTTTTGAACGCAATGGCTCATAGTGGTTGGATGTGCCGAAGTTTGCCTGGGTTCCAGCAGCGAAGCTGTCGACAAATGTCAGTCAAAAACAAAAAAGCCGTCCTGATTGCTCAAGACGGCCTTTTCGATTTTAATCCCGGCGACGACCTACGTTCCCACACAGTTACCCATGCAGTATCATCGGCCCTGCGAGGCTTAACTTCCGTGTTCGGGATGGGAACGGGTGTGACCCTCGCGGTTTGATCACCGGAAACTTGTAAGCCCGCGCGTTTTGGGCGGTCCATTCAATCTTATCTAGGTGAATAGGTCGTCTCATCGCGCGCGAGCGCGACAACAGAGATTGGCTGGCATTACAAGTTCGATTCGAAATCGAACGCACTGTGCCTTACACGATTCGAAAACAAAGGCATTTGGATTTGTTGCTTGCTCTTCCCCAAAGACGGTTTGGGAAAGTTTTATGATTAAGCCGAACGGGCGATTAGTACTGGTCAGCTTCATCCGTTACCGGACTTCCACCTCCAGCCTATCAAAGTCGTAGTCTTCGACTGCCCTTCTTAGGTCTTAAACCTTGGGAGAACTTATCTTAGGGCGAGCTTCATGCTTAGATGCATTCAGCATTTATCTCTTCCAGACTTCGCTACCGAGCGGTGCCCCTGGCGGGACAGCTCGTACACAAGAGGTCTGTTCATCCCGGTCCTCTCGTACTAGGGACAACTCCCTTCAATTCTCCTGCGCCCACACCAGATAGGGACCGAACTGTCTCGCGACGTTCTGAACCCAGCTCACGTACCGCTTTAATAGGCGAA
>DATMKS010000025.1:0-7621 GCA_035571045.1 Verrucomicrobiia bacterium
AGAGAGGCGAGCGAGGGGGAAGGGGCTTGCTCGCCACTTTTCGCAATTCGTTCCCACCTGCCTCTGAGAGGGAAGCTAGGATGGATGACCCCACGCGTCGGTGTGAAAACGACACTGACAACGAAACGCACTCTCCGAGGCTCCCGATCCCAAGCGGGGGCCTCATTTTTTTCAAAGCTAAAAACTTGTATTTAACTGACCGGTTGAATACGTGCCTAATCGACAGTTCCCGCTTAATCTAAGCCCAACGCCCGCTAAACCAAGAGGAACTGTGCCGTCGCGCCACTCCCATTCTTAATTCTTAAATTCCGGCTGAGCACCTGTCTCAGTGACTCTGCGTGCGACGGCGATGGTCGCCTGCCCGAGGACGTGCGCAATTTGCGTATCGCGAAGCCGCGAAGCGTCGTATTCGAATGACAGGTGTTTCTTGCTTTCATCGAAGCGGAAGCGGCGCAGGCCGTAGGTGTTTGAAAACTCGCCAAGAAGGCGCAGTTGGTCCTGGGTGAGCGGGGATTGCAATTCGTAAGTGATTTCTACGAGTGTCATGCCCGGCATTATAGCAGCCTGCCGCACGGGAAGCGCGCACGGGGCACGGGAACCACAGTTGTTTGACTTTAGATAGGGGGTGGGGGTATAAATAGGGGTGGAGGGTATCATGTCAGCAAACGCGTTGAAGCATGTTCACGGCGGATCGAGGGAGCACGGCTCGCTTTCTTTGGCCGGCTGCGCTTGCGCGTCGGCGGCTGGCGGACGCAAAGCCGTCGGGGTGGACCCTGAGCTGAAGGATGCGAACACGAAACGTTTGCGCCGTATCGAGGGGCAAATTCGGGGTTTGCAGAAAATGGTGGAAGAAGACCGCTATTGCGCGGACATTATCACGCAGGTCGCTTCCGCGCAGGAAGCATTGCGCGGCGTTGCGCGCAACCTTATGAAGAACCACCTCCACCATTGCGCGGCCAAGGCTCTGAAGAGCGCGAAAAAAGACGAGACCGAAGCCATGTACGACGAACTGCTCGAATTGATCTACACGCATCTGCGATAAACCCGCCAAGCAAGCCAAGGAAAAGGAAATCAGCCAAATGAGTTCAGAGAATCCAGGTGGGCCAAATGCAGGCGGGCCTGATGCAAGAGGGAGGTCACTCCCGATCTCGCCAGGGCCGGTCACGCAGAAGGATCCCGTCTGCGGAATGACGGTTGCTCCAGAAAAGGCGGCCGGCAAAGTAGAGCACGCTGGAAAGACTTACTACTTCTGCTCGAAGAGTTGTGCGGAACGATTTTCCCGTGAACCGGAGAAATTCCTGGCTGTTCCTGGCAGGCGAGACGTCGAAGGTGATGCCGGGCCCGCGGAACACGGCGCAATACATCCTTCGCAAGCTGCCGAATCGCGCAAGGAGCCGCTCGAAAATAAAGTGGCTTACACCTGCCCGATGCATCCGGAAATCGTTCAGGTCGGCCCGGGAAGCTGCCCGATTTGCGGCATGGCTCTTGAACCCAGGGACGCTTTCGCCGAAGTGGAAGCCGATCCTGAATACGATTCGATGTTGCACCGGTTTTGGGTGAGCGCGGTGCTGTCGCTGCCAGTCCTGTTGATTGCTATGTTCGGCGATGCACTCAAACTTCCTATTTCGTCCACGGCACGCAACTGGACCGAATTCGTTCTGGCGACGCCGGTAGTTCTTTGGGGCGGGTGGCCCTTTCTCCAGCGCTTTTGGGGTTCGGTAGTAAATCGCAGCCCCAACATGTTCACACTGATCGGGTTGGGCACTGGGGCGGCCTACCTCGACAGCGTTGTGGCGACACTTCTTCCGCAAATTTTCCCCGCCTCGTTTCGCGACATGCACGGCGCCGTCTCCACTTACTTTGAAGCCGCAGCCGTTATCACCACTTTAGTGCTCCTTGGCCAGGTACTTGAGCTGCGCGCGCGCCAGCAAACGAGCAGCGCGATTCGCTCTCTGCTCCATCTGGCGCCGAAGCAAGCGCACTTGCTGGACGCCGAAGGCGCTGAAAAAGACGTTGCACCGGACGTCGTAAGAGTTGGCGACCGTCTGCGCGTGCGGCCAGGCGAGAGCGTTCCGGTAGACGGCGTGATTCTGGAAGGCACGAGCGCGGTCGACGAATCCATGGTTACGGGCGAACCGATGCCCGTCGAAAAATCCGCCAGAGACAAGGTTACTGGGGGCACGCTCAACACCAACGGAAGTTTTGTGATGCAAGCCGAACGCGTCGGCAACCAAGCATTCTTGGCGCAAATCGTCAAGCTCGTCAGCGAAGCCCAACGCAGCCGCGCACCGATGCAGCGCCTCGCGGACAGAGTGGCCGCCTATTTTGTGCCAGCCGTGATCGTCGCAGCCCTGCTGGCTTTCCTCGGATGGGCGCTTTTCGGCCCTGAGCCGCGCTTCGCTCACGCGCTCATCGCCGCTGTCGCCGTGTTGATCATCGCTTGCCCCTGCGCCCTCGGCCTTGCCACTCCCATGTCCATCATGGTCGCGGTGGGACGCGGCGCCCATGCCGGCGTGCTGGTTCGAAACGCCGAAGCTCTCGAAACACTCGCCAAAGTAGACACTCTCGTCGTCGACAAGACAGGCACGCTGACAGAAGGCAAACCGCAAATCACAAGCGTGGAACTCTCCGAGGGAAGCGGCCTTACAAAAGATCAGTTGCTCTCGTTAGCCGCAAGCCTCGAGCACTCCAGCGAACACCCGCTGGCCCGCGCGATTGTCCGCGCGGCAGAAGAAAGGAAATTGCCGTTGGAACCGGTGAGCGATTTTCTCGCCACCGCTGGCGGCGGAGTAGAAGCCCGGGTCGCGAGCAAGCACGTTTTCGCTGGTGCTGCAAGCTTTTTGAAAGGGCGGGGCATTGAAGTGTCCGCGAAGGAGCATTCCACTGTCATCCCATCAGGCTCCGCGCTCGTTACAACCGTCTACCTGGCGGTCGACGGGAAAGTGGCTGGAGCCCTTTCCCTAAGCGACCAGATCAAAGCATCGACTCCAGAGGCGATTCGCGCGCTGCGCGAGGAGGGCATTCAGATCGTGATGCTGACCGGTGACCGTCGCGCTACGGCAGCCAAAGTTGCCAGCGAACTCGGAATCGAGGATTTCGAAGGGGAAGTTCAACCGCAGCAGAAAGGAGAAATTGTAAAGCGCCTGCGCGATGAGGGCCGCATCGTGGCGATGGCAGGAGATGGCGTCAACGACTCGCCCGCGCTTGCCGCAGCTCATGTCGGGATCGCCATGGGCACGGGCTCCGACGTGGCGATTGCGAATGCTGGAATCACTCTTCTGAAAGGCGACTTGCGCGGGATCGTGCGCGCGAGGAAACTCAGCCGAGCGACCATCGGCAACATCAAGCAGAATCTGGCTTTTGCTTTTCTTTACAACGCGCTGGGGATTCCTATTGCGGCGGGTGTTTTCTACGCGATTTTCGGTTGGCTTCTCAGCCCGATGCTGGCCAGCGCCGCGATGAGCTTTAGTTCTGTGTCGGTCATTGCCAATGCGCTGCGCCTGCGCAGAGTTTCGCTTTGAAGAGAGACAGACTGAAAGTGAATCCCATGGTATTTCAGGTCTGGCCGAGGATGGAATCGAAATACGCCAGCATTTCCGGCGAATCCCATTCTTGGAATCCGATAATCTTGCGCGCAATTTTGCCTTGGCGGTCGATGATATAGGTCTCCGGGAACCTGCTCGTGCCGTAGGATTCGGCGATGGGCGAATGCTGATCTTTGGTGGCGGGATCGCGGTACGTCTCGAAAATGACGCCGTTGTCGCGAAGAAACTTTTCGTAAACGGCTTCATCTTCATCAGCGGCGACGCCTAGTACGACGCCGTTGCGCGAAGCGATGTAGTTCTGTAGACGGTTCAGGGCGGGAGTTTCCTCGATGCACGGCGGGCACCAGGTGCCCCAGAAGTTCAGCACCACAACCTTGCCGTGGAGGTCAGAAAGATGCGTTGGCTTGCCGTTGAGCTGCATCGCAAAATCTTCCGCGCGCTTGCCGGCGATGGACGCTTCGCCATGCCGGTAGCTCGGCAGCGCAAACGACACGATAATTCCAAGGAAGGCCGCCAAGCCTCCCCACGCCAGGATCTTCGGTCCGATTCCCATCGAATGCTATACTAGCCTATCCGCCTGAGATCGAAAACCGGTCCTTGCCCCAGACTTTACCGTGACCAACAATTCGCCAAATTCGAGCTCACAGCCCGCCTCTCCGACGGCTTCGATCACGGCGATCGTGCCTGCACGAAATGAAGAAGCCCTTATTGCGGCCTGTGTCGAATCGCTGGCGCTACAGGCCGAAATCTTGGAGATCCTTGTCGTCAATGACGAGTCCACAGACAAAACGGCGGATATAGTTCGAGGCTTGCTGGCCAAAATTCCGCAGCTGCGGCTTCTGGAAACGAACGGAGTTCCGTCCGGCTGGATTGGCAAAAACAACGCGGTTTTCCTTGGCGCCCAGGAAGCCAAGAGCCCGTGGCTGATTTTCACCGACGCTGATGCCGAGTTGCAACCTGGCGCCGCTGCTCGCGCTTTGCAAATCGCGCAAGAAACGAACGCGGCGCTGATCTCTTTTTCGCCGGAGCAAGTCGTCGAAGCGTGGTACGAGAAAGCGCTCATTCCTTTTGTCTATAGCCGCTTGGCAAAACATTTTTCCTACGACGAGGTGAATAATCCTGCTTTGCCGGCCGCGGCTGCCAACGGCCAGTTCCTGATGATCGAGCGCGATGCTTACAATTCCATCGGAGGCCACGCGAGTGTCGCGGCGGAAGTGCTGGAAGATGTCGCCCTCGCCAGGCGCGCCAAGGCCGCTGGATTTCGTCTGTGGTTTGGCTCGGGGCAGGGAATCGTGCGCGTCCGCATGTACCGCTCGTTTGGCGCAATGTGGCAAGGCTGGAAGAAAAATCTCTTTTTGCTCGTCGGCGGAACTCCGGGCACCGTCCTTCGCGAAATGGAGTCCACTATTCCGTGGATACCTCTCGCGCTCATTTTTCTTGGAATAAAAATTCCCGTCGCCACGCTTTTGGGTGTTTGTTTTCTTCTGATGCGCCAATTGACCTACGGTTTGGAGATAGCTCGTAACCAATACCCCTTCAAGTTCATCATTTATTACGTGCCCGCCGTGGCGTTATACGCGGGTGTGCTCTGGGCTTCGTACCGCGGCCACGTAAAGGGCAAGGTGGAGTGGAAAGGGCGGGAAGTTCCTGTAACTCTTCCTGGTGCGCCCAGGTAAAAAACAAACCCCATGGTACTGCTCACGCGCAAAATCGAGTTCGCGGCTTCGCACCTTTATAACAATCCGGATTTATCGCCGGAAGAAAACCGCCGGGTCTTTGGCAAATGCAATAATCCTCATGGACACGGGCACAACTACACTTTGGAAGTGACCGTCGCTGGCGACCCCGATCCCGTGACCGGAATGGTTTTGGACCTGAAAGATTTGAAGGAGATTCTCGAACGCGAAGTGATGCAGCGCATGGACCATCGTTTTTTGAATTACGAAGTTCCCGAACTGGCCGGACAGATTCCCACGTGCGAAAACATCGCCCGCGTGATCTGGAACTTGCTCGATCCAAAGATTAAGCAAGGCAGGCTTCACCGCGTGCGACTATACGAAACGCCAGATCTTTTTGCGGACTGCTATCGCAACGGTGCTGAGGGAGCCGGGCTTTCATGAGATCCGGCGCACAGAAGGGCGGTGTCAAGATCGAGCTGGGCCGGCGCTATCGTTTTGCGGCATCCCACCGGCTGCACAGCGCGGAGCTCAGCGAGGAAGAGAACGGCCGCATCTACGGAAAATGCAACAATCCGTATGGACATGGGCACAACTATATTTTGGAAGTCCTGGTGTCCGGAAAAGTTGATCCTCCCACGGGGATGATTGCGAATCTCGCGGACCTTGACGGCTTTGTCGAGCGCGAAGTCCTCGAGCCGTTCGATCACAAGTCGCTCAATGAAGATGTCGAGGCGTTTCGCGACACGGTCCCCACGACGGAAAATTTATGTATTGAGATCTTTCGACGCTTGAAGTCGTTTCCCAACGCGAAGCTCGAACGCGTCCGCGTCCAGGAAACGTCCAACAACAGTTTCGAATACGCAGGAGATAACCCCGAAGCATTCGAGGGATAAACGCAATGGCCAAACCGACCGAAGAGATCATCCTGAACGAAGAGAAACCCCTAGATGCGCGCAGGATTGCCTGCCATGTCCGCGATATTATCAAGTTGATTGGGGAAGATCCCAATCGCGAGGGCCTCCGCAAGACGCCGGAACGCTTTGAGAAGGCACTGAAATTTTTGACCAGCGGATACCTGCAAAACGCGGAAAACATTCTCAATGGAGCGACATTCAGCGTCGCTTACGACGAGATGGTGGTGGTCAAGGACATCGAATTTTTCAGCCTCTGCGAACACCACTTGCTGCCGTTCTTTGGCAAATGCCACGTAGCCTATCTTCCCAACAAGCGGGTCATCGGGCTGAGTAAAGTCGCGCGCCTTGTCAACATGTTCGCGCGCCGCCTGCAAATCCAGGAGCGCCTCACGAGCCAGATCGCCGCGGCGATTCAGGAGAAAATCAGTCCCGAAGGGGTTGGCGTGATCATCGAAGCCCGCCACCTCTGCATGCAGATGCGCGGGGTCGAAAAACAGCATGGGCAGGCGGTGACCAGCGCCATGCTCGGCGGTTTCCGCCACAACAAACAGACGCGCGACGAGTTCCTTTCGCTCGTGCGCACGAAAAATTCCTAAGGATAGGACAGGCGCTGTTGCTGTCTCGCTTTTCTTAGAACGCGAAAAACACGCAGAATTAAATAGCGAACCAAAAATTCATGCCCTACTTCTTGGCAATTTCTGTAGATGCCTGAGTATTTTCCCACGCAATTTTTATGGTGCAGCCGCTGCTGCTCTTATCGAACGAAATCTTGAAGTCCTCGACAGTACTCGGCAGCTTACCGACTTTCATGTCCGCGCGTACCAGATCCGAGCCGGCGCCGGGGTAGGGAATCCCCCACTCTCCTGTTTTCTTGCTTATGATCAGCGTCCATTTGTTCTCTTCGGGAATCGTGAAAATTGTATAGTCGCCCGCGGGCACGTCTTTCCCGCCCACTTTTAGATCTGCCGTAGTCACAAACGTGGTTGCTTCGTTGGCCCCCACGCGCCACGGCTGTCCGTAAGGAACCAAGTCTCCGAAAATCTTGCGCCCTTTCATCTTAGGGCTTGAATAATCCACCGTAAGCGTTTTCCCCCCGCCCAAGTCACAGCTTGCCGTTGCCGGAGGGCTAGGACGCTTGCTCTTATCTGATTGGCTGGACGCCTGTGTGGCCAAAAACACTAAGCTAAGACAAACTCCGGCGACTATCGCGATTCGCTTTGGCATTTTTCGTTCTCCTCTCAGATCATTTCTGCACTCACACCAAGCATTCAACCCAATTTGCTGGCGCAACGCAACTCCCAATGCTTCCTTTCGCGAAAAAAGAGCCCCGCGAAGAATGTTGACATTCCTTTACACTCAAAACATATTTGTGTTAGCCTGAATGAGTCGAAGAGAAGAGGAAAAATTCAGGGGACGACGGAGAGGGGCACTTGAGCACAGCCAAAGCGGTGTTGATCGAGCAATTCCGGCGGGAAGTGAAAGA
>DATMKS010000026.1:0-6468 GCA_035571045.1 Verrucomicrobiia bacterium
TCGCCGAGTTTTTTGAGGCGGTCGCGGAGACGGCGCTGGAGCGGCGTCGGAGTATTGGGGTTGAACGCGACGAGATACCAAAGTGGCTGACTGCGATCCTTGCTTAGCCAGGTCAGCGTGCCTGCGTCGGCATTCGGATGGCGCGCGACATTCTCGCGAATCGCGCCGTAAGGATGCTTAGCGAGTTTGTTCAAAGTCTTGGCGTTGGCGCGTGGATGCTCGCTGATCAGGCGCAGCAAATAGAAATCTTCCTCGGGAGCCTGCTTGACGAGTTTTTCAAGCATTTCCGGCTTGGCATCGGCACTGAGAACAAGGCCGATTTTTTCGTCCCATGCCGTGTTGATTTGGTTTAGCTCGCGGGTGCGCGCATGGATCAGGTCTTCCAGAATGCGGCGCTCCTGCTGCAGGCGGGCGATCGGCAAGTCCGTACCTTCGAGCGAATCGAGGACGCGCAGCAGATGCTGCCGCTCACCGAAGACGATTTGCGAGGTGCGCGTCACCCCGCCTTTCTCTTTTTCCTTGTGCTGCACCAGGTCGGATCGTCGCATTGTCAGATTGCTCCAGCCGAATCGTTTCCCGAGTTCGCCGCGGGGCCGGACTACCTGCCGCAAAACCCCCGGATGGCACCACGCGGAGCGGGCTAAAGGCCTCCTGGTGGCTTCAGCGGATTATGTTCCGTGCACCGCATACGGTAAAGTTTGGTGCGTGTTGTATGTGCCCGATGTGCAACCGTCTGCCGGGCTGGCCAAAGCGTGCGAACTGACAAGGACTGCTATCCATGAATGCATTTGATGAGCACAAGGAAGAGCTGGAACACTTTGAGCAGATGTACGGGCGCGAGCGCGGTCGGCTGGCCGTGTCGCTGGACCGCATGACAAATGCGCTGGTGCTTGTCGGACAACACGGGGTCTATTGCACCAGCCAGCGAAACCCGATGGTGCCTGCGATGGATTTGCGGATGATCACGCAGGAACTCGAGCACGCGAAGCAGCTTGTGCAAGCCGTCATGGAAGAATTGAAACGCGCGAGAGAAGGACGAAATTAAGAGGCCAGCTGACGCGCCCGCTTGGAGAAAGCAATTTCGCGACCCACGGTCCGGGCGCGGCTAAGCCAGGATTCGATCCCTCAGTCCGCCGTAGGCGATTGCTTGGACGAGTTTTTTTGCATACATTCCGTAGGGGAATCCGAGTTCAATCCGGCTTGCCTCATCCAGAGTTTCTAATTGGCTTGCGGAGAGCGTCACGTCAAAGCTCGCGAGATTATCCTGCAACTGAGAAAGCTTTCGCGCGCCGAGGATGGGGATAACTGGCACGGGGCGATAACGAAGCCACGCCAGAGCGACCTGCGCCATGCCGCGACCAATCTCATCGGACACGGACTTAACCGCCGCGACGACGCGCTGGGTGAGTTGTGGCTCTGGCATGAATTCTTTCGACATTTCGCTATTCATACGGCCCTGCTCGGAGGAACCGTGTCCGTGGTACTTGCCGGTCAGCACGCCACCAGCCAACGGCGACCACGCCGTCAAGCCAAGGTTCAAGGCCTTGGCCATGGGGACCAACTCGCGCTCGACGGTTCGCTCGAGCAGACTGTATTCGATCTGCAAACCAACGAAGGGCGACCACCCTCGCAATTGGGCAAGAGTATTCGCTTGGGCGATCCACCAGGCCGGAGCGTCCGAGATGCCGACGTAGAGCACCTTGCCTTGGCGCACCAAATCATCCAGTCCGCGCATAACCTCTTCGACAGGTGTGATCTGGTCCCAGATGTGGACCCAGTAAAGATCGATATAGTCGGTTTGCAGCCGTTTGAGGCTCGCTTCCACTGCTTGCGACATATTCTTGCGGTGATTGCCGGCGGCATTCGGGTCCGTGCCCGGAAAGGCGTTGGAGTATTTGGTCGCCAGAACGACGCTCGGACGATGGTCCTTAATGAATTCGCCGAGGAACGACTCACTCGTCCCGTTCGTGTATATATTCGCGGTGTCGATGAAGTTGCCTCCGGCTTCGCGGAAAGCCTCGTACACTTTGCGGGCCTCGTCCTTGGCCGCGCCCCAACCCCAGTCTTCGCCAAAGGTCATGGCGCCGAGCGCTGCTTCGGAAACTCGAAGGCCGCTGCTGCCCAAAAGCCGGTATCGCATAGGAATCTCCTTTTTTGTCGCCTACGAGGTCCTCATTTGGATGAGGGACGCGCCTCCCAGGCTACAGGATAAAGCGCGAGGCGAAGTGCGTTGAGGGATCAGGAAGTAATCAAAAACGGGTTGGTGTTGCGCTCCAGGCCGATGCTGGTCAAACGACCGTGTCCCGGATAAACGACTGTTTCGTCGGGCAATTGCATCAGCTTGCCGCGAAGCGAATCCGTGATCTGGTCCATTGAACCGCCCCACAGATCGGTGCGGCCGATGCTGCCGGCAAAAAGCGTGTCGCCCGCGAAAAGGCGAGGAGCAGGAATGGTGACGGAGCCGGCGTCCTTCGGCAGATAGAGGCACACACTACCCGGCGTGTGTCCGGGGGTGTGCATGACGTTCGCCTGGAATGAACCCCAACTCAGCGCGTCACCCTCTTTCAAAAGCTGGTCCACTTCCGCGATTTCCGGCGTGGGTACGCCGAGGAACGCGGCTTGCACTTCCATCCCTTGATAGAGCGGCAGATCGTCGCGATGCATCAGGATGGGCGCGCCGGTGTATTGACGAAGTTTGCTGAGACCGCCCACGTGATCGATGTGAGCATGGGTGCTGACGATGGCCTTCACCGTAAGTCTGTGCCTGCCAAGCAACTCCAGAATGCGCGTGACTTCGTCGCCCGGATCGATCACCAGCGCTTCGCGGCTGACTGGGTCTCCGATGATCGAACAATTGCATTGCAGCATTCCCACTGGAATAGTGATGTGGATGAGTCCTTGCGAAACGGCGTCGAAGGTGGGCACGGCGTCGGTCATAAGGTGGAAGTATATCATTGCGTCCGGCGGATTCAGGTACGCTGAGCACGCTGGCCCGCTCTCACTTTGCTAAGCTGATAGTGGAAGGGGACGCATGAAGACCGAAGAAACCGGCAGAGCGCTCGAAACGCCTCTTGCGGCTTTGCACAAAAGCGCCGGCGCGATCATCGGAACGTGGTTCGGTTGCGCGTTGCCGGACCGTTGGACTGATCCGCGAGAAGAGGAAGAGTTTGCGCGCAAGAGCGTTGCCCTGGTCGACAAGAATTACCGTGCGTATCTTTCGTTTACGGGGCCGGATCGGGTGCGTTATTTGAACGCCATCCTGACGAATAACATCAAGGATCTTCGGCCGGGCCAGGGGAACGTGTCGCTGATGCTGAATCCACAGGGACACATTCTCGCGGAGATCGAGACGTATGCGCTGGCGGAGAGTTTGTTTTGTGTTTCGTACGCGATGATTCGCGAGCGGCTTATCGAAGCGATCGAGAAGTACATCATCATGGATGATGTGACGCTGACCGATGAATCGCATCGCTATGGGACGCTGGCGATCGAGGGACCAAAGGCGGCGACCGTCGCTCGGGAACTTACGGGGGTAGATCTTTCGACGCTCGTGGAGCTAGGCCGCGTCGAATGCGCGGTCGGGTCAATTCCCTGCTGGATCACAAAGCGCTCTCCGGGCGGTATCACGAGTTGCGAGTTTTTGGCCGAGCGGGAATCGATAGCGAATCTTTGGCAGATTATTTTGGTAAGCGTCAAGAAGCATGACGGTGGATCAATGGGCTACGCGGCTTTGAGCGCGCAGCGGCTTGCGCAAGGCATGCCATGGTTCGGGTACGACTTCGGCGAAAAACAGATCCCGCATGAGGCAGGCTTGCAGGACAGCCACATCAGTTACACGAAGGGCTGCTACACGGGCCAGGAGATTGTGGAACGCATACGCTCGCGCGGGCAAGTCAACCGGCGGAGAGTCGATCTTATTTTTGACGGCCCAGGCGTTCCGGCTACCGGTGAAGCATTGACCGTGGACGGAAAAGAAGCGGGATTCGTTACGCGCGCTGCGATCCCCTCCTTTTTGCCCCACGCGATTGGGATGGGATATGTCCGCAAAGAGCACAACGCTCCCGGAAGCCATCTGAACTGGTCCGGAGGAACGGCGGTCGTCTCAAAATTCCCCGATACTCTTTTCGCAGCGGAGCAAGCCTCGAAAACGGGAGCAACCCCACCCGAGTGATTCAATCACCACCTTATTCGTCGACGGTGAGCTTTCCCTTCATGCGCCCGTGACCGAGGCCGCAAAATATCGAGCACTCGAATCTATAAGTCCCGGGTTGTTCGGCTACGAATTCGAGCGTGCCGTCCGCGCCCTTCACAACTTTACCGGTGTCGTTCTTGCCTTCAAAGCGAAGGCCTGGAGTACCGTCCTTTCTGGCGCCTTCGGCAAACGCATCTATTTTTATCCCGTGCTCTTTGTCAACGGAATGCAATTTCAGCTGGACTCGAGTGCCCTTTTTGACCTGAATCTCTGCTGGGGAGAACGCGTACCTGTCGCCACTCATTTCAATCACTTGTACAGCGGGAGAGGTGGCGCTCTCCTGATGGTATGGCGCTGCCAGCGCGCTTCCGACCGCAAAAAGTGCGGCATGGCAGAACAACATATTCCTGGTGTTGCGCATTCGCTCCTCGGCAGGGCATTTGATGAGACTGAAACCAAGGTCGAGATGCAAGTATGCACTTGAGTGTTGTCAACCCAACGGAAATGATTGAGGCGTGAGGACCATTAGTCAAATTCACGGCGCGGGGCGGTTTGCTGAAAGCCCACGCGGCCAACGGTAATTTCAGCTTTAAGATAATTTTCCCCTTTGATCGGGCAGGCGGCGAGGCGGCGAAGCATGGCTATCTGCCCGATGTGTGTGAGTGCGTCCGCGATTGGCCCTTGGAAGAGTCCTTCGGCTGAAGCGCGGAGAGGTTCCGGGGAAGCGAGATAGTCATCAAAATTCTTCAGCGCGCTGAAGAACCTTGCGACCTCGGCGTCCCATGCGAGCGGCTTGGAGTCGTGCCAGGCGGCTTCACCCTTGGCCATCGAAAGGGCCCAATCGAAAAGATCGCCCATGTGCGCGAGGACATTCGCCGGCGTACGAGGGCTGTCGCCAAGCGTAAATGTCGCGAACGATTCGGGGGCGCCGCGCAGAGCCTTTCCGCCGCGATAGGCGACCGTGGCCACGGTGTGGCGAAGAAGCTGACGTGCTGGATCAGCGGGTGCCGACATGGCGATCAAATCTCCCTCTCTGGGCGAATGAAAACTACCGCTTAGTATAAACGCGGACGTAATCGACTAGCATCGTTTGCGGAAACTTGGTGGAGGCGTCAGGTGGCCCGGGCCAATCGCCACCTACCGCTAAATTGAAAATGATGAAGAACGGATGGTCGAAAACCCATTTGCCGCCAGCAGGCCATTCGGAAGAATGAAACGTAGCGTAGAGATTGGAGTCGACGTAGAAACGGATCATGTCCGGTTCCCACTCGACGGCGTAAATATGAAAGTCGCTCGCAAAGCTCTGGCCAGACCGAAGTTTGAAGATGGAGGTCAGGTCGCTAGTTGGTCCCGCGGTGCTGGGACCATGCAGGGAGCCGTGGACCGTTCCGGGTTCCTTGCCGACATTTTCCATGATGTCGATCTCGCCACACTTCGGCCAACCGGCCGAGGGAATGTCTTCGCCCAGCATCCAGAACGCGGGCCACATCCCCTGTCCTTCTGGGATTTTTATGCGTGCCTCGAAACGGCCGTAGGTTTGCGTGAAAAGATTTTGCGTTTTGAGGCGGGCGGAGGTGTAGTCGCGCGTGATGCCGTCAGCGGCGGTATACGTTTCCTTTTGTGCGGTGATGACGAGATTGCCTTTTTCGATGTGGGCGTTTTCCTTGCGGTTGGTGTAGGACTCGAGCTCGTGGTTGCCCCAGCCTCTGCCGCCGAGGTCGTAAGTCCATTTGGTGGAATCGGGGGAAGAGCCGTCTGGGGCCGAGAATTCGTCGCTCCAAACCAGCGTCCATGGAGAGGCGGGAATCGGCAGAGGAGGCAGAATTGGGTCTCGAAAAACGAAAACCCCACATCCGCAGACGAGGAGTACTAAAGAGAGGAGAGCCGCCGATAGAACGCGAGACTGCTTCGCCGTGAAGTTCGACATGCAGGTAAGTACAAAGGCACAGACTGAAGTTTGTGCTACTTAATCGAGATTCAGAGCGCGCTTGAAGGAACCCTTCTCGTTATCGATTTTCTTCTGCAACATCATGATGGCGTAAAGCAGTTGCTCGGGACGGGGAGGGCAGCCGGGAACGTAGACGTCCACCGGGATCCACTGGTTCACGCCCTGAACGATGGCGTAATTGTTGAAGACGCCGCCGGAGGTGGCGCAGGCGCCCATCGAGATCACCCACTTAGGCTCGGGCATCTGCTCCCATAACTGGCGGATCACGGGAGCCATCTTGTTCGACACGCGGCCCGCAATGATCATGAGATCGCTCTGCCGCGGAGAG
>DATMKS010000027.1:0-168439 GCA_035571045.1 Verrucomicrobiia bacterium
GATACGCGGAAACGCCTCCGACGCCACATAATTCCCATCATAGGCCTCGGCTTGGGGCAGTTCTGGTAGTCCGTCGACCTACGGTTTTGGCCGCCCGCAGGAATCCGCAAGCGAATCCAGCGCCCAGAGTTCAACTTTTCCAAAGACGAGGTTCCCGAGCCATTTTCCATTTTCACTGACTTTGATGCTCTGATGCTGAAATTGTTTCCATTGGCAGCGGCGTGAACCGTCTGAGTCATACAGACTAAAGGCTTGTTTTTCATTTACCAGCACTTTGTTTCTGGTTGTGTCTGAGCCAACCCAATAGGTTGGGTCTGTTGTGACCTTTCGTCCGGTCATAGTCTTAAGCTCATATCGCAGGAGGCCAGTATGCGACGGAACGAACGCGAGAGCACTGCCGTCGAAGGAAACTAAGGCTAGAGTCGGAGTGCCGGTAGCCTCTACGCTGTCAAGGAGGCGAGCTGAGCCGATTCCGCTCCAGCTATCCGTTCTCAAACCGAAAATCTTTTCCCTGTTAATAAGCCAGAGTTCAGATCCCCCGGGCGTTAAAGCCATATCGTACGCGTCTTCCAGCTCGGCTAGAACTTTGGGTGGTTCACTCCTTATGTCAAGCACCTTGCCGTTCTCCTCATTGACATAGGCAATCCACGTTCCGTCTTTGGCAAGGATCACTTTCTGAAGGTCGTACTTGAATTTCCCTATTTCCGTGTGAACCTCTCGTAAGCGCTTGCCAGAATGAGGATCCACAAACCGAATCAGGCCATGCTGACTTGTCACCAACAATTGCTTGGTTGCGTCGTTGTAGTCTGCCTCGAACACGGGTCCCGACACAGGCTTGAACTGGGCAATACGCCCTCCAGTTTTGGTATCGCGCACCTCCAGCCTTCCTGAGGCCCAACTCATAAACGTCCATTCGCCATCGGGGCTGAAGTCAAAGGAGTCCAGCTGGAAGTCGGGCGGCGTCTGCTGAATTGAAAACGTGTTGCCGGGTCCCAGCTTGACGGCATTGAATTGCTTTTCGTCTTGAAGAACCTTCGTCGGAGTCGGGAAGTCTGACAGCTTTGGCAGTGTCTCGGACGCAGTACTAAATGCATAAAGAAGGATAACCGCGCAGAGAGGGAGTTTCACGGTGTCATACCCTTAGCAGATTGATCTTACATTGAGCAGTTTTGAAGTGGTAGTCAGCTGCCCTTTGAGAGGTGCTCACTGCTGGGTAACGAAGTAGAGTCGGATCGTCCTTCTATTTTCACGAAAGGAGTCCGACTCAATGTTTGATCACCTGTTCGTCCGCTCCGACGCGTTGACTCGCTATCTTTCGGCCCCACTCGTTGACGAATGTCGTCAATAAGACCGGCGCCGTTCCGCAGCAGCATTGGAAAAAGGAAGTCGCGCTAATGCAGTTCCTGCGAAGCCTTTGCTAGAAATTATGTGGCCTTCGGGGCCGTTCACGTGCATCCCAAGGCGAAGCCACGTCCCCAGCGCCACATAACATCGGGCGCCACAGAAGACAGGAAAATCTGCCAACGAATGCGGGCGCTTCCTCGCGAGGGTGAGGGAGCGCCCTGTTTTTGGCGTCTAATCCTAGGTTCTCGATCAGCCCTCTTCTATTCGTTAGGGCCCGCTGATTCCGCAAGAAGAGCACCCCCAAGCAAGAGGGCCATCCCGCCTGTTTTCAGAGAGCTACAGCGCAACTTCCACCTCAGAACAGGGTTCATGGTGAAGGTGTTACTCAACCGAGGAGAGCAGCAAATGCGCAGAATCAGCATTTTGGGATTGGTCTTGTTCGCGCTGGTGATGGTGCTTGTGCCAGCGCGGTCGTCCGCACAGATTAGTGTTGGTGTTGCCGTGCACATCGGTCCGCCAGCGCTACCGGTGTACGAACAGCCCATCTGTCCAGGAGCGGGGTATCTCTGGACCCCCGGCTACTGGGCGTATGGTCCGGATGGGTATTACTGGGTGCCCGGAACGTGGGTTATGGCGCCGTCCGTTGGATTGCTCTGGACGCCCGGTTACTGGGGCTGGGGCGGTGGCGGGTACTTTTTTCACGCTGGATATTGGGGACCGCACGTAGGTTTCTACGGTGGGATTAATTATGGATTTGGCTACGGCGGAGTTGGCTTCGTCGGCGGGCGCTGGAATGGCGGAGTGTTTGCGTACAACACAGCCGTGATGCACGTCAATGCAACCATGATTCACAATACTTACGTGGATCGCACGGTCGTCAACAATGTCACCGTAAACAACCACGTGAGTTTCAACGGAGGGACAGGTGGAGTAGCCGCTCAGCCAACTGCGGCCGAACGGGCTGCCGAGAACGAGCACCATGTCGCTCCAACGGCCATGCAAACGCAGCATGAGCATGCCGCAAGCACGAATCGCGCGTTGCTGGCTTCCGAGAATCATGGCAAGCCGGCTATCGCAGCAACGACAAAGCCTGGTGAGTTTACAGGACATGGAGTGGCGGCAGCGCGGGAAGCAACTCCGCATGGTGGTTCGACAAACGGCGGGAACCGGCCGCCGAGCAGCTCGGCAGATCTGCATAAGACAGACCGTCCGCCCTCGAGTTCGGCAGGCAGTGGTGCCAACAGTTCTCACTCGAATACCACGAATTCTTCCCACGGGAACAATGGTTCGAACAATCCACCGAAGAACGAGTCCCACGCACAGAATAAACCTCCGGCGAAATCCGCGTCGGAGAGTAAGCCGCCTAAGGAAAACAAACCGCACTAGGACTAGCGCCAGGCGGAGAAGGGGATGGCTCCGGGCTCGCGGCCGAAGTAGCGCGCCTGGAGCAATTTTTACCTAGGCTTCTGGCAGCGGAGGGCAGCCGGGGAATTCGCGGAGGGCGGTGTTTCCGATGTACTGCAAATCCTCGATGCCGATCTTACTGGTGTAGAAGCCGTCGCAGGTGAGCCTGCGAAGGAAAGCGAAGTAGGCCACACCCTGGTTTAGAGATGAATCCTGCTTCGCATTCTTCCGGAAAGCGATCAGGTCCAGAACTTCTTTGCGTTGCGCCGGAGTGCAATCCAGAAACACGTTGGAATAGCGGTCGGAGCAGAAACTATCCAGCCACTGGAGCCCGCCGCCGAGAGCTACCTGCCACTCCTCATTTTCGCTGGTGAGTAGGTCGATGAATTCCGGAGCGCCGGCTTCCACCGCGCCGCCGGATTTTTCATCTTTCGGAATAATGGTGTCGCAAAGCGTGATGAGCATCTCGTATTGGTGTGAAGGAAAGTATTTGGGAACGTACTTTCCCGCAGGCGACGCCGATTTTTCATTGTGAACCGCTTGATGAGCAAACTCCGCTGCCTTCGCAGGAATAACTTGCAGCACGGAGCCGCCTACGGCGCTTACGGCCAGTGTTCTTAGGATGTCGCGCCGCGTTACAGAGTGTTCGCTCATAGAATGTCTCCCCGAAGATCTTCCAATGCCTCTGGCGCTGATACTGATTGCAGAGTGACTACAAATTGCCTTTCTTCGCTTCGTCGAGCAGGTATTCGGACGCGCGCCAAGCTAATGCCATGATCGTGAGAGTCGGATTTTTGTCGGGATTGGTGACGAGCGGCGCTCCATCCATGACAAAAACATTTTTCACGTCATGCGCTTGGCAGAAGCCATTTAACACCGAGGATTTTGGGTCGGCGCCCATGCGCGCCGTGCCGACTTCGTGGATGATTTTTCCACCCTCCGCAATGCCGAAGGGCCGTTCGCCATTGAGAGGCGTCTTCGTTTTGTATTCGCCGCCGGCGGCTTCGATGATGGCGCGAAATGTTTCCTGCATGTCCTTGGCCTGGCGAATTTCGTACTCGCTCCACTTGAAATGGAAGCGCAGGACCGGAATGCCCCACTTGTCGACAACATTGGGGTCGATCTCGCAGTAGGTGTCCGGATTGGGAATCATCTCGCCGCGTCCGGCCATGCCAATGCCGGTGCCGTAGGTTTGTCTCGCGCGCTTCTTCAAGGTGGCGCCGTAGCCCTCCTCTTCGTGCAAGAGATCATTGAACTCGCCGACGCCGGGCATGTCGCGGCCGCCGCCAAATTCAATGTGATAACCGCGCGGAAAATCATTTTTGCGGTCAAACTTCCACCAGGGGATGTACATGTGCATGCCGCCGACGCCATCGTGATTGTGCGGTGGCATTTTTTCAAGCTGCGGAATGATGCCCCAGCCATCGCTGCCAACGGAATCGGTGAGGTACCTGCCGACGGCTCCGGAGGAATTGGCGAGGCCGTTGGGGAATTGCGCGGACTTCGAGTTCAGGAGCAATCGCGCGGATTCGCAGGCGCTGGCTGAGAGAACGACGGCGCGGGCGTTCACACGTTTTTCGGTGCGCGTGGCTTTGTCGATGTAGGAAACGCCTTCGGCTTTTCCATCTTTGCCAAGCAGGACTTCGCGGGCCATTGCGCCCGTGATCATTGTGAGCTGGCCGGTTTTCATCGCGGGCGGAATCATCACCTGGCTGGAGCTGAAGTTAGAGGCAGTAACGCAGCCACGTCCGCATTGGCCGCAGTAGTGGCAGGGAAGCCGGCCATTCACGGATTTAGTAAGAATCGCAAGCCGCGAAGGAATGCAAATCACACCGATCTTGTCGCACGCTTTCTTGACGATGAGATCCGTGCAGCGCGGTTTCGGCGGCGGAAGAAACATGCCGTCGGGAGCGCTCGAAACATTTTCATGCGTGCCGAAGACACCAATGTATGACTCAACTTTGTCGTAGTAGGGCGAAAGATCGTCGTAAGAAATGGGCCAATCGTCGCCGAGGCCATCGCGCGTGGCGGATTTGAAGTCGATGGGGGCAAAACGCAGCGCGATGCGCCCCCAGTGATTTGTGCGACCGCCCACGATTCGCGAACGGAACCACTGAAAGTTTGACCCGGGCGCGGAAGTATACGGTTCGCCTTCGATTTGCCAAGCGCCGTTGGGAGCCAGGAATTCGCCAAAATTTTCCGCTGCGCGGCCGCCGACACCAATTCCGCGATGCGGCAGTTCATACGGCCACATAAGCATCTTGAAATCTTTTTCGGGGTAGACGGGCGGCCCGGCTTCGAGTAGCGCGACGCTGAGGCCGCCCTCCGTCAGGATTTTCGCGGCGGTGCCACCTCCCGCGCCGGAGCCAATGACGCACACGTCGTACATTTTCGGCGAGCGAATCACTTGCGACATTTCGAGGACCTCGCGTTACAGCTCGTTCTTTTTCAATTGAGAAACGGCGAAATCGCACGCGCGGGCCGTCAAGGCCATGTAGGTGAGTGAAGGATTGACGCAAGCGCTTGAAACCATGCTAGCCCCATCGGGCAAGAAGAGGTTTTTCACATCGTGCGCCTGGTTGTGCTCGTTCAAAACGGAAGTCTTCGGATCGCGGCCCATACGCGCCGTGCCCATTTCGTGGATGCCAAGTCCGGGCGGTGAAGGCTTCTGAAACGGGGAAATTTCCGTGGCGCCGGAAGCGGCGAGAATTTCCGCGGCCTGGACGGCGATGTCTTTGGACATGGCCAGTTCATTTTCGCCCCAAGCGCAATGGATCTTCAGAGTGGGAATGCCCCACGCATCCACTTTTCCCTTTTCAATTTCGACGTAATTGCCGTGGTTCGGCAGGCATTCGCCGAAACCGCCAAGACTCATGCGCCAAGGACCGGGCATCTTCAGCATGTTCTTGAATTCCGGCCCGAGGCCGACCATCGCCGCGCCACGCGACCAGCCGTCGCGGCTTCCGCCGCCCTGGTAGCCGTAACCCCGCAAGAAATCCGGCTGCTTGGTTTTCACGTTCCTGAAGCGCGGAACATAGATGCCATTCGGCCGATTGCCGAAAGGCATTTTGTCTTCATGGCCGGGCATCCTTCCGCTGGCACCTGCGCCCATGTGGTGGTCCATGAGGTTGTGGCCGAGTTCACCGCTGCTGTTGGCGAGGCCATCCGGAAATTCCGTCGTCGCCGAATTGAGCAGAATGCGCGTTGATTCGAGAGTGGAAGCGCAAACAAAAAAGACGCGCGCTTTGAATTCGATGGCGTTTTTGGTTTGCGCATCGATCACACGAACGCCGGTGACGCGGCGCGTCGCGGAATCGAAAACCAGGCTGTGAACGACACTGTAAGGCCGAATTGTAAATTTGCCAGTTTTGATCGCTGCCGGGAGAGTCGAACTCAAGCTGCTGAAATAGGACCCGGTTATGCAGCCACGGTGGCAAACGCCGCAGTAGTGGCAGGCAGCGCGTCCTTTGTGAACGCGCGTGAGCACGGCTGAGCGGCCAATGGTCATGATGCGGTCATCGAAATGTTTCGCGAGCGCGGCGCGAACGTCCTGCTCGACGCACGTCATTTCCATCGGCGGCAGAAATTTTCCGTCGGGCAGTTGCGGCAACCCTTCGGCCTGTCCGCTGATTCCAGCGAATTCTTCGACGTAGTCGTACCACGGCGCGATGTCCGCATAGCGGATCGGCCAGTCAACGGCGACGCCTTCTTTCAAGTTGGCCTCAAAATCGAGATCGCTCCAGCGGTAGCTCTGGCGCCCCCAGGTGAGGGATTTTCCGCCGACTTGCCGCCCGCGAATCCACGCAAAGTGTTTTCCTTCCTCGCAGGAATAAGGATTGTCCACGTCGCTCACAAAAAATTTATTCGAATACTCGTCGCAAGCGTAATAGCACTCGCGCTGAATGGGCTGAGTCTTCATGCGGCTGACGTGATCATCCCAGCCGCGGTATTTCAGCTCCCAAACCGGAACGTGCTCGACGTAGTCGCGTTCCGGTGCGATGCTGCGCCCGGCTTCGAGTACCAGCGTGTTCAAGCCTTTTTCGGTGAGTTCTTTCGCCGCCCATCCGCCAGTGATTCCCGATCCGATAACGATTGCGTCGTAGGTATTGGCCGCCATCTGAGTCTCCCTTAAGCCTTTTTCTCTGCCGCTACCGGTACGCAACCATGCTGGGCGCCGGGGATGATGGACAGTCCAAGTTCGCGCGTGAATCCAACTTCGGACGTGTAATAGCCGTGAAGCGTGATGCCCTTGAACACGGAGAAGAAATTGCCTCTCAGTTGTGTATCCCATTCGGGGACGGTGTTGCCGTGACGTGCGGGGCGCGGCGGACCCATGGCAATGGTTTCATCCAGCGCGCGCATCAACGCGAGCTGCTGCGCGGGGCTAGCATCGACAAGATCCTTGGAGAAAAGTTCGTTGCTTTGTTTGTCCACGCCGGCGAGACCTTCCAAAAAATGGCCGCGGTCTTCTTCCGTGGCCCACTCGGTGAGAATCACGTCGATGAATTCGTTGACGCGCGCACCTTTCGCGCCGGGCGTGTCGGTTTCCGGGATGATGATTTCGCTCATGAGAACGACAGTGGCGTTTTGGTGAGGGTTAAGCGTGCGCAGCGCATAGCCAGACGCGGGATGCGCGTCCTGAAAGAAGGCGAAGAGCTGGGGGGCGAGAGCCGGGGTAATCGCACCCGCCGCGAGAAATTTCAACGCATCACGCCTTTGCATAGGGCCTCCGTAAATCGTTTGCTTTGGACTGATCATCCTTCAAGAATTTCTTTACGAACGTTTTTCAGGACGTAGGCAGCGCGCTCGACGCCCACTTCGCCGGAAAGAATAGGGTCTTCATTTTCAATGCTGAGAATGCCTTCGTAGCCGACGTCCATATAGGCTTGCACGACGGACTTCCACAAACTCGCGCTGTGCCCGTAGCCCACGGCCCGGAAGGTTTCCGAGGCGTTACCGAGATCGCTGGTCTCGAAAGCAAAATTCAACACTCCATATTTCGCGACGTTATCCTGAAAAAATACGGTGTCTTTCATGTGCGCGTGAAAGATCATGCCCTTTTTGCCCAGGAAGTGAATCACTTCTACGGGATCGCAGCCCTGCCAAAAAAGATGGCTTAAGTCGCAGTTTGCGCCGATCTCTTCACCAACGGCTTCCCGCAGTTTGAGAAGCGTCCGCGGATTGTAGACGACGAAGTTGGGATGCATTTCAAGAGCGATGCGATGCACGCCGTGCTCGCGCGCGAATTTCGCGGCTTCTTTCCAGTAGGGGATGACCTTTTCTTTCCACTGCCAATCCTGCATCTGCGCGTATTCCGGCGGCCAGCGATAGGTGATCCAGTTTGGCTGTGCATCCGTCGGCGTACCGCCGGGGCAGCCGGAAAAGCCGACGATAACTTTCACGCCCAGCTGCTCGGCGAGCAGCACTGTTCTGCGAAAACTTTCACGATCCCGCTCGGCATGTTTTTCATCTGGGTGAACGGGATTGCCGTGGCAGCTCAGCGTGGCCACCTGAATCCCGCGATCCGTGAATTTTTTCAGCCATGCTTTGCCTTTGGCGGGGTCATCAAGAAGCTCTTGCACTGGGCAATGTTTCGTGCCCGGGTAGCCGCCCGTCCCGATTTCCATTGCTTCGAGGCCGAGCGCGCTTACTTTGTCGAGCATTTCATCGAGAGAAAATTTGTCGTAAACGGGGTCGAAGACGCCGATGGGAATTTTGCGCTGCGACGAAGGCGAAGCCATCGATTGCTTACGTGAAGCGGGAGCAGCGTCCACGCCAGCGCGAGAAATGGAGTCCCTCATATTGACTCCTCCAGGAACAGCCGCAGCCAGCAGACCTCCGCCGGTCGCAGCGAGAAATTGCCTGCGGTCAACCGATTTACTAACACGCGAGCTGCGCATGCCGAACCCCCAGAAGTGGCAGTGTCCCTCCGGCCAAATTACGGCCCGCGGCATTATACGCCTCTTAAGCGGCGGAGGAAGTCACAAAATCGTTTTAGTGGGGACGAAACAGGGGAAATCGCCATGGAAAAGGTGGCCGGAAGGGCGCGCCTTTGAGCTGAGAACGGCGTCAAGAAGAAGGTTCGGGGAGGCACGGCGTGCCGTGCCCCTAGGAGATTTTTGGGTGCGAGTGCTTGAGAGATGTCGATTAGGGCTTTTTGCGGCCCAGCGCATCCAGAGCCGGGATAGAAACAGCCGTGGTGGTAATGCGTTCCGCCGCCATCTTCCGATTTTGAATCGCGTCTACGAGCATTTCAATCGCCTGGCCGGTGTTCGGAGGAACGAAGACAGTGGCCGCGAGCAGTCCGCTGCGCACCCATGCTTGGCCTGTTTTGGGCAGGCCATCGCAGCCCGTGAAAGGCAGCTTCAACCACCGTTCGCGCTCGTCTTCATTCGTCAATTCCTTGAATGCGTCTCGCGCACCCATGGCCATGGAGTCATCTTGCGCGGAAATGAGATCGATCGCAGCTCGCTGAGAGGTCGTCAGCTTTAGCCAGGAACGAACAGAGCGTTGCGCGCTTTCTTGAGTCCACTGAGCCTTGAGCATGGTGACTTGCACGCTCGCCGGCTTGGTTTCTTGCATGCCAGCTGTTCGATCCTTAGCAGCGGAATTTTCCGAGGGCCCCTGGATATAGAGGACGGAACCTCCACCGCGGAGCAGCGCGGCCATCTGGCGGCCCTGAATGCGGCCTATCTCGACGTGGTCGGAGCTTATGGCGAAAATCGGCGCTGTGGAAGTTTTGCGTAGCTCCTCAATATAGGTTGCGTCGCGATTCAGAATCACCCAGCCAATGCCGGCGGTGACTGCTGCCTTTGCCACTTGCGGCAGAGCCGTGCCGCCAACGGGTTCAAAGATGACGGCGTCCGGGCGCAATTCCTTTGGGGATTGCACAGCCTTCAAGATTTGCGTGCTTTGATTAATGGCATCGTTTTGCGCATGGATGATCTGTATTTCCACCCCTGTTTTGCGTGCGGCCTGTTCGGCAGATTCCGACTGTTCAATTTGGTAGTCGTTGTCGTCGGTTGTAAGAGAAACCAGGAACTTAAGTTTTTTCATTCTTGTCCCAGAATGGATATCCTATTCCACCATAAAGGATGCAGCTAAAGGGCCCGAGCCTGCCCGACTGGTGCCCAGCCTGTCATCAGTTGAGAGCTAGTAACATTCGCGATCGCGTTAGCCTGAAAGGCTATTGCTTTACGAACTCATCGAGGGCAGCTCCCAAACGATCGAGCCCGGCGCGCAGGCCTGCCGTCTCACCCCCAATGCCAATCCGGAAATGCTGCGGCATTTCAAAGAATGAGCCCGGCACGACTGTCGTTTCGTACTCCTCTCGCAACAACGCGAAAAATGGTTCCGGGTTGCCGTGGATGAGGCGCGGAAAGAAAACCGTCCCCGCAGGCGGGCGGAAACATTCGAGATCGCTGCGCGAATCGAGAAACGAATCGATGATCGCGCGATTGGCGGTGAGGAGGGACCGCGCGCGCGCGCGGAATGTTTCGAGATGATCGAGAGCGATCACCGACATGCGCTCGGCGGAGTGCGCGGCAACAGCTCCAAACAAATCATTCAAGAGCCACATGCGCTTGGCAAGCAGTGGCGACGCGAGCACCCAGCCGCAGCGCAGGCCGCTCAGTCCATATACTTTCGTCAAACTGCTGGTGACAAGGAAGGGGTTGTCACCAGCGGTCGCGATGGTTTGGCCGATGGGAAAGCAATACGGCGCAGCGGGATCGAAGAGCATATCGAGGTAGACTTCATCCACTAGCACGTGGGCCCCGACACGTTGAGCCATTTCGCCGATCGCGCGCAATGTTGCTGTGGGAATTAGCGCGCCGCTCGGGTTGTGCAGGTTGCTCAGCAGAATCAGCCGCGTGTCGCGCGTGATGGCGCGCTCGATTTCCTCGAGTTGCAGCGCGAATCCTGTTTCAAACCGCCGGGGGATTCGCTTCACTCGCGCTCGCAGATATTCCACGACGTCTAGCAGGGGGCCGTAGACGGGCTGCTCGATCAACACCTCGTCGCCCGGGTCGAGCACGGCGGCCATCGCCAGATGATTTGCCATCGAAGTGCCCGTTGCGGCGACCACACATTCCTCGGGCACGCCGTTGTGCCGTGCCAGCCGTTGTTGCAGCGCCGCGTGACCGTAAGCACCGGGCGCGGTAATTTCCAAATCCTCGAGGCGCACTGGGAACTCGGACAAAGGCACACTCATCAGGCCGCTGGTCGCCAGGTTAAAGCGTGCGTGCGAGCGCGTTTTTGCCCATTCCATGTATACCGAACGCTTTGCTTGTCCCGAACCGCTCATGTCGCTGCTTCTCCCTTGTTTCTGTTCCTAGCGCGCCATAAATAGTATGCAGGCAAGCCAGCGATCGCGATAGCAAGCCCGATAAACGAACGCTTGGGATCGTGGGCAAACGTGCTGACGACTACTATCCATTCCGCGGCTATGAATAGAAGCGTTGTCCAGGGATGGCCCGGTACACGTAACTCGATTGCCGACGAGCCCTGAGCCGTCGCTCGGCGTCGCATCACGAGCAAGCACACCGCCGTCAGCCCAAAGAACATGCAGTCCATCGCCACAACGTAATTGACGACTTGTGCGTATGTCCCCGTCAGCGCAATGACGATGGCCCATACTCCCTGTAGAAGGATGGCGATCACTGGCACGCGTGTCCGCGGATCGATCCACGCAACGCCGCGGAAAAAGATGCGGTCTTCCGCCATGGCGAAATAGACGCGCGGCGCCGTCAGCATCGATTGCCCGAGGAAACCAAAGGCTGAGAACGCGATTCCGGCGGCAATCAACGAGCCGCCCCGCGGTCCCAGCAGAGCGCGCATCACGGTGGATGCCGGCGTCATCGTGGCGGCCAGTCCGGCGGGTCCCAGTACGCGCACGTAGACGAAATTCACCGAGGTGTACACCCCGATCACACCAAGGACACCCAGAACGAGGCCTCGCGGAAGAGTTTTGCGCGGGTCCCGCACTTCACCGGCCAGAAAGCTGGAAGTCTGCCAACCTCCATAAGCAAATAAGACCGGCGTCATTGCGGCTCCAAAGGTGAAGACTAAACCCATGGACATTGGCTGGTCCAGAACTGGGCGCCAGGAAATTTGCGATGGTCCACCGCGAAGAAAGCTGAATAGCTCGAGCATACCGATGGCGGCTATCGCGGCTAGAGTCATCGCTGACTGTACTCGGCTACCGGCGCGAACGCCCAGGCAGTTGATTACGGTGAGCAGAGCGAGGGCAGAGGCCGCGATGAAAGAGGCACTGACCTGCCAGCGGGTTAGCTCGAGAAAATATCGGGCAAAAGTGACGGCGACTGCTGCCATTCCGCCCGTTTGGATGACTAAGAGAAGTACCCAGCCGTAGAGAAATGCCACGGCGGGATGAAGCGCTTCGCGTAGATAGGCGTACTGACCGCCGACCACTGGCAAACGGGCTGCCAGCTCCGCGTAAATAAAGCCGCCGAGCAGGGCAATGAGGCCGCCGGCAATCCAAGCGCTCAGGATCAGCGTGGAAGTATGAACCCTGTCAGCAACTATGTATGGGTTTATGAAGATCCCCGCGCCGATGATCCCACCCATGACGGCCATCGTGGTGCCAAACAAACCAAGCTGCCGAGCGAGTTCGCCGCCCTGCACTGCTTTTTTGGAGAGGTTTTCGGTCGTTGTCATTGAGCTGAAATGGTGCTTTATTCCTCTGGACTTCCTCTCCAAGGCACCACGAGCCGTTTGGTTAGGCTACCCGAGGCATGAAGATTGGGAGTATCATGTGCCTAGATTTCGGTCCCTGACAAGGTATTCCACGGGTGGGTCATGTTTGTACTTAATCTTAAGCACTTCCGCGCCGTCCTTACTGTGTCTTGCGCGTTTTTGCTGCCCGTTCAGGTGCGGGCTGGTAGCCCATTGCCGTCCCCGGGCGGGCCACAAGCCCCCGGCCCTGGCATTGCCATCATTCCGGGTCAAGCCCACATGGAGGATGTAGGCCTGCAGGGCAACATTGATGTTTACCTGAAAGGACCCAACGGGACGGCGGTGGAAGGTTCCGCGGTAGTGACGTTGACGAAAATGAACGGCGAATTCGTTGACCAGCAAACCGCGAAAAATGGTTATGCCAGGTTTAATGGCGTGCGTGCGACAGAGTACAGAATTCAGGTGTTTTCTCCCAAGTATCAGGCAGCCATAAAGCAAGTCGAGGTTCAGGAACGTGCGCTCGCCAAGATTACGGTCGAGATGGCCCCATTGTCCGACGCCGAAGACGCCGCTTCCTCCGAGAGTTTCTATGGTCTTGCTCCCAAGACGCAAAGGGAGGTGGGGAAGGCCTTGGAAGAATTGCGGGCAAACAAGCCAAACGATGCCCGCAAGCATCTCGAATCTGCGCAAAAATCGGCTCCGACAAACCCGGAGATCGAATATCTCTTCGGAGTGTATGCGGCGCAGGCGAACGACAAAGTCCAGGCCAGGGCCTATTGGATGAAAACGCTTGAACTCAACCCCAAACACCTGAGCGCGCTTCTCGCGGTTGGTCAGGACTTTCTGCAAGAGAATAAGTCGGTAGAAGCATTGCCGTACCTCACGCGGGCGACCGAGGCCGCTCCCTCTTCGTGGCGCGCACATGCGCTCCTTGCGGAAGATTTGGTGTTGCAGCGCAAGTACGATGACGCGGTCAAACAAGCCGAACTGGCGATCCAGCTGGGGCACGAGCGAGCCGTAATTATGCAACCGATATTGGCGCGGGCCTTGGCGGGGCGCGGAGACAGAGAAGAAGCCACAAAGATATTACAATCTTATGTTAAAGCGCATCCTGCCGACGCCGCCGCGAGCAAGGACCTTGAAATACTAAAGGATCCTCACGCAGAAATAGCCGTCAACGATTCTGCGGCTGCGGCAAGTGAGATGGCGGCGATGACAAAAGAAGCTACAGCTCTGCCTGTGCCGTCCAACTGGTTACCGCCGGATGTTGATGAGACTGTGCCGCCAGTAGTCGCTGGCGCCACCTGCGACGTGAATGATGTGGTGGGTAAGGCTGGAAAACAGATCATGGTGCTGGTTAGCGATGTCGATCGATTCGCGGCCACGGAAACTCTTATGCACGAATCCATCAACAAATATGGTATGGCTTCTCCACCGGAAAAGCGCAGGTTCAATTATGTAGCGTCTATACAGGAATTGCAGCGGGGTTTTCTGAACGTCGAAGAATACCGCAATGGCAGCGGCGGTTCGGCCGCGGATTTTCCTGGAGGAGTGGCAACGAACGGACTTCCAGCGCTTGTCCTGATTTTCCATCCGTACAACGCCGTGAACTTTGCGATGACCTGCGAAGGATTGGCACAACTGCGCGGCGGGCCCGCCTGGCAAATCCATTTCAGACAAAGGCCGGACAGGCCGAACGTGATTAAGAGATACCGGATTGGCGTCGAGGGGCCATCCTATCCTGTCGCGCTGAAGGGGCGCGTGTGGATTTCAGCCGACAGCTATCAGATCTTGCGGCTCGAAACAGATCTGGTTGCACCTGTGCCGCAAATTAAATTACTGGCTGACCGCGCGGACATCGAATATGGTCCAGTGAAATTTGCCAAGAGCAACGTGAATATGTGGCTGCCGCAAAGCGCGGACGTGTATTACGACTGGAAGGGACAGCGCATTCATCGCCGCCATAGCTTCAGCGAGTACCTGCTCTTCGCCGTGGACGACAAGCAGAAGATCACGACGCCGAAAGTCGATGAAGGACCCGCTCCTAGCGCGCCGGTGCCAGGCGCTGGGCCCAGCGATCCATCGAAAGAAAAGCCGTAACGGAGCGATCCTCAATATCCAACGTGCCGGCCGAGCTCTTTTCAGCAGGCTCTTTGGCACAGTCTGTTCACTTGACGCCGGTATGCGTTTGGCGGCGGAGAAATTGGCCTGCGCCTGGGCGGCCTACGAACTTTCCTGCGTCAATCACAGTGCGTCCGCGGGAGAGCACTTTTCGCGGCGCCCCCTTGGTTTGAATGCCCTCGAACATGGAATAGTCCACGCGCATGTGGTGGGTTTTTGCGCTGATGACTTGTTCTTCGCTGGGGTCGAAAATTACCAGGTCAGCGTCGGAGCCAACCGCGATGGTTCCTTTGCGGGGATAGAGACCGAACAGTTTTGCGGGTGCGGTGGAGACGAGTTCGACGAAGCGATTGGCGGAGAAGCGCTTTCCGTGGACACCGCCGGTGTAGATGAGGCTTAGGCGGTGCTCGATGCCGGGGCCGCCATTGGGAATTTTCGTGAAGTCGTCTTTGCCCAGTTCTTTTTGTTCCTTGAAGCAGAAGGGGCAGTGATCGGTGGAAACTACTTGCAGGGTATCCTTAGCAAGACCTTGCCAGAGTTTTTCCTGGTGCCATTTTTCGCGCAGCGGCGGCGTGAAAACATATTTCGCGCCTTCGAAGCCGGGAGCGTCCATGTTTTCAAGAGAAAGATACAGGTATTGGGGACAAGTCTCGGCGTACGCAGGCAGACCGCGGTCGCGGGCTTCGCGCACCTTTTCGAGAGCTTCGTTGCACGAGAGATGGACGATATAAACGGGTGCGCCGGCCATTTCCGCGAGCGCGATGGCGCGCGACGTGGCTTCCGCTTCGGCAGTCGTTGGGCGCGTGAGCGCGTGATATTTGGGTGCGCGCTTGCCTTCGGCAAGGGCCTGCTGAACGATCACATCGATTGCCCCGCCATTTTCCGCGTGCATGCAAATCAAGCCGTCGTGCTTGGCGGATTGGCGCATGGCTTTGAAGATGGTGGCGTCATCGAGCATGAACACGCCGGGATAGGCCATAAACAGCTTGAAGCTGGTGACGCCTTCGCGCACCAGTTCGCCCATCTCTTCGAGCTGTGCGGCGCCGAGGTCGGTGATGATGCAGTGGAAGGCATAATCGGTCACGGCCTTGTCGTGCGCTTTTTTCATCCACGTATCAAAGGCTTGGCGGAGAGTCTGTCCTTTGTATTGGATAGCGAAATCGATCAGGGTGGTGGTGCCACCGAAAGCGGCGGCAATTGTACCGGTTTGAAAGTCGTCGGCACTGGTGGTGCCGCCGAAGGGCATGTCCAGGTGAGTGTGCACGTCGATGCCGCCGGGGATGACGAGGAGGCCCGCGGCGTCAATCACTTGCCCCGCGTTTTCGATGGGGAGCTGCGCGGCAATCGCAGAGATCTTGTCAAGGTTGATGCCGATATCGGCGACGTAGGTATCTGAGGCGGTGACGATGGTGCCGTTGCGGATGACGCTGTCAAAGCGCATGAGCGGACCTCGCGAGGTGGATTGGAGTGGCTAGAAGTGAGCAACAAAATGCCATGGACAAAGTACCCCCTCCCCCGTGTTTCTCGTAAGCGTTCATTCTAAGGGATATTAAGTCCCGGACAATCAACACTTGCAGAAGTGTGGATTCGAAAGGAGTTAAGAAATTAAAGATGTGGCTAAGTAGTGACAGCAAGATAGAAGCATAGCGCTGTGTCAGGAAAGCGGCTTGCGTTGGTAATGAGGCAAAACGTCACGGGCATAGATGTCGAGAGTAATTTCTTCATCGCCGCACATGAGGTAGATGTTGAACTGGGTGACTCCGACCTTACGCAGGGCTTCGAGCTTCTTGAGGTGGGCTTCGACGGGACCGATGATGCAAAAGCGGTCGATGACTTCGTCGCTGACGAAATCGGCGTTGTCGCTGCCTACTTCGCAGTGGTGATGGTAGTCGTAGCCGCCGCGGTTTTTGACGAAGGAGGTAAGCGCCGGCGGCAGCTCTTCGGGCTTGTATTTCGAGATCAGGTCCATCACGTGGTTCGAGACAAGGGCTGGGAACCAGCGCACGTGGTCTCTGGCGATCTTTAGGTCGGCTGAGGGCCAAACAGGCGCGGCGGCCATGACCTGAAATTTGCTGAAGTCGCGGCCGGCTTCTTTGGCACCTTCGCGGACGAAGCCGAGACACCAGTCGATCAGATCGGGATCGGCAAATTGGAGGATGACGCCGTCGCCGATGCGGCCTGCGGTACGCAGTGCTTTCGGGCCGTAGCCGGCAACCCAGACATGGGGGATTTCGCCGCTGGCCCACGGGAAACTTGTGGGGACTCCATCGAGGTCGACGGTTTTTCCAGCATTCAAATCGCGGAAGACGTGGACGAAGGATTCGAGATTTTCGAGTGTGGTGGGTTTTTTGCCGAGGACGCGACGGGAACTGTCGCCACGGCCGATACCTAGCTGCATGCGTCCGCGGGAGGCGAGGTTGAGGGTAGCGAAGAGGCTGGCGGAAACGGTTACGTCGCGTACGGCGGGATTCGTGACACAGGTTCCGAGGCGCATGGTTTGCGTGCTTGCGGCCATCAGCGTGAGCAACGGAAATGGCTCCTTCCAAATCACATGGGAGTCGAAAATCCAGCCGTAGGAGAAGCCGCCCGCTTCGGCCTGTTGGGTAAGGCTGACGATGCGGTCGATGTGAATGTCGGGTTTGATGGTGATGCCGAAGTCCATAGGAGCCTCACAAGAGTGGAGTCGAACGGGAGAGAAAAAGAAAGAAAAAGATTTTACAAAGAGGACACGGAGACACAGAGAAGAAAAAGCGGATTCCTCGCTTTGCTCGGAATGACAGTTTTTTCATCTCCTGCTCTCAGTCTGCGGCCTGCACAACTGGTGCGGGTTTGGGCGTTAGCGCGAGATATGCGAGAAAGCTTACGGCGAAGCCGACGAACCACGCGTAATTGTAGAGCACTTTGAGGACGGGAACGAAGAGGCCGACGAAGGCGACTGCGGCTCCGGCGGCGAGGGAAGCGACGGCTTGCCAGTTGACGCCGCGAGAGTATTCATAGAGACCGCCGCGTTGGTAGAGATCCTGTGTGGAGAGATTCTTTTTGCGGATGACGAAGTAATCGCAAATCAGAACCCCCGCGATCGGACCGAGAAAACCGGAGTAGCCAACGAGCCAGCCGAAAATATAGCTGCCATAGCTCGACATCAGCTTCCAGGGCTGCATCACGATACCCATCACGCAGGTGATGAGGCCGCCGGTGCGAAAGCTGATGCGGCGCGGGGAAAGGTTGGAGAAGTCGTTCGCAGGCGAGACGACGTTGGCGGCGACGTTGACGTTTAGGGTGGCCAAGAGGAGGGCGATCATGGCGATGACGACGGCCAGCGGGTTGCCAAGGCGCGAAAGTACTGCAACGGGATCCCACAGGGCTTGGCCAAAAATAATGAGCGTGGCGGAAGTGACGGCGATCCCAATGAAGGAGTAGAAGGTCATCGTGGCAGGAAGGCCGAGTGCCTGGCCGAGCATTTGATCTTTTTGGCTGCGCGCGTAACGGGTGAAATCGGGAATGTTGAGGGAGACGGTCGCCCAGAAACCCACTACGCCGGTAAGCGAGGGAATGAAAAAGCGGAAGAATTCGGCGAAGCTATGAAATTTGGAGGGCGTGGAGAGCATGGGGCCGAAGCCGCCGGCTTTTCCTTTGGCCCAGAGAAGAAGCGCGAGACCGATGAGCAGCAGGAACGGGGCGGAAACGCCTTGCAAGAAGCGGATAGTCTCAATGCCTCGGATGATGACGAGAACGTTGAGGAGCCAAAAAAATCCGAAGCAGGCTGCTGGGCCCAGTGGGAGATGATCCCATCGTGGATAAAGAGCGATGAGCATGGCGTTAATGGCTTCGCCGCCGATCCAGGTTTGAATGCCGAACCAGCCGCAGGCAACGAGCGCGCGCAGGATGGCGGGGACGTTGGCGCCGAGAACGCCGAACGAGGCCCGGGCGAAAACGGGGAAAGGAATGCCGTAGCGAGCACCGGCATGGGCGTTGAGCAGCATGGGGATGAGGACGAGGACGTTGCCGAGAAAGACGGTGAAAAGGGCTTGCTTCCAGCTCATGCCGCCGGCAATCATGCCGCTGGCGAGGAGATAGGTGGGAATGTTGACGCTCATGGAGATCCAGAGGGCGGCGTAATTGTAGGTGCCCCAAGTGCGGCGAACGGGCGAAACGGGAGCTAAGTCCTCGTTATAGAGCCCGCTGCTGCGAATTGTTTCCGCGGCGAGGGTACTGGCGTGCGCGTCACTCATGTTGACAGGGCGCTTTTGCCGGCATGGAGCGGCGGCACGGCAGTTCGTCGACTGGTGCGATTGGGCTCAATCGGCGGCCTCGGAGCTTTGGCCGGCACGCGTACGCGAAATTTCGCCGTAGGACTCCGGGCGGCGGTCGCGAAAGAACTGCCAGGTGTCGCGGACTTTTTGGATGTCGTCGAGATTGAGTTCGGCGACGAGCAGTTCGTCTTTGTCTCGGCTGGCTTGCGCGACGATTTTTCCGCGAGGATCGCAGAAGTAGCTTTTGCCGTAGAACTCGCCTATTTTCCAGGGAGATTCGGTGCCGACGCGATTGATGGCGGCAACGAAATATTGGTTGGCGACGGCGTGGGCGGGTTGCTCAAGCTCCCAGAGATATTCGGAGAGGCCAGCGACGGTGGCGGAAGGATTGTAGACAATTTCAGCGCCGTTGAGGCCGAGGACGCGTGCGCCTTCAGGGAAGTGGCGGTCGTAGCAGATATAGACACCTACGCGGGCGTAGCGCGTTTGGAAGACGGGATAGCCGGCGTTACCGGGCGTGAAATAGAACTTTTCCCAAAAGCCGGGGTGGCAGTGAGGAATGTGATGCTTGCGGTATTTGCCGAGGTAGCGGCCGTCGGCGTCGATCACGGCGGCGGTGTTGAAGTAGACGCCGGTCATTTCGACTTCATAGATGGGAACGACGAGGACCATCTGATGTTTTTTCGCGAGCTTTTGCATGTGCGTGATGGTGGGGCCATTGGGCACGGACTCAGTCAGTTCGTACCAACGGGTTTGCTGCTCGGCGCAAAAATAGGGGCCGTAGAAAAGCTCCTGCAGGCCGAGGACCTGGACTTTTTTCTTGGCGGCGGTGGCGATAAGGTCGTCATGCTTGGCCATCATTTTTTGTTTGATTTGAGCGAGGGAATATTTTTCGGGCGACCATTCACAGCTTGCCTGGATTAGGCCGCAGCGGACGACACGGGCCATGACTACCTCCCCACAGACTTCATCGAGAAATGCTGGCGAAAGTTTACCTTGTGGCTGGAAAGCTCACAAGGATAAGACCGCGTCATTGGACTGGCTCTCTGGCTCGGAGGCCGGTGCAAGCCTCGCCTCTAAAGCGGATTAGTAGGGGAGTCGCATTGAGTTTTCTTGCGATTGGGTTCATAGTTCTGCGCGGCGCTTGCTTTCCTAAATTGGTTCTCGTTGCGGACCGAACTCCGAATTCGGCAAACCGCAGCCGGACGCAGTTTGTTCTCAGCTGCGCCATTCAAAACTTTACTCTGAGGTGCTACGTGAATCGCATGAAACTACTCTCGATAGTTGCGCTCGGCTGGCTCGGCCTGTTGTTCCCCGTCGCGAAGGTCATTAAAGCGCAGCAGTATCCTGAGAGCACGTTTCAGGAGTTGCGCTGGCGGATGATTGGTCCGACGCGGGGCGGGCGGACGCGCGCATCTACCGGCGTGCCAGGACAGCCAAATGTTTTCTACGTCGGTGCTGTGAACGGCGGCGTGTGGAGAACAGATGATTCGGGGCGCACTTGGACGCCGATTTTCGACGATCAACCATCACAAGCCGTCGGCGCCATCGCCGTGGCTCCTTCCGATCCCAACATCATTTATGTTTCGAGCGGTGAAGGGCTGGCGCGGCCCGATCTCGCCGTTGGTGACGGAATTTACAAATCCAGCGATGGAGGCAAAACGTGGATGCATCTCGGTCTTCGCGATAGTCAAGGAATTCCGGCGCTCGCTATCGATCCCCGCGACCCGAACCGCATTTTTGCAGCCGCGCTGGGCCATCCGTATGGAGCGAATGAAGAGCGCGGAATTTATCTGTCGACGGACGGCGGGCAAAATTGGCAGAAGGTGCTTTCCAGAGGTGAAAACGTCGGCGGCTCGGACGTGGAGATCGATCCCTCGAATCCCGATGTAGTCTATGCGGGGCTTTGGGAGTTGCGCCTCGGTCCTTGGGAAGACGGAAATCAGTACAACGGGACGGGTGGGGGACTTTTTAAATCGACCGACGGGGGGAAGACCTGGAAACCGCTGACGAGTGGGCTCCCCAAGGGCGTCATCCAAGTGAATCTTGCGATTGCGCCGAGCCAGACGAGCAGGCTCTTCGCCTCGGTGGCCAGTGCGCGTGGCGAAAGCGGTCAAGGCTCCGACGTTGGGATTTATCGTTCCGATGATGCAGGTGAAAACTGGCAACGCATCACCACCGATTCCCGGCCCGCCGGGCGCATCGGCGGAGGCGATTTGCCGATGCCAAGAGTCGACACGAAAAATCCGGACATCGTCTATTGCACGAGCACAGTAACCATGAAGTCGGCGGACGGTGGAAAAACGTGGGCGAGTTTTCGCGGAGCTCCTGGCGGCGACGACTATCAAAACATGTGGATCAATCCCAATGATCCGGACATTATTTTGCTGGTTGGCGATCAAGGCGCGCTTGTAACGGTCAACGGCGGGAAGACGTGGAGCACGTGGTATAACCAGCCAACAGCACAGCTTTATCACGTCGCGACGAGCAATTCGTTCCCGTATCTCGTCTGTGGTGGGCAGCAGGAGAGCGGATCGGTCTGCGTCTCAAGCCGAGGTAACGACGGGGAGATTACCTATCGCGACTGGCATCCTGTCGGCGTCATCGAATACGGTTACGCTGCGCCCGATCCGCTGAATCCGGACATTATTTATGGAGCAGGCAGGCGCGAGGTTACGAAGTATTCTCTAAAAACGGGGCAGGTGCAAAATGTTGCCCCAATTCCGGTGGCCGATACCAAATACCGTGCGGACCGGACCCAGCCGATTATTTTTTCGCCGATCAATCCGCATGTGCTGTACTACGCGACGAATTTTCTTTTTAAAACGATGGATGGCGGGAACAATTGGAAGACGATCAGTCCCGATCTTACGCGCGAGCATGCGGGGGTTCCACCGAGTGTGGGGAATGCGGCGAGCAAAGACCCCAATGCGGACAAGCAGCGCGGCGTGGTCTATGCGCTGGCTCCGTCGTTCAAGTCTTTGAACACTCTCTGGGCGGGCACCGATGAAGGGTTGATTTGGACTACCCGAGACGGAGGGGCAAATTGGAAAAATGTGACGCCTCCGGAGCTGGCGCCGTGGAGCAAGGTAACACAGATCGTTGCGTCGCATTTTGATGATGAGACGGCGTACGCTTCCGTAAGCCGCTTCCGGATTGATGACAATCATCCCTACATTTATAGGACGCATGATGGCGGGAAGACGTGGAAACTGATCATCAACGGTCTTGCTGACAACGCGGCTGTTGATACGGTGCGCGAAGACTCCGTTCGGAAGGGGCTTTTGTTTTCGGGGACGGAAGCGAGTGTTTGGGTTTCCTTCGATGACGGCGACCACTGGCAAAGCCTGGAACTCAATCTGCCGCACTCTTCAATGCGGGATCTTTGGATTCACGACGACGATCTGATCGTAGCCACACACGGGCGTTCGTTCTGGATTTTGGACGACATCACTCCGCTGCGGCAGATCAGCGAGGCGATGGAGAAATCGCCGGCGTTTCTTTTCAAGCCGGGCGCGGCGTATCGCGTTATGCGCGACACCAATACGGACACGCCAATCCCGCCGGATGAGCCTACAGCGCAGAATCCGCCGGACGGCGCCATCGTCGATTATTTTCTTGCACAATCGGCCGCGGGTGCCGTAAGAATCGAGATTTTGGATGCGCAATCGAAAGTTGTTAGGCGTTACTCCAGCACGGACAAGCCGCAGCTAAGCGAAGAAGATCTCGCCAAGCAGCTCATTCCGCCGTACTGGGTGCTTAAGCATAAGGCCCTGGCGGCGACCGCGGGCATGCACCGATGGGTGTGGGATCTCCATTACGCCACGCCAGTTTCGACACGTTATGACTACCCGATTGCCGCCGTGCCTCGTGACACTCCGCGTCTCCCGCTCGGGCCGAGCGCTCTTTCCGGGCAGTATACCGTTCGGCTTACCGTTGACGGGCATACGTTCACAGAGCCGCTGACCGTGAAGATGGATCCGCGTGTAAAGACTCCTCAGGAAGGGTTAGTGCAGATGTTTCAGCTCCAGTCGAAGCTCGCAGAGATGATGACGGAAAGCTCCCAAGCCCTGCTGGAGGGGCGGCCCGTGCACGAACAGTTGCAGAAACTCGCCGGACAAGCGAACGGACCCGTCGCCGATGCTATCTCCGCGTTCGACAAAAAGCTCTCAGCGCTGCTCGGAGGAGGCGGCTTCTTTGCACCGCCTTCTCCGAAGCCGACGCTCGGGCGCGTCAATGGCGACGCGTCTGCGCTCTACGGCGAGCTGGGACGAGCGGACGCTACGCCGACTACTGCACAAATGAGCGCGACGGCAGAAACCGAAAAGGCTCTTCGGGAAGTGTCCAAGCAGTGGAAAGAGCTGAAGTCGGTCGATCTCCCTGCGCTGAACAAGCAGCTTCATAGTGCAAGTCTCCCAGAGATACGGCTGGAACCCGAGCAGCCGGAACAGGACGACTCAGACGACATCGATTAACGCCTGAACTCGCAGCGGCAGGGCCTTGACCGCGCCAGCGGATCAGCGGAATGCACCGCTTTCAGCAAACGAAACTCTATTTTTGTTGAAGTGGCGCGCCCGGTGAGGGTCGAACTCACGACCTACAGCTTCGGAGGCTGTCGCTCTATCCATCTGAGCTACGGGCGCACTGTTGAGCTTCACGAGGCGGCTGTCGAAACACGCCAACGCAAAACTGTTGCGTGCGTCATCATTTTAGCGCTTGCGCGCCTTCCGCGCCAGAGTGCTTTCGGCCAACACTTCCGATGATTGGGCGGCGGGCGCAGGGGATGAAAAGTTTCTAGCTCAGCCCTTGGCGCGCGTTTTGATGTCGTGCGCAAGCTTTTCAATTTCCTCGGCTTTTTTGAGCATCCCGAGCGAGAGCACCTGGGAGGAGTCCGTTTTCTCCACCTCCGCTTTCAAGTCGGTAGCGAGCTGGTACAACTTCTCGATGTTCTTCTTGATGTCTTTCTCGTTGGTCTCGAGCAGCACCTTGGTGGGAGATTTTCCCGGTTGAGCAGCGGGTTCATCCGCGTCCGGAGTCGGGTCGGGGGGTGAAGGCCGGCCCGAAGGTTTGGACTGACTGACTTGAGCCTCGGTGCGCAACACGGCCAGCGCCCCAGCCCCGGCCAAAACGACCAAAAACTTGCGCCTCGTGTCTGACATAGTTACCTCACTGGGTAGTCCGCTCTCAGAACGGACCTTTCTTCAGCCGCGCATCCCCGCTCGTCCAATGTTATACTTTCCTTCCCGAAAAAACGATGACCAGTCTCTCGATTCACTGGCCCGAATTCACATTTAGCAGCATACTTGACCTTGCAGCTATCTTCTTTATCGCGCTGCTCGCGAATCGTTTTCTCCGCGTTGTCACCAATCTGATCATCAAGCCTGCTGCCACACAGAGCCGCGCCGCTCAGGTTCGCGAACAGCAAACACGTACTCTTGCCGGCGTACTTTACAGCGCCGCAAGCAAAGTGGTGTGGCTCGTTGCGCTGCTCACCGCCGTAGACAAAGTCGGCATTAATCCCACTCCTGCCCTGACTCTAGCAGGCCTCGCCAGCGTCGCGATCGGTTTTGGCGCGCAAAATCTCGTCCGAGACTTGATCACCGGCGTCTATATCGTTCTCGAAGACCAATTCTCTATGGGTGATACAATCCAAGTGGGAGACGCTATCGGGCGCGTCGAAATCTTGACGTTGCGGCGCACTGTATTGCGCGACGCCCGCGGAGCGCTGGTGACCATTGCCAACGGCGAAATTCGCAGCGTAAGCAATCTTAGCCGCGACTGGTCGCAAGCCTTTGTGGACATCTCCATTGCGCCCGATATGTCCCTTGAGAAAAGCATGCATGCATTGGAAACCGCTGCCGCAGAGATGCGCGGCGACCCTTCGTGGTCTCAGGCACTCGTCGATGGCCCGCGCATTCTGGGCGTGCAAGCCTTTGACCGTTCGGCTTTGACAGTGCGGCTACAAGTGCGCACCTCGCCGACACGGCAGGACGAGGTCTCCCGCGAACTGCGCCGCCGGATCCAAATCGAATTTCAACGCCAAGGCCTTCCTTTATCGAATGTACAACGCTTCGAACTGGCGGGCGCCTCTCCTTCTCCGCAAGAGACACCCAAACCAGAGCACCAAAATTAGAGCAAGGAGAACTTGTCATGAGCCAAGTTACGTATGAAGAAGTAAATCTGATGCTGAAGCTCTATGAGATGAGGCGCGAGCCGAGGCTGCGACAAGCGCGCAGCTGGTTCCTGGAACACTTTCATCCCACATCGCCCGAGGACATGATTCAGAAGTTTCCGCAAGGCGGGGAAGAAAACACATTTATACGCATGGTCATCAGCTATTGGGATATGGTGGCCAGTATCGTGAATCGCGGTTTAATAAACGATGAGCTTTTCTTCGAGAGCAACGGAGAAATTTGGGTGGTATGGGACCGCATGCACACCATCGTGCCCATTTGGCGATCTGCGTTCAAGAATCCGCAGCTGTTTTCAAATATTGAAGATACTTGCCGACGGTTAGAGGCCTGGCGCGAGAAGAAAGCACCAGGATCCAGCGCAGCGATGCGCCAGCTGATGGATCAAGCGCGCCAGAAGACCAACGGTGCTTGAGCGCTTCTCCGCGGCAAAGGATGCTCTCGCGGGAGACGCATCAATGCCTGAGCCTCACAGTTTGAGGCAGAGGTGAGGGCGACGATTCCACTGGCGTTCGCGACTTGGCAATCCGGAGACAGGCGCGGCCGGCTGCTTTAGCTTCATAGAGAGCGATATCCACTTCGTGCAACAGCTCTTCGATAGGTTTCTTTCCCCACTCGGAGCTCAGAAGCAGTCCAAGACTCATGGTGAGAGTAAGAGGGCCTTTCGCGGTCTGGATCACGCGATTCGAGATCGATTTGCGAATCTCTTCGGCTCGCAACGGCGCGAAGGCCGGATCGCAGTTGTTCAAGACAACGAGAAATTCTTCTCCTCCGTAGCGCCCAACGAAATCGTAAGATCGCACCGCGGCGACCAGCCGGTTTGCGATTTCCATAAGGACCTCGTCACCCACGACGTGACCCAGAGTATCGTTTACATGCTTGAAGTGATCGACATCTCCTAGCAGGATTGCGGTAGATTTCTGTTCGCGGTGCGAGCGGTGCAGTTCTCGCGCAAGCAGATCCATCACTGCGCCGCGGTTCAGCAGGGAAGTCAACTGATCATGTGTGGCCCTAAAACGCATATTCTCTCGCGCTTCCACTAGCCGATCCTCCAGGAGCAGAATGCGTTCTCCCACGCGAAGCCGTGCCCGCAATTCCTCGGCATTGAACGGCTTTGTCAAATAGTCGTCTGCTCCAGATTCGAGGCCCAGAACAGTTTCTTCCTTAGACCCTTTGGAGGTTAGGAGCACCATGTAGACATAGGTCTGCTCCGAGCGCGTGCGAACCGCGCGGCACACGCCGGGTCCGTCCAACTCAGGCATGACCCAGTCGAGTAAAGCGAGACGAGGACCTTCCGGCTTGCAAAGCTGTTCCAGGGCTTCCTTGCCGTTCTCCACAGCGATGACTTCATAGCCGGCGCGATCCAGCGTTCTTTCGAGCAAACGACGCGAGAGCGCCTCATCGTCTGCAATCAGAATCTTCAATGCCGCACCTCCGCCATATACGCTTCCAGTTCCGGCAAAAGACGACGAGCCTCGGCTTCCAAGGCGCTGAAGGCGCCTTCCAGCGAGCCAGTTTCTCCGGCGGAGGACAGGGCTTCAAGTTTCGCCGCGGCAGCTGCTGCGGGTGTTGCGCCCAGACTGGAAAGCATTCCCTTGAGGGTGTGGCTCAGCCTGCTTGAGTTTTTTAAGTCCTCGGAGTTTACGGCTGACTGCAGGGATCGAATCGTTTGGGGAAAGTCGTCCTTGAAAATATTCAGGAGCTCCCGCAGCAGTTCCTGATCATTGTCGACCCTCTCCAGCAGTTCAGCCAGGTTCCAAACTGGTTCCGAATGGCCTTCTTCTTTTTTGCTCATCATTTCACATCCCTATTTGCAAGCGAGGCCAAAGCAAAGGCAGCTCGAATCGTCTAGATCCAATGAGAGGCATTTGCTTCGGCCTCTGAAGAGGTGGCAGCGGTTGGGGCATGGCTACTGGCGCACTCGGTACAAAGACGAGTCGCCCTCCCGCCGGCATCCAAAAACCTCCGGAATCGTAGAAAAGCACAACGCCCCCAGACTTAGGGGCAAGACTGAGGCCAGACACCCGCCTTGCGGCAGCGTCTAAACTATTGAAAAAAAATGTGTTATCGAGTTCATGGCTGGCGGACGGAACACGGGAATTCCCAGGTCGGGACAAAGCCAACGAAGCATTTCACAGTGGAACAGATTCCGTGTCTCCCGCTCTGCACTATTTGAGTTGGAAGGGTTCAAGTTTTCACAGTGGGTAAACCGTTCGGAACCAAAGGCAGTCCTCGAAGCCGGATTCCAGCGGCGTTGAAGATGGCGTTGCCGACCGCTGGGGCTACCCCCATAATGGGTGTTTCGCCGGCACCTGCCGATGGAAGATCCTTGCGATCCAAGAGGATAGCTTCGACGTCCGGGACGTCCCGGAAACGCGGAACGCGATAGCGCGAAAAGCGCGAATTCGTAATGCGGCCATTCTCGAATTCGACGGCCTCGAAAAGCGCCCCGCCCAGTCCTTGAATATTTGCACCGATCACCTGATTGCGTAATCCATCCGGATTGACGATGGCGCCACATTCGAACGCCGTCGTAATCCGCACCACGCGCACAGCGCCGGAAGACCGATCTACCACGACTTCGGCGCAGGTTGCTACATAGCCGCCCTTTTCGAAACCGCCCGCAATGCCGAATCCTTGGCCTCCTTGCGTTTTCTTGCGCGGCCACCCAAAAGATTTCGCGGCCGCCTCGAGCACCGCCCGCAGCCGGGCATCGGACAGATTTTTCAGGCGGAACTCGAGCGGGTCGAGCTGCGCGGCACTGGCGAGTTCGTCCATGAGGCTTTCTCGCGCGAAAAAGTTTGCCGTTGCTGCTAGCCCGCGATAGGAGCCGCTACGCAAGGGGCACTGTGTCGGGTGGAATTCGATGTGCTGGTTGAGAACGGTGTACGGCGTTTCAATGGCAGACATTCCCGAGTTGTAATTGTGAAATTCCCACGCCGTCAGCGCGCCGTCCGCTGCAATTCCACTTTTAATTTCGATCACCCCTGCTGGACGAAAGTAAGCCCAGGTGAACTCTTCCTCACGCGTCCAAACCACCTGCACGGGCCGTCTCGCAGCGCGCGCCAGCCGAGCGGCTTCCAGGGCGGCGTCTCCGGTATGTTTGCCTCCGTAAGCCGAACCCGTGTCGGGTACAATGACCCGCACGTTAGCCTCGGCTACGTGAAATACGTCGGCCAACTCATCGCGCACCGCAAAAGGACGCTGCGACCCCGTCCAAACCGTAAGCTTTCCATCCGACCATTCAGCCACAGCCGCTCGGGGTTCGAGTGGAGCGTGTGCGATGAACGCGACAGTGTAAGTCGCGTCCAGTCGGTGCGCAGCCGCCGTCAGGCCGTCCTCGACGGACCCTTTTATTCTTCGAGAGCGATCATCGCTCTTGGCTGTTGCGTTTTGCTTAAGGTAAGAAAAAAGCTCCTTCCTCGAAATCTGCGGCACTTCCTTCCATTCGGTGTGGATAGCCTCAAGAGCTTTGCTTGCGTCTCGTTCATTGCTTGCGGCAGCGCCGATGAAGTCGCCGTCGCGCACGATGACCACTCCGCCCATCGCTTCGGCAGCCTTCGCATCGCATGAAGTCAAAGTTGCCCCAAAAGAAGGCGGGCGAAGCACTTTGCCATACATCTGGCCTGGCCGCCGAAGATCGGGCGTGTACTGATGTTTGCCGGTAACAAACGTTCGGCCATCCTTTTTTGGAATTGGCTTCCCAGCAACCGTCCATTCATTCGGCGGAGTAACGGGGTCTTCCGCCGGGAGGTTTTGCGCCAGCGTCTTGCCACGGGCTAACTCTGCGTAACGAAGCGAGCGACCCGTCGCTGGATCCGTAATCTTTCCGTCCACCGCGGCAAGACCTTCCACTGGGACGTTCCATTCTCTGGCCGCTGCGCCGGCTAGCAGGTCGCGGGCAGCGGCAGCTGCTCGGCGAAGTTGCGGCGACATGGTCGGCATGGAGCGGCTGCCCACGGTGCCGAAATCGAACGGGGTCAAGGCGGTGTCAGCCGTCACCATGCGCACACTCTCAAAGGGCACGCGCAATTCATCGGCAACCGTTTGGGCCAGAGATGTGCGGATGTTCTGCCCGATCTCGACTTTGCCGGTGAACGCGGTCACCGTGCCGTCTTCGCCGATATGGAGCCAGGCGGTGATGTCCTTCGGAAGCTCTTCCTGGTGGAAGCTGTGCGTGGGAGCGGTTTCCTGCTTGGCCAGTGAATTTTTCGCCACTGCGAAGACGGCAATACCCGCGCCGAGAAACTTGAAGAAATCGCGGCGTGCCAATGCGAAATGATGCATAGGACCTGCGCTGAATTCATAGCGCTCGGGTTCCGGCACGAACTTAACCGAAGTGTCGCTCATCATCCGCGTCCGTTCTCTAATATCGTCCTGGCCGCCTGTTGTACCGCGCCGATGACCCGAGGATAAGTCCCGCAACGGCAAATATTGCCCTGTAAGAATTGAACGATCTCCTCAGGAGTAGGGTGGGGATTCGCCGAGAGAAGGCCCACACTGCTCATGATCATCCCGGAGGTGCAATAGGCGCATTGGAAGGCCCCTGCCTCCAGAAATGCCTGCTGCACGGGATGCAGATGCCCGTCTTGCTCGAGACCTTCAATCGTCGTGATGGGTTTTGAGCCGGCGGCGCTGACAGATATCTGGCAAGATCGCCGAGGCACTCCGCCAATCAAGACCGTGCATGCGCCACATTGGCCTTCGCCACAGCCGTACTTGGTCCCTGTGAGGTTTAGTTCGTCGCGAAGCGCGTACAAAAGCGGTGATTCCGGGTCGCACTGGACCGAGTAGCGCTTGCCGTTGACTTCAAGTTCGATCGGCTTTGCCATCCTTGCCTCTTTGGCTTGCGAGCCACGTCGCCGCGTTTCCGATTCTACCACCGGGGCACCTCCCTCTGCCCCAGAGAACCCAGAGGGCCCGCGGCATACATTGCCTCAATATATGCTGTGCCATATTTAAGCAAATCCAATTGCCAGCCCTTTCAGCCTTTCTCGTGCAGCAACGACTCCCGCGCGCTCCGTAGCTCCTTCTTTTTCTCTTTGTCCACGTCGGGAAAGGACAGATCGAGCTCTTCGAGCGTGGTAATGATCGCGGAGGCTACGATCAGTTGCGTATACCACTTGTTGTCCGCGGGGACCACGTACCAGGGCGCATGTTTTGTGGCTGTATTCTCGATCACCTCTTCGTAGGCTTCCTGATAGTCTTTCCAGTAGCCGCGCTCTTTGACGTCGGCCATCGAAAACTTCCAATTCTTTTTTGAATCTTCCAGGCGCTCCAGAAAACGCTTCTTTTGCTCTTTTTTCGAAACGTGCAGGAAGAACTTGCGAACCACGACGCCGTTGCGCGTCAAATAATGTTCGAACGCGTTGATGTCCTCGTAGCGCTGCTCCCAGATGCGCTTGGTAATCAAAGGGTCCGGCAGCTTCTGGGCTTTCAAGATCGTGGGGTGCACTCGCACGACCAGAACTTCTTCGTAGTACGAGCGATTGAAGATTCCAATCATGCCGCGCTCAGGAACGCGGCTGTGCGCCCGCCACAAGTAGTCGTGATTGAGCTCTTCCGTGCTCGGCGTCTTGAAGGAATGAACGTCGCATCCTTGCGGATTCACTCCCGACATGACGTGCTTAATCACGCCATCCTTGCCGGCGGCGTCCATCGCCTGGATAACCAGAAGCAGCGCCCAGCGATTCTGCGCATATAGCTTCTCCTGCAAATTGGTGAGCAGACCAGCGCGATTCTCGATGATTTTCTTACTGTGCTGCTCGTTCTTCACCTCGCCGGTGTCGTTCGTGTCGTGGTCTTTCAAACGAAATTTTTTACCCTTCGTGATGCAGTAGGGTGCCGCGAGCCGCTCACATTCCTTAATTTGTTTTCGATATTTCATGGTGATGGGAGTCTAGTACAGAGTGCGTGCTCAGAACAGCGTCCCGAGCGCCCAGCCGAAGGCGAACAGCTTGTTGTGCGCATGGAACAAAGCGCCGTCCGGCAATTGCAGGAATCGGTTCAAGCGCAAGACGTTGACTGCATAGTAGGCGCGCACGGGAACTTGAATACCGGGCACCGTCCACTGAAGCTGGACTCCGATGGAGCCATGGAGAATTCCGTTCGTCGAATTCAGGAGCGTCGGGCGTGTCTGCCCGAGCCAGTTGGGAAGCAGCCAACCGGATCCCAAATCGAAAAAGCCAACTGCTTGCGTTCCTTCGCCAAGTGGAGCGCGGTATTCCACATTCGCGGCAGTCACCAAATTGGCCCCCGCCGGTTGGGCAGAATAGGTTTGGTTGCCCGAACTCGAAGCCGAGGGCACCAGAGCGTAAGGTCCCAACTCTCCCGAATCGAGTCCACGAACCTGCGCATCGCCGGAAAAGAACAGGGCATAGAGGGGCAGGCCACCTTGATAGCTTCCGACCCCGCTGGATGTCGTGCGAAAGGCCCAGGCATTTTGGTGGTTGAAAAAAGGATCGGGAAAGATTCGCGAGTACTGTTCGTTAGAGCGAATCACATTTTCTGTGCCGCCCAGATATCCGCCTGAGATGGAATTCGCGATGGAAAAACGATCGCTGCCGGCATCGTGCGTCCAGCCAAGGCCTACCGCGCTGCTGGAGGTCTCGGCGCGAAGATCGCTGAGAGGCAGGGCCGAGGTGGAAGGTGGGGGAGCGAAGGAATAAACCGTGCTTGTATGCGAAAGGCTGTAGTTCACTGCCAAAGAATCGGTTTTTGTCAGAGGGTAGCTCCAGCCCGTATTTACTCCCTCGCTTTGCGAAGTGTAGAACGGTCCTTTCACACTACTCGCAAAGCGCGGACGAAGCACATTGTCGAAAATCGAGAAGGCTAATGAGCTGCGCGAACCGAGAAAGCCCTCCATGACCAAGCCAAGCACGATTTGCAAGCTCTCCGGCCCGCCGTCAAGTTGCGCGGAAAGCAATTCCTCCCGCTGAAGAAGATCGAACAGAGAATAGGCGATTCCCAAAGTGCTGCCAAACTGGCCGAGCCCTCCGGAGAAGGACGTGCGCTGCTGTCCCGCTTCCGAAACGCGGATCGTCACGTCGGCGGTGTGGGCGATGTCGTCTATGCGGACCCGAACGTCTTCCTTTTTGATTTGATGAAAGTAGCCGGTCTTGGCGAGGCGCGCGAGCCCGGCTTCCAGCGCGTGCTCATCAAACGGATGGCCTTCCTCTAAACCGATGCGTCGCCGCAGATAGCGATCACTGAATCGATGGAGACCAGTGAAATCGATGCGTCGCACGAGGTAAGGCGGCGCGTCGCTAAATGCAATGCTCTCGCGCACCAAATGCGACTGCGGATCGAAGCTCCGCGAAGTTTCGACGCTTCGACCCGTGGCCGCCTCTTCAAGCAAGTGTTTTGGTTGAACGGCAGCCACGCACGCATGGCGCAAATCCTCCATCGACTTCGCTGAGTAAGCTGCTCCGGCTAGTGTCTTCGCATACGCAACCAGTTTCGCGCGGTGTTTTCCGCTCGCTGCGACCAGTTCTGGACTGATAGCGATCGATTCGACACGGTAAAAGGGGCCAGCTTCAACGGGCACGGAAATGGCAAGACGCTTCCCGCTTGCGCGAAGCGGCCACGGCATCCAACGGCTGGCCTTTTTTTCATAGACTGAAGTGCGAACTGTGCCGACCCGCGCCTCCGGAAATCCGTGATTTTGGTAGTAGATAAGGATTCTTGAGCGATCTTCTTCAAATCCCTCGCGCGTATACGCACTTTTGCCACGCCAGGTAGCGAAGAGCGCGCCTGACGTCGTCCGCCTCATCTCATGCTGAAGCAATTTTGATGACATTCCAGGATGGCCTTCGAAATCGATTCGTCCTACGGGGATGTGAGGTCCATCCTCGATTGCGAAGCGCACGCACACCGTGCCGTTTGGGGATTCCTGGCGTTGAGTCTGAATCTGCGGCTGCGGGTGGCCCAGCTCAGCGAGAGCGGAGTGGATTGTCTTTGCGATGCGGAGCAGACTTGCCGGATCGGCGGGTTCGCCTAATCGGAGATTCAGCCGTTTCTCGACAAGGATTTCTTCGATCTGCGCCGGCGAAAGTAACCGTGAGCCCTTGTATTCCACTTTTGTGAGATAAGGCAGTTCCTCGATATGGAAAACGAGTCGCACCGGCGCTATTGGAGATTCGGGGCGAACTGGCGACAGAGATCTCGCTGGCTGCGTTTCGACCCAAATCTCGCCGAACCATCCGAGGCGGCCGAGCGCTTTTACATCGGCCTCGACGCGCTTCAAGTCGAGGCTTGCGCCCGGGCGAGAGGAAATCTGCGCCCGCACCGCATCCGGAGAAATGTGGCGCAACCCTCTGAACTCAATCTCATCAATGGTAGGAACTGGGGCTTCGAGAACTGCGGTGCCCGTGTCGCGATTCGGCGGGTCGGTCTCGTTTCCGAGAGCCGCCCGCGATCCACCACCGACAAACAACACTCCGCTAACGCCAGCTGCAATGAGCCAACGCACGATCATCCCTCCTTGCACCAGGAGGATGTCTTAACGGATGAGCACCAGCTTCAAGGGGTTGTCTGTTCCGGCCAAAGTTTCACGTAAATGTAAATGCGTTTTGCGTCTGCGCTTGCGAGCTTTCTCTACTTCGGCGGGAGCACGACGTACGGCCTCATCATTTCGTTGTCTTCATGTTCCAGAATGTGGCAGTGCCAGACGTAGCGGCCAGGATAGCCCTCGAAACGAGCGATGATCCTTGTGACCATACCGGGTTCTGCTCGAACGGTATCTTTCCACCCTGCTTCTGCAGGATCAGGAGGAACCGGCGGTCCGGTGAATCTGATTTGCTGCTTGCTGAGATAGCCGAACGTTTCAAATTTGCGTCGGTCTAAAATCTGAAATCTCACGAGATGCAGATGGATTGGGTGAGAATCGTCCGTCGGATTGATAAAGCTCCAAATTTCCGTTGAATTGAGTGTCGGATTTTCCGTGACCGGATCGTGCCAACTCGAACCGTTGAGCATCATCTTCACGGGATTCTGCACCAGATCGTCCACTTCATCCAGCGAAAGCATGCGCGTCTTGACGGCGGCGGATTCCTGCAGCTTTTCGATGTTTCGAAGCTTCGCCGGCAGAACACTGTCGTCCCTTGCACCGGCGGCAGAAACTCGAAACTGCATCAACGATACAAAGTCGTCTTTCAGCTCGATCTTGCCTCCGGAGCTTCCCTTAAAATCGACAAGCAGGTCGACTCGCTCCCCGGGCGCGATCATTATTTTCTGCACGGCGACAGGCGCGGCCAGCAGTCCTTGATCCGTCCCGATCTGGTGAAACGACTGCTTATTCGAAAGGGCGAGCCGGTAGAAGCGGCCGTTCGATGCGTTGAGCAAACGGAAACGGTATTTGCGTGGTTCAACATCCAGGAAGGGGAACAGTTTTCCGTTCACCAAATTGGCGTCGCCAAAAAACTCCGGGATCCAGGGTGACTCCGGTTTGTCGGAGACCGGATAGTAGAGCTGGCCGTCCTTGTCGAACATGCGATCCGCAATCACGACCGGGATTTCGTATTTCCCGCTGGGCAACTGCAGAGCTTGTTCAGCCTTATCCCGAAGAATATACGCGCCTAAAAGGCCGGCAAAAATGTTCAGGCGGTTAATTCCCATGGCATGGTCGTGATACCAAAGCATCGCCGCGTCTTGTTGATTCGGGTAGTGGTACACGGCGGATTTACCCGGCACGATCCAATCCTCGGGATAGCCATCGCTTTCCGGCGGCACCTTCGCCCCATGAAGATGTGACACGGCGCGCACTTCTGGCTTGTCCGCCGCGGCACCATGGAGGCTATGGTCGATGGGCAAGAAATGTTTTTGGGGAAGCTCGTTGGCCCATTCCACCAAAATTTCTTGTCCGCTCGGCAAATCAAATATTGGCCCTGGGAATGTCCCGCCAAAACCCCACATCCATGTCGGCTTCATGTCGCGATGCACCTTTGTTTCAAAAGCCCGCATGGGGATACGGTAAAACGGGATTTTGACTGTGGGATTCGTTGGGCTCGGCTGCATCTCGACGCTCTTCGCGGCGTCTGGAATGGGCAGAGCATCGACGAACGGCGTCAGCGAGTTGGGGTCCAGCGCTGGACGCGCCAAGAGAACAGGTCCTTTGTGGACCGATTGATGCGTCAGCATCGCTCCAGTCATCAGACCGCTTTTGTGCAAGAACTCACGTCGAGTGAACGGCACGGATGCTCCCCGCGGAATAAAAAATCATTGTATGACAGCTGCAACAAAAAACAGCGGGCATGCGAATCGGAGTTCGCACGCCCGCTGAAGGCTCTCACTAAGCAACGGAGAAGATGAAGTACTGCGATCCTAGCTACTCCCCGCTAAAACTTAAACGAAGGCGGCTGTGGTTCGCCAGTACTCGGGTTGAGAATGAGGATGCCATCCTCGCGGAAACGATCGAAGTCGAACATGTTGCTGATCGAGCCGGCGATAGAATCGAACGATCCGTTACCGAAACGCTCGCCGCCGAGCCAGTTATCCTCGATAAAACGGACGACCGAGCTTTGATCTGTCGTGGTGTGGTCCACGAAATTTCTCCGGGCAAAGGGTGAAATGACCAGGAAAGGCAAACGCGGACCATAGCCGCAACGCCCCTGCGCGTTGCCGCCGTTGATGCCCGGCAGCGCATTTGCGGTTGCACTCGCAACGGAGCCGCAGATTTGGGCGCCGGCCGCATTCTGATCGGCAGCCGTCGCCGACTGATTCACAATGGGCGGCTGCTGGTGGTCATACCAACCGTCGGAATCGTCATACGCGATGATCACCGCAGTGCTCTGCCACTCGGGCGTATTTTCGAGGAAGTTGATCGTGTTGACGATGAAGGTCTGCTCGTCAATCGGATCGGAATAACCCGCGTGTCCATCTTGATAGCCGGGGGCCTTCAAGTAGCTAACCGCGGGGAAGTTTCCTTTCCTTACGGCGTCAAAAAAGTCATGCGTGTCGTACTGATGATTCGCTGGGCCGTTGTGTCCAATTTCATTGATCGAAGCCGGACGCACGTGTGTCGGATTTGCCGTGCTGGTATAATACTGAAACGGCTGGTGATGCGGAATGTAGTCCGCCTTCGTGACGGCTGTAATCGCTGAAGTCGTGGACCTCTTGCAGCCGGTCGTACCGTTCGCGTTTGTTACCGTCAGATCGAAGCCGCCCTCGAAAAAGCCCCAGCTCACTCCCTTAGCGTTCAAAAGGTCTCCGATATTCTTGCCGCCCAGGGTGAACTTTTCTCCGGTCGAGGTGGAGCACGTGTCCCCGAGGGGATCCGCGTCGCTATTGACCGTCAAGCCGCCGTTTCCATCCGCAACAATCGAGCCGCTGCCGTTCACATTGTCGATGACGCCATTGGTCTGCCCGGAGATCACGTTGAGAGCTCCCGGCGTGGAAGGTCCGAAGTTCGTATCGTAGGAATTGTCGTTCATGGCGAAATGCTGCGCGTAGTTCCAAAACGCCGTCACGGTGTTTCCGTCGTAGTAGCCCATAACCAAACCGTTCGTGTTGAAAACCGCGGGCGATCCTTTTCCGCCTGTTGCCGTTCCTCCCGCACCGGTGAACTCAGGAAAGAGATCCATGAGGCCGCCGTCGTTGGCCTCCTGTTCTGGCGTGTAGTCGTGGTCTTGATCGGCTGTGGAAGCTTGCGCAGGGCTCAGGCGGAAGGGGTTCGTCGCTCCAGTTCCGTTTGCGGGGTTCAAGTTAGGATTGTGAGTCAATAGAGCGGTGCCGTAGCCGTTGATCGTCGGCGTGCCAGGCTCGGCGTAAAAGGGATTTTCACCGCTAAGATTCATGGCATTCGGATATGTTCCAAAATAGTGATCGAACGAAACGTTCTCCTGGAAGATGACGACCAAATGCTTGATGGGTGTGGCCGTGCCCCCAAAACCTTGATGCTGCGGAACGGCGCCGATCATCCCCGGGTTGAGCAATACTCCGGCGAGTAAAGTCGCGAAAACTCTGCGCATATTCTTTGTGGATCCTCCATGGATTTCGTGAGTAGTTGGCTGGCCAGCAGTCAACAGAAGCGCCCTGACAGTAAGGCCGAAAAGTTACGCGGGTGTGAATGCCGCGTGCAGGCATCGTAAAGTCCGCCAGTCCGGTACCACTAGTACAGGGTTAGACTGCCAGATTCACATTTGCCCCGGTTAATCAGTCCTCGCGCACGTGTCAACGCAACGTGTCAACGCGACGTGTCAACGCGACGTGTCAACGCGACGTTGACTTCCTTCTCTCCGCGAAACTAAGATGCCTCGCCGTGCCTAAACCCCGCCGCACCTTTCGCCGGCCGCATCCTCAGCCGCTCGACGCACTTAGCTATGCTCGCTTCACGGGAATTCCGACCTTCATGCGTCTGCCGCATATTACCCAGCCTGAAGAACTTGAGGTCGCTATTATCGGGGTACCGTTTGACGGAGGCACGACCTATCGCCCCGGCCCTCGTTTTGGGCCGCGTCACGTTCGCATGCAATCCGCGATCATCCGTCCGTGGAACCCCGTCTTGCATGTGAATCCGTTCGCGAAGTATCGCGTTGCAGACTTTGGCGATCTCGCCGTGAATCCGCTTTCGATCGAAGATACTTTTCTTCGCATCGAGCAGGGAATTACCCCGCTCCTTAACGCCCGTGTCCGCTGCGTCTGCGTTGGTGGCGATCACTCCATTAGCCTCCCCATCCTCCGCGCCGTCGGAAGAAAGCACGGCCCCGTCTCTCTGATCCAGTTCGACGCTCACAACGATTTGTGGGACGAGTATTTCGGCAGCAAGTATTCGCACGGCACGCCATTCCGGAGGGCCTTTGAAGAAGGGCTGCTGCTGGATGGCGGCGTCTTACAGGTTGGTCTTCGCGGTCAAGTTTACGGCGAGGATGATTTTGATTTTGCGCGCGCGCACAAAGTGAGAATGATTACTGCCGAGGAATTTCACAAAAAAGGCCTCACGGTCGTTCAGCGCCATCTGCGCGCGTTCCGAGGCAAGCCCGTCTACGTCACCCTTGATATCGATGCGGTAGATCCGGCTTATGCGCCAGGCACGGGAACGCCGCAAGTGGGCGGACTAACCAGCATTCAAATCCTGGAGCTCGTTCGCGCCTTGCGCGGCCTCGACATCATTGGATGCGATCTCGTCGAAGTCTCCCCGCCGTACGACACCAGCGAAATCACTTCGCTCCTCGCCGCCAATCTCCTTTACGAACTGCTCTGCGTCCTCTAAATGCCAGTCCTCGCGCGCAAACTCCGTCTGCACGATTACTTTGCTCTTGCTTTCGGCACCATGATCGGCACCGGCTGGCTCGTCCTCATGGACGATTGGCTCGGACGCGGCGGTCCGGCCGGCGCGGCGCTGGGATTCGCCATCGGGGGATTCATTCTGCTGCCGGTCGGTTATGTCTACGGCCAATGGGTCAAGCGCCTACCGGACGCTGCCGGCGAAGCGGCATATGCCGCGCAAGTTTTTCCGCCTATCGTCAGCTACTTTACCGGCTGGATGATGCTTCTCGCTTACTTTATCGTCTGTCCCTGGGAAGCCGTCGCCCTCGGAAAAATCGCCGCCTACATTTTCCCTTCGCTTGATTCTTTAGAATTGTACCGCGTCGCTGGACAGACAGTTTTTCTTCCCCGGCTCATTCTTGGCATCGCGCTCACACTGCTTCTCGCCACTATTAACTACCGCGGCATACGCCTAAGCGCGAATTTTCAGAAAGCCATGACGAGCATGGTCCTCGTCATTTTCGTTGCCCTAGTCGCTATCAGCGGATTTCGCGGCGCCCCCGCCAACCTTTATCCCGTTTTCCATCCGACTCCGTTCCTCTCCATCCTGCTCACTCTGCAAATCGTCCCGTATTTCCTAACCGGTTTTGAATCTGCCCCCAAATACGCCGAAGAAGCCAACCCCGACTTCCGCCAAACCAGCTACATGCAAGCCATTGGCCTCGCTCTCGGCGTCGGCGCCCTCTTCTACGCTCTCTGCATTTTGGCCGTCGGTTACATCGCCCCCTGGCAATCTCTTCTCGGCAAACGCTTCGCCACCGCCGTCGCCTTCGAACACGGCCTCGAAAAACACTGGCCCGTTCAGCTTATTCTCGTGATGGCGCTTTTCGGTCTCTTCCAGTGCTTCAACGGGAATTTTGCCGCCGCAACGCGCTTGCTTTTTGCCTACGCCCGCCGGGGAACCATCGCTCCTCGTTTTGCCACCATCCACGAAAAATTCTCCACGCCGTCGGTCGCGATCATCGGCATCACGGTGGGGACTCTTATCGCGCTGTTCCTCGGCGATGCCATCCTCGTTCCCGTCACCGAAGTGGGTTCGATGGCCTCCGCGCTCGGCTGGCTCGCCGCTTGCCTTTCCTTCTGGCTCGTCGAGCCGCGCCTGCGCATGCGCTTCATTACGGGCCTCGGTATCTGCGTTTCCTTGCTTCTTCTTCTCATGAAGCTGATCCCCGCTTTCCCCGGCCACTTCACCCACGCCGAATGGATAGCCTTGGCCATATGGCTCATCCTCGGTGCCGCCCTTCACCGCCGCCCCAGTCCACCCAGTCCAGTGCCCGCGAAATGAGTATTCGGTCTCCTTCCGGGGCGCTGCCAGCGTCCGAACACTCCGAGCGCACGCACAGCGTCATGTATACTCTCGAAGGAGTCTGACGCGCGCGCATCCATGATCCCTTTCCTACATCTCGGACCTTTGGGCATACCCACTTTTGGGTTGATGGTTGCTATTGGCATGCTGACCGCAGCGTACGTCTTACAGGCCGATTTCAATCGCCGGAGATCGCAGCTCAAAAGCATTTCTGCCAGAAACGAAAAAGACGAGGGCTTTCTGGTCATTGGAATCGCGGGCCTTGCGGGGTTGATTGGCGCTCGGCTTTATCACGTGCTCGAAAGTCCGCACGAATTCTTCGCAGACCCGTGGCCGCAGCTCTTCAGCCGGTACGGCTTTGCCTGGTTCGGCGGTTTTTTGGGCGGATTCATCGCATTAGTGATCTTGGCGCGATGGACGAAGATTCCCACTCTCGAATTTCTGGATATCTGCTCGCCCGCCGCTTGCGTAGGCTACGCCATCGGACGCATCGGCTGCCTGCTCTCCGGTGACGGAGACTACGGGATTCCTACATCGCTTCCCTGGGGCATGAGTTTCCCAAACGGTCTTGTGCCCACAACGCAGCGCGTACATCCCACTCCGCTGTACGAGTTTTTCATCTGGCTGGCCATCACCGGTTTTCTCTGGCATATGGGCACGAAGTCGCTCAAGGGTCCCAAAGCTAGGGGGGAAATCTTTTGCAATTATCTGATTCTTACCGGTATCGCCCGCTTCCTCATCGAGTTTATTCGCATCAATCCGCGTTCCTTTTTCGGCATGTCCAACGCGCAGACGGCAAGCGCTGTTTCGATCCTTCTTGGCGCGGTGTTACTTTGGCGTATTAAGAGCCAATTCCACGGCGAGAAAAAAGAGCACCGCATCATAGAGCACATCGCTGCGCGCGGCGACGTTATGCAGCCTGAATATCACCGTCCCACGCCGGAATGTCCGCATCCCGAGCGCTGGCACATGTACGATTCGATGAGTGCCGAGGTCGAGGTGCTAGATTTCTTGAAAGCGATCGTCACCACGATCAAGCCGGAGCTCATTGTGGAAACCGGTACTTTTTCCGGGCTGAGCACTCTGCACCTCGCGGAAGGACTGAAATCCAACGGTTTTGGCCGCGTTATCACGTGTGAGTACGATGCGAAAGTTTTCGCGCTCGCGCAACAGCGCTTTGCTTCTTCCGGCCTTGGCGAGTGGATCGACGCGCGCAACGAATCCAGCCTCGACATGAAAGTCGAGGGCCGCATTGATCTTCTCTTCTGCGACAGCGACGCGCCGCTTCGCGAACAGGAAGTTCGCAAGTTTCTACCGCAGATGAACCCCCACGGACTCATCCTCATGCACGACGCCAGCACGCTGATGAAAACGGTTCGCGAAGCCGCGCTCAAGCTCGAAGCGGAAGGGCTGCTCTCCGTTCTGCTATTGCCTACGCCGCGGGGTTTGGTTGTTGCCCAAAAGCGAGAGGGGCGCAGCTAAAAGGGCCGTAAGACGAAAAACCGTGCTCGGAGAATCAGAGCATCTGGCGCAGAACGTACTGCAAGATCCCGCCGTGATGATAGTAGGAGACTTCCTCCGGGGTATCGACGCGTGCAACAACGCTAAATGTCTTCGTCGAGCCATCGCCAGACTGGGCGCGCACGCTGATCGCTTTCTTCGGCGAGAGCGAGGCGACGCCTTCGATTTCGAATGTCTCTTGTCCAGTTAATCCAAGGGTTTCGCGGTTTTCGCCGTCCTTGAATTCCAGCGGCAGGACGCCCATACCTACCAAGTTGCTGCGATGGATGCGTTCGTAACTTTCCGCAATCACCGCGCGCACACCGAGCAGGCGCGTTCCCTTGGCTGCCCAGTCACGCGACGAGCCGGAGCCGTACTCTTTGCCGGCAAGAACAACGAGCGGCACGCCTCCTTCGCGATATTTCACAGCCGCGTCGTAAATTGTCATTTTTTCGTTGCCGGGCAGGAAGTGAGTCCAACAGCCTTCCGTTCCGGGAGCGAGTTGATTGCGCAGCCGGATATTCGCAAATGTCCCGCGCATCATCACTTCATGATTGCCGCGCCGCGCGCCATACGAATTGAACTCGTGCGGTTTTACGCCGTTCGCGATCAAATATTTTCCGGCAGGCGAATCGGCGGGAATCGATCCTGCGGGTGAAATATGATCCGTAGTTACGCTGTCGCCGAGAATCGCGAGCACTCGCGCGCCGTGAATATCCGCAAGGGCAGGCGGCGCCTTCGGCATATTCTCAAAAAACGGCGGCTGCTTAATGTACGTGGACTTTGCATCCCACTTGTACAAATCGCCCTCGGGAACAGGCATGGACCTCCAGTGCGCATCGCCCTCGAACACATTGGCGTATTCTTTCGCGTACATTTCGCTTGTCACGGAATCGCGCACCGTGGATTCAATTTCCTGTGGTGTGGGCCAAATATCGCGCAGATAAACCGGCTTGCCCGCAGAATCAGAACCGAGCGGCTCTGTCGTTAAGTCCATATCCATGCGCCCTGCAAGCGCGTAGGCCACAACAAGCGGCGGCGAAGCCAAATAGTTCGCGCGCACGAGAGGGTGGATGCGGCCTTCGAAATTTCGATTGCCGCTGAGCACCGCAACGGCTATCAGATTGTTGTCTTTGATCGCTGCGCCAATCGCATCTGGTAACGGCCCGCTATTGCCGATGCACGTCGTGCAGCCATATCCCACGAGATGAAAATTCAGCTTTTCGAGATACTTCGTTAATCCTGAAGCGTCGAGATAATCCGTCACCACTTTCGAACCTGGCGCAAGGCTGGTCTTGACCCATGGCTTCACCTGCAGCCCGCGCTCAACGGCTTTCTTCGCAAGTAGGCCCGCTCCCAGCATGAGCGAAGGGTTCGAGGTGTTCGTGCAACTAGTTATCGCCGCAATCACCACAGCGCCGCTAGAAAGATCAAACGAGTCGCCGTTGTTGCGCACAGCTACGCGCTTGCCCGGCGTTCCCTCCACAACCTTCGTGAAAGAACTCTTGGCGTTGCGCAATGACACGCGATCCTGCGGCCGCTTCGGCCCCGCAACTGTCGGCTCCACAGTGCCCAGGTCGAGCTCCAGCTTGTCGCTGAAAATCGGATCCGCCATGTCGTCCGTGCGGAACAACATCTGCTCTTTGCAATACGCTTCAACGAGCGCAATTTGTTCGGCGCTTCGTGCCGTGAACTGCAAATAAGCGAGCGTCTCTTGGTCCACAGGAAAAAAGCCCATCGTCGCGCCATATTCCGGCGCCATGTTCGCAATCGTGGCGCGATCCGGCACGCTCAGGCTGGAAAGGCCCGTGCCGCAGAACTCCACGAATTTGCCGACCACGCCTTTCTTCCGCAGCATTTCCGTCACCGTCAGGACCAAATCCGTCGCAGTGGCCCCTTCGCGCAGTTTTCCGTGCAAGCGGAACCCGACAACGTCGGGAATCAACATCGAGGAAGGCTGGCCGAGCATCGCCGCTTCTGCTTCGATGCCTCCTACGCCCCATCCAAACACGCCGAGAGCATTCACCATGGTCGTGTGGGAATCCGTGCCCACCACCGAATCGGGATATGCTTCCAACCTGCTTCCCGAAGGCATTGCGCAAACCACACGCGCAAGATATTCGAGATTTACCTGATGGCAGATGCCCGTGTCCGGCGGCACCACCTTGAAATTCTGGAACGCGGTCTGCCCCCATCGAAGGAAAGCGTAGCGTTCGATGTTGCGCTGGAATTCCAGCTCGGCGTTCAATCCAAATGCGTTCGCGCTGCCGAAACTGTCCACTTGCACGGAATGGTCGATCACCAGCTCGGCAGGGAACAGAGGATTGATGAGCCGCGGATTGCCGCCCATTCGCTTGATGGCCTCGCGCATGGTAGCCAAATCGACCACGGCAGGCACGCCGGTGAAGTCCTGAAGCAGAACGCGCGCAGGCATAAACGCAATCTCTTTTTCGGCTGCCCCGGGCGCCCAGTTCGCCAGCGCGCGAATATCGTCAGGCCGTACAAAGCGCCCGTCTTCGCAGCGCAGAAGATTTTCGAGAAGAATGCGTAAAGAAAACGGCAGTTTCGCCAGCTGGCAAGAGATCTTTTTTTCGAGCAACTCGAGCCGGTGAATGTCGAACGCTTGCGCGCCAACGTTTAGTTTGTCCCGCGTTCCGAAGGAATTCCCTGCGGCAATGGCCATTCTCTCGGTCCTTTCCGTCAACCCAGCAGCCCTCTATGATAACCGAAAACGATTCCGTGCGGCGGACGGCCAGCTATACTGTTAGACACGTGAATATCGTTCTGATTTCGATCTACGAACTGGGGCGCCAGCCATTCGGCCTCGCGTCGCCGGCAGCCTGGCTGCGTAAGCGCGGGCACAACCTCGTCTGCCTCGATCTTTCCCGTCAGTCCTTGGATGAATCTGCGGTTCGCGCTGCCCGATTAATCGCCATCTACTTACCCATGCACACGGCCACGCGCCTTGCGGCAAGGCTGATTCCACGCTTGCGGGAATGGAATCCTCTCGTTCACCTGTGTTGCTATGGATTGTACGCGCCTATGAACGCGGATTATCTGCGGACGCTAGGCGTCCGAACCATCCTCGGCGGCGAATTCGAGCACGAACTCGCTCAACTCGCTGAACGATTGCATTTCGAGGCGCTAAACAATGGCCGTTCCAACGTTTCGCCGCAACCGGAAGCTCTCGTCTCGCTCGAACGTCTCTCGTTTGAAGTTCCCGACCGCTCGGAAATGCCATCCATCGATAAGTACGCCCACCTGGTTGTTCCCGGCGGCGGATTCCGCCTCGTCGGCTCAACAGAAGCCAGCCGAGGCTGCAAACATCTTTGTCGTCATTGCCCAATCGTTCCGGTTTACAACGGCGTCTTTCGAATAGTCAGCCGCGACGTTGTTATGAGGGACATTCGGCAGCAAGTGGCCGCAGGCGCACAGCACATTTCCTTCGGCGATCCAGACTTTTTTAACGGCATTCGTCACGCGATAGAACTCGTCGAAGAATTTCATCGTGAGTTTCCCAGCGTAACTTACGACGTCACCATAAAAATCGAGCATTTGCGAAAATACGAAGTGCACCTGCCAAAACTCAAGGAAACCGGGTGCCTCTTCGTCATCAGCGCCGTCGAATATCTGGATGACATCGTGCTCCGTGCCCTTGACAAAGGCCACACCCGCGAGGATTTCCTTCATGTTGTTGAAGCCTTCCGTGCGCTTGGCATGACCATTCACCCCACCTTTGTCCCCTTCACGCAATGGACAACGATCGAGAGCTATCTCGATCTCCTCCGTGTATTACACGCCAAATTCCTGACGGAAAATGTCGCGCCCATCCAGCTTGGTATCCGGCTGCTCATTCCCGAAGGCTCGCGCTTGCTGGAATTGGAGGAAGTGCGCCGCAACGTCGGCTCTTTTGATCCGGAGTCGCTCTTCTATCCCTGGAAGCATGCCGATCCGCGTATCGACGCGCTCAGCGAGACGGTGCAAGCCATTGCAGCCGAAGGTGATCGCAGAAAAGAATCTCGCTCAATTATCTTCGAACGCATCTGGAAAGCAGCGTATGCCGCCGCAGGACTTGATGCTCCTGTTCTCCAACTGTCAACGGAGCCCGCAGCCGCCGTCCCTTTTCTGAGCGAGCCGTGGTACTGCTGCGCCGAGCCCACGCGCGAACAGTTTGTTTCGATCGGCCTGGTCTCGAAGAAAATAGAAGAACCGATAGCGGCCCCCCACAGTTATGTGTAGGGACAAGCCCGGCGCGCCCTTCTAAATAAAAATGTCGCGACTCCTCCTCTTCACCGCCAAACTTGGTTACCAAACGCGCAGCTTCGATGAAGCGGCTCGAAAACTCGGAGTTGACCTCGTTTTTGTTACGGATCGGTGCCACCAGCTGGATGATCCCTGGGGCGATCGTGCGATTCCTGTCCATTTCGAATCGCCGGATGCGGCGGCTTACGCAGTTCTTGAAGCCGTGCGTGGCCAAAATGTCGATGGAATTCTCACTCTCGGCGACCGTCCTACCGTTGCAGCCTCCTACGTCGCGCGCGGCCTCGGAATTCTTTATAACCATCCCGCCGCCGTCGAAGCTTGCCGCAGCAAACTCCGCATGCGCGAAGTCTCCCGCGAAACAGGTCTGCGCGTGCCGTGGTTTCGCTCCATTTCACTTACCCCGACGCCGGAGCCGTCGCTGCTCGGCATTGTATATCCTTGCGTTGCAAAGCCGCTCTCGCTATCCGCCAGCCAGGGTGTATTCCGCGCAAATTCCCGCGAAGAATTTATGGCCGCCGCGGCGCGAATCCGCTGCTTGCTGGAATCGCCGGAAATCCGCGCGACGCGTGAGCCAAATCTCGATCAAATTCTAGTCGAAGGATACATACCGGGCAGGGAAGTGGCCGTCGAGGGCTTGCTGACGGATGGCCAGTTGCGTGTTCTCGCCATTTTTGACAAGCCAGATCCGCTTGAAGGTCCCTATTTCGAAGAAACTATTTACGTCACGCCTTCGCGCCTCGCCGATTGGCAGCAGCGCGAAATCGAACGCTGTGCTGTTGACGCCATTCGCGCGCTGGGGCTGTCGCAGGGGCCGGTCCACGCCGAGTTCCGCATAAACGAGGAGGGTGTCTGGCCGCTGGAAGTTGCCCCGCGACCCATTGGCGGCCTCTGCGGCCGTGCTCTACGATTTGCCCCGGATGCGGCAAGCCAAACCATCGGTTTCGAAGAGTTGCTCTTGCGCCACGCCCTCGGTTTGCCGGGCAGAGATTGGCTCCGCGAGCCATCCGCCAGCGGTGTGATGATGATTCCCGTGCTGAAAAGCGGAATCCTCGAAAAAGTTGAAGGAGAAGACGCCGCACGAAGCGTCCCCGGAATTACAGCGCTAGAAATCACCGCGCGGCTACACGACTACATCGCCGCCTGGCCGGAAGGTTCGAGCTATTTAGGTTTCTTATTTGCAACAGGAAATTCCGCCGCAGAGGTAGAAGAGGCTATACGCAAAGCCCACGCAAAACTGTACTTTGAGTTGAGGCCGCGCCTGCCCGTCGAGCATCCATCAACGGGCCGATTCCCAGTAGCTGGGGACTAGCCCTTAGCCTTCGGAGCTACGTAGCCTTCCGGAAGCTTGGCGCCGGCGCCAAAGAAAAACTCCTCCAACTGTTCGCCCATAATCTTCTGAGAATTAGGATCAATAGGATTGAGCCGGTACTCGTTCATGATCATCTTCGAGTGCTCGATCCACAACTTCCAAGCATCTTTCGAAACATTCTCGTAAACGCGCTTCCCCAGCTCACCGCTCCACGGCACGCGGTCGAGCCCCGGCAGCTCCTTGCCGAACTTCACGCACATCACCATCCGTGTCCCTGGCTTGGCTGACTCGCTCGGGGCCGGAACAGGATCGCAAGACTCATTCGCCATTCGAATCACCTCATCAAGATCGCCAATCCTCAACATACTGCAACTTCGCGGAATTGCCTAGTGCGCCCGCCCCCCCGGGCGGTGTCCCGCGAGCGGTTCATTATCCATTCATGTAATCCGGCGGAGAATGTCGGTTTGCGGAGATGTCGAACCAATGTGACAATACAACTATGCGAAAAGCACTCACTTTAGCGGTAACAGCAGTTGCGGCGGGGATGATCGTGCTTGGCTATGCGCACGCACAGCAGACTCCCCCAGCAAGCACTTCACAGACGCCCCCGGCCAGCTCATCACAGACACCGGGCACAACGACTCCCAAGCCCCCGGCGGCGAAGCCCGGTACCACGGTGGCGAGAAAACCAACCGTTCTGACCCTCAAAACCCAGAAAGACAAAGCCAGCTATGCCATCGGTCTGAACATCGGTAAGAGCATGCACAAGGATTCCGTCGACGTTGACACGGCTATTCTCCTGCGCGGCCTGAAAGATGGATTGGCGGGGACCAAGCCGCTTCTCACGGACGACGAAGCGCGAGCCACGATGGTTGCATTGCAAGCCGACCTGCGCAAAAAACAGGAAGAGAAAATGCTCCTGCAGGGCGAGGCCAACAAAAAAGAAGGCGAAACGTTTCTCGCCGATAACAAGACAAAAGATGGTGTTGTCACGCTCCCCAGTGGTCTTCAATACAAAATCCTCAAAGAAGGTACAGGCCCCAAGCCCACGGCCGCTGACACGGTCGTCTGCAACTACAAAGGCACGCTCATCGACAACACCGAATTCGACAGCTCCTACAAGCGCGGCCAGCCCGCGACTTTTCCGGTGAGCGGAGTCATCAAAGGTTGGACGGAGGCGCTGCAGCTCATGCCCGTCGGCTCAAAGTGGCAGCTTTTCATTCCATCTGACCTTGCCTATGGCGCACGTGGCGGCCCCGGCGGCGGTATCGGCCCCAACGCGACACTCGTCTTCGAAGTCGAGCTGATGTCCATTCAGGCGAAGGCTCAGATCCAGCCTCCGACGCCCGCGAGCCCGAAGCCGAACGCGAATCGATAGAAATTGTTCCAAGTTGTCACTCGCCTCGCCTGAGTGAACTTCACCCGGGCGAGGCGTCCTTTCCTACGTCATCCGCAGCTCTAACGAGGCAGCTTTCCCCTCTCTTCCCTAGTGTTGAACCGTTTGAAATACGCCATTTACGTGTTTTCTTACCCCGAAACGATTATCATGGATGTCCTTACGGCACGGTCGGAGGTACCGCCCTTTTGGCCAAAATCACCACGCTCTTCTGGGACATCGGCGGAGTCATTCTTACCAACGGCTGGGATCGTAGTTCACGCCGCGAGGCGGCCAATGCTTTCAACTTCGATTACGAAGAATTCCAAGATCGCCACGATCTTTCCTTTCCCGCGTTCGACTCTGGCCAAATTTCGCTAAACGAATATCTCGACCGCACACTCTTTTACCGCGCCCGCTCGTTTACCCGCGAAGAGTTCACCGCCTTCATGTTCGCCCAGTCAAAGGAATATGAGGAAACTCGCGCGGTCCTTGCCGATGTTGCCCGCACCGGAAAATACTTCATTGGCTCTATCAACAACGAGCCCTTCGAGCTCAACCAGTACCGCATCGAGACCTTTAATCTTCGCCGCGATTTTCTGGTCTTCTTCAGCTCCTGCTATGTTCGTTCACGCAAGCCCGAAGAAACCATCTTCCGCGTCGCCCTTGAAGTCACGCAACGCCCTCCCGAGCAATGCGTTTTTATTGACGACCGGATGCTCAATCTTGAAAGCCCCCGCCGTCTGGGGTTTACCGTGATTCACCATCAAAATCCGGGGCAATTGCGTTCTGAGCTGCGAAATTACGGCGTTGAGGTATAGTTTCCTGCACCGATTTTCAGGCGCGCCAGGCGCGCTAGCGGGCTGAGGCAACCAATGGCTGAGGATACCAAAAGAACTGGAAGTCTTTACGGCGGCACCTCTGAACCTTGCGCCGTAGTGTTATTTGGCGCGTCTGGAGATTTGGCCAAGCGCAAAGTCATTCCTGCGATGTTCGATCTCGCTAACCACAATTCTCTCGGTTCCCACTACATCATCGTGGGTTTCGCCCGCACTCCCATGAGCGACGAGAACTTTCGCGCTGCCACTGGCGACGCCGCAAAGACCATGTCCGAAATCGGACCGGTCGACCCGAAGCAGTGGGATGAATTTGCTTCCAGTCTCTATTACAACTCTGGCGATTACTCGGATCCGCAGGCCTACGAGCAACTTGCCAAGCGACTGACTCAGCTCGAGGCCGACAAAAAGCTAGGTGGCAACCGCCTCTTTTACCTTTCCACTCCTCCCGAAGTCTACCCCCACATCGTCGAGCAGCTTGGCCGCGCCGGCCTCTCCCGCCCCGCTTCCCCGAATTCCTGGGTGCGTATCATTATCGAAAAGCCCTTCGGCCGCGATCTCGCCACTGCCAAAGAACTCAACAAAATCGTTCTCAAAGTTTTTGAAGAACAGCAGGTCTACCGCATCGATCACTATCTCGGCAAAGACACCGTTCAAAATTTGCTAGTGCTGCGCTTCGGCAACGGTATCTTCGAGCCACTTTGGAATCGCAATTACGTCGACTGCGTCCAAATCACCGCGGCGGAAACACTCGGCGTTGAGCGCCGCGGTGGTTTTTACGAAACCGCGGGCGCTCTCCGCGACATGATCCAAAGTCACGTGCTACAGCTAACGTCACTCGTCGCCGTCGAACCTCCCGCCTCTTTCGACGCCACTTCCGTCCGCAACGAAAAACTAAAAGTCCTCCAGTCCATCCGCCCGTTTGATCTCGAGATGGTTGCCCAATCCGTCGTGCGTGGCCAGTACGCTCCCGGCCAACTCGATGGCAAGCGCGTCGCGGGCTATCGCGAGGAGCCCGGTGTGAGCCAGGCATCTCGTACAGAAACCTTTGTCGCCGCCCGTTTGTTGATCGACAATTGGCGCTGGGCAGGCGTCCCCTTTTACTTGCGCACCGGCAAACGCCTCGCCAAGCGCAGCACCGAAATCATGATTCAATTCCGCTGCGCTCCGCATATCGTCTTTCGCGATCGCGAAATCGAACCGAATCGCCTCATTCTGAATATCCAGCCGGAGGAAGGTATCTCCGTTTCCTTCGGCGCCAAACGCCCTGGAACGGATATGCGGATTGGCAACGTCACCATGAACTTCAGCTACAAGGAGGGTTTTGGCGAAGTATCGCGGAGCGCTTACGCCACTCTTGTGAACGATTGCCTCCGCGGCGACGCCACGCTCTTCGATCGCGGCGACAACGTCGAAGCCGCGTGGTCTCTGGTCGACCCCATTCTCGACGTCTGGGGCGCTGCGAGAACTGGCAAGGTCCCGGAATATTCCGCTGGAAGCTGGGGCCCCCGCGAATCCGACCACTTGCTCGAACGTGACGGCAGGCAGTGGTACAACCCATGATTTTTTGCCCAGACAGCGACAACGAACAGCAGCTTGACGGGGGGAATAGGTGATTCTTGCGGGCGACGTTGGCGGTACGAAATGCAATCTTGCGCTGTTCTCGGAAAAAGCTGGCAAGCTCACTTCCGTCTTCAAGCAGCGCTTTGCAAGCAAAGACTTTGCGCAGTTCGACCTGATCGTTCGCGAATTCTCTCTGCAGGCCGTCCCTCACCTGGCCAAAGAACGCGTTCGCGCCGCAGGCTTTGGCGTGGCTGGCCCTGTTATCAACAATCAAGTGCGCGCCACGAATTTGCCTTGGACCGTTGACGCCGATGTACTGGCAAGCGAACTGAATCTCACTGACGTAGTCCTTATGAACGATCTGGGCGCGACGGGTCACAGCATCGAGCATCTCGCACCCGAGGAATACTGCATCCTGAATCCCGGCAAGCCCGAACATGGCGGAACACGCGCTCTGCTCGCTGCTGGCACCGGCCTTGGCCAATCCATTCTCGTTTGGGACGGCGCCCGCTACCGCGTTGTGCCATCCGAAGGCGGCCATTCCGATTTCGCGCCGCACACCGAGCAGCAGATCGAACTCCTGCGTTACATGCGCCGCCGCTATCCGCAAGTCAGTTGGGAGCTCATCCTCTCCGGGCGCGGTTTCCGCACGCTTCACGAGTTCCTCAATCCCAGCGTCGTACATCATTCCTTTGAGGATCCCGGCATGGATCCCGCGCCAGAAATCACCAGGCTTGGCCTTTCGAGAGAGTGCCCCGTCTGCGCCGAGACCCTCGATCTTTGGACCGCCATCTATGGCGCCGAAGCTGGCAACCTTGCTCTTAAAGTTCTCGCGCTCGGCGGCGTCTATGTTGCTGGCGGCATCGCCGTCAAAATCATAGAAAAAATCAAAGACGGCACGTTCTTCGAAGCCTTTCGCGACAAATGGAAATTCGAAAGCCTCCTCGGCAATATCCCCGTCTCCGTCGTGCTCAATGAATCCGCGCCACTGCTAGGCGCCGCCTACGAAGCACTCGCTTCATTGCCACGCTGACCCGGATTTCCGGTCGCAGGCGCATCCAACGAGAATCGGTTAAACTAACAAGACGCACAGATTCTCGAAACTGGCGTCCTTCGCAGCCTCTTTCCAACGCAAGCGCCAAGGAGCAAGTCATGAGCAATGCCGTAACAACTCAGGTCACCGAGCTACAAAACTACATCGATGGCGCATGGCGCCGTCCCTCCTCCAGGGAATTCTTCGACGTTACGAATCCCGCCACCACCGAAGTTCTCGCTCGCACTCCGATGTCCTCGCCCGCCGACGTGGATGCCGCTGTCCAGGCAGCGGCCGATGCTTTTCCGGCGTGGCGCCGCACTCCACCCGGCGAGCGTGTGCAATATCTCTTCAAACTAAAAAATCTTCTCGAAGAGCACATCGAGGAGCTGTCCCGCCTCATTACTCTCGAAAACGGCAAGACCTTCGGCGAAGCCAAAGCCGAACTTCGCCGCGGCATCGAAAATGTCGAGGTCGCTTGCGGCATTCCCATGATGATGCAGGGTTATAACCTCGAAGACGTCACGCCGGGCGTGGATGAAATACAGATCCGCCAGCCACTCGGCGTCGTCGCCGCCATCGTACCGTTCAATTTTCCAGCGATGATTTCCTACTGGTTCCTGCCGTACGCCATCGCTTGTGGCAATACGTTCGTCCTGAAGCCTTCCGAGAGAGTTCCCCTCAGCATGATTCGCGCCTTCGAGCTACTCGAAAAAACAGGCCTCCCCAAGGGGGTGGTAAATCTCGTCAATGGCGGCAAAGATGTCGTCAACGCGCTCTGTGACCATCCGCAAGTCCGGGCCATCAGCTTCGTCGGTTCCACACCCGTCGCCAAGCACGTCTATACACGCTCAGCAGCTAGCGGCAAACGCATGCAATGCCAGGGAGGGGCAAAAAATCACGTTATCGTCCTCCCCGACGCCGACATGGAACTTGCCACGCAGATTATCAGCGATAGCGCCTTCGGCTGCGCCGGCCAGCGTTGTCTGGCCGTCTCCGTAGCCGTCACCATTGGGGACGCGCAAAAGTCATTCCGTGATTCCATCGCCCATTCCGCTTCCACCCTCAAAGTCGGGTATGGCCTCGAACCTGGCGTCCAAATGGGCCCGGTTATTTCTGGCGATAGCAAAAAGCGCATCGAATCCCTAATCTCCGCGGGCGTCGGCGAAGGCGCCAAAGCCATTCTCGATGGCCGCAACGCCAAAATCCCGAATCACGAATCCGGCAGCTTCCTTACTCCCACCGTTCTCGATGGCCTGCCGGCATCGAGCCAGCTCGCCAACACGGAAATCTTTGGCCCAGTCCTCAGCCTTATCCACGCCAATTCGATGGACGAAGCCATGCAATTTCTCGCTCGCAGCCCCTACGGCAATCAAGCCTCGCTCTTCACCACCAGTGGCGGCGCCGCCCGCCGCTTCCGCTACGAGGCCCCCGCCGGAAACATCGGCATCAACATCGGCGTCGCCGCGCCCATGGCCTATTTCCCCTTCAGCGGCTGGAAAGAAAGTTTCTTCGGCATCCTTCATGGCCAGGGCCGCGACGCCGTCGAGTTCTACACCGAGTCCAAAATCGTAGTCGAACGCTGGTCCCGCCAGGAGACTCGCAAATTTTAGGTAGCACAGACTTCACTCTGTGCACTCCTTTCTTCCATGACCACTCGACCCATAAACCTTGACGTCCACGAACAAATTGAGTGCGCGCATACTCTCGCCTCGAATTTCTACACCGATCCTTCCATTCTCGAAGCCGAGAAGGACCACATCTTCCGCCGTACCTGGCAGCTCGTCGGCACGCTCAACACTCCCTGTGGCGAAAGTGGCGGACAGAACGGCACAAAACGCACCATCGCCGATCCGGAAACCTTCTTCACAGTTGATGTCATCGGCGAACCGGTGGTCGTCGTCCGCGACAAGCAAGGCACGCTCCGCGCCTTCAGCAACGTCTGCCGCCACCGCGCCGGTCCCATCGCGCAAGGCAGCGGCTGCAAAAACGTTCTTCGCTGCGGCTATCACGGCTGGACCTACACGCTCGATGGCCGTCTCATCGGCACGCCTGACGTCGAAGGCGTCGAATTCTTCGACCGCAGCACCATGGGCATGTTCCCCCTGCGCCTGGAAATCTGGGAACAACTCATCTTCGTAAACTTCGATCAAAACGCCGAGCCGCTTTCCTCCTACCTGGGCAAAATTCCCGAGCAAGCTCGCGGTTTCGAGTTCGACGGCTTGCAATCGGTCGAGCGCCGCGACTACATCATCGACTGCAACTGGAAGGTGTACGTCGACAACTACCTCGAGGGCTACCACATTCCCATCGCCCACCCCGGACTAATGCGCGAAATCGATTACGCGAACTACCGCACCGACACCTATCGCTACTATTCTCAGCAGTTCGCCCCGATTCGCGCCATGAAGCCGGAAGACGCCGCCGATCGCTTCTACGCTCCAGGCACTGGCCTCGAGGAAGCCTTATATTTCTGGATTTTCCCCAATCTGATGCTCAACATTTATCCCGACAATCTTTCCACCAACGTGATCGTTCCCCTGTCGCACGACAAAACGCTCACCATTTTCGAATGGTTCTTCCACGACGTACATTCCGAAAAAGTTCGCCAGCGTATCCAACGCGCGGTGGCGTTCAGCGATGAAGTCCAGCAAGAAGACATCGATCTATGCAGAAATGTCCAGCGAGGACTAAACTCGTCGACCTACGACCGCGGCCGCTATTCCGTCAAACGCGAAAACGGCGTGCACCACTTCCACGTGCTACTCGGCGAATTTCTGTCTAAGCCTTGAGAAGTGGGGAAAGTGAGGAAAGAGCAGGGAAAGGTTTGAATATCCCTGTTCTCTTAAACTCTCGAGCTCAACGCCCGTGCCTGCGCCAATCGCGCCGTCGAATCCCGCACCACAAACTCCGGCTCAATGGCAATTTCTGCAACGCTCTCCTCGCGTCCCTCGATTTGATTGACCAGTGTCTGCGCCGCGATCTCTCCCATGCGCAGCAGCGGCTGCCGCACCGTCGTCAGCCCAGGATTCGCAAAAGCCGCTCCGGGAATATCATCAAACCCCACGACCGACACATCCTGCGGCACGCGCAATCCCGCCTCGCGCAGCGCCCAGATCGCCCCAATCGCCGAAATATCGTTATACGCAAAGAGCGCCGTGAACGGCTCTTTCCTCGCAAGCAACTCTTTTGTCACGGGGAACCCCACTTCCGGCGTGGAAACCTTGCTCTCGATCCGAATCGTCAACTCCGGCCAAATGCGAATTCCCAGATCCGACGCCACTTCGCAAATCGCTTTCCACCGATCTTCCGAGTCCGAGCTGAAAATCTGCCCCTGCAAAAACGCGATCTCCTTGTGCCCTAACTCTTTCAGATGTTCGAGCGCAAACCTCGCCGCCCGCTTATGGTCCAGCACGATATTCGTCACGCCCGCGATCTGCCGGTGTCCCGCCACAGCCACCGTCGGCAGCGAAGGCTCTGCCAGAATCGATGTGTCCACCGTGATCACTCCCTCGACGCCGCGCTCCACTAGCATTTGCGAATAAGTCTGCAGCAGTTTCGGGTTGTGCCGGTGCACCACCGTCAGAAAAAAGTAGTTTTGCCCGGTGAGGTATCTTTCAATCCCGCTGATCACTTGCGAACCGTAAGCGTCCCCGATCTCTTCCGCAATCACTCCGATCGTAAACGTCCGCCGCATCCGCAATGTCCGCGCAAAAAAGTCCGGCCGGTAGTTCAGTTCCTGTGCCGCGGCAAGTATGCGCAGTTTCGTGCGTTCCGGGATAGACCGCGCCGCCGGAGAATTATTCAGCGTCGCGGAAACCGTTCCCGCCGCTAGCCCCAGATGCTTCGCTACCGTCTTTAACGTAACTTTCTTGTTCTCTCGATGTGGCCCGGCCTGCTTTTTCTGCATCGGTGTCATGAAGACGCCCTCGACTGTTTCTCGCAGTATTTATCTTGCACGCTTCCACTTGCTGGAGCGCGTTCTACCCCGCACCGCAACAAAAATTCGTGCCGCGAGTATAGCAGGGACCACTCCCGCAACGCTCCACTTGCCCACCCCGCAGGCGCCTCCCGTCCGACCGGCCATGCTGCTACTCCGTTCCCCGGACCGGATTCGTTTGGGCACAATTTTTCTTTGCGCTAGAATGCTCTCGATGCTTGGTTACCGCTCTCGCCTCTCCTCCCTTCTTATCTTTTCCATCTTTCTCATCATAGGTTCCGCGTCCCCGGGATCGTTGCTCTCGCAAAGCACCGCTGTCCCTCTTCCGCCTTCCGCGAAACTGCCGAAACCGAAAGTCGATCGCCCCGGTTTTCCTCCCATTCCCAAATTCAAAGATATCGCCCCGTCCGTTGGCCTAACGGTCTCCCACATTTCCACCGGCGAAAAGCGCTACATCGTCGAATCCATGAGCGGAGGCGCCGCCCTCTTTGATTGCGATGACGACGGGCGCCTCGACATCGTCACCGTCAACGGCTCCACAGTCGACCGCTACCAAAAAGGTGGCGACCCCATGGTCACGCTCTACCATCAAGAGCCCGACGGCACCTTCAAGGACATCACCAAGCAAGCCGGCCTTACGCGCCTCGGCTGGGGCATGGGAGTGGCCGTCGCGGATTACGACAACGACGGCAATCTCGACCTCTTCGTCACCGGCTACGGCGGCAACGTCCTCTACCGCAACCTCGGCAACTGCAAGTTTGAAGACGTCACCGAAAAAGCCGGCGTCCGCGGTGGTGGCTTCAGCACTGGCGCCGCCTGGGGCGATTATGATCGCGACGGCAACGTCGACCTCTTCGTCTCCCGCTACGTCCACGTCGACCTTGCCCACATGCCCGCCCCCGGGAGCAACAAATTCTGCCTATATAAAGGACTGCAAGTGCAGTGCGGCCCCTGGGGCCTCGAAGGCGAAAGCGATCTTCTCTACCATAATCGCGGCGACGGCACGTTCGAGGAAGTCTCCGTGAAAGCTGGCGTTCACAACCAAGCCGGCTACTACGGCCTCGGCGTCATGTGGTCCGACTACGACAATGACGGCTGGCCCGATCTCGTCGTCGCCAACGATTCCGTCCCCAACTACCTCTACCACAACAGTCGCAACGGCACTTTTTCCGAAGTGGGTATGCTCTCCGGAATTTCTCTCAGCGGCGACGGCACTCAGCTCGGCAACATGGGCGTCGACTTCGCCGACTACGACCATTCCGGCCGTTTTAGCCTCTTCATCACCACCTTCCAGGACCAGCCCAAAGCTCTCTGGCGGAACACCGGCCCCAACGGCTTTGAAGATGTAAGCTGGGCCTCCGGTGTTGGACGCCCGAGCTATCAAGACGTTTGCTGGGGCACCAGCTTTTTCGATATGGCCAATACCGGCTGGCTCGATCTCCTAATCGCCTGCGGCCACGTCTATCCGGAGATCGATTCGCTCGACAACAGCCCGCACTACCGCCAACCAATTTTCCTCGAGCGCAACAACCGCGACGGCACCTTCGACGAAGTCGGGAAAGAAGCCGGCCTAGCCGACCTCCCGCTAAAATCTCGCCGCGGCGCCGCTTTCGGCGATATCTTCAACACCGGCAACATCGACGTCGTTCTCGTCAACGTCGGCGAACCTCCCGCTCTCCTCCTCAACCAAAACACCGCCCCCAATCACCGCGTTCTCTTGAAACTCATCGGCACAAAAAGCAATCGAGCCGCCATCGGCGCCCGTGTCACCATTCACGCTGCCGGCATCCGCCAAATCGCCGAAGTCCGCGGCGGCGGAAGCTATCTCTCCCAAAACGATCTCCGCCTCCACTTCGGCCTCGGCAAATCCGCAAGAATCGACACGATAGAAATCCGCTGGCCCAGCGGCAAACTTGAAACCCTAGAGAACCTCCCCGCCGACTCTATCTACACGGTGGTCGAATCCTCCGGCATCCGCGACGCAAAACCGCTCCCGACACCAGGAGCCCCTGCGCCACCAATTGGAAATCACTGATTCCTTTGACAGGTTTCGCCTACTCGCAAAGGCCCTGACAGCTGTCTTGCCAAAAGAGCCGAGGGTGAGAGACATTGGTCTCGTCGATAAGCAAAAATAGTAGGTTGGGCTGGAATCGGCTAGATTCGGATTGGATCAGTCTTGTAAAAAAACACGGGGGGCGTGGGTTACACCCCCCTTTCTTGGAACCCAAGAACAGAGTAGAGTCCTGTACCTCTCGACTAGACCTAAAGGAGTTTATTCCCCATGCTGCATCGAACGTTCGTTCTGATTGGAGCGCTTACTCTGGCCCTGACAGCAGGGGCGCAGCAAACCTCGACCACTCGCTTCGACGGGTCTTCGTGGTGGAACTACGTCAAGGTGCTGGCGGACGACAACATGGAAGGACGCGAAACCGGGAGCGACGGTCTGCGCAGGGCGGAAGCATACACCGTCGAGCAATTGAAGAAGTCCGGTCTCGAACCCGCCGGCGAGAACGGCTTCTACCAAACCGTGAAATTCGATCGGCGTCAGGTCGATGAAAAGAACTCCTTTGCCGCCCTGGTTCAAGACGGGAATATGGTGCCCATCGTTCTTGGTGAGGACGCCTACTTTTCGACCGCCGTCGACATGCCTTCGACGGGAGTTGCAGCACCTCTCGTGTTTATCGGTTACGGGCTGAAAGTGCCTGAAAAAAATGACGACGACTACGCCGGCCTCGACCTGAAAGGGAAGGTGGTGGTCTATATCAGCGGTTCGCCGGCGGACCTCCCCGCGCCCCTTTCGGCACATTCGCAGACGGGGGCGGAACGGGGCAAAGCTCTGCGAGCAGCCGGAGCCGTCGGTGTGATTCGCATCTTCAATCCCGCTGCGATGGACCTTCCGTGGACTCGCATCTCGCTGAATCGCACTGCGCCTGCTATGCAGCTTGCCGACCCTAAGATGCAGGATTTCCTAGGGACCAAAGTCGTTCTTGGGTTCAATCCCGAGCACGCCGAGAAGCTCTTTGAAGGCTCAGGCCACACGTTTGCGGAACTCGCGGCACTGGCCAAGGACCGCAAGCCACTCCCGCGCTTTCCTCTGGCTGTCTCGCTAAAAGCGCATGCCGCGATTGATAGCAAGACAATCGAATCGGACAACATCATCGCCAAATTGCCAGGCTCCGATCCCACGCTGAAAAACGAATACGTCGTTCTTTCCGCCCACATCGATCACATTGGCATCGGTGCTCCGATCAACGGAGACAAAATCTACAACGGCGCGATGGACAATGGTTCTGGCAGCGCCTTGCTGATAGATATCGCTGCCCAGTTGAAAGCCCACCCGGAAAAGCTTCGGCGTTCGGTCCTTTTTGTTTTCGTCACTGCGGAGGAAAAGGGCTTGCTGGGCTCGCGCTATTTCGCGGCACATCCCACGGTGGACGTCCACTCCATCGTGGCGGACATCAACACGGACATGTTTCTCCCCATCGTGCCGCTAAAGACACTGCTCGTGCTTGGAATCGACGAGTCCACTCTGGGCGCTCGCGCGACGGCCATCGCAAAATCGCTCGGCGTTCATGCCATTCCCGACCCCATGCCTCTCCGCAATCTTTTTATCCGCAGCGATCAGTACAATTTCATCTTGCACGGAGTACCGTCCGTGATGATGAGCGTCTGGGCCGAACCAGGGTCGCCGGAGGACAAGATATTCGAGACCTGGCTCAGTACGCGTTATCACGCGCCATCGGACGACCTAAACCAGCCCGTTGATTTGCAGGCCGCCGCCCTGTTTGAAGAAATCGTTCTGCGTCTCCTGATGGACACCACGAACTCAGACGCGCGCCCTCGGTGGAACAACGACTCGTTCTTCCGCCGTTACGCCACCGCAGGCAATTAAGGCCGGGTGCTCCACGTGTTGGTGTTCCACGTTGTCTCTTATTTTTTTTCTGGTAGGTGGCCAACCCTAGTGCCCGGCGCCACCTAACCCGCCAATCCGTTTCAATAATTCGAGTTCGGCCGGATTTTTGCGCTAGCGGTCAGCCCTTCCAACCAACGCCGCGCCGTAGGCGCTTCCCGTCGATCCGCGTGGTCCTTCAAAAATTCGCGCAGGACCTGCGCGGCATCCTCATACCGTCCCACAGCGGTAAGCGATTGTGCGACCAGCAGCCCAATCTCGGGCGCTTTCCCGCTCGATTCGGCCAGCGCGTCCTGCGACATTTTCAGCGCCGCACTATATTTTCGCTGCTGGTAGTAAGCTTTCGCCAGCGTCCAGCGCGTCTCCCACGTGCCGGTAGCATCCAATTGCAGCGACTTCTCCAGCGGCTCGATCGCCGCGTCATATTTCTCCTGATCGCAGAGCGCCATTCCCAGCGCCGCGAAAGCCCGCGCGTGACTTGGATCAATTTGCGTGGCCTTATTCAGCGTGGCTTGCGCCTGCGCCCAGTTGCGTTGTCTCAGGTACAGCACTCCTTGCACATACAACACGTCCGGATGCGCCGGCGCCAGGTGCATTGCTTCGCCCACATATTTCTCTGCCTCCCTCATCTTGTCGGCGCTTAACGCTTGCAATCCCTTATCGAGCGCTTCCTTTGCTTTTGGTGCAAGCAACGGCCTTCCCGGAACTTCCGGCATACTGTCAGCCGAGAGACGCCGCAAGTAGACATCTACTTGCGTTCTTCCCGTTACTTGGACTGATACTTGCTTCTGTACCTTTTCGTATCCCGGGGCTTCCACAATGATGGTGTACTCCCCCAGAAAGTTCACTACCAAAACGGCGCTTCCGCGCGACGTCTGCCCCTGCCTGGTAAGAGTTGACCCGTCGCGGTAGGCGCTCACCATAGCTGCCGTGGGAATCGGCTCTCCCGAACCATCGTGCACCGTCACGGTAATTTCGGACCCCTTTCCGTGGAACTCGTTCGCAGTACTACCGCTGTCTTGAGAGCAAGCTTGGGCGGCAAAGAAAATGGAAGGCACCATCAGCAGGAATAATCGCGCGAGGCACGGGCTCGCTCGTGAAATGGGCAGGCACGTGAATCCCGCGGCTCGCACTTGAGCCTGCACTCGAGCTCGCACTGGAGCCCGCACCTGCACCAACTTCCGGGCCCCTCCGTGGGAATGACGCATGAAGGCCCCCGACCAGTTGCCGCGAGCCTAGCTCCGCCCATCGAGCGCGTCAAGCACAACCTTTGTTTTTGTCAAAGCAATTTAGAAATGTCCCCTTCCTTACCCCATTAGAAATGTCCCCTTTTTTGTTTTTCTGCCTCTTTCTTCCTTTAATCTATGCGATCCCTCCTTCGTTGGCTTGGTCCGGAGCGCAGCCCTGCGGAGCCCGAAGGGCGGAGCGTTTCACAACCTTTGTTTCAACCTTTGTTTCCTCTTCATTTATAAATACCAGTAAGTAATTTCAGAATCGCGGGCATGCAGATCACTTCGTTAAGCAGAAATCCGGGGAAGAATTTCTGTGCGGAATAGCGTTCAGGAGCAGGGAGAGCTCAAGAGGAGTGCGGAGCGCGCAGGGCTCTGGCGAAGGCGTGCGCTTCTACTACTTCTGGGGCGCTTTATCCAAAACCATCAGGGGAATTTCCACCGAACCAATCCGGTCTGCGGTGAGATCGTGGACTGCGACGCGAAGATAGACCTCGCCGATCGGGACGTCGAGTTCCTCATGCATCGGCATTCCAGTCTGCATGACCTGGCTGTACTGCGCGGGTTGCAAATTCAACTTAAAGCCGCGGTCCACGATGTTGAGGAGTTTGCCGTCGCGATCGTAGGCGATAGCGGCAAATTCAACAGACAAATGATAAAGGCCATCAGATCCAACGATCACATCCATCTGATGCACATCGGCTGAGTAATCGATCCAATAGCGTTTTACGGTCCCGGTCAACTTGTCCGCCATCAGTCCGGCCGGACCGGGCTGAGCATTCAAGCCTTTGAGCGCAGCATCGTCAGAGGGGAGAACACGTACCTTGAAGAGAATCTGGGAAGAAGCGGGGGAGCCACGCTGAATGGCGCTCGAGCTCGGAGTCAGAAGTGCATTCGAGCTGTGCGCGCTGGGCGCATCCGCAAAGTAGCCTCGCCGATAGGCAAGCTGGTCATTCCGTTCAAGGAGCTTGACTTGAATTTTTCGAAATTTACCATCGAATTTCGCGTCCTCCGGAACGTACGCCAGCGTGTAGTAGTTCTCGCCATTCTCGAGCGCGTTCGCCAGGGCCTCTTTGATGCCGTTTGTGTCGTAGAAGGCCCGCCCACCGGTGTCTTGCGCAAGTTCCTGCATGGTGGCGTGCTCGGCAGCGGTCGTCTGAAAAAACTTGGAGCTGTCGCGGGCGAAGGCGTTGGGATTCGTGGCGCTGCCATTGGAGGGGTTCCTCTGGCGCGCGGCCCCGCCGGCGCGCGTGCCGGGACTCGGCGGCGCTCCGCCCATGCTGGGTGTGGCGTGCGAGACTCCCGAATAATTTGCGCCCTGATTGGCGGCGTTGAACATCGGCGCGGTGAAGAGGCCCCGCGCGTCCACGGGATAGACGGCGACGCGGCTGGCGGCCAGCAAATCGCTCGTGGCCTTCAGCTGATCGCTGTACTCGCGCATGACCGAAAATTCGTTGGTTAACGAAGCATCCGGATCCAAGTTGATGGGAAACGAGCCAGAAAACCAAATCAGGTTTTTGCGTCCGGGAACGCTGCCCAAATAGGCTGCCAATTGTTTTAGAGCATCCAGCGTGTACTGAACGCGAAGGTCCATTTGGAAGGCTGCTTCATCGGCTTGGAATTGTTGAAGGCTCGCTATAGCTTGCGTGGAGGCACCCATGTCCTCGAGACCGCTGACCAGATTTGTGGGAGTGGCATCGTTCGGGTCTGGAAGCAGGGGAGATGGGCCGGGCCAATTTCGTTTATCGCTCAAGGCCGCCAGCAGTGGCGTGCTATCGCTAGTAAAACCCTGCACAATCCGCAGCTTCGACGCCAACGTGAAAATGGCGATGCTCGTGCCGGCAGGAATATTTTTCAGATACTCCATCATCTGCTTGCGGACATACATCTGGTCCTTCATTGGGGTATTCAAGGCGTCGAGCAGAAGGACATTGGCGGCGCTGGTCACGGTGGTTTCCGGCAAGTTGGAGTAGGTATTTGGCGGAAGCACCGGAAGCTTCTGAATCTGTGACGGGGTTAGAGAATTGTGCTCCTCAAAAATCTTGATGGTTTGTTCATGCCCGTCTTCGAAGACGTGGAAAGCCTGCTGTTGCAGGCCTTTTACGGGCTTGCCGTCGTCGCTCACAACAACATCGACGACAACTAGGTTCGAAGCGGTGCGAATGGCTGGGCTGCTGGATTGTGGAGGAGCTTCTTTAGATTGCGGGGCCGGGGCCTTGGCAGACGGTAGCGGCGGTGCGCTGTCCTGCGCGCACAACGCTAGCACAGAGCTAAGAAATGGAGCAAATGCGATTGGAAGGATTGCGCGCGAGAGTTTCATACCACACCCTACGGATCATGGACGGAAATATGCGTCGAAAGGTTGCGTCAATATTCCGTCAAAGTCATTTTCGATTGCGCACGCCGAAAAAAGTAAGCGGACAAGGACTGAAGCGTCAGTCCTTGCCCGCCGACTCTATAGACTCACCGGCTTCAGAAGGTCAAATGCAGCGCGAATTGAATGAAGCGCGGGCTGCCGATAGTGTTCTGGACGACTCCTTCGCCGGCCGAAGCCGTTCCATTCCCGATGGCCCCTCCGGACCCTGTGACCCCTGGAATGTTACCCAGCCACTGACACCCGTTGGCCGGGCTGGTCTGTATGTTGGCGCCGAAGCAAGGATCCAGGGTGAGGTTGCTGTTGGGAGCGTCAAAGCTCGGATGGTTGAAGAGGTTGAAGAACTGAGCATCGAAACGCAAGGTAAAGCGCTCGGTCAACTTGAAAGTCTTGAAGACGCCCATATCGAAGCGGACCTGGAAAGGGCCGCGGAGCGCGTTGCGAGGGCCATTGGAGTAGCCGGTCTCGGAAAAATCGCAGGCCGCCGTCGGGGAAGGATTGTCGGTAGTCGGCCCACAGGGAGGCGCGCCGTTGGTACCAGGCGCGTTTACGGTCAGACCGAAACCACATGCGTTGAGGGTCTGAAGGGCGCCGGTTTGGCTGCTCGCGCTGGGGCAGCTGGCGGCATTCTGAGCGATCGTGCCCTGCACACTGGCCAGGGTCGCGCCGGGGACGGCGAGCAGCGGGTTCGTGATGAAGTCATTGCTGGAGAAGAATTGGCTGCCGACGGTTCCAGAAAAATCATAGACGCTGTAAGGCAAGCCGCTCTCGGCGGTGGTGATCCCGGAAAGGCCCCAACCGTTAGCTGCGTGCCTGAGCCAGGAGTGCGATTTGACGAGGTCCGGGACCTGATACAGATAGCTGATGGTAAACACGTGAGTGCGATCGAAGGCCGAACTGCCATAGGCAGTATGCGGCTCGAGAGGATCGTTTCCGTTGAAGAAAAGGCCCTCGGACAAGCCGCTGCCTTCGTCAAGAGTGTGGGAGTAGGTGTAGGAAGCATTGATCATCAGGCCGTGGCTCAACAATTTTTTCACGCTGAATTGCAGGGCGTTGTAGTTGGAAATGCCCTCCGCTTCCCAGAAATTCGAGTTGGGGTTGTAGCCGACATACCGAGTGCGGAGGTCGGTATTGCCGCCATCGAAGGTGTTGACCTGTTCGGTTAGTAGCGTACCGTTGCCGCCGTTGGCGTCGGTCGCCTGGAATCCGTAGGAATAGATTTGATTGTTAATAGGACTGTTGGGGGTGGCAATGCCAGGCTGGTTGAAAGGGATGGGAATGAGCAGATGCTGGCCATGATTTCCGAGGTAGCCGAGGTCGATGAGCAAGGAATTGACGGGCTGCCATTGCAGGTCGAGGGTCCAGTTCTCGGAATAGGGCAGGGTGTTGGCCGGATCGTAGCCACCAAAGGTGAAGGGCGTAGATCCAAAACCGGTTGGCGCACAGGTTGGCGTAACAGGTTCAGTGCAACCGCTCAGAGACGAGAGGTTGTGTACCAGCCCGGCGATGCCAGCGAAATTACTTGGTGGCGGCGGCGGCGCGGTGCTGCCGAACGGGGCAGCAAAGCACATCGGCCCCTTGCAAGTGGACTCCTGCACCAAGGTGAATGGCTGTTCGGTGGTGACGCCGAAAGGACCGCTGATTCCTCCGCCGGCGCTGGGGGAAAGTTCGGTGAAGAATTCGCCGCGGTCGGCGTAAAGGCCGAAACCGGCGCGAACGACGATATGTTTGAGGAATTTGGGGCTCCAAGCGGCGCCGAAGCGGGGCTCCAACAGCCACTGGCGACCGGTCAGCGTGGAATCGTTCACGCAGAAACTGGTTTGGGTGGTGCAAAATTGCTTGTTGTTTCCGGCAACCACCAGGCCGATGCTGTCCACGGTGTCGGTATTCAAATCAAAACTATAGTCCTGGGGCAAGAAATTGGTGAGCAGGCCATTCTTTTCGTACAGCGGGCCGTCCCAATCCCAGCGTAGGCCGGCGGTTATGGTGAGATTGGGCAGAACTTTATAGGCATCCTGGACAAACAGTCCGACCTGCTTGGCGCGGTAATAGCGATTGGTTTCGCCGTTAAGAAATTCGGTGTGGTCTCCGCCACGCAGGGTTCCGTCCAAGAAGTTGGTGAAGCTGGTGAAGCCGATGGAGGCCACCTGGTTCTCGCGATTTAGAACGTTGAGTTGGCCGTAGTCTCCATCGAAACCGAAGGAAATGGAATGATGGCCGTGAATCCAGTTGTAGGTGGTGCCCACGTCAAAGTGGTTTTGGAAAACTCCAGCGTTGGCAAAATTGTTGGTCGGGCCGATATTTAGGCCGCTGAAGGTGCCGGAACCAGCGTTGGCGATGGAAATGCCGGGAAAGCGAGAACTTCCAAAAAAGTTGATACCGGCAGCGCTGGGAGTAAGAGGCTGACCGGTGACAGCGTTGGCAATCTGGCGGACGAAGCCGATTTTCTGTTCCCAAGTGGTGTTGGGCGTCAGAATCGTAGTGTTGTCGAGGGAGAAGACCTGGCTGCCAGCTTGGAGCTGCTGGGCGAAGCCTTGTACCTGGCTAACGGCGAAAGGGCTGGTGGAGGGGTCATTTTGGAAGTAATACTTGGCAGCAATGCGGTCCTTGGTGCTGAAGACATAATCAATGTTGCCGTTTACCTGGTCCGCGTTGAAGGTGCTGGGAGGGCCTTGCTCAAGGGCGTTGCCTCCCAGTGTGGAAATAGCGCCGGCCGTAAAGACGGTTGCAGAGGGAATGAGGAACTGACCGTTCGGGAGCTTGGCCTGAAGGAGGGTTAGCGCAACCGGATCGATCTGCGCTGTACTGATACCGGCAATGGCGGCGAGGGTGGCTGCGCTGCGGTCGGAGGACAAGCAGCCCGAGGCGGGGGTGGTGGAGGTAGCCGGGTTCGCACAGGGGACGTTGACAAAGGTCGTTGAACCATTCGTGGCGTCGCTGACGCGCTGACCCTGGTAGGAACCGAAGAAGAACAGCTTGTTTTTCAGGATCGGGCCGCCGAGAGTGCCTCCAAAGATGTTGCGATGCAAGGGCTCGCGGGGAAGGCCGGCTGCATTGAAGAAGAAGGAGTTGGCGTCGAGACCGGTGGACTGGTGGTACTCATAGACGCCGCCGTGGAGATCGTTGGTGCCGGACTTGGTAAGCACAGCGACGTGCGCGCCGCTGTTGGCTCCCTGAGACGCGTCATACATCGAGGTGGTCACGTTGATTTCCTGAATGGTTTCCGTTGGAGGCGTAGGCATGCCTTGGCCGATGGCGTCGAACACGGAGGTATTGGTTTGAATCTGTCCACCGGCGAGGAACTGTTCATTGGTATTCAGAATGAAGCGGCTCTCGCCGATGGAACTGGAAGACAACCCGTTGAACAGGTTGTTGGCGGTTACCGAGTTGAAACTGAAACTGTTGCTCGTGTCGCGCTGGCCGTTGGCAAAAATGTCCTGGTTGCCCATACCGGCGTTCACACCGGCTCCGCTGAGGAAGTCGGCGCTGACACCCGGGGCAAGGATGGCTAGCTGGGTAAAACTGCCGGTGCCGAGAGGGACGTTTTCAATTAGCTCGCTGCCGAGGGTGTAACCGTTGGTAGTGTTGGTCTCGTTGAGGAGCGAAGTACCGCTTACGGTGACCGTAGCGGTCACCGCGCCCGGCTGGAGAGCGGCATTCTCCGTCGTGGTGTGACCGGCCTGCACCAGGACCTGGGGAAAAACCTCGGTCTTGAATCCGTCCTTGGAAAAGGTGACCTCGTAAACGCCGACGGGGAGGTCGACGAAACTGAATGAACCGTCGTTATTGCTGGTCCGCGTAATCTTGAGGTTAGTAGCGGTGTTGCGCGCGGTCACGTTTACGCCCTGCATGGTGGCACCGGAGGCGTCCGTCGCCGTGCCATTAATGGAGCCGAGAGTTTGTTGAGCTTGCGAAGACCAAGTACACATACAAAGGAGGGCCAGACAAATCAGGACAAGCTTCATCATACTTTTCATCTCAATACACCCCTTAGATTAAGTTTCAACCGAACTGTCTTTGCAGTGGATGTACCACACCCTCGGCACACAAATCGAGTGCTGGCCTGTGGATATCCCCTGGCTCCCCCGACGAGGTTGCCAGAATATGTCGGGGATGTGAATACAAGTAAAATCGAAAATTACAATCGCGTGAATTCGGATTACGCTTTACAGAATCGAGAAGAAAAAGAAGCGGCCTGAGGGAAGAACTGCCATGGGGCTTGAACGAATCCGCGAAGAAGATCGAAACGTTCCGGACTGGGAGAGTACTTTGCTGATCGTGGTGTTTGACGAACTCCTGAAGAAATTCACAAGAACGGAGCCGGACAGCAAAAGCTACGCTATTGCGTTACTGTGATTTTCTTTCCTGAGTATTGAATGTTCTTATCTGCGTTTTCGGTGAGACTGCCGCTGGCGCCGTGATTTTCTGCGACAAAGACAATGCGGAAGGTGCGGGTGTCGAGCATGCCGGGAAATGAGCCGGAGCGATCGCCGATGGTGAGAGTGTGTGCGGCTTCGTCCCATGAGAAGGAGATTGTGGCGTAGGTGCCCTTTTCGTAGTTGTAGGTGTCGTTTTCGTCTTCGTAGAGAGTAAAGTAGCCGCTGGCGCCGCGATACACGCGAAGTTCGATGGGGTCGGCGGATTTCTCGGCGGCGTATTCGACCTCGGGGCCGAGAGGAAGAATGGAGCCGGCGCGGACGTAGAGAGGCATGCGATCGATGGGAGAAGGAGCGTCGAGCGTGCGGCCGCCTTGTGTTGTTGCACCGGTCCAGAAATCGTACCACTTTGCGTTCGGCAGATAGAGACGGCGCGTGGCGCCGCTGGGCTCGGTGACGGGATTCACGAGAATCGCAGGGCCGAAGAGGAATTCGTCGCCGATATTTTGCGCACGGACGTCCTCGCGGAAGTCCATCACGAGCGGACGCATTATGGTGTAGCCCTCTCTGGTAGTTTTCCACGCCAGCGAATAGATATAAGGCATCAGGCGGTAGCGAAGCTTGTCATACGCGGTGAGAATTTTCTGCGCGTCGGGGCCGTAAGACCAAATTTCGTTTTGATTTGTGGTGCGCGTGCCGTGGGCGCGGAAAATGGGGCAGAATGTGCCGAACTCGAACCAACGAATGTAAAGTTCACGATAGGCAGGATCTTCGGGATTTGCGGAGACGAAGCCGCCAATGTCGGTGGTCCAATAGGGAAGGCCGGAGACGGAGTAATTGAGGCCAGCGGGAATTTGGCGGCGGAAGGTTTCCCAGTTGGGATCAACGTCGCCGGACCAGACGGCAGCGCCGTTACGTTGAGATCCTGCGTAGGCGGAGCGGGAAAGAATGAAGACGCGTTTTTTGTCGCTCGCTTCGCGCTGGCCTTCGTAGACAGCAGTGGTGGTCATGAGAGGAAATTCATTGGCGTAGCGCGCGCCATTTTCGCCGCCGTTCACTTTGTTGGTAACGAGAATGTTGGTCTCGCGGCCTTCGGTTTCGGCTTCGGTGGTGTCGAGCCACCAGGCATCCGCGCCGATTTTGAAGAGCGCGTTGTTCATGAGGTTCCAATAGTATTTGCGGGCTTCGGGATTGAAGGCGTCGTAGAGCGCCTGGCCGACCGGATGAAAACTGGGAGCGATGGTGCGAGCGATGAAGAAGCCACGCTTATCCATCTCGTCGTAGACGGGAGAGCCGGGACGGAAATAGGGCCAGACGGAAATCATGAGGTGGACGTTATTTTTGTGGAGGCCGTCGACCATGGCTTTGGGATCGGGATAATTTTTGTTGAAGACGGGCTCGCCCATGGTGTTCCACCAAAACCAGTCCTGGACGATGTTGTCGAGCGGGATATGCAGGTCTCGATATTTCTGCGCGATGGCGAGTAGTTCTTGCTGGGAGTCGTAGCGATTTTTGCATTGCCAGTAGCCGTAGGCCCATTTGCCAAAGAGCGGCGCGGCGCCGGTCAGTTCGCGATAGTCGGCGATGAGGCGATCAAAGTCGGGACCATAGAAAAAGTAATAGTCCATTGAGTCGGAGAGTTCAGAGCTTAGGTAAAAGGCGTGGACGAAGCGGTTATTGAAGCGGCTGCGCGAGCCGTTGTTCCAAAAAATGGCGTAGCCGTTGCTGGATAAAAGGAGCGGAATGGAAATGTTCGTGTTGTCCTGCGAGAGGTCGACGGCTTCCCCCCTATAGTTCCAGACGCCTGCCTGGTGCTGGCCGAGGCCGTAGAAAGCTTCCTGGGTGTCCCACATATTGACGAAACGCTCAGAGTGTAGAGTTTTCTCGCCGTTGACTTCGGTTGGCGTGAGTGTGCGCGTGCTTTCCTGCGTGAGTTTGTGACCGGCGGAGTCGTAGAAAATGATGGAACTGTCGGCGCGTGTGATTTCGATTTTCAAGCGAGAGGTGGTGAGCGTGATGAGTTTGGGATCGTCTGTATGGAGCGAGAACTCGGCTTTAGGCCAGGATTTTTTGGTGACAAGGAAATCGGGGTGCTGCGGGACGTCACGCGCGATGGAGTAGACGACACGGACGATAGAGTCCGAGCAGACCTGAAATCGCAGGAATCCGGATTGGAGAACCAAGAGGGCGCCGTCCGGCTCAAGGCCGACGGCTTGGACGGGGTTAAGCGGTACCCATTGCGCGACCACGGGGGAGGTCGCCAGGAAAAAAAGTACGAAGAGGAGAGCGATGTACTTATAAGCATGCAAAAAGGAAATGGATCGCATGAAATTTGTGGAACTCCGTGTACGATAACGTTATTTTAGGGCGAATGCTGAAGGGCACATTGGCATCCTCGCGCCGCGGTTGTCAATGGCTTCTCCAAACGCAGGGAAGCAGAGAGCCGGGCGGGCTGGGTTCGGCAAGTCTAAGAAAAATAAGGACAAGATTCGCGATTGATGCGTTTTTGTGATACAAGGCGTGTTGAAGAATCGATGTATCGTAGGTGTTTTGGGGCCGGAGGAGGGTCGGAATGGTACTCCGCGGGAGAGTCTGCATGCTGGCGTTTTTGATGGCTTTGGGACCAGAGTTTAGGGGGGCAGCGCCCGGGGGAAATGCTCAAGAAGCCGCTAAGAAGGGCGCTCATGTCGACAAGGCGGAGTTCGGCAAGATGCCGGACGGGACGGTCGTCGAGGCCTACACGCTGTACAACAGGCAGGGTGCTTCTGCAAAGGTTATCACCTACGGCGCCACGCTGACGGAACTTCACGTTCCGGACAAGAACGGCAAGATGGGTGATGTTGTGCTGGGTTTCGACAACCTGGAGGGATACCTCGGGCAGCATCCTTATTTTGGCGGGACGATCGGGCGCTATGGGAACCGGATCGCGAAGGGCAAATTCGCGCTGGACGGAAAAGAGTATCAACTGTTTCTTAACAACGGGCCGAATAGCTTGCACGGCGGACAAGTTGGGTTTAACCGGAGGGTGTGGAAAGCCGAGGAGTTGAAGGATAAAGACGGAGCAGCGGTTCGTTTCAGTTATTTGAGCAAAGATGGGGAAGAAAACTACCCCGGAAACCTGAACGTAAGCGTGACGTACACGCTGACGAACACGGATGAGCTGAAGCTGCAATACTCCGCCGAGACGGACAAAGACACGGTTTTGAATATAACGAACCACAGCTATTTCAATTTATCGGGCACAGACACGGGCAACATCCTCAAGTACATCCTTTATATAAACGCGGACAAGTACACGCCGGTGGATTCGACGCTGATCCCTACCGGGGAAATCGCAAGCGTGGCGGGCACGCCGCTCGATTTCCTGAAGCCGACGGCCATTGGGGCGCGCATCGGTGAACTGAAAGAGATCGGCGGATACGACCACAACTACGCGTTGAATGGGAAAGCCGGGACGCTGCGGGTGGCCGCAAAGGTAACCGATCCGGATTCCGGGAGAGAGATGGAAGTTTTGACGACGGAGCCGGGGGTGCAGTTCTATTCGGCGATTGGATTGAACGGGAGCATCAAGGGCAAAGGTGGAGTCGGGTACGAGAAATACGGGGCCATTTGTCTCGAGACGCAGCATTTTCCAGACTCGCCGAATCATCCCAATTTTCTGTCTGCGGTTTTGAAGCCCGGGACAAAATTTTACTCGGAAACCATTTACAAGTTCACAGCGAAGTGACCTTGAGTGCGAGTTCGATCCTGCATGTCGGGGACTCTAGTGTCTAGCGCAAGTCGTAAGACGCTCGCAGAGGAGAACCGATTCGGAACATTATGACCATTCCTTACGCGTTTGTCGTACCCGCTCGACTCGTTCATCTCTCGGCTGTAGATGTCGTCATCGTTGTCTTTTATTTCGCACTGGTCCTGGCCATCGGCTTCTATCTCCGAGGCCGGTCGAACACCGGAGAAGACTTCTTCATGGCTGGCCGCGAAATGACGGCCTGGGTGGCGGGACTTAGCTTCCTTTCGGCGAATCTCGGTGCTTTGGAGTTGATGGGTTGGGCGGGTTCGGCGTATCAGTACGGTATTCTGGCGACGCACTGGTACTGGATTGGCGCAATCCCGGCGATGCTGTTCCTCGCCCTGGTCATGATGCCGTTCTACTACATTTCCAAAACCCACTCCGTTCCGGGCTATTTGAAATTGCGCTTCGGAGAACCTGCGCGCGCGGTTTCCGCGGTTTCGTTTGCGTTCATGACCGTGCTGATGAGCGGCGTCAACATGTTTGCGATGGCGAAGGTCATGCAAATTGTTTTGGGCTGGGACATCAATTTCAGCATCTGGGTATCATCGCTGACGGTGGCGATTTATGTGACGCTCGGCGGGCTGCGGTCGGCCATTTTTAATGAAGTCCTGCAGTTCTTTTTGATTTGGGCGGGCGCGCTGCTGATTCCTATTCTCGGCCTATACGAAGCCGGCGGCTGGAGCAATCTGAAACTGCTAATTACCCAGAGGGCTTCGGATCAGTACATTCACCTCTGGTCAGGCTTGGGTTCCTTCACGGACAATCCGATGGGAATCAACTGGATTGGCATTGTGTTCGGGTTGGCGGCGGTTATCTCCATGGGCTACTGGACGACGGATTTTCTTGTCGTTCAGCGCATTCTCGCCGCTAAGGATATTCGCAGCGCGGAGATGGCGCCCATCATCGGTGCGGGCTTCAAGATGTTTGTTCCGCTCATCGTCATCTTGCCGGGACTTCTGGGCTTGGCCGTGCTTCCGATGAAGCTCGTTCCGGAATCGGTGGCGGCGGCTACTGGAATGCACAGTTACAACGATGTGCTTCCGCTGATGCTCGCGCGCTACTGCGGGCCCGGCTTGCTTGGTCTCGGGATTACCGCGTTGATCGCGGGATTCATGTCTGGAATGGCGGGGAATGTGAGCGCGTTCACCACGGTGTGGACCTATGACATTTATCGGCCGCTGATCAATAGCAAAGGCACGGACCATCACTACGTGAACATGGGCCGTTGGACCACGGTGGTCGGCGTGCTGATCAGCGTTGGCACCGCTTACTTAGTGATGCAGTTCGCAAGCATCATGGATTATGTGCAAGCTCTCTTCAGCTTCTTCATCGCTCCGCTGTTCGGCACCGTGATCCTCGGCATGCTGTGGAAGCGAGCGACAGGCCCGGGCGGCTTTCTGGGTTTGCTCTGCGGAACCCTATCTTCCATTGGCATGTGGGCGTGGGTGAAAGCAGATCCGTCGGCGCTGCGTTATGTGGCGCTCTCTCCGCACGCTAAGGCCCTGGCGCAGGATATGTTTCAGGCGCTGTGGTCTTTCCTCGTTTGCGTGATTGTGACGGTAGCGGTGAGTTTGGCGACAAAACCGAAAACGGACGCCGAATTGAGCGGCTTGGTTTATGGGTTGACCACGGTTCCGTCCGTGGGAGATATCCCCGTGTATCAGAAGCCTATTTTCTGGGCGGGTGTGGTTGCTCTCGTATTTTTAATTCTGAACATCATATTCTGGTAGTTCTTCTAGCCGGAGGTAGGAACCATGGTTTCCATTTGGTTTTTTATCGGCATTTCGTTGCTTGTGAATGGACTGCTGATTTTTGGCGCTGGCCTGTACGAGATCTGGCATCCTCCTGCGCAGCAAGTGGTGCTCTATAATCTGCACGCGAGCGTGTGGTGGGGCGCGCTGATGACGGTGATCGGCGGGTGGTATTCCTATCATTTCAAGCCGAAGCAGAAAAAGGCTTAGGATTATCGCCTCTGTTGTCGTCTGGAATTGCCGCTCAGTCGGCGGAAGCAGATTGATTTTCCGCGAAAATGGAATGTAAAGCCGGGTAAATCCGGCGGTAAGTTTGATAGCCGCGTTGCATCGTCGCGCTGGTTTCCCAGTTTGTGCTGACGCGTTTAGCAACACTAACTGCAGCGTCGCACGCCTCATCCACACTCTTCCAGCATCCCGAACCTACTCCTGCGAGAATCGCAGCACCGAAGGCTGCGCCTTCTTCTGCTTTCAAGATTTCGACTTCGTGGCCATAGACGTCTGCCTGAATTTGCTGCCAAAGCGGCGAGCGAGCGCCTCCGCCGCCGAGGCGGATGCGTTCGACCGGCACGTGAATTTCGCTGAAGATAGTGAACGTATCCTTCAAGCTGTAGGCAACGCCTTCGAGGACCGCGCGGATGAGATGGGCGCGGGTATGCGAGGCGGAGAGGCCGACAAACGCAGCGCGAGCGAATGGATCGAGATGCGGAGTGCGCTCGCCCATCAGATAGGGCGCCCAGAACGCGCCTTCGGAACCGGCGGGAGCGCCGGCAGCTTCGGCAGACATGCGTTCGTAGGGATCGCGGCCGTCATCGGGTCCAGCGCCAATACGGTCACGGAGCCAGCGCAGAGACAGTCCGGCGGATTGTGTTACGCCCATGACATGCCACCGGCCGGGGATGGCGTGGCAGAAAGTGTGCAAGCGGCCCTTGGGATCGAGCGAGGGCCGATCCGTTGCGGCAAAAACTACGCCCGAAGTTCCGATGGTGGCGCTCACGACGCCGGCGCGGGTAATGCCCATGCCGACAGCTCCCGCAGCCTGATCGCCCGCGCCGGCCACGACGGGAGTTCCCGCACGGAGACCCGTTGCGGTTGCTCCAGCACCCGAGAGTTTGCCGCAGATTTCTTGGGATTCGAAAAGCTTCGGCAAAAGTTTTACGTCGATGCCTGTTTTGCTGAGGACTTCGCTCGACCATGTGCGGTGGGCGACGTCGAGAAGAAGCGTGCCGGATGCGTCGGCAACGTCAATGGCGGATTCGCCGGTCAGGCGCAGCCGCACATAGTCTTTCGGCAGCATGATTTTTCGGACGCGCTGCCAGTTTTGCGGTTCGTGTTCTCGAACCCAAAGAAGTTTGGTAAGAGTGAAATTCGTCAGCGGAGGATTGCAGGTCAATTGAATAAGACGATCGAGGCCGATGGTGCGCTCGAGCTCTTTGGATTGTGCTTCGGTGCGTTGGTCGCACCAAATCAGCGCGGGGCGAATGACTTCGTCATTTTCGTCGAGAAGGACGGCGCCGTGCATCTGGCCGGAAAAGCCAACAGCGGCGACGGAGTCAGCTGCGAGACCTGAGGCTTGGAGCGCTTTGCGAACCGCTAGCGCAGCAGCGCGCCACCAGTCGCGCGGGTCTTGCTCCGCCCAGCCGGGTTGCGGGCTGGCGAAATTGGCGTGTTCTTCCGTGCCCGAAGCGAGGACGGCTCCTTTCTCGTCTAGGATTACGGCGCGCGTTCCGCTTGTTCCGACATCGATGCCGAGGATTGAAATACAGCCTCCTAGTTACGCAAGCTTCTTACGCAAGACTTCCCGAGATGCGCGTTCGTGCGCCCTTTGACGAGGGACAAAATGTTCCCAGGAGCCTGGCATGAGAACGGCGGCAGCAGTTTCCGTGAACGTTCACGGTGGACATTTAAGACTAGCGGCAGGGGCTTGTCAACGCGGCTCGCGCGCTCCCCGCTTGACGGCGCGATTGACAAGCCGCGCCACCGAACACACAATGCCTGCGGCCGGGCTATGCAAGACCGTGCAAAGCGAAACGCGTACTCCCGCGCTGGAAATAAAAGGAAGACGCCGGCGACTGAGAGTGTGGAGAGAGAGGCGAATGCCCACTCCAGAATTCACGACGATGCAGTACAAAACGGAAGGTCCGCTCGCATATATCACCTTGAACCGGCCTGAAGTTTTGAACGCCATGAATCTGGCATGGACGAAAGATCTGACGGCGATTTGCGCGATGTTGGCGGCGGACAAGCGCGTCAAAGTTGCGGTGATCTCTGGCGCGGGGCGGGCCTTTTGTTCGGGTATTGATTTGAAGCGCTTTCGGGCGCTGGAATTCCTTTGAACTGGTTTAGAGAGACCGAGATGGCATTTCGGGCGCTAGAGCAGTTGGATCAATTTGTTGTTTGCGCAATACACAAGTACTGCATCGGTGGCGGGCTGCAATTAGGCCTTGTCTGCGACCTTCGGATTGCCACAGACACAACGCAGTTTGCGTTGACGGCAGTGAAGGAATGCCTGATTCCCGGTTTGGGGACCTTCCGCCTGGCGCGCTACATCGGCTTGGGGCGCGCGAAGCGCATCGCGCTGACGGGAGACTACTTCACAGCGCAAGAAGCCTATGCCATGGGATTGCTCGATTACCTTGTGCCGGAAGGGGAGTTTGAGAGCAAGGTGAAAGAAGTGACGGAGAGCTGTTTGAAAATCGCCTCCGAAGGGCAAAGACAAACGAAGCACTTGCTCGGGCTGGCGTTTGATTTGAATTGGAAGGATTTCCTGGAGGAGTATATGGTCTGCCAGGAGAAAACGCTGGGCTCAGAAGAACATCGTGAAGCCATGGCAGCCTATCGCGAAAAACGTGATCCAAAATTTTCTTGAATATAAGTTTGGCGAAAGAGTGAAAGTCGGGGGGGCCGAACAATGAGCGATTCGAAGGAAACTATTGATCGCAGGAAATTTTTGGGCAAGTCAGCGGCATTGATCGCAGGGGGCGCAGCGCTGCCAACCACCGCTCTCTCGTACGGCAGAATTGTGGGCGCCAACGCCCGCATTTCGCTGGCGCATATCGGAACGGGGAGCCGCGGAAGCGATTTGGACTGGATCGCGGCGCAACTAAAGACGAGCCACAACGCCGAAATGACGGTGATCTGCGATTTGTGGAAGCACAATCGAGAGAAAGCGGCGGCGACAAACGCCAAATATTACGGCCGGGCGCCGCGGACGTTTCAGTATCTGGAAGATGTGCTTGCGCTGAAAGACGTGGACGCTGTGATCATTTCCACGCCCGAACACGCGCATTCGCCGATCCTCAAGACGGCGGTGGAGGCAGGTAAAGACGCGTACGTCGAAAAGCCGATGGGCAACGTGTTGGCGGAAGTGAAAGCGGCGCGAGACGCCGTCGCGAAGAGCGACCGGATTGTGCAAGTCGGCACACAGCATCGCAGCGAGCCCTATCAGAGAGCGGCGCACGATCTAGTGCAGACCGGTGCGCTTGGGGAAGTGAGCAAGATCGAAATCGTTTGGAATTACCACGGGCCGCGATGGCGCGGACGCGAAGAAACCAAATTGATCCGCGAGGAGGATACGGATTGGCGCAAATGGCTTTTGACAAAGCCATACCGGCCGTTCGATCCAAAGGTGTATTGCGAGTTTCGTTTGTATAAGGAATTCTCCGGCGGAATTCCCGATCAGTGGATGAGCCACGCGATTGATCTCGTGCACTGGTTCATGAAGGACAGCTTTCCCCGCTCGGCCATGGCACACGGCGGAATTTTTGCCTGGCGCGATGGGCGGGAGAACGCGGATACGTTTCAGGCGTTGTTCGAATACCCCAAAGGTTTCTTGGTGAGCTACGCGACGAGCTTTGGAAACGATTCCCCAGCCTCGACGCGCTACATGGGAAAGAAAGCGACCCTTACTAATATTGGGGGAGAGGGTAGCCCTCGCTACCAGCTGGTCGAAGAGCATGGCAATCACGAGGACGATGCAGACATCGAGAAGAAAAGAGCATCGAAGTTCGTGCAGTTGCCCGGGGAAACGACACCTCCGCCGCTGGAGATCGATGACCGGACGCTGGAACACATGGCGAACTGGTTTGAATGCATGAGGTCTCGGCAGCAGCCGCATTGCACGGCACAGGATGGATTTGCGCACTCTGTCGCAAACATGATGTCAACGGAGTCCTACTGGTCTGGCAAGAAGCAGTACTGGGATGCGGCTAGCGAAACCTTTAGCGATAGGGCGCCTGGGAGTTGAGCGACTGCGGGATGCGCAGTGGCTCGCTGTCCGGAACTCGCCGCTGCATTGGCGTTGGCAACTAGGAAAGATATTTGATGGTTTGTTCGATCAACTTCGAAGTAGGACCGTAGGGGTCGCCAGGAGCATCGAACTCCATCGAACAATAGCCGCGGTAGTTGCTCGCTTTCAGAATATCGAAGGATTTCTTCAGATCAACGTTGAATTGCTTGTCGTCGTCATTGGTCTCGCCGTCTTTCACATGGCAAATGTTATAAGCGTGCTGAAACATCGCCTGAAGAGAGCGGTAGTTGAAATCGGCGTCGCCGCTCAGCATGGAATTTGCAAAATCGGGCAGGGCGCGAAGATAAGGGTTGTTAACGGCCTCGATAACCTTAACGAGGAAGAAAGCATCCTCACTCACTAAATCGTCGTTCTCCAGCGTGACGACGATGTTCTTGCCCCCGGCGTATTCGGTGACATCGCGCAGGCTCCCCGCAGCTCGCTCGACATTCGGAGAAGAATTCCTTGCGGCGGCGATGTGCGTTCGTATTCCGGGACTGCCGACGTGCACAGCGACGTCCACCCACTTCTTCGCATAAGCGACAGCTTTCTCTCGAGTTTCGGTGTCGAAGTCGTAGAAACTGTTCGCGGCGCTGACGGCGATGTCTACGACGCGCACCTTTGTCTTTAGCAAAATCTGCCGGAAATCTTCGAGATAGTCCGGCTGCAAGGACGTGAAATGACGGCTGTGCGGCTCAATGTTATAAACGTTGAACTTCGCGACGACGTGGGCCGGAAATTCAAGCAGATTCATTCCCGGGAGCGTGGTATCGCGATCGCGATTGTCCGGACTCACAATGAATTTACGAAAAGGATAAGACGCCACGGAGATGCGCTCGCGAGGGTGAGCTGGAAAAAGAATGTGCGGCTCGGAATCGGCTTGCACCGGCGTGCCAGACAGACCGCCCATGATGAGTCCGCCAGCCGATAGGGCGGAGAGCTTTTCCAGGAACACGCGTCGCGAAAGTGAGCCCATGTTCTGCATCTACCCCGTGAGAACGACATTTGCGGGGAGAAGCATACCATTTTGCACCAGACGCATGACGCCCGCCCGATACATTTGGGCAGCGATTTTCCGGCCTGTGCGGAAATCGGACGCGAAAATCCTTCCCGAGCCTAGTTTGCTTGACGCGAGGCAGGAAGGTGAATAGCCTGTCGCTGGACGGCGCAATGGTATGCAGCATGACTGACCGGATTACAACTCGCGCGGCAAATATGGAATCGGAGGCGGCTGGAGTTCTGGAAGGCGAACTGCTCTGGACCCCGAGTGCTGCGCAAGTCGAGGACGCAAACCTGACGCGATTCGCGAAGTGGCTGGCGCGCCAGCGGGGCTTGCAATTCGCGAGCTACGATGCATTGTGGCAATGGTCCGTCACCGAGCTGGAAGAGTTTTGGCAGGCTATGTGGGATTACTTCGGCATCCTGTCGTCCACTCCGCCCACGCGCGTGCTTGGCAAGCGTGCAATGCCGGGCGCGGAATGGTTCCCCGGTGCGCGGCTTAACTACGCACAGCACGTTTTGAGGCGCGAACGTGCCGGAATCGATGCGCTGCTTTTTATGAGCGAGACGACTCCTCTAACCGGTGTGCCGTGGGAGACTTTTGCCGGTCAAGTACGCATCCTTGCGACGCAGCTTCGCGAGCGAGGCGTGCGGCCGGGCGATCGAGTTGCGGCCTACATGCCGAATATTCCACCGACAATGATAGCGATGCTGGCGACAACCGCGATTGGCGCGATCTGGGCATGCTGCTCGCCAGAGTTCGGTTCCCGCGGTGTGATCGATCGCCTGCAGCAACTGGCCCCTAAAGTCCTTTTCTGCGTCGACGGCTACCGCTACGGCGGAAAAGTATTTGAGCGAAAAAAGGAGCTCGCCGAAATTATTGCCGCGCTCGAAGGCCTTGAGCAAGTCGTGCACTTACCCTATTTGAATGCGGAGGATCGCGGCGGTCCGAGCGATGGCGCATTGCTCTGGAGCGATCTGCTGGAGCATGCCGCCGTCTCGCAAGAGGAGTTCAATTTCGAGCAGGTACCGTTCGGTCATCCGCTCTGGGTCCTCTTCTCATCGGGCACAACGGGCTTGCCGAAGGCTATTGTGCAAAGCCACGGCGGCATTCTTTTGGAGCAGCTGAAGCTGCAGCACTTTCACATGGACTACCGCGCCGGTGAACGCGCATTTTTCTACACGACCTCGGGCTGGATGATGTGGAATTTTCTGGCGAGCATGCCGCTGAGCGGCGTGTGCCCGGTATTGTACGACGGAAATCCCGCGTATCCGACGCCGGACCTGCTTTGGAAGGTGGCGCAGGATTCCCGCGCTAGTTTCTTCGGCGCAAGCCCCGCCTATGTCGAGGTCATGGCCAAGGCCGGAATTGTGCCGCGAGAACGCTTCGACCTATCGCATCTGCGAACGGTAATGCCTGCAGGTTCGCCGGTTTCCGCGGAATGTACTGCGTGGTTCTATCGAAACGTGAAGCAGGATCTTTTGGTTGCTACGGGCAGCGGCGGTACGGATTGTTGTACAGGTTTTGTCGGCGGCGTGCCGACACAGCCTGTCTACGCCGGCGAGATTCAGGGGCGCTCGCTCGGCGTTGCCGCGTATGCGTTCAATGAAAAGGGCGAAAGAGTGGTGGACGAAGTCGGAGAGTTGGTGCTTGCTGAGCCTATGCCTTCGATGCCCATCTATTTTTGGAATGATACGGACGGTTCGCGCTACCGTGAATCTTATTTCGACGTCTATCCCGGCATATGGCGCCATGGCGATTTTTTTCGCGTCAATCGGCGGGGTGGTTGCTTCGTGCTGGGAAGATCGGATGCGACGCTGAACCGCCTGGGAGTGCGCATAGGCACCTCCGAAATTTATCGGGTACTCGCACAGCTCGAAGAGATTGAAGATGCGCTCATCGTGAATCTCGATTTGCCAAATGGAAAGTTCTTTATGCCGCTGTTCGTGAAGCTAAGCGGCGGGATTCGGCTGGATGCCGAGCTCGAGCGCAGAATCTGTGACCAGCTCAGGCGCGAATACACGCCGCGTCATGTTCCAGACCGCGTCATCCAGGCGCCGGGCATTCCGCTGACGCTCACACGCAAAAAAATGGAAGTGCCGGTTCGCAGGATTCTCCTGGGTGCGTCTGTCGAGCAGGCCGCCAATCGCAACGCCATGGCCAATCCCGATTCGCTCGATTTTTTTGTGAATTACGCGAAAACGCAAAATGACTATTCGCTCGCTACCGGCCGGGTGTCTGCTGGTGAAAGAAGTGAAGCTCGCAGTGTGGAGAAAACCGATGGGCGCTGATGGCAAGGCCCGCAGCTTTACGCTGCCATCTCAGCTTGCCAACGTGCCCGGGGCTGAAGGCTGGCGGTCGACGTATCCGTACTACACGCGCTTCCAGCCGGAAGACGATCAGCATTTCTGGTCTTACAACGCCATGCATTTTCCGGAGCCAATGCCCGCGTTGATGCCATCGGCGATGATCCCTCCCTGGAAGTACCGATGGCGTTGCGCGGTGGTGCGCTCGCCGTGGCCGTCAACATCGGCATCGGCGACGCTGACTCCTTCGCGCATCTGCCGCACAAACAGCGCCCACACATTACCGTCCACGATGTGGGCGAACTTCTCTCGCTTTACAAAGGCCATTCATGAATATCGGGGAGCTTATCGCTATTGATGTCCATACTCACGCAGAAGTCTCCTGCCACCAGCCGTTCGATGAATTCGGCAAGGAATTCGACGACGCAAAAGTAAGGTATTTCAAGTCCGGCAAACTTCCGACCATTGCCGAGACTATCGAATACTATCGCAGCCGCAAAATTGGACTGGTCATGTTCTCGGTGGACAGTGAATTTGAAATGGGCCGCCGCCGCATTCCCAACGAAGAAGTCGCGGAAGCTGCCGCCGCTCATTCCGACATCATGATCGCCTTTGCCAGCGTCGATCCGCACAAAGGCAAGCTCGGCGTCCGAGAGATGCGCCGCCTCCTCGCCGATTACGGCGTCAAAGGATTTAAGTTTCACCCAACCTGTCAGGGATTTTTCCCGAACGACCGCATGGCCTATCCGATGTACGAAGTCATCGCAGAACATGGCTTGCCGGCTATTTTCCACAGTGGACATTCCGGCATGGGCACTGGTATGCCCGGTGGCGGCGGCTTGCGCCTGAAGTATTCGAATCCGATACACCTCGATGATGTTGCCGCGGACTTTCCGGAAATGAAAATTGTCATAGCGCATCCGTCGTGGCCCTGGCAGGACGAAGGGCTTTCCGTCTGTCTGCATAAACCCAATGTCTATATCGATCTCTCGGGTTGGTCGCCGAAATACTTTTCCCCGCAGCTCGTGCAGTATGCCAACACTTTGCTGAAGCACAAGGTGCTCTTCGGCACCGATTTTCCGCTGATCACGCCGGACCGCTGGATAGAGGATTTCAAGCAAGCCTCCTTCCGGCCGGAAGTTCACTCGCTCATCTTTAAGGAGAACGCCTGCCGCTTGCTCGGTTTGGGTGCACCGACGGTTTCCCGTTAAGGAAGGATTCCGAAAGTGCGGGATATCCGCATCCTCGTCGCACTCCGTTCGTCTGATCAGGGAACGGTAACGATAACTTTCCCGATTTGTTCGTTGGCTTCCAAATACTGATGGGCTTCAACGATCCGATCGAAAGGAAATGTCTTCGCGATAATCGGCTTCAACCAACCCGCGTGCAGCCCTTCTTCGATAAACAACCGCGCCCCTTCAAATCGCTTCGGATCGCGAATGATTTCGAAGACAAGATAGCCGCGCATGGCGAACCCCTTCATGGCGGATGGGCCGAACGGGAAGACCGTGTTTTGCGCTTGACCGCTGAGATTGCCATACAAGATCAGCCATCCGCCCGGAGCCATCGCCGCGGCAAGCGACGCCACGATTGGCCCTCCAATGGGATCGAACGCCACCTTCACCCCTTTGCCTCCGGTAACTCGCAGAACTTCCGTCTCAAGGGTCTGCTTCTCCGTCACGATGACGTGAGCCGCTCCAAACTTTCGCAGCTCTGCCTCTTTCGCAGCCGTTCGCGTCACCGCAATCGACACCGCGCCCGCATGGTTGGCGAGTTGGATAGCAGCAAGCCCCACGCTGCTGGAAGCCGCTGTAATCAGGACCGCGTCCCCTGCCCCGATGTTGGAAATGTCGACCAGCGCGCCATACGCTGTAAGGTACTGCATCCAAATGGACGCGCACTGATGCGTGCCCAACCCAGCGGGCTGCTTAAGCAGCGCGTTCGCCGGCACAATGGCGCGCTCCGCGTAAACACCGTACTTGTTCATCGAAAATGCCGGCATTATGCAAATCGGCTCTCCAACGGAGAATCCTTTGACTCCCTCTCCGAGGGCCTCGATGACGCCAGCTGCCTCGTAACCGAGACGCGCCGGCAACTGCGCTTTCTCGATGTACCGTCCGGAGCGAAACGCCGCTTCCGCTCGATTGAGGCCGATCGCTTCGACACGGACGCGAACTTCGCCCGCGCCCGGTTCGCCGACCTCGAGTGTTTCGAACACCAAAACCTCCGGCCCGCCAAATTCGTGGAACCGCACTACCTTGGTTAACATTTCCAATTTCCCCCACGCTGATTCGCGGCGTACATTACAACCATCGCGTACTTCGTTTCCTTCGCGAGTTTCGACCGTTAGATATTCGCCGCTTTCATTAGATGCGCGACTTCCGCGATGTTGAATTTCGTCGAGGCGCTCCCAACCTATTACAGGCCCTTTTGCGTGGCAAGCAATTCGCGCAAGTGCGAATAGCGGACAACTTCCGCCGCTTGGAGAGAATACGTCGAGGGGTATATATAAGTAGCCTGACGGAGACAACGCCGGATCCAACAGGGTGCATGGCTTCGTGACGATTCCTCAAATCGTCATCGCCGGGAGTCTTCATGCTGTTCAAATCGTTTCAATGGCTCTTGATCGCGTTCACGATTCTGTGCAGCTTCGGCTGCCACTCGAAAGACAGCAGCCTGAAAAGATCACATCAGGCGGTTTCGCCTGCCAGCGTGGATGAGTCGCGCCTCTTGCACGCAGACGACGAACCCGGAAACTGGATGAGCCACGGACGCACGTACAGCGAACAGCGCTTTAGCCCCCTCAAGCAGATCAACGATCAGAACGTCGGCCAGCTCGGCCTCGCGTGGTACGTGGACCTGGACATTCGGCGCGGGCAAGAAGCGACGCCCATCGTTGTCGACGGCGTGATGTACTTCTCAACCGCGTGGAGCAAAGTCTTCGCTGTGAACGCGGCGACAGGCGAGAAGCTCTGGTCTTACGATCCGAAAGTGCCTCCAGAGTGGGCTGTGAACGCTTGCTGCGACGTCGTCAATCGTGGCGTAGCAGTTTGGCGTGGAAAGGTTTTTGTCGGAACACTGGACGGCCGGCTCGTCGCCCTCGACGCCTCCACAGGAAAACCCCTATGGGAAACTCTCACCATCGATCCCATAAATCGGTACACCATCACCGGCGCGCCGCGCGTCGTGAAAGGCAAAGTGCTCATTGGCAATGGCGGCGCAGAAATGGGTGTCCGCGGCTATGTCTCCGCTTACAATGCCGACTCGGGCAAGCTGGCGTGGCGCTTCTTTACGGTTCCTGGCGATCCCTCGAAACCGTTCGAAAGTCCTGCGCTTGAGAAGGCAGCGAAAACGTGGAGCGGCGAATGGTGGAAGCTCGGCGGTGGTGGCACGGTCTGGGACTCGATTGTCTACGATCCCGAACTCGATTTACTCTACATTGGGACCGGCAACGGAACACCGTGGGATCGCCGCGCGCGCAGCCCGCAAGGAAAAGACAATCTGTTCACCTGCTCGATCATAGGGCTCAAACCTGATACGGGCGAATATGTTTGGCATTACCAGGAAGTTCCCGGCGATGCCTGGGACTACGATGCAGCCGCACCAATCATCCTTGCCGACGTCACAATCGGCGGCGCCGCGCGAAAAGTTCTTTTTCAAGCTCCGAAGGACGGATTCTTCTACGTACTAGATCGCGCCACCGGTGATGTCATTTCCGCAAAACCCTACACCACGGTCACCTGGGCGGCCGGGATCGATCCCGTAACAAGCCGCCCGCTCGAAAGCGTCAGTGCTCGCTACGAAAACGATGGCAAAGCAGCCCCGCTCGCTCCCGGACCACTCGGCGGCCACAGTTGGCACTCCATCTCTTATAGTCCGCAAACGGGATTGGTCTACATTCCCGTGCAAGAAGCCGGATTCCTCTACAAGTCGGAGCCACACTTTCAAGAAAGAAATCTCGCGTTCAACACTGCGATCGACTTCGTGGCCGGAGGCATGCCACAGAAACCTGAAGTGAAGAAAAGCATTCTAGAAAGCATCAAGGGACATCTGTCCGCCTGGGATCCGATTCAACAAAAAGAAATTTGGCGCGTCGACCGCACCAGCCCCGTGAACGGAGGAATCCTCTCGACAGCGGGGAATCTCGTTTTCGAAGGCACGGCGCAAGGTAGTTTCGAATCCTATCGCGCGGACAGTGGCCAAAAATTGTTTTCAGCCGATGCGCAAAGCGGTGTGGTTGCCGCGCCCGTGAGCTACACGGTCACCGGCGAGCAATACATAGCCGTGGTGGTTGGCTGGGGCGGCGTATTTCCTCTCGCCAGCGGTGAACCCGCGCTGAAAGCAGGGAGAATCCAGAACGTTAGCCGCGTGCTCGCTTTCAAATTGGGCGGCAAAGCCAGTTTGCCTCCCCTCCCGCAATTTTCACAGCCTCTATTGAAACCACCGCCGCCGACCGCCAGCGCCGCAACCGTGCAAAAGGGCGAAGTACTCTTTCAAGGGTACTGCTCTCCCTGCCACGGAGACGTTGCCGTAAGCGGGGGCGTCCTCCCTGACCTCCGCTATTCCGGCACGCTTGGAAACGCAGCATGGACCAATGTGGTTCTCGGTGGTTCGCTCAAGCCCTACGGAATGGTTTCTTTTTCAAAAGAACTTTCGAAGGAAGATGTAGAAGCCGTCCGCGCGTACGTTATCTTCCGCGCGAATCAATCACCCTCGGAATCGAAACCAAGCAAACAATAGCGGCGGCATGGCGATGGAACAGACCTATTCGCGAGCATTGCTAGCTTCGCGCGAAACTTCTGACGGGGCAGGCATTGTCGCAAAAAGCAGCGCCAAGATTCCGCGGGCAGCGACCAACATGTTGATCTCAAAAGCCAGCGTGTAATTCCAGCGGATGCCGAACAACTTCCCGCCAATAAATCCTGCAGACGAGCAGAAAACTCCAGTGAGCAGCAGCGCTATCGTAAGCTCGCCTCGGCCTCCATGCAAAGTTCGTCACCAAAGTGTTCGTGATGGCGGCGTGCGCTGAATCGCTGCGATCCTCTTTTCCATCCGCGATTTGTCCTAGAGCTTCCGGACTCTCCTTTAACAGGTCCACGACTCGCTAGAGCAAATTCCTAGTCACGGTGCAATTCAACCAAGCCGATTTGCTACCATCATCTTTTGTCCAAACCCAAGAGAGGCGTACTATCCTGTACTCGCAATGCAAGATAAGAGGGAACGCGTTTCCTGACATACGCACCCGAGTAGGGCGGAGAGGGAGCACACCGGCATGCCTGTACAATATCGAGCCGATCATATTGGCAGCCTCTTGAGACCATCTGATTTGCTGGATGCACGAAATAGCGGTAGAAACGCGGAGAAGCTGCGCGCCCTCGAGGATCAGCACATCTTGCGCGTGCTCGCAAAACAAAAAGAACTCGGCTTTGAAATTTTCACCGATGGTGAACTCCGCCGACGCAACTTCATGAGTGACTTCACCGACGCCGTCGAGGGTTTCGATTTCGGCGATGCCGTCGCGAGAAACTGGAGCGCTGGAGATAAAGGCGCGGCTCCTGTTAGCAACGTCAACGGTATCGTAACCCAAAAATTGCGCCAGGTAAGGCCGCTCACTGGCCACGAACTGCCATTCACGAAAAAGCACAGCCCTGGCAACATCAAAATGACATTGCCAAGCGCGACGCAGTTTCCCGCCATTTCCTTCAAGCGCGGCGTGACGGACTCTGTGTATAAGGATCATTCGGCGCTGCTGTGGGCCGTGGTCGACATCATGAAAAGAGATCTCGCGGCTCTGTCTAGCGCTGGCGTGGACTACATTCAGATTGACGCGCCTCGCTACAGTTACTACATGGATCCCAAATGGCGCGAATGGATCCGCACGGAGATCGGCCTTACGCCGGACGCTGCCCTTGATGAAGCCGTCAAAGCCGACAACGCTTGTTTTCGTGCCGCGCGCCGCCCTGGCGTAACCCTCGCCATCCATCTTTGCCGGGGAAACAACCGCAGCCATTGGTACGCGGAAGGCGGCTACGACGCCATCGCCGAGAAATTATTCGGTACGCTGGATGTTGATCGCTTCCTTCTCGAATATGACGACCAGCGCTCCGGAACATTTGAGCCCCTGCGCTTCGTTCCCAAAGGAAAAACAGTCGTGCTTGGGCTCGTCAGCTCAAAGATTCCGCAGATGGAAGATTCCGAACAGCTCGCCAAGCGCATTGAAGAAGCCTCACGCTACGTGCCCATCGAAAACCTGGCGCTCAGCCCGCAGTGCGGTTTCGCTTCCACTGCCGAAGGCAATCTCATCACCGAAGACTGCCAATGGGCCAAGCTAAAGCTCGTGGCCGAAACCGCCCGCCGTGTGTGGGGCTGAGCCTTGAAGCAGACCGCTCCCGGAAATACAGCTCGAGGTGCCGGACCGGTAGCCGAGCTGACTGAATCCGATCTCGGCTACTACGGCTGGCGCGTGGTTCTGGCCGCATGCTTTGGCGTAATGGCCGGGTTCGGATCGCTCTTCGTCTACACGTTTGCGGTTTTCGTGAAACCGCTGAGCGCGCAATTCGGCTGGAGCCGCGAAGCCGTCTCGCTCGGCTTTGGGCTTGCCGCCATCACATTGGGCCTGATCTCCCCTCCGCTCGGCCGGTGGATCGACCGCTTTGGTCCTCGCCGCATCATTCTTGCCTGCATGACGGTGTATAGCTGCGCCATCATTTCCCTGGCTCTTTTGCGCTCTCATCTATGGCAGTTCTACGTGACGTGCATCGTACTCGGCCTGGTTGGGAACGGTGCTGCTCATCTCGCTTATTCGCGATCTATTTCAACTTGGTTTCAGCGGCGTTTGGGAATGGCGCTCGCTTTTGTAATGGTGGGAGCGGGACTGGGAGCCATGGTCCTGCCGGTTATCGCGCAAGCGATCATCAGCCGCTCTGGCTGGAGGGCCGCCTACCTTTCTCTCGGTTCTCTTGCCTTGCTGCTCGGGCTGCCGCTCAGTTGGCGTTATATCGTCGAACGTCGCGGTGTTCACAGCGGCACTGCTCCTGTTGCTCATTCTGGACTGACGTGGCAACAGGGCCTGCGTTCTTTTGCCTTCTGGATTATCGTCGCGATCCTGTTCGTGAGTTCGATCAGCATGAATGGAGCGATCACGCACCTGTCCGCGTTGTTAACGGATCGAGGAATCACGGCCACGGATGCAGCTATATGCGCTTCTGTGCTTGGCGGTTCGAGCGTGCTTGGCAGGATCGGTGTTGGCTGGCTGCTGGACCGGTTTTTCGGCGCGCGAGTCGCCTTTGTAGTGAACCTGATTACCGCTGCGGGCATTTTTCTACTCGCCCACGCGAGTAGTTTTTCCGCAGGCTGCCTCGCTGCTGCGCTCATTGGCATTGGGGCCGGTGGCGAAGCGGCAATCACCCCTTACTTGCTCACTCGTTATTTTGGACTCCGCGCCTTTTCCACTCTCTATGGTCTTACCTGGACGTTCTACGCCGCCGCGGGAGCCATTGGTCCGGTGATACTGGGCCGTGCATTCGATTTGACTGGCTCCTACACCTCTTTGTTAATAGTCCTCGCCGTGGCTTTGGCGCTAGCCGCGGCACTGAACCTCTTGCTTCCCAACTATTCAAACTCATCGGCAATAGATCTTTCCTGAGCGGAGTCTCAGCTTCGGTGTGGTCTGTCAACGAGCAAGCAAACATACATACCCGATGATTCGCAGAATCACGAGCTGCCGCTTGACATTCGCGGGAGCGCGGAGAAAAATCATGCCGTTCCGCGCCCATTCGAATTGGTGCGATAAGCGCCTGGCGTTCGATCTATTCCTGACGCATTCCTTCGCCTCACATGGCACTTTGTGAAGCAAGAAAAGAGGCACCATGTTCTCGACTCCCTACATTGGCGGCAAGACGATTGAGGTGCCGCTGTCTGCTCTAGCGGATGTCGTCAATCCCGCGAATCAGCGGCCTTTCGCGCGCATTTTTATGGCGCAGGAGCAGCATATGCGCGCAGCCATCGATGCGGCCGAAGCTGCAAAAAACGCATGGGGTGCGACGCTGGCCGCGGAGCGCGAACGCATCCTGATGCGGGCCGCCGATGAACTCGAGAAAGCTTCCGAGGAAATGATCGAGCTTTTGATAGATGAGGCGGGGTCGACTTTCGGCAAAGCTCATTTCGAGGTGCCCTTTGCCGCAAACCTCGTTCGTTCGATTGCCGGCGAAGCTCGCCGGATTCGTGGCGACGTTTTTCCTTCTGATGTGCCGGGAATGATTTCCATGGCCATCCGCCACCCGTTGGGTGTCGTTGCCGGGATCTCTCCCTTCAACTTTCCCGTTGTGCTTTCGCTGAAGAAAGTTGCGTTTGCGCTCGCGTGCGGAAATACATTTATCCTGAAGCCCTCGGAAGAGACTTCGCTTGTGGGACTGAAGCTTGCGGAAATCTTTGAACGCGCAGGCGTGCCGGCTGGAGTTTTCAACGTGGTCCCCGGCGATGGCCCAACGTTAGCCAGGGTGCTTTTCGACGATCCGCGCGTGAAGCTCGTTTCCTTTACTGGTTCGTCGGCGGTCGGAAGAATCATTGCTGTCGAGTGCGCCAAGCGCGGCAAACGTTGTGTACTGGAAATGGGAGGAAAAAGTCCTCTGATTATTTTGAAGGACGCCGACTTGGATTACGCGGTGGACACCGCGTGTTTTGGCATTTTTATTCATCAGGGGCAAATCTGCATGGCTGGTTCGCGCATTATCGTCGAAGCGCCTATCTACGAGGAATTTCTGAAACGCTTTGTTGCAAAAGCGCAAACGATGAAAGTAGGCGACCCGCGCGATCCGCACACCGTGATTGGTCCACTGATCCGTTCTTCGCAATGTCCGATGATCGACAAGAAAATCAAGGAAGCAGTGGCAAGCGGCGCGCGCCTGCTGACCGGCGGAAAGTATGTAGGCAATTTCTACCATCCAACTGTCATCGCCGACGTAGCGCCCGAAATGGCCGCGTTCCGGGACGAACTCTTTGGCCCCGTCGCCGCCGTGACGAAAGCCAACGATGCCGATCACGCGCTCGCGCTAGCCAACAGTTCGACCTATGGCCTCTCTTCCGCCGTCCTCACCAATAATCTACAACTCGCGATGCGCTTCGCTCTCGAACTTGAAGCCGGCATGGTCCATCTGAACGGTCCGACGATCCACGACGAAGGCACGGTTCCGTTCGGCGGCATAAAGGATTCAGGAATGGGCCGCGAAGGCGGCCGCTGGTCCACCGACGAAATGACCGAAGTAAAATGGGTCACAATCCAGACAGGCCGCCGCCAATATCCCTTTTAATCTGAGGTTGTGTCTCGGAGAAAACTCGAGAGAAAGCGTTGGTTCCGGGCCGGACAGCGCTGGCGGACTACTGAGGGTTCGAAGCTTGGAAACGCTAGATTGGCCTTGGGGTGACCTGAGATCCCAACCGCCAAGACTCGGGACGCAAACGGCCCGAGCGGCAGAAATCGAAACGCGCAAACAGAATCAGACGGTCTCTAGAAGCGAATAACTCATTTGGGGAAAGCTATTTTGCGACGGAAAGTAGCTAGGCTAGTTCAGATCAAACGTCAAAAAAAACTGTTTCACCGGGCCCTTGAAGAACGACGTTCCATTCGAGAGCACCGGGGCGAACATCAATCTGTTTTGCGATAATCGTGCCTCTGCGCCCAGCGTCCACAAGATTGAGCGCGAAATCTTGAGCGTTGCTGGGCTCGTCCGGAAAATAAATCCGCGTAATGAGCCGCCGCAGCAACCCCCGGGTAAAAATCGAAATCTCCAGGTGCGGCGCCTGCAAACTTCCATCCGGCCCGGGCACGCGCCCCGGCTTGATGGTCGTAAAGCGAAAACTCCCCGCGACGTCCGTGGGAACGCGTCCATAGCCCGTAAAGCCAGCTTCGACTTTTTTTTCCTGCGGATCCTCCGGATGAGCGTATTTGCCTTGAGAATTGGCCTGCCAGATTTCCACGATCCCGTCGGGCACAGGATTTCCGTCGCCATCGAGAATGCGACCCGAGATTTCAATGCGTTCACCGGAAACATTAGGCGCCGCCAAATTGTCCCGATAGAGCCACGAAAAGCCAATGCTGAAAAACGGACCAACCGTCTGCCATGTTGTTGCCGGAAGACTCATGACTTTTCTCCGTGCGCATGAGTTTCCATAGGAGTGCTTTCGCGGCCGCTCAGAACGATGTCGAACCGGTAGCCCAGCGCGTGGGACGGTATCGTCGTCTCCCAATAGAACTCCGCAATAAGCCGGTTCCGTGCTTTTTCATCGTCGGTGCAGTTGAAGATTGGATCGAAGGGAATCAGCGGATCACCTTGGAAATACATCTGCGTCACCAGCCGCGTGGCAAACGCCGGACCGAACAGCGAAAAATGAATATGGGCCGGCCGCCAGGCATTGTGGTGATTTCCCCAGGGATATTCGCCCGGCCGAATCGTCACGAATCGGTAGCGCCCTTCGGAATCTGTCACCGCATGCCCTGAACCGGTAAAGTTCGGGTCCAGCGGCGCATTGTGTTGATCGTTGCTGTGGAGATACCGTCCAGCCGCATTGGCTTGCCAGATTTCGACAAGCGTGTGGGGCACGGGCCGGGCATTTTCATCAAGGACGCGTCCACTCACGATAATCCGTTCGCCTATTGGCTCGCCCGAATGCTGTCGCGTCAGATCGAAGGCTTTTACATCGGCAATCTCCGGCCCGAATACCGGCCCCGTGATTTCAGAAAGTGTGTGAGGAAGGCGTACAAGAGGCTGCAGCGGAGCACGCTTAATCGAAGAAGCGTAGGCAGGATGCAAATGAGGGGGCTGCGTGCCAGGTAGGTTTCGACGGTATTCCGGGGTCCTACTCATCCAACAATCCTCCTAATCACCCTAATCACGATTCCACCGCGCCCGGCATTCTATGGCACTCACCAAACTCCCGCAATGGCGATTATCGAAATATTGGGCGCATATCGGACAAATTCGTGTATGCTCTCTCGCTGCATCATCTTTTCCGATGTTCGTTTCCAGGGGGAATTCGAATGGCTGCCGCCTTTTCTGATCCGCGCTCTCGTCAACAAGCCTCAAATGTTGCCGCTTCCAAACATACGCCGCCCGCCAGGCCTGCTGCGAAACAGCCGTTACCCAACAGAACGGATTCGAAGCATCCGGTCCCAAGCGGCCCCGGATCGAAGCAACAAGTTCCGAACAAATCTGTTTCGAATGAACGGGTCTCCAGCAAACCCGATTCGAACGCGCTGCCCGCCGCGCCGCTCACGGTATCGGCGCAAATCGACGAATATAGCGGCGATCCCAACTTCATGACTTCGCTGGCGCGGGGACTGGCTGTGATCCAAGCCTTCTCGCAAGGCCAGCGCGAACTCACGGTTTCACAGATCAGCACAAAAACGGGCTTCTCACGCGCCGCTGTGCGGCGATGTCTTTATACCCTTGCGAAGCTTGGCTTTGCTGCCAGCGACGACAGCAGGCATTTTCATCTTCGGCCCCGCGTTCTGGCGCTCGGTCATTCCTACATTTCTTCCATGCCGCTGGCTGCAATGGCGCAGCCAATTCTCGAAAATGTCAGCCGCATCCTGCATGAGTCTTGTTCCATCGCCACCCTCGATCGAACGGACATCGTGTACATCGCTCGCGCAAACGTGACGCGCATCATGTCCATCGATCTCGTAGTGGGGAGCCGGCTGCCTGCGTTTTGCACTTCAATGGGCCGAGTGTTGATGGCGGACCTCCCTGCAGAAAAGCTTGATGAGTTTCTAGACCGCGTCGAGTTCAAGCGCCACACGGAGCGAACCGTCGCGAACGCCGAAAAACTCCGCCAGATTCTGCGATTGGCTCAGCGCAATGGCTACGCCATTGTGGATCAAGAGCTGGAATCCGGCTTGCGCTCCATGGCGGTTCCCATTCGCGATTCAGCTGGAAGAGTGGTTGCGGCCCTGAATGTTGGCGCGCACGCGCAGCGCGTTTCGATCCAAGACTTGCAGGTGCGATTTCTTCCGCACCTGAAGGCCGCTGCGCAGGAACTCTGTCTTATTGTCAGATGAAGCCCCGCCATTACGCGCGGGCACGTCTTTATGCGGGACGAGCCTTTTCTTGAGAGTAAAAAAAAGCTCAGCAAACGTCGGAACCGAAATTTGGACGATATTCGCACGAACGCCCGATTAAAGACTTGACAGCGGCGATTTGAAGCATTAGACCTGCACGCCAGACGGGGGTATTCAGGATTTGGATTGCGAGAATCGCTGGTTCGAATCGTTTCTTGGGGGGGTGATTCATGAGGCGAAGTTCAGGGCTTTGGGCCGTCCTTGGGATCGTGATTCTGTGTGGCTGGGCGAAGCCGGCATTTTCTCAAGGTGGGGCGAGCGGCGCGCAACTGAATGGAACGGTGCGGGACGCAAGCGGAGGTTCTGTTGCAAAGGCTTCGCTTACCCTCAGGGATGTCGGCACCAATCGGACATACACCGCCGTTTCGAATGACAACGGGCTTTACGTTATCCCCAGCCTTCCTCCCGGAACTTACGAATTGACGACGGAAGCCACAGGATTCGCCAAATCAGCGCAGACGGGAATCGTGTTGACCGTCGGCCAAGTCGCTACCATCGACGTAACGGTAAGCGTCGCCCAGAGCTCGGAAAAAGTTGTGGTGACGACAGAAACGCCGCCTGTCGAACCAACGCGGACCGAGATCAGCCAGGTCATCGACACGAAGCAGATTCAAGATCTTCCCATCAGCGGACGGCTCTTCACGGACTTCGCTCTTTTGACGCCCGGAGTGGCCACGGGTCGCACGAGTTTGCAGTCCACAATCACGGAGTTTGAAGTGACGCGCATTTCCTTTGGCGGCATGCGCGACCTGAGCAATGCCGTGACTGTGGACGGCGCCGATACGATTAACACTGCGACCGGATCGCAGCGATCGACGCCGTCGCAAGAAGCGGTGAGTGAGTTCCGCGTGGTAAACAACGGATTTGGAGCGGAGTACGGACGGGCGCTCGGCGGAATCGTCAATATCGTGACGAAGTCCGGCACCAACGACATGCACGGCTCGGCTTACGACTATTTGCAGAACAACGCAACGGACGCGCGATCCCTGCTACAGCCGGCACCGCAGGGGGACACACTGCGCCAGAATCAATTCGGCGCGACGCTCGGCGGCCCGATCAAGAAAGACCAGACGTTCTTTTTTATGAATTATGAGGGGCAGAGGCGCGCGGAGTCTCCCACTTATCCGAGCACGCTGGTGGGACCGGTGGGCCTTTCGAACGGAACGGAATCCACGGAGCTGGCTTTGATCAATCAGGCCAAGGTGGCGCTGGGGCTTCCGCCAGAGAACATCAATATTCTGACAACGAAAAACACCGACAACGGCATCATTAAACTCGATCATCAAATCAACAAGAATAATCACTTCTCGGCGAGATACAACATCTTCGACGGCCGCGAGCTGAACTTGCTGGTTGGCGACACCCTGGACGGGGGAGGCATTGGAGCGCCGAGCAGCGGCCACGATGCATTCATCCGGGATCAAGCTCTGGTGGGAATTCTCAATTCGCAGATTTCTCCGAGTTTTGTAAACACTGCCCTCGTGCAATGGTCGCGGCGGCACTATAACTTCCCCGGCGTGACTGGCCAGCCGAACCTGGACATTCCGAACGACCTGCTTTTCGGCCACAACTTTGGCGTGTTGGATGCGATTTACGAGAGCCGCGTGCAAGCCACCGACTCGATTGGGTGGGTGAAAGGGGCGCATCTCGCCAAGTTCGGAGTGGACACAAATTTCATCAATAACTTTGTGATTTGGCCGGGATTCACGCCGATGCGGATCGTCCTGCCCGGCATCAATTGTTTGGTGGAGTTCGCTAATTTCGTGAATCCTGGCGCTGACATACCTTCGTCAACGAACCCGGGCGACACGTGTCCTCTGCCGCCGATTCTGGATGGCACGCCAATCGTCTTTTGGGGAGCTCCGGTCGGGCCTGGCCAAGTTACGCCTGGCTTTGAGCCACCGACGCTTTGCCCCGGAAACGTTTGTACTCCCAACAGCTGGTCGAACGCCTATTTGCCTTCGCAAACGCCGAACTTCTCGGAGACGCTTAACCACAGCTATTACGGTTTCTACGCACAGGACCAGTGGCGTCTCACACCGAAGCTGACGTTCAATTACGGTTTGCGGTGGGACTTCGAGAAGGGCCTAGAAAAACAGATTAACCCCGATTACCGGGGCTGGCAGCCGAGAGTGGGACTCGCCTATTCTCCAGACAAGCATACGGTCATCCGCGCAGGATTCGGGATGTTCGATGACCGCTACAACTTGTCGTTCCTCTTCATTACGCAGCCGCAAAAGCCGGTAATTATTCCGAACGAAAACTTGCCGGGCATTCGAACGGGAGCGAACTCCGCAACATGGGTCTTGAACCAGTTGACGCCCGGGCCACCGAATCCCGGAGGGCAAGTCATACTGCCAGCGCAGGCTGCGGCGACTTTGATTACAACAGGCGTGGTGCCGCCGGAATATATTACTGGCCCTGCGGGGACGACCGTCACAGCCGGCGCAGGAATGGTTGACCATAACAGCCGCATTCCCTATTCGGAGCAGGCCACGCTGCAGATTGACAGAGAGCTCGGCCACGGGCTGGTGCTCAGCGTGAGCTATCTCTTTGTTGCAGCGCACAAGCTTGTCCGCGCGGAGAACTTGAACGTCTGCCCCCAGGAAGGAATCACAACTGCGGCTACCACCTGCCCGGCCGCCGGACCACCACCTCCCGATTGGCCAACAGGAAAAGCCAATTTCAGCGGGGCGCTCTACACCAATGCCGGCTTGCTCTATTTCACCGACAACAGCGGAAACAGCGTGTACCATGGCGGGACGATTCAGGCGACGCAGCACCTCGGGCAATACCTGCGGTTTAACGCCAACTATACGTATTCGAAGACGTTGGACGACGGGACGTTTACCACCTTTGTGAGCACGCCGCAGGACTTCTATGACCGTCCGCTCGAACGTGCCAATTCGAACCAGGACATTCGCAACCGCTTTATCGCCAATTTCACCGCGGATGGACCCGAAAAGACGCTTCTGCGAAACTTCGAACTCAGCAGCATCATCACGGCGCAGTCCGGCCGGCCATTCACAATGTTTGTGGGCTTCGACGCAAACGGGGACACGAACCCGGTAACGGATCGCGTCGGAGACGCGGCTCGAAACACGTATTGGGGAGATTCTCTCGTAGCGTGGGACCTTCGTGTGTCGCGTCACTTCAAGTTCCGGGAGCACGACAGGATCGAGGTCGCGGTTGACGCGTTCAATGCGCTGAACCGTGCGAACGTCAACGAAGTGACTTCCGTGTACGGAACCTATAACTTCTGCGATGGGGTGGTTCCGGTCCACTATAAGGACGCTGCCTCTATCTCGGTGGAGCATGCACAAGATACGGGCTGCCCCGCCGGTGGTCCTCCAGTTGCCAACCCGCTGTTTGGCGGACCGCGAACGATGTTTAATCCGCGGCAACTGCAGTTTTCGCTGAAGTATTCGTTCTAGGGAGTCCCAGGCTGGGTGGAGCGAGAGATATATCTCACTCTACTCCGCGCGCGGCGGGCATACGCAGGAGTAAGACGCGAAGCTCCCGAACTTACCCCCCTCCTTTTGTAAGCGACAAAGAGTGTCAAGGAGCCGCGGTCGGAATGAGCCTATACTGGGCGCCTGAGGTCGGTTTACCGTGCTCTTAACGAATCCATATGCGTTGCGAATGCTCCAGCAGCGAAAGAGCGTGCAATGCCGGTGACGTTTAAGGACGTCCGCAAGATTGCCTTATCGCTTGAACATGTGGAAGAAGGAACGTCGTATGGAACGGCGGCATTTAAGATCGGAGGCAATTTAATCGCGCGCCTTAAAGAAGATGGACAATCGCTCGTTGTGGGCACGACTTTTGAAGAGCGCGAAGAGATGATGGCCGCGGAGCCGGAAACCTACTACATCACCGACCATTACCTGAAATACCCGTGGGTTTTGGTCCGGCTTCCGCACGTGCACTCGGACGCTTTGCGGGATTTGCTGAAAAGGGCGTCGCGATTGGCTTCCCAAAAACCTCGCCGGGCCTCGGCGAGCAGACGAGCTAAAGCTTCACGGCGAGGATTCGGGCGGGAGCGCAGCTAGAGGGATAACAGGTTGCGGGGCTGCTCCGTCAAGAGGCGGAAAGTACAGAGCAAACTGCATAGCGGCAACAAGATGGACGGGTGCAATTCTATCCGTAATTCGGGGGGTTAACGGACTGATCCATGCCCATGCAGGTCTGTCCGCCTTTTGCGATGTTGACGCTGATCAGCCGTGGGCCTTGCGATGCGAAGGCTTCTTTCAGAACGGATTCGAGTTCCGCGGGTTGGTCTACTTCTTGCGCGGGCATTCCATAGCCCTGGGCGATTTTCACGATGTCGATCCCAGGCAAATCCATGCCGTGAACATTGCGGCCGACTTGTGTGAAATCGCAGAAGGATTTGAGGGCCGTGTAGTCGCCGTTGCGCAGAACGATAAAAATCACCGGAGCATTGTACTGAACCGCACTCCACAGAGCCTGGATGGAATATTGGATGGAGCCGTCGCCCACCGGGCATACGACTCTTCTTTCGGGATGCGCGAGCTGCAAGCCAACGGCGGCGGGAAGGGCAAATCCTAAAATGCCGTTTGGCACGGAATAGAACGATCCGGGTTCATCCAGCAGAACATGCTTGTCGAGATCGCCTTTGGAGGAAGGACACTCCTCAGCAATGATCGTGTTTCGCGGCATAACTTTGTTGAACAAGCTGAAGAGATAAGCGGCTGTGATGGGATATTCGGGGTTCGGGGACGCTGGATTCTTTCGAGCCGATAAAGTTTTTTGATCTCGGGACTCGGCATGGACGCGAAGGTAGCGTGCAGCAGCGGCGAGGTTGCCTACTATACTGGTTCCTGCCAGCGCGGCGGCAGCATCCTGCGGAGAATTCGTGATCTGAAAGAGTTTGGTGCCGGGCTTGATGGCGTGGCCAGGGACGTAGGCGTAATAAAGAAAGACTGGCGCACCAAGAACTACGACGGTGTCGTAGCCAGCGAGTTGATTGGCAAGCGGGCGCTGCGCGGGCAACAAACCTCCGCGAAAAAGAGGATGCGTTCGCGGAAAAGTCCAGCGCGGTGGAATGGGCTGTTGATAGACGTCGGCGTTGAGGTGTTCCGCAAGCGCGACGACTTCGTCCCAGCCGTGATCCTCTTCAATTTGTGCGCCGACGACGAGGGCGGCGTTGCGGCTTGAATTCAGCGCTCGAACGACTTCATCGAGAGCCGTGGAATCTGGCTCAACGATTTGAGAAACTCTGCGCACGCTCAAGCTTTGGCATTCGTGAGTCCAGTCGTCCATCGGAATGGAAATGAAGACCGGGCCCATCGGCGGCTGAATCGCGAGGTAGTAGCCTCGCGCGATAGTTGCGGGCACGTCCTCGGCGCGAAGCGGTTCGTAGGCCCATTTCACGTAGGGCTTGACGGTCTCCACCGCGCGACTGACGAGGAAAGGCTCGGCAAGGACTTGTCGTCGATCCTGCTGTCCGGTGGTCACGACGAGCGGGGCGTGGCAGTAGAACGCGTCGATTAGGCCGGAGAGACCGTTGCCGACGCTGGCGACGGAATGCACGTTGACGAACGCGGCTTTGCCCCTGGCCATCGCGAATCCCAGAGCCATGCCAATAGCGGTTCGTTCGTGCAAACCGAGGACATACTGAAAATCGGGCGGCATCTCGCGAAGAAAAGGCAATTCGGTCGAGCCCGGATTGCCGAAGATCAGATTCATGCCTAACTCGCGCAAGACCTGATACGTGACTTCTCTCACCGTGCTCAACGTTTAACTCCGGAATCGATGTAATGCGTGCTGGCGGAAGCGAAGCTATACCATCTTGACGGCGATTGCATGTTGAAATCGAACGGCGGGCGAGATTGTACCTACAGTTCCATGGCCGACGGCGAGAGGGACTCCGATTATCGCGCGCCGGCCCTTTTGGGCGCTCGTTTTTGTGTATTGTTGAGGGTCCGAGGAGGTATTCGAATGGATGAACGCCAGCGCTACGAGCAGGGGATGAAAACGCGTCGCAGCGTCTTGGGAGACGCGCACGTCGATGCAACGCTCAAGAACCGAAACGAATTCACGGAGGCGTTTCAAGATTTTATTACGCGGTACGCCTGGGGAGAGATTTGGAGCCGGCCGGGACTGCCCAAGGATACGCGAAGCATGCTTACTGTGGCCATGATGGTTGCGCTGAATCGTCCCGACGAGTTGCGCATGCATTTGCGGGCGGCATTGACCGTGGGCGTGACCCGCGAACAGATTCAGGAAGTACTTTTGCAGAGCGCGATCTATTGCGGATTGCCGGCGGCGAATTCCGCGTTTCACATGGCGATGGAAGTTATCGCCGAGCACAAGCCCTGAAGCGTTCCATAGAATTGAAACGTACTGAAAGCGACTCCTCGTGAGAACCCAAGTAGGAATTGTCGGGGCAGGGCCGGCCGGGCTGATGCTCTCGCACCTCTTGCATTTGCAAGGGATCGAATCGGTCGTGCTGGAAGCGCGCAGCCGGCAGCACGTCGAGGAACGCGTACGCGCGGGGATTCTCGAGCAGGGCACGGTGGATCTGTTGAACGAAACGGGCGTAGGTGCGCGAATGATGCGGCAAGGGCTTGTCCATCACGGAATTGAATTGCAATTTGCGCGCCGGCGGCACCGGATTGATTTTCAGGAACTCACCGGAGGGAAATCGGTGATGGTGTACGCGCAGCACGAAGTGTTGAAGGATCTGATTGAAGCGCGCGTCGCGGCGAAGGGACAGCTTTTGTTTGAGGTTGAGGACGCCGGCCTGAACAAGTTGGATGGTACCACGCCAATAATCAAGTTTCGCAAGGACGGCGCCGCGCAAGAGCTGAGCTGCGATTTCATCGCAGGGTGCGACGGATTTCATGGCGTGTGCCGCCCCGCGATTCCGGCAGGAGTGTTGGAGGTATTCGAACGGATTTACCCATTTGCTTGGCTGGGAATCTTGGCGCAGGCTCCTCCCTCCTCGAAAGAACTCATTTATGCCTATCACGATCGTGGCTTCGCCTTGCTCAGCATGCGTTCGCCGGAGATTTCACGGCTTTATATTCAGTGCGCGCCGGACGAAGACATTGCGGACTGGCCAGACGACAGGATTTGGCAGGAGCTCCACACGCGACTCGAATGCATCGATGGCTGGAAGCTTGCCGAGGGGCCCGTGCTTCAAAAGGGCATCACGGGAATGCGGAGTTTTGTCGTTGAGTCGATGCAGTATGGAAGACTTTTTCTTGCGGGAGATTCGGCGCACATCGTTCCTCCAACGGGAGCGAAGGGACTCAATCTGGCAGTCGCAGATATTCGTGTGCTCTCACGTGCGCTGGGGGAGTATTACGCTTCCGGGAAAACGGAACTCCTGGACAGTTATTCAGCAACTTGTTTGCGGCACGTGTGGAAAGTGCAGCGTTTTTCCTGGTGGATGACGTCGATGCTGCATCGTTTTTCCGAAGGAAACGCGTTTGACCAGCGCCGCCAGCTTGCCGAACTGGACTATGTGACCAGTTCGCGGGCTGCTTCGGTGTCGCTTGCAGAAAATTACGTCGGGCTGCCGATGGACTGAGGCGTAGATTTGCTGCAGGGAGGAAAAAGGGAGTGCCGAATACGAAGCGATATCAAAGGGGTCTGGTGGCACTTTTTTTTCTCACGTGGGGCAGCGTTTTTCTAGCGCGCATGAGCGTTCTGTATTTGGCGCCGTTTATTGCTCCGGATCTCCACCTGAGTCACGCGCAGGTTGGCCTGCTAGCGTCAGCCTTGGCGCTCGCATGGGCAGGGTCGGGTTTGATTTTCGGAGCAGTTTCCGATCGTATCGGACGGCGTCCCGTTCTGATTCCAAGCGTTTTTCTGTTTTCCGTACTTTCCTGGCTCTCGGGGATTGCGCGGTCCTTCGGCGAGCTGCTTTTTGCGCGCACCCTGATGGGCATCGCCGAGGGACCGACGTGGCCGACGATGACTTCCATGATAGAAGCGTCTTCCGAGCCGAGGAGCCGGGGACGCAACATAGGAATTGTTGTGAGCGCGAGCGCTCTCGCAGGGCTGGCGCTAGCGCCAATACTGGCAACGCAAATCGCGGCACGATTCGGATGGCGCACAGCTTTTTTCGCCGCGGGAGTTCCCGGAATCATTCTTGGCAATCTGATTTGGAAATTTGTGAAGGAGCCGGACTCCGGCGATCTCCACCACTCGAAACCTTCGCTCAAGGATTATTTGTCGTTGCTTCGGTACCGAAATATGCAGCTCTGCTGCGCCGGGGCAGCGGGCTTCATGACCTGGCTGTTCGTGATGCATTCCTTCGCGCCGTTGTACATCACGGAGGTTTCGAAGCGGTCCGCCACAACCGCCGGATTCATCATTGGCGCCGGTGGGTTGGGCGCTTTTATGTGGGGCTGGATTTTTCCGTGGATTTCCGACCGCGCGGGACGAAAACCCACGCTGATGTTTGTTGCGCTGATCTCCGCGATGGCCCCGCTGATCTACGAGGTGCCGTTTCTGATCGCGCATCCATGGCTGATGGCGGCTGCGGGATTTCTTGTCAACGGAGGGCAGGGCATTGCGCCGCTTGTCTTGGTGCTGGTTCCGACGGAAAGCGTTCCCGCAAAGTTTGCCGCCACTGCCATCGGGCTGGCGACGCTGGTCGGAGAAATTGTCGGCGGCGCGATGGCTCCCGCGCTGGCAGGCGCCGTCGCAAATCGTTACGGCCTCGGTGCACCCCTTTGGATTGCCAGCGCCGGAGCGATTTTGGTTTTGCTTGCGGCTGTCTTCATGACGGAAACCGCTCCCTCCAAGACTGGCGCGCTGAAGAACGCCTGAGTAAGCCGCCGCCGCTTAGCGCTATTACGAGTTAAATCGCTGGGGCGACGTTCGCCGCCGTACAATCCGCCATACCGACGGATGCCGCCCTTCTGGAATTTGCCGTCTTTGCGCCGTTTGTTCCCACGGCTCCCGCAGGAGCGGAGGAGCTAGGCGCCCCGCACTACGGTGGTATGCGTCATCACCAATTCCCATGCCATGCATGGCGGCTTTGCACGGTATTCGTCAATGATTGTTCTCAAGTCGTGCCTAGGCGAGGTTAGGGCTGGACGACACCATGACGGACGGCATAAAGCACCAGGCTTGCCTTCTCGTGAATCTCTAGCTTCTGCATGAGTCTTGTGCGATGAGATTCGGCTGTTTTCACGCTTATGCCAAGCAAAGATGCGATGTCTTTGGTGGACTTCCCTTCAGCGATCAATTGAAGCACCTGCCTCTCCCGCAGCGTCAATGGATTGTTGGGCTTTTCGGATTTGGAGCGATAGGCATCCATGACAGCGCTGGACACGCCGGGGCTCAGATAAACCTGGCCTCGCGAAACTTGCCGAATGGCCAGCAGCAAATCGCTGGCAACTTGGTTTTTCAGCACGTATCCCTTCACACCTGCTTCCAGCGCCTCCCGGATATACTGACCTTCGTCATGTTGTGTGAGCAGAATAGTCTTGGTCTTTGGAGAAGAACGGCTTATTTCCCGGGCGGCATTCAATCCGTTCAGCGTGGGCATACTGATATCCATTACGGCGATATCGGGCTCGAGCGACTCCACATGATGAACAGCCTCTTGGCCATCGGAGGCTTCCGCAACCACTTGAAATCCTTCGCGCTCGAGCAAGGACATCAGCCCCTGGCGCACGAGGACATGGTCGTCAGCTAACACGATGCGAATTGGCATTTGTAGTCTCCACTGGCAGCTGAATCAAAAGTCTAGTTCCTCTTCCTCGCGTCGATTCTATCGACAGTGTCCCACCAATCGCGTTCAAGCGTTCCTGCATGCCAATTAATCCAAGACCTCTTCGCTTCCCAGCCGACTGCGCTGCCCGTACGTCAAAGCCCACGCCATCGTCTTCAATCGAGCAGCAAAATATTCGATTTTTTCGGCCGACCCGAATCCAGACGCGGCTCGCCTTAGAATGTCTCACTGCGTTGGTCAGCGCTTCCTGAACGATGCGGTAGAGGGCTATTTCAATGGGACTGGGCAGCCTGCCCGCGACCGTCGTTTTGATTTGAATGCGGAGATTGGCGCGCTTTGTAACTCCTTCCGCCAAGAAACGAATGGCCGGAATCCAGCCAAGGTCGTCCAAGACCGTTGGCCGAAGTTCATGCGAGTACCGCCGCAGCTGTTTCTCAACCTGGTTCAGCAATTCCTCGATCCGTCCAACCTGTTCTTTTTGCGGTTTCGGCAATTCGCGCGCGACGTCTGCCAGCGCAAGATGGACGGCCACGAGAAGCTGTCCGGCCTCGTCGTGAACAGCATAAGCGATGCGCTTGATCTCCTCCTCAAGCGTCTCATTGAGCTGCCGCAGAGCCGTGATGGCGTCCTGAACCCCGCGGTGTGCCATTTCATAGGGAGATAGGGTCTCGGCAAGAAATTCGGCAGCCGCTGCCAGTAAATTCTGGTAGCGCGCCCCTCCCTCGGCACCAGCAAGTCTGCCGTGGAGAGCCTGATGATGCAGAGAAGCGATTTCCATGAGGCTCTTTTTCTCGTTTATGGCGCGGCGCCCCAGCTCGTACGCGCGACCCAACGCGGCTTCGCCGCCACGCTGTGTATATTCATCGAATGCCGCGCGATGTTCTTCTTCAAAAGGCGCCGACCGCTTCGTGTTCCGTTTGGTTGTTGTTTTCACGCGCGAACCCCGGTTAGCCGCGCCACCAAAACAAGCGCGTCGTCGTTTCCTCGGCCATGCTGTTTGAGAATCTTGTCAGCAGCTCGTTGCGGGGACTCCAGGGAGGAAAGACCTTCCACAAATTCACCTCGAATCCCGTCTGTAACAAATACCAGAGTATCCCCCTTCGCAATCGGAAGCACGGCGGCTTGCAGGGCAGGCAATTGCGAGCCGACGACGCCGCCGCGCAGGAGCAGCACCTCCTGCACGCTCCCCTTCTGGGCCCCAGCGCGCATCAAAACTCCTTGAACATTTCCAACACCGAGCCAGGTCATCATGCCATGTTCCGGATCGATGGAAGCAAGGCTCAGTACCACTCCGCGCGTCGAGCGGAGACCTTCGTGGCAGCGCTCTACCAGAGAAATCACTGGTACTTCCGCATTCCCTTTGAGAATGGCAACCGCAGCCTCTGCGGCGTTGGCGGCTTCTTCTCCATGCCCAATCCCATCCATTGCCGCGATCAGAATTCCTTTGCCCCCACAACAAATCACATGGCGATCGCCGGATTCGCCCTGGCCCGGGAGAATAAACTTCGCTACGCCATACTCCACCAGCGGCACGTTTATTGTTTCCACTTTTTCACCGTCACGATCGTCCCGCGGCCTGGTTCGGAGGCGATTTCAAACTCGTCCATCAGCCGGCGTACTCCTGGCAGGCCGAGTCCAAGGCTTCCCGATGTCGAGAAACCGTCTCGCATGGCCTGACGAATATCCCGGATTCCAGGACCGCTGTCGGAAGCGATGATCGAGATGCCCTGTCGGCTCGCGGCATGGACTATTTTCAACGTGATTTCGCCCCTTCGGGCGTATGACAAGATATTTCTGGCCAGTTCCGAGATTGCTGTGGCGATGAGAGTAGCGTCACCCGACGAAAACCCAAGTTCTATCGCCATAACCCGACCCTTTTGGCGGGCCAACACGATATCCTGGTCGGAGCTGATGGCCACCTCGACTTCTTCTGCCAACACTGTGGCTCACCTTCAGTTTGTGGTCTTGAATTTCTCGTTCAAGTACGCGAGACCTTCTTCCAGGTCCAAGGCTGTGGCGACTCCTTCCAATGTTAAACCGAGTTGGACCATAGCAAAGGCCACCTCCGGCTGAATTCCCACAATGACCGTTTCCGCGCCTCGCAGCCGTATCATGTGCGCGATCTCCCGAAGCGTTCGTGATGCGAACGAGTCCATCACGTCCATCGCCGTAACGTCCACGATAACGGCGCGAGACCGAAATTTGACAACTTGCCGGACGAGGCCCATGCGCAAGTCGTTCAGATCCGCATCCGAAAGGGCCGCCTGAAAGGTTGCAATCAGCACCTCTCCCTGTTTCAGAATGGGGACTTCCACGCAGCCTTTCCTCCCGGTCCTCTAGCGCGATTCCGCCAGGGTTACCACTTTGTACCCTAATAGTCTTTCGGCCTGCTCGATGCCGCCCTGCAGGTCGCCCACCGTGTTCATCTTGCCGAGATCGACTCCGATCGTTACCAAGGTCTGCGCAATCTCCGGCGAAAGGCCCGTGACGATCACCGTCGCGCCAAGCAGCCGCGAAGCTTCCACTGTTTGCACCAGGTGGTTCGCAACCGTCACGTCCATCGCCGCTACACCGGTGATATCGATCACCACGACTTTCGCCCGATTGGTGCGGATTCCACGCAGGAGCTGTTCAGTCAATTGCCGGGCGCGCTGCGGGTCGATCACGCCAATGATCGGCAGAATCAGCAATCGTTCGCGCACCTGCAACACTGGAGTGGAGAGTTCTCGGATTGCTTCCTGTTGCTGACGGATGACGCGCTCGCGCTCTTGCACGAAACCTACGGCCACGGTGTTCGCGATGCGATTCGCGGCAGGTTCATAAGCATCCAGGATGCGATTCAGTTTCTTGAAATCCGTCTGGTACTTGGCGAACAGAGAGCGGGCTAGCACGTCGCGAAGCAGGAGAACGATGCCGACGACTTCGTGGGTCTCGACTCCCCGGGGAATAATGCGTTCCGACAGGTTGCGCGCGTAAGCTTGCAGCGCTTCGAATGCTTCGGTTTCCAGAGCCTCCACGTAGCTGTCGTACACCGAAGTTGCTTCCGCGAAGATCTCCTCCTTGGTCATCGCGGTAAGCAGCCGCGTCTCGGTGATGCGCACCACCCACTCCTCGCGCAACTGCGTGCGGTTCTGACGGAGGTGCGCCACGAGCTCGCGAAGAAGCTCTGACGGGGCTTCACTCCGCACTAGTTCGACCCTTGGATTGCTCCGTGTCCCAGAGTCTTTCGCAATATTCTCTCGTTTGGACATGAATCGAATCTCCTTGCCCCGAACGGCATGGAACTTGACCGCCTAACTAGGTGGGCCCCCTGTAGGTTTCGAACAAATACCATGACTTACCCGCTAGCTCAAGCAAGTGAACCCCTGCCGTTGGCCTCAGGTAAATACCTTAGTTCAGAGCTAAGTGATTGCCAGTGCTGATAGGCCGGTCTCTTCCCTTATGCTTCAAAATTGCTTCCTCAGCCGCAAGTACTAGTGGAATCACCTGCACCAGCAATAGGGGCGTTACCCGCTTGTCGTCTGTCCGGTTCAATGGAACCATGTGCTTGCCAGTGAGGAAGCTCTTTGCATTTGATCGCAGGAGGGGTGATGCCTACACCAGGATTGCACGCGGATAAGAGTTCGCAGGCCACTCGCCTGAAAACGGAATTGCCCAAGCAGATATCCAATCGCAAGATTCTCACCATGGGTCGGAAGAACGGCCCTGTAGAAAACGGCCTCGCGGAAAATCTTTCTTCCGCTTTGCAAGCCTCGGATTCCGAGTTTGGTCAAATATTGCAGGAAGTGGACGAGATTTCCAAACTTCTGAAGTCTGACCACCCCGACATGCAAACGGTACGGGTCGCGACTCACCCGGCAGTCTGGGGCGCAGTTAAGCAGGCCCTTCTCGACAGAGAACTCCGCTGTCTCGCCCTCACGGATGATCTAACCTGCCTCTTCAATCGGCGCGGCTTTTTTGCTGCTGCCACTCAGCAGCTCAAACTGGCCCAGCGCAATGGCCAGAGCCTGCTGCTATTGTTCTGTGACGTCGACAATCTCAAGAAGATAAATGACACCTACGGTCACCACGAAGGGGATCTGGCGCTCATTCGGGCGGCAGACGCTCTGGAACAATCATTCCGTGCTTCCGACATTCTTTCTCGCTTAGGTGGCGATGAGTTTGTTGTACTGGCCTCGGAGACGTCGAATCAAACTCAGGAAATCATTCTCCGTCGCTTAGACAAGAATCTCAAAAAGTCGAGTGCAACGGAGCTGCGCTACGCATTGTCCCTTTGCGTTGGAGTGGCGCGGTTCGATCCGAAGTGTGCAATTACGCTCGGCGAACTCATGGTGCAAGCGGACAAAGCCATGTACGAGAAAAAGCGGAGGTCTCAGAAAGTCGTGTGAGGACAATCTGTGAGCAATTCCGGTCATTCCATGCTCCTGGCAAGGGCGGTCTCGGAGAAATGCTGGTCAAATGCGCTTGGACGGAAGAAATGAAAAGCGCGTCACGATGGCAATCCCAGTATGCCTTGTAACTGCGGAAAAGATGTTCGTTGCCGAGCAGGCGATGACGGTGAACGTGAGTTCCCGGGGAGCCCGCGTCATAACGAGACGCCGATGGCAGGCTAAAGAGCAGCCACGACTCGCTTCCGCGTCAGGCGAGTTTAGAGCCCCCGCGAAGGTTGTTTATTGTGAGCCTCTGCCGGGCGGATATTTCTGCATAGGATTGAAATTCGTCTCGGCCGTCATAGACTGGGAGTCCAAATGAGAATGAACAATATTCCAGTTATAGTACGCTTCGCACCGCACAGATCGAGCGCAACGCATTTGATAACTCGCTTCTCTTCATAGTCTTCTAGAAAACTCGCGAGTTGGCACGGCGGTTGCGTTTAGAGAGCATGCCCTGTCTCGGATGTGGCAGCCCGGCTTCGTGAATGCTTGCCGAGGAGGATGTTTATGGGTTCAATCCGTTTGAATGCTGGGAATCCGCCGACCGAGCATAAATCAATTCAGATTGATGAATATGCTTCAGAAATTGAGCTAGAGAATCGGATAAGAGGCTTGGACAATCTCGTCGATAGCGTAGATGCAGCTTTGCATCAGGCCTCATTCTCAGGAAAACTTCGTGCTCTTGACCTTCTAACTGATCTTCGTGTGAAGATCAGAGCTACCCACAATATGTTCCGAGTTGCAAGGCTTCTCAGTGAGCCTGCGCGTGAAAGTATGATTTCACGGGTTCGCGATTCATTGAATGATCTTGAAGAGATCATTGCGACGCACTTGGATGTCGAACTGACCTAGCGCTACCGGGCCCGGCTCCGACAACGATCCGCATTAAGACCCTAGAGGCGACAAAAACAAATAGCAGAGGTCTTGAGCACCATCACGGCATATAATAATTTCTCCGCATACAGTAAAACCTGTATTTTTTACTCGGCCAAAACATTGTGGAATCCAGGTGCGTCAGAAAGCCGTTCGGAATAAAACAGTTAGGCTTACGTCTTTGGCGGGAATCATGCATATAGTTTAATCTGGCCCACTTTGCATGCGAGGTGCAACATGTCTCAAGGCTTGGTCGGCTTGGTCGGCGCCCAAAAAAGCGAGGTGTCAATCACGATACTTCTCGCGGACGATTCTGAAATCGTGCGCAAAGGGATTCGTCAGCTTCTGACGAATCATTCCGAAATTGAAATTCTTGCCGAGGCCGCTGACTTTGCGCAAACAATCCAGATGACGAACGATCTGAAGCCACAAGTGATTGTGATGGATTTGTATATGCCGGACGAAACCAGTTTTAACCCTCAAGACGTGAAATCGCATTTGAAGGGCTGCTCGGAGCTATTAGCGATTTCTCTTTCGAACGATGAGGATGCCAAGGCCTTGGCTGAGAGCCTTGGCGCGACTATCTTGTTGGATAAGGCGAACCTCGCCGACACGCTTATTCCCTCCATTGTTAAGTTGAGCCAGAAACGTCGTTCAGCTGCAAGCCACTAACGGATCCGAGAACTAGCTAGCTAACCCTTTGGGCTTTAACGGACCAGGCGTCGTTTTTGCCGTTTAGCCCCGACACCTGTTCGATCCTGGATAATGCGCCTTCGATTGTCTTGCGCTCGTCATTATCCACCGGTGTCAGAATGCGAAGTCGAACCGTTAATGCGTCTCGCAAATGCGCGACTTTGGGTGAGGAGTCCGGCTGATCTAGATTGAGGATTATTTCTTGAAGCTGGTCGTTCCACTTGAATAATGTGTCGCTCATCGATCCCACCCGTTCCGGGGGACCGCAGTTGCAATTCTTGCCAATGACTCCAGAAATTTTTGTAACCTAATCACTGTTCCGAGAGTCCCATCAGTAACTCGGTCACAGCCGATTATCCACCCTCCTATAGGGCTAATCGGATTCCCCGAAGGGGGAAATGATGGGGGGAGGCGTTAAAACGACCTGGAACGTCTCCCTACTTCCTTTTCCAAGCCCTCGTTTGCAGCCACACCTACCCGGCCGTATTCGCTCGCGAGTTGCTCTCTACATTATTTCTCTAGTTTTGTTTTCCAGCCGTGGCGCTTCAGGCCCCCAGCTCAGATTGCCCGCTGGCGTTTCGTTTCAGTACAGATTGCACGGATTCCAACAGCTTCTTCGTGCCTTCTGTTTTGCTAAGCACAAGGTCAGCGCCTACCGCCGCCGCTAGCGTGTTGCTGATGGCCTCATCGAATAGTGTGAACAGAATTACTCGGGTTTTGGGGAGCGCACGCTTCAAAACGGATGCCACTTGAGGACCGCCCAACCGTGGAAGGCAGACGTCCAGAAGAATCAGATCAGGTTTCAATTTCTTTGCAGAGTCTATAGCTTGTACGCCGTTTTCTGCTTCTCCGCAGATTTCATATCCCTCGTGTTCCAGTACGGAGCGGATGAGACGGCGAATGGACGGGTTATCGTCCACAATAAAAAGACTGGGCACGCGATATTTTTGCTACGCCGTGACCTCCTATCAATACAGGGTTTCCTGTAGAACGTCGGATCATGCAACCCTGCTTTCTGCTGGTTCCAGTAACGCGACCCCTCAATGCAGATTTGTTCCAGCTGCTTGATTTGGACTCAGCGGACTGTGGATTACTTCCAGCAACGCCTTCATTCCATCAGGCTTCGAAACCACCAGGTCAACACCAATCGCGTCAGTCGCGCCCCTATCTAGGACTGCCCGACATCGACTATTCCCTCCACGACAAAACCATCCTGGTCACCCGTTGCGGGCGAACCGCTCGAAAATCCCTTCGATTCTAAGGTGTTACCTATGTCTTAGGTACGTTGTGTCACCCATGTCTCCGGGCCGGACCAGTAAGTTATGGCGACCCCGGTGGGACTCGAACCCACGACCCCCGGATTAGAAGTCCAGTGCTCTGATCCAACTGAGCTACGGGGTCGCCGTGCTTCGATTCTAGCAAATTCGTGGCGGCTCACCGCAATTGCGATTTTGACGAATCCACTTCACGAGGGGGTTTGTGGCGAACCTTCAGGCTTGTACTTCATCCTCAAGCGATAGTGAAGGACATTCCTACTGCGATCTCCCCTTACTCTGCCCTTTTGGGGAGCCTTCGTCGATGGACGAATAATCCTTGAGCTCCTGCGCCGCAACGCTCAGCGACTTCTATGCGCGCACGTCTTCCGCACAAGTCGCGCACTGTAAGACCTGAAAAGGATTCGGGAAGTTCGTTGCGGGTCAATTTCGCGTCTTATGCGATGCACGGGGCCGGCGCGGTGGTATGAGTGAACGTCATGCGGATTCCGTGCTTCGGCCGCAGAATGACCATCGGACGAGGTTCGATCATTTGGCCCGGAGCCAACTGAAAATCGTATTTTCTGAGCAGATCGCTCAATATCATGAGTATCTGCAGCATCGCGTAATTTCCACCGATACAGCCTCGCGGTCCGCCCCCGAAGGGAAGGAAGGTGAAGGGGGTGCGAAGCTTCTCGTTCGCTTTGGTGAAACGCTCCGAATCGAAATTCTCCGGATTCTGCCAGTACCGCGGAGCATGGTGCGCACCGTACACATACACAATGACCGTTGATCCGCGGGGTATAGCGAGGTCGCCTACGCGGTCGTCCGCGACAGCCATGCGGTCGATCATCCAAAACGGCGGGTAGAGGCGTAGCCCCTCCTGAATGACCTGAGTCGTAAATTCGAATTTTGGAACGTCGGTGTAGCTCAGAGGCGCTTCGCCGAGCACGGAATCAAATTCCCGCCTCACCCTTTCGAGACAATCCGGACGCGAGCTCAAAAGATAAAAAAGCCATGATAACGCATTCGACGATGTTTCATGGCCGGCGACCAGAAGTTGCATACTCTCGCTCAGGATGAGCTCATCGCTCATGCCTTCGCCATCGCTGTAACGCGCATCCATCAAAGTCTGAAGCAGGTCGTGGCCGGGCGATTCGTTGCGGCGCTTCTTGATGTATTCGAGCAGAACGGCGTCCGCGCGCGTTCGCATGTCTTCGTGCCTGCGCAGTTCCCCCGAAACGGCGAACCAGGGGTTCAGATAGGGCTGAAGGGTTTGCCGAACAATGAATTCCTGGACGGTGCAGATGGTATGGCTGACAAGATCGATGTCTTCGTCCTTCAAGCGTGCGCCAAATAGCGATCGGGCGACCATCGCGAAGGTAATTTTCATCAGTTGTGTGTAGATATCGACGTGGCCACTACGGGCCTGTCTGTCGAAATCCCGCAGCGACTCGGCAAGGGAGTCCTGCATGATTGAGGACAGCGCATCGAGTTGGCTTCGATCGAAGCCTTTCTGGATGAGACGCCGCTGAGTGCGCCAAGCTTCTCCGTGGGTGGTGAGAAGACCTTTCCCAAGGAAGTGGCCCATGCGCTTTACTTGAATTTCGGATTTTTGGTAGTTCTCCGAATTGGTCTTTAACACGTGCTGAATGACGGCGGGATCGATCGTGACGATGGCCTCCTTCAGACCACCTAAATAGAGCCGGAATGTGTCGCCGAACATTTCGTTGTAGCTAGACAAAACCTGCACGGGATTGCGGAACATTGCTCGAGAATCCGCGAAGCAGCGAAATCGGGAAACAACGGGGATAGGAGTGGATGAGGTCATAGCCAGCCATCCTGATATTGGCCGCGAACCGCAGGTGATTTCATTTCATGTGTAGGAAGTGGTAGCGGGGCCATGGGTAAAGATAAAATGTTCAGAATCAGCTTTGGTTCCCCAGTTGCTTCAAGAGTATCAGATGATGCCGGATTGCCTGAGTCATAGTGGGGTGTTGCCGATAAGGAACCCCAAACTCTTCGGCGGTTTTTTTCACGATCCTGGTCAGCGGAGCATAGTGGGTATGGCACACGAAAGGGCACAGATGGTGGACGATGTGATGGTTGAGGCCGCCGGCGAGCCAACCGACGAGCGGGTTTTCCGTCGCGTAATCGGCTGTTGTCGCGAAAATGTGATACACGCCGTTGTCAAACTCACCGCGGCCCGTGGGAAAGTAGGTGCTATCGATAGTGTGCGTCGTCTGGAATACCAGCGTTACAGCTAAACCGACGAACAAATGGACCAGGAGGAACGCCCCGGCAACCAGCAGCGGCGATTTCCCCAGCACCATCACTGGCAAAACAAGCATGTAAGTGAGGTAGAAGGCCTTGCCGGCGATGAGAATGGCATATTCGCGCAAAGGATGATTGGCGCGTTTCAGATAATCGTGGGACGGGAAGAAAAAGCTTTGGAAGTCCCTGAAGAACACATAATCTAGAGAGAACATTGCATAAAAGAACAGCGCATAGATGTGCTGGAACCGGTGCCACGGCGCGCGGGATTCATAGGGGGTAAAGCGAAAGATGCCGCGTCCCGAAAGCGCATCATCTTCGCCGTGGAGATTGATGCAGGAGTGATGGCCGCGATGATGGAGGATACGCCACATGTACGAGCTGATTCCGCACAAATCGAAGACATAGTTCAGGGTCTTGTTGACGCGCGGCCGGGACGAGATGGCGTTGTGATTGCTGTCGTGGGCGATGTTCAGCAAAAGGAATGTCTGCGCGAGGCCGCCTAAAAGGTAGAGGGCAACAAACTTCCATGAATCGGGCCTCAGAGCATACAGAGCAACCCAGGAGCCCACGAGAACTGCCAGGCCCACAGCGATTTTGACCCACATCGTACGGTCCGCTTTGTGAGTAATGTTCTGGTCGGCAAAAAACCTATCCAGGCGGCGACGCAAGACTTTAGGAAAGGAAGATGCACCAACTGGTTCGGAAATCGCCGCCGCTGAGCATTCCGATGGTACAAGATCCGGAGTCTCCGGATCTTGAGTAATCAACGCTTCGGATTCGAACGTCACCGGCGCCTCCGAGGTCATGCTAATCGGGCCCGACGCGTTCCATACGCCGCATCCGGGGTGCTGACCCTCAGCGAAATTGGTGCCGTGCCGACACCCTCGCAGCAAGATTTTAATGCGGGCCCGTAAAGACAATCAAGGACATTCGGGACGGATGATCCCTGGTTGCAATCTGTGAACAATGGAAGCGACGACGCATTGGCATTGTCCAAAACGGTTTGCTAATATGCAACCATCAATGAACCATAACGAAACGGGCTTCCCACAAGAGACCATAGAAGGCCGGTGGAGCTCCGCAAGTCCCATTCGCGTCCCTTTGCGGCAAGAAGGAAAACATCCGCTCCCCAAAGCGTCGAGCGACGCGTATGTTGAGAGAAAATTAAGCGAACATTCTCGCCGTCGGCCAACATTTCAGGTCTGCACTTTCAAACCCAATCGCCGATCACCTCACTTGCTGGGGAGCGATGTTTCGTTTACTGGCTTGCGTACTATTCAAGATTGGAGGATCGCGGATTGATGAAGGCGTCAATTTTAGGCCACCTGGATAGGCTGGCAGATGAGCACCCGGACAAACTTCTTTATTCGTACCTCGATGTAAACGGCAATCCGATAGAGAGCTACACCTACGCGTCGTTCCTCGAGCGAGTGGAGGCTATCGCCGGACATTTGTGGAAAGAGGGTCGTTTCGCGGCCGGCGACCGGCTGCTGCTTGCCTACCCGCCCGGGCTCGAAATGATCTGCGCATTCTTTGGCTGCGTGCGCGCAAGATTGATCCCCGTGCCGGTGTATCCCCCAAGTTTGCGTGGTTTCCAGAGCGCGCTATACAAGATGGTCCACATCGCAAAGGATTGCCAGGCGGCTGGGATCTTGACGAGCAGAGACTACCAGGCATCGCTCAAGACGAATCTCGCCAGAAGGGGAGTCTCGGCGTGCGGCGTTGACGTAGATTATATTTCCGGTCTTCCGTGGATCGCCACCGAAGATTTCGTGGATGCGATTTCGGACCGACCGGCTGCCGATCCTACGAAGATTTTGTTTCTCCAATACACGTCGGGTTCGACGATGGAGCCCAAGGGCGTGATCGTGACGCACGAAAACATTCTGAATACGTGTCCGCTCGTGATCGACCATCCCGCGCCGGTCGTCGTTTCCTGGCTTCCGCAGTATCACGATATGGGACTGATCGGGTGCTATTTATATCCAGCACTGAAAGGTGGTACGACCTACGGGTTCGCTCCCATGGACTTCATCCAGCGGCCGATCCTGTGGTTCGACGCGATGACGACCTACCACGCCACCGCGACGGCTGCCCCCAACTTCGCCTACGACTATTGCCTGCGCGCCGGGAGGCTTTCCAAGGAGAGCCTGGAGGCCTGTGATCTCAGTTCGCTTCGCGTCTTGATGTGCGCCGCCGAACCCGTAAAGCCGGATACCTTCACGCGGTTTCTGGAAGCGTTTCAGTCCTATGGACTGAAGTCCGAGAGTTTCTATGTCGCCTACGGGCTGGCCGAGAATACTCTGGCGGTCTCACTGGGCGGTCGCAACATCGTTTCCGTCAACAAGCGTGCCCTCGCCCTGGGGACGGCCCGCATGACGACGGAGGTCTCTGAAATCGGCGGGGCCACCCAGATTGTCAGTTGTGGAACGCCACTCCCGGGTCTCGACGTTAAGATCGTGGATCCGGAAGGGCATTTCGCTCTTAAGCCAGAGCGCACCGGCGAAATCTGGGTCGCCGGAAGCGGTAAATGTCGAGGCTACTGGAATAATCCCGAGTTGACTCTGACCCAGTTTCGTGCGCGGCTTGTGGACGATACTCCTTATGATGACGGCTACCTTCGGACCGGCGACATAGGATTCTTCCACGAAGGAGAACTCTACGTCTGCGGCCGCATCAAGGACATGATTATTCTCCGCGGGCAAAACTATTACCCGCACGACATTGAGAACGTCGTGGAGAAATCATCTGGTCTGATCCGGCACAACTGCGTCGCCGCGTTCCAGATTCAGGAAGACAGTGAACCTGCGCTGGCAATCGTCGCCGAAGTCAAAAATCCTAGGGCGCTTCCCGACGCACGAAAGATTGCCGCCGCGGTCCGGAATTATCTCAACGTGGAGGTGTCGGTGATTTCCCTCATCGCGCCTCGTGCGATCCCGAGAACGAGTTCGGGGAAGATTATGCGCCATAAGACCAAGCAGATGTGGCTGCGAGGTCAATTCACCGTCCTTTCCGACTTTTCGCGGGAGAAGGACGCGGGGAACTCCCCGTCCGATTCCGACATGCATTCCTCTTTCGCCGAATTGAAAGCTAGGTACAGCCTGACAGGTCTGGAGTCGTACAGCCTCGTCGAAGCCGGCCTGGATTCCCTGGATCTTGTTGTGTTCATGCATGAGCTAAAGGAACTCCTGAAAGATAAAGGCGCCGAGATGCTTGCGAGGCAGGTAGATATTGGCGTCATTCAGCGCGTCAGCGTCGCCGAGCTGTTTGGACTAGCCGAACAGTTGAAGCGTGCTCCCGAAGAGGCGCTCCTTCATCTGCGTCATTCCCTTGCGGCTTTCCGTGAAGAGCAGCGCGCCGCTGAGAAGCAGATGATGATCAACGATAGAAAGCTCATCTTCGAGCCTCCGGTGCCTTTGCCCATGCCGGAGACACCGATGCTCAATCAGGTGCTGCTCACGGGCGGAACCGGCTTCATAGGGCCATTCATGATGAAAAGCCTGCTGGAACAGACGCAGGCGAAGATCTATGTTCTCGTCAGGTCTTCCGACGAGAAGCAGGGTGGGCAAAGACTTAGAGCTGCGATGGGGTCAATGGGACCCTGCGGGGTCGATCTGATGGAGATGTTCGAAAGTCGGGTGATACCCGTCTGCGGCGATCTAGCGCAGCCAAAGCTGGGCCTGACGCAGGAAGTGTGGGATTTCCTCGCGAGTGAAATCGACACGGTGTTCCACAACGGTGCAACCGTGAACTATCTGTTCAACTACGACCTGATGCGTGACGCGAACGTGCTGGGAACCAATGAGGTCGTAAGATTGGCGTTCGAGGGAAGGCCCAAAGAGTTCAATTATGTCTCGACTACCTTCGTGTTTGGCTGGGCGGTCAAATCAGTCCTGCATGAGACCGACCTGAACGAGAATATGGAGCTGCTCGATTTTGGGTACAGCCAATCGAAATGGGTAGCGGAACAGGTGGTTGTAGATGCGCGCAGCAGGGGACTTTCCGCGCGGATTTTCCGGCCTGCTCTCGTGAGTCCTTCCGTTACCGGTGGAGGTAACAACTTCGATATCGCCGTTCGCTTAGTTGCCTTCATGGTGAATCACGGGATTGGCGTTGATACTCTCAACCAGGTCAGCTTCGTTCCGGCGGACATTGTGGCGAACAACATCGTTGCGATCTCTACCACTCGCGGTACGGCGAATAAGACCTACCATGTCACGCGGGACGATTATTCGAACATGATGGATATTACCGGGCTTATTACCAAAGCGACTGGCCGGCAATTCGAAACATTCAGGCTTCCCGACTTCGTTCCCGAGCTAATCCGGAGATGCCGGAAGGAAGATCTTCTCTTTCCGCTGCTGGATTTCTTGGTGGGCTCTGTCGACAACATCTCCGCGATGGAGTTCAAACGCTATGACAGCTCTGCTTATCAAATGGCCCGCGATGCCTCGGTGTGGGGCAAAGCAGATCCATCTCTGGAAGATACGGTCAACGGCATTCTGAAATTCATGTATCGCAAAGGGATCATTTCGGTCGCGGCTCGTGAGATCAACGCGTTGTCACCGAGCGATCGGCTTCTGGACTGCACAGATGCAATATCCGCTACTGCTTCTTAAACAAGAGCTTCTCGGTTACCCGCTGGCCCGTTTCCAACGTGCCTGTGGTGGATAGTGTCATCTGCTGCCCATCCTCGGAAACCTCCCACCTGTCCTTTTGAGTGACTTGATTGTCCCTCATATAGATCGCATCCAATGTGTGAGGATCGACGAGTTCAAGCGTCACGGTATCGTTGCGCGAGTTCTTTAGATCGTATTGCTTTCCGTCAAAACGGGCGGTATAGCTGAAGTCACCCAGGAAACGGATCCCATCGCCGCCGTCCGTCTCGATTTTGAGCACCAAACCTTGCCGCAAACGGGTTTTGCTGAGATCCTGCGTCCATTCGCCTGCGAAGAGGTCACTGGCGACCTTCGTACCTCCGCTTCGCGTCCACACGGTGATCTGATCGGCGTGGCCCGCGGTCGCAGTCGTGGTCGTTAGCTCGTTCCCATCATTCGAAATTTTTTCGCGAACCGTCGCCACAAGAGATCCGTCCTTTTTCTCCTTGACCTCCGCCTGCCTCTTATCGATTCTGCGGAGCTCAATTTGATTGAACGCGAGATTGCCTGGCGCGGACGATTGGTGTCCGTTCCAATTTGCAGTGAAATCGAAATGGGTTTCGCCTGACATGACTACATGCACCCCGTCATGCAGAGGTGTTATGGAGAGCCGGTTCGGAGGATCCAGACTAGACTGCGCAGAGATGAGCGTCCACCAGCCAAGGCGAGGGTCTGCCACTCCGGGTTGAATGGCGGCAAGCAGTCCGAGCAAAAGTAAGGTACGAATTGATCCTCCTAAATCGATAGGGCAGAGTTTAGCAGATTCAGATAGCTCACTGTGGCATCCAAGCTCATCAGCGGACTCTTAAAACGGAATTTCCCCTTCTTCCCGGTTCCTATTTGGCTGGCCCCAACTGCTGAAACCGAGGGCACGCTACTCGGCTTGGTGCTGGCGCACGGCCGATTCAATTCTAAACGAGGAATGAACTGCAGAATTTGTGAGAAAATACTGCTGACTCGAGTCAAGGCTGCTGAGCCTCCTTAGCGTTGTGATTGGCTTTTGCATTGCCCAACCTTAAGCTATCAGATGCTCGGCCTTTTTTACTTCACAAAACCAAATCCTAATTTGGACAGGCGTGATATGACATGATGATAGCTATGTATGTGCGCCGTTTTTGGGTGTCAGGGATCGTCCTCGTAGCAGCCATCGCACTTCTTCCATTCTCTTTTCATGCGGAGCGCCGCCTGGAGACCGCGACGCGTGTAGAAGGGAGCCAGGCTGAAATTGTCCGGGAGGAACTGGCCACTCGTTTTCGGTCGCCGTTTGTGGACCGCGTAGTCCTAGTGATCGAGGGACTCCCCCCTGCGGATTCGGTGGAGGGAGGGCAATCGTTAGCAACTATCGCGGCAGCACTGAGAGATCAGCCCGGCGTTTCAGGAGTGGTGTCCTATCTCGAGTTGCGCGATCCGATTTTTCTGGGCCGGGGAGGGGGAACGTTTGTTCTCGTGGGACTCACGTCAACCGGCAGTCCAGTCGAATCGCTTGTTCCTGAGCTTCACCAGCTGGCAAGCGCGTTTGAAAATCAACTGCGGGGCCGTTACCCGGCGGTGAAGCTCGAACTCACAGGCGAGATCCCACTGAATTTCGATATTCGGAAAGCGAGCGCCGCCGACGTGCGTCGCGGCGAAAGCCTGGTGATCCCTGCGACCCTCGCGCTTCTGCTGGTGGCTTTCGGAAGCCTGATCGCCGCCCTGATTCCGCTGGCGGTTGGCCAGCTTGCCATCGCGACCACGCTGGCGATTACGGGATTCCTGGCCCAGCGCTGGCACTTGTCCATTCTGGTTCAGAATTTGTCCACCATGCTTGGCTTGGGCCTGGGAATCGACTACGCGCTCCTGATGATCAGCCGATTCCGGGAAGCGATTGCCGCAGGGAACGACGGACCCACCGCCGGGTTGATCGCGGCACGTCAGGCGGGTCGCACGCTCTTGATTTCAGCCTCAACGGTAGCCATCGGATTTCTAGCCCTCTTGACGGTTCCGATCAGCGAAATCCGTTCCATCGGTGTCGCGGGATTCCTGGTGACGGGAATGAGTGTCTTGCTTACAAATACCCTCGTTCCGGCAACGCTCGTCTTGCTCGGTTCTCGGATTGATCTGGGCCGATTGCCCTTTACTCCAAAGTTGGATGCGCAGCGGGCCGCGCGTACAGGAAATCGCTGGCGGCAATGGGGAAAGACGATTGTCGCGCATCCCTGGCTTGCCCTCTTTGTGGCGGGTACTCCCTTGCTTCTGCTCGCCTGGCAGGTCAGACGATTGGATACCAGTCTCCCCCGAGGGGATTGGCTTCCGCAGGCGGCGGAATCAGTCCATGCGCTCCACACCCTTGAACGGATGGATCGGGGCGGCGTTGTTGAATCGTTGCGCGTCATTGTCGAACTTCCGACGGATTCCATCGCGCAAACCGATGCGGGGTGGAATGCGCTGGATCGTCTCACCAAGCGCCTCGCGAGCGACCCTCGCTGTGACCGCGCGATTTCCATCACTACGATTGCGGAGAACAACCGGTCTTCCCTCCCTGAACTCTCGCGGGAGACGCGTCGAACGTTCCTGAGTAGCGACGGACGAGCGGCGCTGCTTGAAGTGTTACCCGCGAGTTCGGTCTCGCTGCGCGACCAGGTCAACTGGGTGCGGGAGCTCCGTAAGACCGGCGCGCCAACTCTCACCGGAGTGCCTGGCGCAACCCTTCTCATTGGGGGCATCCCGGCACTCAACGCCGACTATGAAACGATCATCAGAGGCCGCTTTCCGTCCGTAATGGCGCTGGTAGTAGTGGGGACGCTCCTTGCTCTGCTCTGCGGGTTCCGATCGATCTTCGCCGCCGTGAAAGCCATCGCACTCAACCTTTTCTCGGTCGCGGCGTCCTTCGGAGCATTGGTTTTCGTTATCCAGGACGGACACGGAAGCCGCTTTCTGGGAGTTCTTGGGGGGACCGGTAGCGTGTTCCCCCTAGTTCCGATTGTCGCCTTTGCCATCGTCTTCGGATTAAGCATGGACTACGAGGTATTTCTGGTCGCACGCGTTCTCGAAGCTAGAAGGAGCGGACTGAGTGAAATGGATGCGATCCCGGAGGGTCTGGCTAGAACCGCAGGCCTGATTACGAGCGCTGCCGCGATCATGATCGTGGTATTTGCGGCATTCACCTTCGGAGATTTCCTAGTGGTCAAGATGATTGGATTTACCTTGGCGGTCGCCGTGTTAATTGATGCTACGCTTGTTCGCATTGTGATCGGTCCGGCGCTCCTTCGCATTGCAGGCGATTGGAACTGGTGGCCTGGCGGGCTCGCCACAGCGCGCAGGGCGCCAGTGATAGGGAGTCGCGAATAGCATCTTTCCCGTGTAGACCCTTAATCTCCCGACGCTACTATTCCGTGGTTGGTTCTTGGACTAGCGCGTCCAACTCACACTTGCGCTCAGCGAATTAACTTTTCGCCCCGCCCGCCAAACCCTTACGCAAAAATTGAGAACGTCGGCTCCTTCCGCCTCTTGCGCAAACCGCATGACTTGGCGGCGCCTCACAAATCGAAAAAAAGAGCTATGGCTCGAACAGGAATTTGATCTTCACGGTGATGTGAGCTGCAACCGGCTTCCCCCGCTGCGTGGCTGGCTCGTAGGTGTACTGCTTGAGCGCTTCGATCGCCGCATTGCGCAGCGAAGCCGGCCCCGAGAGTGCCTTCATGGACTTCACGCGCCCCGAGGTATCCACCAGCGCGTCGAGCGTCACGCTATCCCCATTGCCCGGCGCAAAATATTGCAACATGCTCGGTGAGGCCACTGCGCGGACCGACTTGATCAATTTGGGGGGCACGACACCCGCTCCGTCTGCAGGTGGCACCGCGGAAACCATGGCCGCTTTGCTCAACGAGGGCGCCGCAGATCGTTTCCCGACTGAGGCAGCAATCTCTGGTTTCTCCGGCACCGCCGCATCATTTGCGGCGGCGTCGGGCGCCGATTTGACTTCACCCGCGGGCGTTTCGGCCGCAGCCTTTGTGGAAGGCTTCGCAGTTCGCGGCGCTGCAGGTTGCGACGCATCCAGCGAAATTGCGCTCGGCGAATTTGCAGACCCCTCGCTTGTCTCCGCCGACTTGCCGGAATCGGCATGGTCGTCGGCCCTCTGTGCAGGCGCGCGAGGAGCAGGATGCCCAGCGCTGCTTGGAGCAGTGCTGGGCGAAAAGTTTTTCCGCTGCGGCAGCCACGGAAGCAAATTCTGATACCACGCCGCGCCTGCAGTGATGATCACAAACGCTGCAAAAAGGAAGTCCTTGCGCAGTGCAGCGCGCTGGGGGTCTGCGGCGATTTTCTGCTTTGGCTTGGAAGAAGCCTTCGCCGCCGGCTTTGCATTTTCGAAATTGAGCGCGGGCTTTGGTAGTAGATCTTCTTCCGAGAATGGTGTCTCGGCGCGGTCGCTCGGCAGGGAAGCAGGTGCCGGAGAAAGAGCGCCGTGGGCGCCTGCGAAAGCGACGGAAACTTCCGCCGGCATTTTCTGTGACGCTTCGCCAGCTGTAGTCTGCAGTTTTTCCAACGGTTGGCCCGATGCATCCGCCAGAAGCGGAGCTTGTGGAGCAACGCCAACAGGGCCGCGTAGAGCTTCTGAAGTTGTTGCTTGAGAATGATCGTGAGTTTCGGCGGAGGCGGGAGGATTCCCAGCCACGATTTGTGTCTGCAACAGTTTCAATTGCTCGCGGAGCACTTCTACTTCGTCCTTCAGCGCCGAGACTTCTTCGGCGCTGGGGGCTGGCGTCGGCTCGATTGGTTCGCCACCGATAAAGTCCTCTTCCGCTCTCGCCGAGTGGTCCGCCTCTTTTTGCTGAGCGTTCGCAGGAGCCATCGCCGGCGTTTTGGGAAACTCGATACCCCAAAATCCGGGCGAGAGCTCGCTGAATTCCACTTCGACGTAACAAATCGTGGGACGAAAATCGCGCTTGCGCGTCACTTGCGCCACCACTTCGCGCTTCGTTTCCTTGTGCGTTAGAAACAGGAGTTGCCCAACGATCACGGCCGAGGAGAGCTTCAGGACTCCGCCATTTTCAAAAACCAGTGCCGTGGAGGTCTCTTCCGTGAAGAGTTCGCGCTGCCCGTCTTTTTCCGAGGGGCGCGCGCCGGTTGCGATTACCTGCACTTCGCAAGCAACCGCATTCATCCTTGGTTTGTTCGGAGCGTTTTCCCCAGAGGTTTTCGAGGGGTTCGCCGAGGGCGAGACAGTCGAAGGAAGTTGATCCGCTGCGGAAGCCACGTTTGTGTTGTCCCTCGTGCGTCGGAGGGCGACGCATCTTAAATAAACGATCAGGCCGCGGAGGGCCCCACACGCAGCGGCCCAGACAACATCCAAATTGTTGCAGGCTTCGAGCGCCATGCCGATAGTACAAACGTACTGCGTTGCGGAAGCTGTCCCAATGGACAGCACTTTTGTACGAGAGAAGGGATCTCCAAAGTCGTGCCAGTACTGCGGCCTTTCTTATTTTGGCCAGATAGCCACTCCTGGCCTTGGCTTTCTCTTTCCTTTCGCAAACCACTGATCGCTAATTGCACGCTGCTGAAAATGTAGCGCAGGTCGGAATCTCCCGGGGTTCTTTCGCTTCGCGCCTGAGCAAGGCCAGCCATGCGCTAAATCGCGCCGCCCATATGCCCCGAAATCGAGGGATTTGAGCAAGAGTCATATGTGCATTCAAGCCCCTTAGAATAAGCGCTTTAGCAAAACACGCCTGGAACCCCTGTAGAGTTCGCACTTCCAAAACAAAGGACTTAAAGCGGCTCAGTACTTGCTCGGCCCGCAGAACGCACAGCAACCCGCGACACAGTAGCTACGTTGGAGAAGTGTGACCCAGACAAGGGTCATCTACAAATCAGCTATGCGTTCTTGTCTGCGCTTCCGCTGGCACTTTCGCCGCCGCCAATTCCTTCAAGAGCGTCTTGCCCTTGCGGAACCACGGCCGTTCATACCGCTGCATGTACCGAGGAAGAGTCCGTTTTTTGGCCAGCAGTTTCTGTGCCCATTCGCGCGCTTCCTCGCGCCGGCCCGCGAGCTTCAGAAAGTTTGCATAGTTGTAAAGCGTCTCGGTCGTCGTAGAGAATTGCGCCACATCTATATAGAGCTGCTCGGCGCGTTCCAATTGTCCCGTCTGCGCGTAAGCATCTGCCAGAAGCCCTGCAGCCCGGTAGTAATCGAACTTGCGATCGCTTGCGACGACGCGCTCCAGGTCTGGAATCGCTGCAGCGAAATCGCCCAATCCGAGCGAAGCCTGCGCGCGGTAATAAAAGGTGTAAACCGAATCGCTGCGCGCCGTGATTGCGTTCGTAAACGCCTCGCGCGCTTTGGCAAATTGCTTCTGATCTTTGTAGAGCTCGCCAAGCTCTTCATAGTTTGCAGCCGAGGGATTATCCAAAATCTGCGTCTCAACAATCTGGATGCGTGATCTCCGGCCAAGCCCTTGGAACACACCGCGCAAAAGGCCGAGATCAGGCAACACTTCCGCGATGATGTACACGCCCGCGCCGAGAAAGCTGCCGAAAAAAATGATGTAGAACCAGTAGCCCTCCGGCCGGCGTCGGAAGAAATGGATGATCGCAATGCCTTGCAGGATCAATCCCCAAGGATAGAAGAGGTGGCTTAAGCCAAACATGGACGACCGCCCTTGTGGACAGCATCTCTGTCCCGCGCCAAATCGTCAAATGGAACGTCTCGCCGGGAGGTCCGGAAGTAACTGTCCACCAGGGCAGCGGCTCAGTTTCCGGTCCGATTAACGAGGAGTCAAACTAACATTGGCAAAGGTGTCGGCATATGGTTAAGACGGGCGCCATTTTTTTTATTACTGGCAACCTAGGCTTTTGGCAGATGTCACGTTTGAAGAATATTCTTGTGGCCACTTCATTGTCAGAAACTGGGCCACAACCCCCGCCGGCGCTATCTTGCTTTGCTATGATAGGCAGAATGAATCCTATCGAAACATTGGGGATGGCCCTAGGCGCTGGATTCTCCTCGGGCTTGAATCTCTACGCGACCGTCGCGACGCTTGGCCTTCTGGAGCGTTTCGGAGTCATCCATCTTCCGACGTCGCTCCACGCGCTTTCGCACCCCGCGGTTCTCGCCATCGCGGTAGTTCTCTATGTTGTTGAGTTTTTTGCGGACAAGATTCCGTATGTCGATACCGCTTGGGATGCGCTTCACACTTTCATCCGCCCGCCTGCTGCCGCGTTGCTGGCATACGGCGCAGCGGGGGCCGCTCCGGCAGAGTGGCGCTGGGCTGCCGCGCTTCTCGCCGGTGGCGTCGCGCTAACATCTCACGGCACGAAAGCCAGCGCCCGCGCCGCCGTCAATACCGTGCCCGAGCCGTTTAGCAATGCGGCTCTGAGCTTTGGAGAAGATGTCCTGGCAGTTTGGCTGACTTGGATGGCGACCGCGCATCCCCTGGCCACAACGATCATTGTCGTCATGCTAATTGCGCTCTCCGTGTTCCTGCTTTTCCATCTCTTCCGATTTGCACGCCGCGCGTTGCAGCGTTTATTTGCCGTCTGAACCTTGGGCCTATTTCAGGTACGTAGCCAGCCAATCCAGAAATGTCTTGTACCAAAACTTGCTGTTTTGTGGCTTCAGAATCCAGTGGCCTTCATCCGGAAAAACTACTAGCTTTGACGGCACGCCCTGTCTTTGCATCGTGTTGAAAAATTCCAGTGACTGCGTGTACGGCACGCGATAATCCCGCTCGCCGGCGATCACCAGCGTCGGCGTCTTAAATTTTCCCAAGTCGCTCGCATACGTCATCGGCGCCCATTTGCGGTAACTCTCTGGGTTTGTCCACGGCATGCCCTGCATGTCGTGCTCTTCAAACCACAGCTCTTCCGTGGCGTACATCGAATTCTTGTCATAAATCCCCGCGTGGCTGATGATGGCCTTGAAGCGGCCCGTATGCGTGGCGATCCAATCCGCCATATAGCCGCCGAAGGATCCGCCTGCGGCCGCCATGCGCGATCCATCCGTATACGGATATTTTTTAAGTACAAAATCTATGCCATTCATCACGTCAACGTATGCTTTGCCGCCCCAATCGTTCGTGATTTCGTCGGTAAATTTCTGGCCGTAGCCCGTCGAGCCGCGCCGGTTGATCATCAGCGTCACGTACCCAGGCGCGGAAAATACTTGCGCGTTCCATCGGTAGCCCCATGCGTTCGACCACATCGTCTGCGGCCCGCCATGCAGCAGCACCAGCAGGGGATACTTTTTCGAAGCATCGAAATCCGGTGGCCGGATCATCATGGCTTGCACTTTAGTTCCACCCGCACCCTCGAACCAAAAAGTTTCAGGCTCGTTCATTTTCAGCGACGCGAGGATCGAGTCGTTCTGGTGCGTAAGCTGCCGCACGACGCTTCCATCGCTCGCGGCCGCAAAAATCTCGGCAGGATGCGTCAAACTCGAGCGCTCGAAGACCAGAGTCTTGCCGTCGCTGCTCAGTGAGATGCCCAGGTTGTAGCTGTTTGCAATCAGTTTCTTTGGTGCGTCACCCACGCGCGGGGCCATGGTGTAAATCGGTTGCAGCGTTTCATCTTCCGCCGTGAAATAAATCGTTTTGCTGTCGGCTGACCAGTTCAATTCGTTGGCGCTTCGGTCGAAGGCTTCCGACAAATTTTCGATCTTGCCCGTCGCGCGGTCGTAGAGCATCACGCGCCAGCGGTCGGACTCATATTCCGCCGTCAATTGCGCGTGGTAGGCAATGTACTTTCCATCCGGAGAGTACGCCGGGCCACCATCAAATCCCGGCTGTGTCGTGATTCGTTTCGCTTCGCCGCCCGCCACGGGAACAACAAACAAATCTCCGTTCGTGCTGATGGCTTCAACGGAATCGGTCACGGCCGTGAAACAAATTTCCTTCGAGTCCGGCGAAAAATTCAAATCGCCGGGCCCGCCCCGCTCGTCGGGAGGCACGTCGTAATTAGCGCCCGCCGTCAAATCGCGCGGAGGCATGCTTCCATCCACTGGGACAGCAAACAAATGGCCGCGCTTGCCGTCATTCCAGTGCGTCCAGTGCCGGTAAAGCAGATGCTCGGCGACATGCGCCTTCACTTTGTCTTTTTCCTTCTCCGCGTCGCGCGCGCTGTTGCATGCATCGTCTTTGCAGTCCGGATACACGCTCGAAGTAAAGGCAATCGTTCTCCCGTCCGGCGACCATTTCACGATGTCTGCGCCGGTTGAAAGATGCGTCAAGGGTTTCGCTTCACCCCCGTCCATCGAAAGCAGATAGACCTGCGAATCCCCGCTGCGCGATGACAGAAACGCGATCGTCTTTCCATCCGACGACCAAACCGGCGACGAGTCGTGTCCGCTCTGTGTCAGTTGCAGCGACGCTCCTCCCGCCGTCGGCACAATCCATATATTGCTTGCGCCGCGATTCGCGTCCATGTCGGGCGTCGAAACCGAATAGACCACCCACTTGCCGTCGGGCGACACCTGGGCTTCACCCACGCGATGCATCTGTATCATGTCGTCAAAGGTGATGGCATGTTTTCCGGCGTCTTGCGCTCGCACGCCGGTTTGCCCCGCTAGCAGCACCACGATAAACAAACTGCATCGCAGAATGGCTCGTTGCATGGCTTTTCCTCCAGATGGAGAACAGCGAATTGCATTTTCCCTGTGCGGAACTTCGGATGATGTCACGATTCGCATGGGTTTCCAAGCCTACGCACTTGCGCTCCAAATTACTCCTTTGCGGCGCCGGCGGGGGGAGCTTTCATTTTTGCTATTTCGCCAAGAAGATCGGGTTTTCCGCTGATGCGTTCCAGATGTGGATACCGTTCGCCGCCGTGATAGTCCATCCGGTAGGTCTGAAAAAAATCTTCGTTCTCGATAAGCAACTCAATCGGCGTTCCCCCGTTCTTTACTTGCCGTATTGCCGCGCGAAGATCGTCCGGCGTCCATCTCCGCCCATTGACCGCGAGCAGCTTCATCCCCGGCGCGATTCCCGCCTGCGCCGCCGCAGAGCCGGGAACCACATCGATCACCTCGTCGCTGTTGTCGCCGCCTGTGTCGCGCACCAAAAATCCGAGCGAGAACTGCACATCCGTTAGATGCGTGGCGGCTTCGGCAGCTTCGCGGCTTTCGTTAGGCGTTTCGCTATAGACGAGTTTCCATCCGCTATTTTCCAGCCCGCCAAGCGGCGCGCCCGGTCCATGCGAATTCACGCGCTGCGTGAAAAACGCCCGCCAATCATACGGTGTGATTTCTTGCATGGCCGCGACGACATCATCAAACGTGTACGGCACGATTTTCGGCCCGGTATTTTCTCCGCCCTCGAATTTTCGGCAAAAATCATCCAGCGATTTCTTTCCCTTGGTCTCCTGCCGGATGATTGTGTCTACCTCCAGCCAGATCAGCGTGCCTTCGTCGTAATAATCCGTATCGCGGCGCCACGTCCGGTATTCTTCGGGCGATGCATAGAGCAACTGCGCTGCAACCGCCGTGTCTTCCAGTCCGCGCCATGTTCGGCCCTTTCGCTGATCGAGATACGCCGCCACCCACGCAAGATTTTCTCTTAATTTCTCCGGAGTCCAGCTTCCGATGCGCGCGGAAAGCATTGTGCCGTAATACTGCGTCATGCCTTCATACACCCAGAGCAAATTGCCTTTCATTGGCTCTTGATAATTCGGAGTGGCCAGACCCGCGGGCCTCCGATATTTTCCGTTCCACGAATGTGTGAATTCGTGCGGCAAAAGATCCGTCATGGCGTCTTCGATGCTGGCATCCTGGAAAGTACGGGCCGGCACGCGGTTGTCGCTCGATTCGTGATGCTCGACGCCGTCCGTCTCCACGTTATCGCTTTCTGTAAGCAAGAAATCGTAGTGGCGGTAATGACGCGCGCCGAAGAGCGCTCCCGTTTCGGCCACGAGCTGCCGCCATTGCTGCACGGTTTCCGGCGCGACCTCCAGCCCGGCTTCGGTTTCCGCAGCGATATGAACGTGGTGCTCGGGCTTCTGTCCCGGAGACAAATCGATCACGCGCATGTGTGCGCCCATCAGCACCGGCGAATCCACGAGCGTCGTCAGACTTGCCGGTTGAAACTCAATAGCATCTCCGGTCTCGCTCGCGACAGGCAGAGCGGTTCCGTATTTCCATTTTGCCGGTATTTGCAAGCTGGCCGAATAGCTCAGATCGTCGCTCTTCGCTCCTTGCGGATAGAGGAGCACGGTGTACCAGTTCAAGATCGCCAGTTGCGCCGTCGCCGAGGGATTTTCCCGTCCCGCGCTGGGCCCGGCGGGCGAGACGTAATCCAGTGAGACTTCGAGTTCGTTCGCACCTGCGGGGACTTGGCAGTGAAAGGCAAACATGTCCACATCGTCGCGCCGCCATTCGATGGGGTTGCCGTCCGCGCGAAAAAGCAGACCCGTCAGATTCACGATCGGACCAACGGGAGAATGTTCTCCAGGAATCCATTTTGGATATACGAGAGTGAGCGGACCTGCGGTCACCGGTAACACCAATTTCGCGTGAAAGATGTGTTTCGTAGCTTCGCGCAAATCGACGCTCAACCGCACTGGTTTTCGCGTATCTTGCGGGCGCATTGGAACAGCGGGAAAAAAGAGGCAAGCAATCGTAAATGGAATCCAGCAAGAAGCGCGCTTAAACATCGATGAGTTCTCCTAGAACTTGCGCCAGCGTAGCATAATTGCCGCGCGAGCAAGCAGGCTTAGAAATCTGGCGTGAATCAGTTCGTTCGCTAGGCGCGCTTCGTGGCGGACCGCGAGGGTCTGCTACAATCGGTCAGCGAGTCCGTATGTCAAACGACGCCGCTCTTTTTCCGCGCAATTTTCACCAGGTGTTGCCCGTCGCCGTCCGTGGCGAGGGCTGTTGGCTTTTTTCCGCGGATGGAGGCAAATTCCTGGATGCGGCAGGCCAGGCCGCGGTCATCAATATTGGTCACGGCGTTCCGGAAATCGGCCGCGCGATGGCCGAGCAATCGTCGAAATTGGCCTTTGCGCACACTTCGCAATTCCATTCTCCGCCGGCGGAAAAACTTGCTGCTCGGCTACTTTCCATGGCTCCGCCAAATTTCCGAAAAGGCGGCCGCGTCCACTTTACCTCCGGCGGGTCTGAAGCGGCCGAAACAGCCATCAAACTTGTCCGTCAGTACCATCTGGAAAAAGGGCAGACGGCTCGTCACCGCGTGCTTTCGCGCCGCCAGAGCTATCATGGCAGCACGCTTGGCGCCATGACCGTCAGCGGAAATGTCGCGCGCCGCGCGCAGTACGCGCCCATGCTTGCCGAGTGGGGCCACATCGCGCCTTGTTTTTGCTATCGCTGTCCGTTTGAAAAGACATTTCCTGAATGCCATCTGGCCTGCGCCGATGATTTGGATTCTTTTCTAGCCAAGAGCGACGCTGCTTCAGCTGCCGCTTTCGTCTTTGAGCCTGTTGTTGGCGCGACGCTTGGCGGCGCGGTGCCGCCGGCAGGCTACGTCGCGCGCATCGCCGAGATTTGCCGCAAGCACGGCATTCTTCTCGTGGCCGACGAAGTTATGACCGGCATTGGCCGCACGGGCAAGCCTTTTGCTGTGCAACACTGGGGCGTCGAGCCGGACATAATACTTTGCGGGAAGGGAATTGCTAGCGGTTACGCTCCGCTGGGCGCGGTTCTCGTCGCGGCAAATGTCGTCGAGGCTTTTGAAAACGGGAGCGGCGCGTTTATGCACGGATTCACTTACCAGGCGCATCCAGTCGCGACCGCTGCCGGAAACGCTGTTCTCGATTACATCGAATCGCACAATCTTTTCGCACGCATCCCCGCCGCCGCGCTGGCTCTGTGCAACGCTCTCGCTCCGCTTCTCTCTCATCGCCACATCGGCGACGTGCGCGGGCTCGGGTTGCTCGTCGGTATCGAATTCGTCCGCGACAAGTCCACACGTATGCCTTTCGGGCCATCTGAAGCGATTGCCGAAAAAATTCGCGCCGCTGCCATGCAAGAAGGGGTTCTGGTGTATCCGACGCAAGGTTGTGTGGACGGCGCGCGCGGCGATCATATTCTTCTTGCGCCGCCTTTTATCATCACGCCTGAGGAATCAGCACTCGTCGCGACGGCGCTCGCGGCGGCCCTTGCGAAAGTTTTTCCCGATTAACGTGTCGCGGTTTTCCTTATATCTAGCGTAGTCTGTTTCTGCATTCCTTAGAGGAGCCAACTCGAAAATGCGCCGACTTTCTTTCAAGTTCGCAATAATACTCTGCACAGGATTCCTAACGGCAACTTTGGTTCCGGCCCAGGATAAGCCTCCCGCTAAACCTCGCGCACGCGATCTCGGCGTTCCTTTCGACGGCACTCCTGGCCCGCTCAACGCCATAACCGACGTTTCCGGCGTCACTGTCGGCCACACCACTCTTGTCTCCGGCGAAGGAAAGCTCCAGATCGGCAAAGGCCCCGTGCGCACGGGAGTCACTGCAATTCTTCCGCGCGGGAAAGATACGATGTCCAATCCGGTTTTTGCCGGATGGTGGTCGTTGAACGGCAACGGCGAAATGACCGGGACGACTTGGGTGGAGGAGTCGGGATTTCTCGAAGGCCCGGTGATGATCACCAACACGCACAGCGTCGGGGTCGTTCGCGATGCGGTGATTCAGTGGCGCGTTAATCATGGTCAGCCTGATCCCACCGGATATTGGTGGTCGCTTCCCGTGGTCGCGGAAACGTGGGATGGATGGCTAAACGACATCAACGGATTTCACGTGAAGCCCGAAGACACGTTTCATGCGATTGATTCGGCACACGACGGTCCAGTCGAAGAAGGAGCGGTTGGCGGCGGAACGGGAATGGTTTGCAACGAATTTAAGGGAGGCATCGGAACTTCGTCGCGCAAATTCGAGGTAAAGCGCGCGAGCTATACAGTGGGCGTTCTGGTGCAGTGCAATTACGGTGTGCGGCCGAATCTGCGCATCGCTGGCGTGCCTGTCGGAAAGGAAATTCCTGAAGATGCGGCTTACAGCTCCGCTTCGTTTGGCGAAGTCGATCGCGGTTCAATAATTGTTGTCGTTGCCACGGATGCGCCGCTCGTATCGCATCAGCTGAAACGCTTGGCTCGCCGTGTGTCACTCGGGCTGGGCCGCGACGGAAGCATTTCGGGCAACGGCTCGGGCGATATTTTCATAGCTTTCTCGACGGCAAACTCGGGTGCCGACGGAGCGGATCACGTCGTCGAACTCAAAATGCTTCCCAATGATTTGATCGAGCCAGTATTCGCCTCGACGGTGCAGGCCACGGAAGAAGCCGTGATCAATGCGATGGTCGCCGCGGAAACTATGACTGGCATCGAGAATCACAAGGTGATTGCTCTGCCCCACGACCGTTTGCGCGAAGTCTTGAAAAAGTACAACCGCTTGGCGCAATGAAGCTCCTCAATCATCTCTTTCGACAGGAGAACCGAAGGGAGTCGAGCTTGTCGGATACTGGCGGGCGCGTTTCCCGGTTAGTTTTTCTTGCGTTTTCGGCGATTCTGCTGGTCTATTCGTGTTCCTCGGCTCCGCCGCCTTCTCTGGCCATCGCTCACGTCACTCTCATTGACGGGACAGGCGCCACTCCCCTTGCCGATATGACCGTTTTTGTTTCGGACGAACGAATCGCTGCCATCGGGCCGTCACGATCGGTGTTCATTCCACGAAGCACAAGGACTCTCGACGCGACTGGGAAGTTTCTGATGCCCGGCCTTGTCGACATGCACGCGCATCTCACGGGCGCTTCCGAGCCCAGCGGCAGCCGGGAATTTATTTTGCCCCTGCTGCTTGCCAACGGGATCACCACCGTTCGCGACATGGGAGGCGATCTCGATTCCTTGCTGGAATTGCGGCGTGAAATCGAGAGCGGTAAATTGCAAGCTCCCCGGATTTTCTTTGCCGGCCCTTATCTCGATGGGAGCCCGCCATTTTTCCAGCCATCGCTGGTCGTTACGAATGCCACTGAAGCAGCGGACGATGTCCATTCTTTGATTTCGCATGGGGCAGATTTCATCAAGGTGCAATCCAATCTTAGACGCGACGCCTATTTCGCGATCGCGGATGTTTGCAGGCGCGAGCACATTACTTTTGTGGGGCACGTTCCGGATCGTGTCTCCGCAGCCGAAGCCTCCGATGCGGGGCAGAAAAGCATCGAGCATCTCACTGGAATACTTCGGGCTTGTTCCAGCGAAGAGCCTTCGCTGATGCGGAAACAGTTTGCGGCGGGCCCCCAAAAGGCGACGATCGGGCAGTCGTTGAATCGCGAACTAGCCTGGCAGATCGAGTTGTTGCAGACCTATTCAGACGAGCAAGCGGCAGCGCTGATTGCGAAATTCCATCGCAATCAGACTTGGCAAGTTCCTACGTTGATTCTTCTGCGGAATGATGCGTTTCCTACGCCTGAAAACGACCCGTCGCGCGATCCCCGGCGAAGGTACATTCCGCTGCAGGTTCTGGCGAATTGGGAGAACGGGACTAAAGACCGCGACAAGGGGGCGACGGCCGAAGAGTTCGCGCTGCGCTCCAGGCTGATGCAGGCGTCGCTGCGGATCGTTGGAAAAATGAATGCCGCGGGCGTCGCCATTATGGCGGGGACGGACACCACGGCTCCCTATGTTTTTCCGGGCGCGAGTTTGCATGAAGAACTTGCGCTGCTCGTCCAGGCTGGTTTGACTCCGATGCAGGCTTTGCAAACGGCAACAATACGACCGGCGGAATTTTTGGGCAAACTGGAGACACAAGGCACGATTCAAGAAGGAAAAATCGCCGACCTTTTGCTACTGGATGCGAGCCCGCTCGAGGATATTCACAATACGGAGAAAATTCGCGCCGTAGTTCTTCGAGGGAAACTACTGGACAGGAATGTTCTGGATGAACTTTTAACCAAGGAAGAGAGTTTCGCCAAGGTTCATTGAGCCGAACTCTTTGGCCTGCTAGGTGGTTGTTCGTGACTTTCGCGTCTTGCGGACTCCATGCGCGCATTTGTTCACCGGTTTTAGCGCGCTAGATAAGCGGCACAGCTGTTTTCCTCGCCGGATTGAAAAATGGCAGACCTACGACTTTTGCGGACACCGTGTGCCGAACCGCCTCGACAGTCATCTCGATGCTCACCTTAGCTCCCACTGACGATTGATCGCGATTTACGCAGGCTAGCGCGATCATTTTTTTGAGCGTCGGCGACCAGGTTGTTGAAGTAGCTTTTCCCACTTGTTTGCCGCTGCGATAGACGGGCACGGCTACGCGCGACGCCACGCCCGGAACCTGCGGTGCCATTCCCATCTTGTCGTAGAGCGCTTCTACCTCGTTCCAATTGATCTCCAGGCCTACGAGCGCGCGCTCGGGGCCACCTTTTTTCTTCTCGCGCACAAGCGCATCGCGGCCGACAAAATTGTCTTTCTTCAGGTCCACCAGTTTTCCCAGCCCAATCTCCGTCGGCGAAAACTTTTGCGATTCGATGAGAGCCTTCTTGCTGGATGTGTAATCTACTTCAATTAAAATCAGGCCGGCTTCGATTCGTGCGATATCTAGGGCAATCATTCCTGCCGGGTGGATATCGAACGCTTTTCCTTTCTTCATCAGTTCATCCCAGACTTTCCCGCCGTTTTTCCAGGGCATCCAAATTTCAAAGCCGAGATCACCCGTATAGCCGGTCCGCGAAATATCAACGGGCACGCCTGCGATTTGTCCGCGCGTTACGCGAAAATATTTCAGATTGGCCACGTTCGCGTCGGTCACGGCGCGCAGAAGCTTTCCGGAAGTCGGCCCTTGCAGCGCCAGAGCGGCGACTTGTTCGGAGATGTCTTCGATTTTCACGTCGAGCGCCAGGGCATTTTGCTGAAACCAGCGTAAGCTCGGATCCGCAGCGGTCCAGCGGTACTCTTGCTCGCCGAGGCGCGTGATGGTGCCGTCGTCGATGACTTTGCCTTCGGGATCGCACCAGCAGCAGTAAATGACTTGATCAATCGCCACTTTGTTGATGTCGCGCGAAATGACGCGGTTTACGAAACGCGTTGCGTCATTCCCCGTGATGCGGTACTTGAAGAGAGGAGAGATATCGATGAGCGCGGCGGAATTGCGTATGGCGTTGTATTCGTGCTCGTGGTGCATCTCGTACACGCTCACCGTGTAGTAGCCCGACCATTCGCGGTAATTCAGGCTTTCACACAGCGCAAGCGTTTTCTCGTGAAATGCAGTTCCGACAGGCACGAAGCCTCCGAGTTTCTTCCGCGGTAGGAGCCGCAGGGACGAAACCGGATTATAGGTGCGAACTTTACGCGCTAGCAAGCAGTTGTGCGCCTGCGGGCGCGCTCTAATACTGGCTTGCCCTGGCGTGTGTAGAGCGACCCGGATAGAATGAGGAACAGAGATGCGGATAAAGGCGGATGCAAATGTCAGGGAACGGATCAACGCAGGCAAGAGTTCTGGGTCTGGATGAGAAGGATAACGTTCTCGTTGCCTTGACCGACTTGCGTAAGGGCGAAACCGTCAGCTATTTGGGAAGCGATTACGTTTTGCTGTCCGACGTGCCAGCCAAACATAAGTTCGTCACGAAAGACGTGAGCGCCAGCGGCGACATTATTATGTACGGCGTTTTGGTGGGCCACACGGTTGAGAATCTTCGGCGCGGAGATTTGCTTTCGACTCGCAATATTCGTCACGCCGCCGCTTCTTTCCACGAATGTGAGAGCGGCGGCCCTCGCTGGACTCCGCCGAATGTTTCCAGATGGGCGGACAAATCTTTTCTTGGATACCACAGAGACGATGGGCAAGTGGGTTCGCGGAATTACTGGCTCGTTCTTCCGCTCGTGTTTTGCGAAAACCGCAATCTGGCGGTTTTGAAGCAGGCATTTGAGGAGGAATTGGGTTTTGCGGCACCGCAAATTTACCGCAGCCAGGTGGCGGAGCTGGCGCGGCTTTATCGGGAAGGGAAGTCGGAGGAGATGAAGCGCGCCGCCTTTGGGGAAATGCAGCGGGTGAGCGCTTCTCCCAGAGTTTTCAAAAACCTGGATGGCATCAAGTTTTTACTGCACGAAGCCGGATGTGGCGGGACGCACGAGGATGCAAGAAATCTGTGCGGGCTGCTGGCAGGTTACATTCACCATCCGAATGTTGCCGGAGCTACGGTGTTGAGTCTCGGTTGCCAGCACGCGCAAGTTCCGATGCTGCTTGAAGAAATCAAGCGGCGGGATCCGAATTTTAAGAAGCCAGTGCTGATTTTCGAGCAGCAGAAGAGCGCTTCGGAAGCCGCGATGCTGAGCAAAGCGATCCGCGAAACGTTTTTGGGGATGGTCGAGGCGGACAAAATCACGCGGCAGCCTGCCCCGTTGTCGAAACTTACGCTCGGCCTGCAATGCGGCGGCTCCGATGGTTTTTCCGGGCTATCGGCGAATCCGGCTATTGGACACGTGTCCGATATTGTCGCGGCGCTGGGAGGCATTGGAATCCTTTCGGAGTTTCCAGAGTTGTGCGGGGTGGAGCAGCAACTAATCGATCGCTGCGTTCGGAAAGAAGTCGCGGACCGTTTTGCGAACCTCATGAGGGACTACGCGGCCCGAGCCAAGGCAGTGCGCGCGAGCTTTGAAATGAATCCTTCGCCGGGGAATATTCGGGACGGATTGCTGACGGATGCGATGAAATCCGCGGGAGCGGCGAAGAAAGGCGGGACGTCTCCCGTCACCGCGGCGGTGGACTATCCGGAATATTGCACCGAGCCGGGATTGAACCTGCAGTGCACGCCGGGGAGCGACGTGGAATCCGTCTCGGCGCAAGTGGGCGCCGGAGCAAATGTGATTCTCTTTACGACGGGATTGGGGACGCCCACGGGGAATCCGATCGCGCCGGTGATAAAAATTTCGACCAATTCGAAGCTTGCGCAGCGCATGTCCGACATCATCGATATCGACACGGGCAGCGTCATCACGGGAGAGACCAGCATCGAGAAAATGGGCGAAACGATTCTGGAGCGCGTGATTCAGGTCGTTAGCGGACAGGCGCCCACAAAGGCGGAGCTGCTCTCGCAAGACGATTTTATTCCCTGGAAACGGGGAGTTTCGCTGTGAAAGGCGTTGGGACATTTTGATGAAGGCTCTTTTGCTCTCGGAGTACAAGCATCTGGAAATTGCCGATCTGCCGAGCCCGACGCCGGCCGACGGTGAAGTGCTTGTGAGTGTGGCCGCCTGCGGGATCTGCGGGAGCGACGTCCACGGTTACGACGGCTCCTCTGGGCGGCGCATTCCGCCAATCGTCATGGGGCACGAAGCAGCAGGAACCATCGCTGCGCTGGGCGATGGCGTCAGCGGATTTGCAGTGGGTGACCGAGTTACGTTTGACTCGACGATTTTTTGCGGCGCTTGCAGCAACTGCCATCGCGGCGATGTGAATCTCTGCGACCACCGGCAGGTTTTGGGCGTCTCCTGCGGGGAGTTTCGCCGCCCCGGCGCTTTCGCGGAATATGTCGCGGTTCCTTCGCGCATTCTGTATCGCTTGCCGGAGAGTCTTTCGTTTAGTGAAGCGGCGATGCTGGAGGCTGTGTCCGTTGCGCTTCATGGCGTTTCTCTCGCGCAAGTTTCCGTGGGGAGCACAGCTTTGGTGCTCGGGGCGGGGATGATCGGCTTGCTCACGCTGCAAGCGCTGCGCGCCGCGGGTTGCGCGCGAATTTTCGTTGCGGATTTGGATCAGACGCGGCTCAAGCTGGCTCAGGATGTCGGCGCGACGATTGTTTTATCTTCGGAGGCGGATGTCGTCGAGCAAGTGATGCAATTGACAGGTGGAATGGGGGTTGACCTGGCGATCGAAGCTGTGGGCAGAAACGAAACCGTAAAGACGAGCATCGAAAGCGTTCGCAAAGGCGGCACGGTCGTCTTGGTTGGAAACATTTCGCCGGAAGTGACGCTGCCGCTGCAGAAAGTGGTCACACGGCAAATTCGGCTGCAGGGATCCTGCGCATCCTCGGGGGAGTATCCGCGGGCGATTGAGCTTTTGGCCAGCGGTGCGATTCAGGTGAAACCCTTCATCACCGCCGTCGCGCCTCTAGAAGATGGTCCGCGCTGGTTTGAAAGACTGTACGCGCGCGAACCCAACTTGATGAAAGTCATACTTTCGCCGGAGATGGCTTCGTGAGCGATGGGCTGTTCGATCTGACCGGCCGCGTCGCGCTCGTTACGGGAACCAGCCGGGGGCTCGGGCAGTATATGGCGCTGGCGCTTGCCAAGGCGGGCGCGGATCTTGTGCTGACGAGCCGCGACGTCCATCGACTAGCGCCATTTGAAGCGGAGATAAAGGCAATCGGCCGCCGGACCTTTTCCACGGAGCTGGACGTCCGCAGCCACAAAAGCATAGAGAAAATGGTTGCTGCAGCGGAAGCTGCGTTTGGCCATTTGGATATTCTGGTGAACAACGCGGGCTGCAATGTCCGTAAACCGGCGCTCGACGTGACGTGGGAAGACTGGAATTTAATCTTGGAGACCAATCTACGCGGCAGTTTTTTTGTCGCTCAGGCCGTGGCGCGTGGGATGATCGCGCGCCGCTATGGGCGCATTATCAACATTGGCTCTGTCACCACGGTTGCGGGCTACGCGGGTCTTGCTCCCTATGGCGCGAGCCGCGGCGGCGTAAAACAGTTGACGATGAGTTTGGCAGATGACTGGGGCAAGCACGGTGTCACCGTGAATTGCCTTGCGCCTGGATGGTTTCGCACAGAACAAAACAAGATTTTGTATGAAAACAAGGAATGGGTCGAATATCTTTGCGATCGCATTCCATTGAAACGTCCGGGCCAGCCTCAGGACTTGGACGCCGCGGTCGTATTTCTTGCGGCAGAATCCAGCAGATACATAACGGGGCAAACATTGCTTGTGGATGGCGGAATTTCGACGGGCGCGACCCGCGCACTCGTTGAGTCTCCAAAGAGCGTGGCCGAGAGTTCTCGAAAATCAGAGTAGGCAACGTTGGCAGCCACCACCTAGGACGCCGGCAAGGAAAGAACTCGCGCTGAACGCCACACATGGACCTCTAGGATCTTTGGAAATCACGCGGGCTCCGGCACCGGTTCCATTCGCCCAAGCAGAAAAATATAGGCCGCAATGCTGATGAGAAGAATTGCTGTTGCTACGACAAAAGCCCATGAATATGCATGCGTTGACTGCACGACGTAGCCCGTAACAATCGGAGCGGCGATCGCCGCTAGCTGATTGCTAAAATTTAAGATTCCGCCCACCGTGCCAACACTTTCCCTTGGAGCGATGAGCGAGGGGATCGACCATCCGACCGGCGACGCCGCGGACAATCCACCAATAGACAGGCTGATCCAGAAAAGCGCCGCAGCGGCGCTTTGGGCATGCGCGGCGCCGAGGATGCCGAGTCCGAGGCTGGTACCCCCGATGAGAACGACCTGACGAACGCGCACCGCGTTCCAGCCGCGCTGGATCAGTGCATCGACGAGCCATCCGCCGACGATGAGATCCGTGAGAGTCGCGAACAGCCACGGCACGCTGGTGTACGCGACGGAATGAAGCAAATCCACATTGTGGACGGCTAGGAAATAAGAAGGCAGCCAGGTCAAGAGCAGGTAGAAGGTGTAATTGTATCCGGCAAATCCGAGGGCCAATCCACAAACTCTCCGCTGCCGCAACAGATACCAGAGCGGGGCACCTTTTGCGGCCTTCGCGCGATCTTCGGGCTGCGCTCCTCCTTTGGCGATGAATTGCCGCTCGGCATCCGAAAGCCGCCGGTCTTCGCTCGGGTTCCGATACAACGCATAGAACAAAACGAAAAATAGAACGCTGATGAATCCCGTCGCGGCGAAGCTCCATCGCCAGCCAAAATGCAGAAGCAGGATGCCGAGCAGCGGGACTCCAATGGCGGAAGAAAGTTTGGCCATGGAGTCGAAGATTGCCGTCGCGAGGCTGCGTTCTTGTTTCGGGAACCAGTAGCCGATGGCTTTGGAATTCGCCGGAAATGTGGGCGCCTCGCCGATGCCCAGAAAAAGGCGCGCGGCGAGGAAGCCGCCGATTCCGGTGGAGACGGCCGCACCGAAGGATGCGATGGCCCAGAGAATCGTGCTGTAACGGCCCACTTTCTTTACTCCAAACCGGTCGAGCAATAGGCCGGACGGCAACTGGAGCGCCGCATAGGTCCAATTGTAAGCGCTCGACAAGTAACCGAACGTCACTGCGGAGATTCCGAAGGCGGCATCGAGTGCGTCTTTCGAGACGGAAAGGTTTACGCGATCGAAGTAGTTGACGAGGACTCCGAAGCCGAGGAGACACGCGATCGCCCACCGGCGGCGGGGGATGCGTTCCGATTCGGAAAATGTTTGGTCAGGCAGAGGCGGCATGAATATGTCTTTCGAGCAGTTCCTTCTGTGACTTTAGCGGGAAGTCGCGTTCTTTCGACGCGCAGAGTATCCCACAAGAGTGGAGAACGGTGTTTCCTTTCGTAACGCGCAGGACCGTGTGGAAATACGGAACGCGCGTGGACTGTGTTTGTGTACTTGCCCTGCTTCCGCCGCTCGCAGTAGACTACGCCGTCTTCTATCAGGATGGTTTGGCAAAGAAGGTTTCTAATCCTCGATCGCCACGGACAAACAAAATGAACTCACTTTCGACTCGACGCGATTTTCTTCGCACCACGGCGGCCGCTGGCGCTGGGCTTTTGCTTTCGCATCCGGCCAGTGCCGCGAAAAACAAGTCCGTCTTGCTGTTCACGAAATCCTCGGGTTTCGAACACGCCGTCATCAAAGTGACGGACGGCAAGCCCAGCATTGCCGAGGCGGCCATCCGTGGTTTCGCAGCGCAAAACCATTTCGATCTCACCGCTTCGAAAGACGGACGGATCTTTGATTCGAAGGAATTTCACGAGTACGCCGCTGTGGTCTTTTTTACGACCGGCGATCTCACCCAGGAAGGCACCGACAAGAATCCGCCCATGTCTCCGCAAGGCAAGCAGGCTTTTCTCGACGCGGTCCACAACGGCCTCGGCTTCGTCGGGATTCATGCCGCGACGGATACCTTCCATACGCCACCCGACACACCCGATCTTGCCAATCGCTATATCGCGCATGGCGAGCAGTCCGATCCTTACATTCGGATGACCGGTGGCGAGTTCATCATCCATGGTCAACAGAACGATCCGCGGCTACAGACTGCCAACGTTAACATCATCGATCCCAGCTTCCCGGGTCTCGATGGGGTCCATTCACCTGTCAGCCTGATGGAGGAATGGTATTCGATGAAGGATTTCGCGCCGGACTTGCACGTGATCTGCACGCTAGACACTTCGACAATGAATGGCAACGCTTACAAACGCGCACCGTATCCCGTCGTCTGGGCACGCATGGACGGGCGCGGGAGGGTGTTCTACAACGCCATTGGCGACCGCGCCGAGAATTGGCAAAATCCGTTCCACCTGAATTTGCTGGCGGGCGGAATTCGCTGGGCGATCGGCGATGCTAAGGCTTCTGTTTCTCCTAACCTCAAGACTGCAGCGCCGGGTTCCGCTGAGATTCCACCAAAATACCCACCGGCCGCAAAATAGCGCGTCTCAGCGCCGCACAACTCATCAGTTTCGGTCATTAGCGTCAGCGACAGGAAGTTGCAGCCCCGGCAAGATGGAGTGTTCTCCTTCGGCCGACTCTGCCTGGCGCGTCAATTGTAGGTTGATGGGTGTCACCTCGAACGGGATCTTTTCTCGCTGAGAAATGGGAGCCATTTGGATTGGCCTGGTTTTTGTTCCCCCAATTCCCGAGGCGGGAAGCAACACATTCCAAATCGGAAATTTCTCCCTTTGCCCGTCGCTCACCCGTTTTTCTCAAGCCCTTGTATGCCATGGCGGCTGCCAGTAAAATGTCCCGTCTTCCAATCGTATCTCAGCTTCTTTTCAGTGTGCATTTTTTAGCGGGGTCATTCTGCATGACGCGGCACTACGACGTTATCGTCATCGGCGGCGGCCACAACGGGCTTGTGAATGCCGCTTACCTTGCTAAAGCAGGGAAGAAGGTGCTCGCGCTCGAACGGCGGCATGTCCTTGGGGGAGCGGCTGTTACCGAGGAGATTATTCCCGGTTTTCTTTTCTCGGAATGTTCGTACGTCGTGTCGCTGCTTCGCCCGGAAATCATTCGCGAGCTTGATCTGCCGCGCCACGGGCTGGAAATTCTTCCGCTCGACGGTACGTTCACGCCCATGCCCAATGGCAACCACCTCTGGCGCATGAACGATCACGCGCGCACCCAGCGCGAGATTCGGCGGCACTCGCGTGTTGACGCTGAGGCGTATGACGAATTCTCGAAAATGATGACGCCGATGTGCCGCTTTGTGAAGCCGCTCCTCTCCATGATTCCGCCGGATCCCACGACGCTCAAACCCGGCGACCTGAAGCAACTGCATTTCCTGATGCAGCGTTTTCGCAGCCTCTCTTCAGAGGAGCGCTACACGCTCATTCAGCTGATGACCATGAGCGCCGCCGATTTTCTCGACCAGTGGTTTGAGACCGATGTGCTTAAGGCCACGATGTCTGCTTCGGGAATCATTGGGACCTTTCTTGGCATTCGCTCGCCGGGTACTGCCTACGTTCTTTTGCATCATTACATGGGCGAAATTGATGGCGCTTTTCGCTCCTGGGGTTTCAGCCGCGGCGGGACTGGGGCTATTTCGAATGCGATTGCCGATGCGGCGCGCGAAGCCAGCGTGGAAATTCGTACTCAGGCGGGGGTCGCGAAAATTCTCGTCAAGAATGGGCGAACCCGTGGCGTCGCTTTACAAAGCGGCGAGGAGATTTTTGCCAACGTTGTTTCCTCCAGCGTCGATCCACATCTCACATTCGAGAAGTTTCTAGATCCCAGCGAACTCCCCGGCGATTTTCTAGAAAGCGTGCGGCGGTACAAATTCCGCGGCTCTTCCGGCAAAGTAAATCTCGCTCTCGATGGGCTTCCGGATTTCAAGTGCTTGCCTGGGCCCGGCGCACATCTGCGCGGAGCAATATCCATTTCCCCTAGCATCGAATACATGGAGCGCGCGTATGACGACGCGAAGTACGGCAATTTTTCGCGCAAGCCGTACATCGATATCGTCATTCCCAGCCTAACCGATCCGAGCGTCGCGCCTCCGGGCAAGCATGTGATGTCCTGCTTCGTGCAATACGCGCCGTACAAACTCGCCAAGGGCACGTGGGACGAACAGAGAGAAGCCTTCGGCGACGCTGTTATCAACGCCATTGCCGAGCATGCACCCAACATCAAGAAAATTATCACGGGGCGCCAAATTCTAACGCCGCTCGACCTTGAGCGCGAGTTCGGCCTCACGCAAGGCAATATTTTTCAGGGCGAGCTCTCTCTCGAACAGCTCTTTTTTCTCCGCCCCGTTCCCGGCTGGGCATACTACCGCACGCCCATCGACAACCTTTATATGTGCGGATCGGCCACGCATCCCGGCGGCGGCATCATGGGGGCTCCCGGCCGCATCGCCAGTCAGGTCATCCTCAAGGACTGGAAAAAATCCTCTCGTTCGCGTGGGAGCAAGAACTAATCATGCCCATCGGACAGCGCGTAGCTCTCATCGGCGGTGGCCACAACGCTTTGATCACTGCGTTTTATCTCGCAAAGGGCGGTTTCAAGCCGCTCGTTCTTGAGCGCCGCGAAATGATTGGCGGCGGCGCCATCACCGAGGAATTTCATCCAGGGTTTCACGCTTCTACTCTTTCGCACACGATCGGGCCGCTTCGCGCCGACATTGCGCGCGACCTGGAGTTTCATAAACTCGATTGCGAAATTCTGCGCCCTGATCCGCGGGTCTTTGCTCCCGCGCCCGACGGCAAGTCGCTTCTCTTCTATAACGACCACGCCAGGACTGCCGCCGAAATTGCCCGACACTCGGAAAAAGACGCAGCGAAATACACACAATTTGCCGAAACGCTCGATCATTTTTTCAGCGTTATTGGCGAACTTGTTGCGATCACACCACCTGCCATTGATTCGCCGTCGCCCGAGGATTTCTGGAATCTCTTCAAGGCTGGCCGCAGCGTACGCAGCCTCGGCAAGCATGGGATCTTCGACCTGCTCCGCTGGGGGCCCATGGCTGTCGCCGATTTCGTTTCCGAATTTTTTGAAACGCATATGCTCCGAGCTGTCATTGCGGCTCGCGGCATCTTTGGTACCGCCCTGGGGCCTTGGTCGGCTGGGTCCACGGCCGTCCTGCTGCTACGGGCCGCCGCGGATTCGCATCCCGTCGGCTCAGCTGCATTTCCGCGCGGTGGACTTGGCTCGCTCACGCGAGCCCTCGCCGATGCTGCCCGCAAGGCCGGCGTGGAAATCCGCACCAATGCCGAGGTTCAGCACATTCGCGTCAAAGACGGCGCCGTCGTGGGACTCGTACTCGCCGATGGCGAAGAAATCGGCGTCCATGCTGTCGCCTCCGGCGTCGATCCCAAGCGCACCTTTTTCAATCTGCTCGATCCCACACAGCTCGACCCGACATTCGCTCTGCGCATCCGTAACTTTCGCGCGGCAGGAACCGTCGCCAAGGTTCATCTCGCTCTTGGAGGTCTTCCCGTTTTTACTGCTCTCGACCCCATCGAAGGTTTTCTCAACTCCCTCTCCGGCCGGATTCACATCGGCCCGGAGATCGATTATCTCGAGCGAGCCTTCGATGCTTCCAAATATGGAGAGTTTTCCTCCGCGCCGTATCTCGACGTCACGATTCCGACGCTTCTCGATCCGTCGCTTGCGCCGGAGGGCAAGCATATCCTTTCCGCTTGCGTACAATTTGCTCCCTTCAAGCTTGCCGGCGCTTCGGCGGACGGTAAAACGATTTTCAAGTCTGAATCGAACTGGGACGCGCGCCGCAAAGACCTAGGCGACACGGTGGTCAAAACGCTCGCGGAGTATGCCCCCAATCTCCCCAGCTTAATCGAGCACATGCAAGTCATCACTCCCCACGACCTCGAGACGATTTACGGTCTTACCGGTGGCCACATTTTCCATGGCGAGCTCGCGCTCGATCAACTGTTCACGATGCGTCCCGTTCTTGATTGGGCTCGCTACAAAACGCCCATCCGCGGGCTATATCTCTGCGGCTCCGGCACGCATCCTGGCAACGGCTTAACCGGCGCGTCCGGCGCCAACGCCGCCCGTGAAATCATTCGCGACCTACGCTGATTCTTGGCTTCTTCTGTGTGCGCTCTGTGCCCCTTGTGTAGAAACTCTTTGCTTTCTCCCGGGCTCGCCGCTTGCCGATTCTTCTCATCCCCGCTATCTTTCCTTTGTCCCCATGACGACCATCGACCGCGCCAAACTTCAGACGCTTCATCAACGGGAAGAAAAACGCTTCGTCGCCGACCACCCGCGCTCCGCAGAGTTGTATCTTCGCGCCCAATCTTCTCTGCTCGGCGGCGTGCCGATGAATTGGATGAACAAGTGGGCCTGTGCATTCCCAATCTTTGTAAAATCCGCCAGCGGCGCGCACTTCACCGACGTTGATGGTCACGACTATGTCGATCTGTGCCTCGGCGATACCGGCGCCATGACTGGCCACTCGCCTGCCGTCGTCGCCGACGCGGTCGCACGCCGCGTTCGCGAGGGCATTACGCTCATGCTTCCCACGGAAGACTCGCTGTGCGTCGGCGAAGATCTCCAGCGCCGCTTCGGCCTTCCGTTCTGGCAATTCACGCTCACCGCGACCGATGCCAACCGTTTCTCGATTCGCATCGCGCGAGAGATCACGAGACGCCCCAAAATTCTCGTCTTCCACTATTGCTATCACGGCACAGTCGATGAAACTTTCGTCTCGCTTCACGACGGTGTAGTCGGTCCGCGCCGCGGCAACATCGGCCCGCCGGTAAATCCCGCTGAAACCACCCGCGTCGTCGAATTCAACGATTTGCAAGCCCTCGAAGGCGCTTTGAAGCACCACGACGTTGCCTGCGTACTTGCCGAGCCCGCCATGACTAACGTCGGTATCATCCTGCCTGAGGACGGCTATTGGTCTGCTGCGCGCGATCTCTGTCGCCGTTACGGCACTGTTCTCATCGCTGATGAAACGCACACCATCTGCGCTGGCCCCGGCGGCTGCACGCGAGAATGGAATCTGCGGCCGGATATTGTCGTTTTCGGAAAGCCCATCGGCGGCGGCATTCCTGGAGCCACCTATGGCGTCACGGAAGAAGTCGCTCAACGCATCTCCGCGCGTCTCCATCTGGAAGATGTGGACGTCGGCGGCATCGGTGGCACGCTCGCCGGCAACGCGGTCTCGCTGGCCGCGATGCGCGCGACCCTCGAAAATATCCTTACACCAGCAGCCTTTGGGCACATGATTCCGCTTGCCAAGCGCTTCGCCGACGCCGTCGCCGAACAAATTCGCGAGAGCGGTCTTCCCTGGAATGTCGCTCGACTCGGCGTTCGGGCGGAATATACTTTTGCTCCGAACGCTCCTCGCAATGGGGGCGAATCCGCCGCTGCTGCTGATTTCGAACTAGAGCGCTACCTCCATCTCTACAGTCTCAACCACGGAGTCCTCCTTACCCCTTTCCACAATATGGCACTAATGTGCCCCGCCACCAGCGAATCCGATATCGACCTGCACACGAAGATCTTCGCTGAAGCCACACGCGAACTCACCGCGTAGGAAGGAGGCGCGCCGTTCCCGTCCGCGCTTCTTCCTCGCCGGCAGACTGGCATGTCCAGCCAGATTCGAAAGCTACCGCGGTTTACTGGCCTGCCCTGCGTCGAAGGATTTGAGAAAAACTCAAACGAATCGAGAAACTGGAAGGGGCGCATTCTGGCTTATTCTTGCGCGTGAAAAAGAGATGGCGAAGGCTCTTCTCTCCGATAAAAAAGAATCATTGCAACTGGGCGTATTCGGCCTTCGCTTCTTTCAAAATGGGAATCTCGGGATCGGCATTCTTCCATAGCGTCAGGAATTCTTTGTACGAGGCAGCTGCGCGGCCCCGCGCGGCGTCCGCATCGGCGCCCTGCGAGGATTTTGCTTCTAGCGCGTTCGCGCGAGCGATGCCCAAACGCGCCAGCGCTCCGGTCCAGCAATTCCAGACGATACCGTTGTGATCCAGGATTTTCTGAAACTCGGCCGCCGCCGCCCCGCCGTCTCCCGAGGCCAAGTATGCTTCCCCTCGGACATAGACCGGATAGAGGCACGAAATGTTCGCGACGAATCCGATTTGTCCCAATTCAATGGGCGCCGCGACTTGCAGTTCCTGAATCGCTTGCGCAGGATTCTTGGCGTTCAGCGCCAGTTGCGCGCGAATGGTCGGAATCCAAAGCGATTGTACTTGCGTATCCAGAGGCGAGCGCTGGTTCAAATCGCTGGAAATGGATTGCGCGTGAGCTGCGTCGCCGGACATTGCAAACGCGAGGCCTGCTTCGATCTGCACGCCTTGGCTGGTAGGAGTAAGCTTCAACCCTTCCGCAGCCGCCCGCGTCGACTCGGCGAAATTGCCAAAACCGGCTTCCCGCAGCGCGGCATTTTCCTCCCACACAGCGCCGTTCTCCTTGCTATCGGCGCGAATCGCCGCGCTCACGGCCTGCCGTGTCAATTCGCGGGCCTTTCCAAGATGCCCGGCGTACGCCTCGGTGTCGGACCCGAGCGAAAACGCCACGTTCTCGTTCGAACTCCCCACAAACCAATGCTGCTGCTCCGCCATCGCCGCTGTATTCGTTCCGAGAAAGGCCAGCGCATACAAGGCGCTGTGCGAGAGAAGGTCGTCGACCTTTCGCGCCTGCGCCTGTCGAATGGTCTCGCGCGCATCATCAAAGCGCTGCAAGGCCAGCAAGCTGTTGGACAGATCGCTGTAAGGGCCACCCGCATCGGGAGCCATCCGGAGGCTTTCGCGGTACGCATCGCAACCCTTGGAGTAGTTTCCCAGCGCGCTGTAAACGAGACCGAGGTCAAGATGAGCGCGGTACTCGCGCGGGTAGCTGGAAATCCACTCCTCATAAGTATCGGCCGCCTTTTCTAATTCTCCCGTTGCGGTTGAGTAATAGTCCGCGGTGATGACGAGTTTTTCGCGCTCGCTGGCGCGCCCGCGAAGCTCGAAAGCTTTGGTGTAGTTCTCGCTCGCGCGTTCCAATTCGCCGAGACCTTCGTAATCCGCTCCGACTTCGCGATAACCCATTGCGAAATTTTGATCCAGACGGATGGCCCGCAGGTGATAAGGCAGCGCCGCCGAAGGGCTCTTTTCGCGATACGCCCTTTCGCCGAGACTAAACGCTTTCAACGCGTCGAGAGACGAAGTGGTCGCCTCAGCCAGCGGCACATCGAATTTTTGCACCGTGGCCAGCGATTCGCCGAGTTGCCGGCGGAGTCCCGAAGCGGATTCGCCCAACGCGTCCAGCACTTTCTCTTTCGCTGGCGCAGTAGCCTGCTCTTGGGCGAGGACGTCGCCGCTCTGGCAATTCACCGCTTTCAAGCCCAGCACGTATTGGCTGCCGAGATTGCTAATCGACCCCGCGATAAACGCCTTGCCGTCCGCGCGCTGGCAAAGCTCTCTTGCAACAGGCGGAGTCAGGTTGCTGTTCGCGGGACTCGACATCAGTTGCAACGTGGCGGCGACTTTATTGTCGGAGAGCACGTTGAGGAACGGCGATTGCCTCAGCGAAACGCTAAGAGCCGTCTTCAATGTGTCGTCAAATACGGCATCTCCGGTGCTATTCGCAAAGTCCGCGAGGACGACAGTGTCTTTCTCCGTCAAGCCCTTGCTCTGATGCGAGCCGAAATAAAACGCGACTGCAATCAGCAAAACGGCGGCGGCCGCTGCCGCGGTAATCAGGAATTTCCAGTTTTTCTTTACGGTTGCTAGCGGCAACGGAACTGAAGCTGCCTGCGAATCCTGACTAGCCGGCATAGCGGGCAAGGAAACGGAGCTTGGCGCCAGTCGCGCCGCGGTGGCTTGCTGGCCGCCCTCTTGCCCCGATGCAATCGATCCGGAAATCGCGACGCCGGTGACTACCGAATCCATGTCACGCTTCAGTCGCAGGAGTTCCGCCCGCATCTCTCTCGCGCTTTGGTAGCGCAGCTCTCGGTCTTTCTCCAGCGCCCGGTTGACGATATCCTCGAGCTTGGCCGGAACATTGGGATTCACCCGCGAGGCCGGGATTGGCGCGCGGTTGAGAATCGCGTCAAAGACTACTCCCGTGCTTTCGCCACGGAAGGGAAGCATGCCCGTTGCCATCTCGTACAACACCACGCCGAACGAAAAAAGATCAGTGCGGGAATCGAGCGGCTTGGCTCGTACTTGTTCCGGCGACATGTAAGTCACCGTTCCTAGCACAGTTCCGGGCCTCGTCAGCAACAGTTCTTCCGTGGAATCCGTCTGCGTTTTCGCTCCGGAAATTGCCGCCGAAGAGCCGGGAACGACCTGAGCCAGCCCAAAATCCAGTATTTTTGCGTGACCTCGCTTGGTTACGAAAATGTTCGCAGGCTTAATGTCGCGGTGGACGATACCCTCGGCATGCGCGGCGTCCAGCCCGTCGGCGACGTCTATGGCGAGTACAAGAAGCTCGTCCAGTTCCAACGGCTGGCCCCGGATCTTGTGCTTCAGCGTCATGCCATCGAGAAACTCCATGCCGATGAAGGCTTTGCCATTCTTCTCGCCGAAGTCGTGAATCGTGCAGATATTGGGGTGGTTAAGCGCCGAGGCGGCTTGTGCTTCACGCTGAAATCGGCCCAGAACCATGGGATCGCTGGCCACATCGTCGGGCAAAAACTTCAGCGCGACAAACCGGTGCAGGCGAGTGTCTTCGGCCTTGTAGACGACACCCATTCCGCCGCCGCCAAGCTTTTCCGTGATGCGGTAGTGCGAAAGGGTCTGCCCAATGAGTGGCTGGGGTTCCGCCATGGTCCGGTCATCTTAGGTTGCCGGTCCGAGTCAAGTCAACGCATCAGTCTGACGCCATCAGTCTGCCGCCAGAACACGCCGGGTTTGGCCAAACGGTTGCGGTCGAATTCTTGCGGTCAAATCCTTGTCGTGCATTCGGCGCTCGCAGTACAATCACTTGTTTGCCCTTCGAGGAGGAAATGCGCCGTGGCCACTGCTGAAGCCAAAATCCACCTTTCCGAATTCACCAACGAGCCCTTTGTCGATTTTTCGAAGCCGGAAAACCGCAAGGCCATGCAAGACGCGCTGAGAAAAGTAGCCTCGGAATTCGGCCGCGAATACCCTATGTACATTGGCGGCCAGAAAGTCATCACCACCGCGAAGCGCATATCGGCCAATCCATCGCATCCGTCGCAAGTCCTCGGCGTCTTTCAAGAAGCCGCTGCGGATCACGCCAATCAAGCCGTCGAAGCCGCCTACAAAGCGTTCGACTCCTGGAAGCAAGTTCCCGTTGAAAGGCGCGTAGAGATTCTTCTTCGCGCCTCGGACATTATTCGGGAGCGTAAGTTCGAGATCTCGGCGTGGATTTGTTATGAGGTCGGCAAGTCCTGGGTCGAAGCCGACGCCGACACCGCCGAGACCATCGACTTTCTTGAGTTCTATTGCCGGGAGATGCTTCGCCTTGCAGGCCCGCATCCCGTCGTTCCCATGAAGGGAGAGAAAAACTATCTCAAATATATTTCGCTTGGTGTCGGCGCCGTGATTCCTCCCTGGAATTTTCCCGCAGCTATCGCCGCAGGCATGACCGCGGCCGCGCTCGTTACTGGAAACACTGTTGTACTCAAGCCGTCGGAAGAATCGCCGCTCGTTGCCGCGAAAGTCGTTGAAATTTTCTATGAAGCCGGCGTGCCAAAGGAAGCTTTGAATTTTCTTACCGGTCCAGGCGAAACCGCCGGCGACGCGCTCGTCAAAAATCCCAAGACTCGTTTCATCGCTTTTACGGGCTCCAAGGAAGTCGGCCTGCTCATCAGTGAAAACGCGAGCAAGAAAGTGCCGGGCCAGCTCTGGATCAAGCGCACGGTGCTAGAGATGGGCGGCAAGGATTCCATCATTGTGGACGAGGAAGGTGACGTGGACTCCGCGGTCGAAGGCGTCGCGCAAGCGGCATTTGGTTACCAGGGCCAGAAGTGCTCGGCGTGCTCGCGCGCCATTGTCTCCGAGAAGGTTTACGATTCATTCGTCAGCAAGTTGGTGGAGCGCGCCAAGAAAATCTCCGTCGGTCCCAGCGAAGATCCCGCCAACTATATGGGACCGGTAGTGAGCGAAACCGCCCTGAATACGATATTTGGCTACATTGATTTGGGCAAGCAGGAAGGGAAGCTGGTCCTCGGCGGAGAACGTGCCCCTGGGGACGGCTACTTCGTTCCGCCCACCATCATTGTGGACGTCGATCCCAAGGCCCGCATCGCTCAGGAAGAAGTTTTCGGCCCCGTCCTCGCCGTGATCAAAGCCAAGGACTTTGATCACGCGCTCGAAATTGCCAACAACACGGAGTTTGGACTAACTGGTGCGGTTTACTCAAGAAATCCGGCGAAGCTCGAGAAAGCTCAGGAAGCTTTTCACGTGGGCAATCTCTATCTAAATCGCAAATGCACCGGCGCCATGGTCGGCGCGCATCCTTTCGGCGGATTCAATATGTCCGGCACCGATTCCAAGACAGGCGGGAAGGATTACTTGCTCCTGTTCTTGCAAGGCAAGACTGTCGCCGAAAAAATGGCCAGCTAAGGACCAAGCGTGCTTGCGGCCGCATTCTTGCTCCGCGACACCCATTTCAGGACGAGGAACACAGGATAACTCAAGACCAGCATCAATAAAGCGCGAGGCGCATTTTTCTTGTCCGTCAGAATTGAGCAGACAAGAAACACAACGGACGCGGCCAGCGCAACTCCCGTTGTCCACGGATATCCCCACGCCCGGTACGGACGTTCCATCTCGGGTTCTTTCCGGCGTAGCACAAAGACCGACGTATACGTCAGCGTGTAATTCGCCACAAAGAAAAAAGACAGCATGGCGATTACCTGTTCGAACGAACCCAGCACAAAAAGAACACCGGCAATCGTGCTCAGGAGAAGCGCAAGTGTTGGCGTTCCCCCCGCGTTGACTTTCGCAAACAGCCGAAAAAACAAGCCGTCACAGCTCATCGCGTAGAGTGTGCGCGAGCAGAAAAGCTGATTGGCATTTAGGCAGCTCAGCATCGATATGACCATGATCGAGCGGAAGATGGGATCGCCGTACGGGCCGAAGATGCGCATCGCAACCGTGCCCGGGGAGAAATCGTTTCCCGCGATTTCGTTCATCGGAAGAACGTAGAGCACAGCCAAATTCAAGAGCAGGTAGATCCCCATGATGGAAAAAACACTGCCGAAAATCCCGCGCGGAATGTCGCGGCCCGGATTCTGAACCTCCTCTCCGAAATAGATCACGCCATCCCAGCCGTCAATGGTGTAGAAGACGGCCTGTAAAGCGAGCATGATGGCCACGGCGAGCGGCCAGCCTCCAGGCATCGAAGGCAGAGCGTTGTTTGAAAGCGGAGCAGCAGCGCGTGCGTGGCCGCCCAGTGCAAAACAGGCTATAACCAGAATAATGAAAGCGGCTGACTTGATCGCTGCGGTCATCAGTTGCGTGCTGCGGCCCCAGCGGATTCCGCGCCATTGCAAAACGCCGAAGCCCACTATGACCGCAACAGCAATCATTTTTACGTGGCCAGCGAGCACGGGAAAAAGATGGCCGCTGTATTCGGCAGTCACAATACCGACCGCAGCCGCGGTGCCGCATGTCGAGAGCCAGTCGCTCCACCCAACGATGAATCCCGCATATTCGCCGATCGCCCGGCGCGAGAAATTGTATTGCCCGCCGCTGCGTGGAATCGATGCGCCCAGTTCCGCCATCGAGGATGCGCCGAAAAGTGCATACATTCCTCCGACGACCCAGACGCCCAGAAACAACCACGCGTTCGGAAGAAGTTTGGCAATGTCGCCCGGCGTTCGAACGATGCCCGCGGAAATGGTATTGCCAACGGCCGCGGCGATGCCGAACCACATGCCCAGCACCTGCAGCAACTTTCCATGGCTGCGCGTGGCCCCTGCCGTTACAGCGTCGGTGCTGGTGGAAGACTCGGCCGATGTGTTAGACAATGTGGAGTCTCAGGAGTACAGCGGAAACTCCGCCATCATAATGGCGGCGCGGCAAAATGCAAGCCGGAAGTCAGCCCATCGAAGAATTGCTTTGGGCAGAGTTCTTTAGCAAGGCTTGGATACAGCATCGAAGAGAATAGGGAGGCCGTGCACTTGGCAGTAGACCGCGCGCCCGCACTGAAAACGGAAATGACCACGCGGCTCGACGTGAGCGGCGACGCGCCGCCTTTGGACGTCTCGGTGGTTATCCCATGCTTGAACGAGGCGAACTCGCTTTCCTTTTGCGTGGAAAAGGCGATGAAGTCTCTTGAGGGGGCAGGTTTGCGCGGCGAAGTCGTTGTCGCCGACAACGGTTCGACGGACGGCTCGATCGAGATCGCCGAAAAGCTCGGTGCCCGAGTAGTTCGCGTCGAGCAGCGCGGCTACGGCGCGGCGTTGCGTGCGGGCATTTCAGCGTCACGCGGCGCCTTCATCATCATGGGCGATGCGGATGACAGCTACGACTTCGGCGAAGTGCCGCGCTTCGTCGAAATGTGGCGGCAGGGTTACGACGTGGTGATGGGCAACCGCTTTCGCGGCGAAATCAAGCCCGGTGCGATGCCTTGGCACCACAAATATGTTGGCAATCCTGTGCTCACTTCAGTGCTGAATCTTTTTTTTCAAGCGGGCATAGGAGATAGCCATTGCGGCATGCGCGGTTTCACTCGCGCCATTTACGACCGTATGGATTTACGCAGTACGGGCATGGAATTCGCGTCCGAGTTTGTGATCAAGGCGGCGCAACTCGGTGCGCGCATCACGGAAATTCCCATCACTCTGTGGCCGGACAAACGGGGACGACCGCCGCACCTGCGCAGCTTTCGCGATGGCTGGCGGCATTTGCGATTCATGCTGCTGTACGCGCCGAACTGGCTCTTTCTTTTACCTGGCGGGTCGCTCGCCGCGGCCGGACTGTTTCTCGTCTTCTGGCTTCTGCCGGGACCCCGCCGAATCTCGCCGCACGTGGTTCTGGATATTCACACGATGATTTTCGGCGTAATCTTTACGCTGCTCGGTGTGCAGATCCTTTCGATTGGATCTTTCGCAAAAGTGTTCAGCTATGCGGAGCGATTCGATCGCAACACTGTGTCGCTGAAGCGCGTTCTGAAGCGCGTCACGCTGGAGACCGGTTTGCTTCTTGGTGGCCTCTTGTTTCTTGCGGGATTCGCGGGTTGCGCGTGGGTCACGTGGCAGTGGGCGGCAAGTGGTTTTGGTCCGCTGGCGCAGGTTCGCCAGGTTCTTTTCTGGTCGATGTGGCTGTTCATCGGTGTTCAAATCATTTTCGGTTCTTTTTTTCTGAGCATGCTTGGCATCAGCCGAGGTACATACATCGGCGACTACGACCTAAGATAAATGCCCTATACCGGGATCGACCATTTCATCGCTAGGCTGCGCTTTCGTGCTGCGTACCCGCATGTTCGTCCCGGCTCACGCGTCTGCGATCTTGGTTGCGGATTGGAAGCGGCCTTTCTGGACTACGCTTCCGACCGCATCGCCACGGGCGTCGGCGTTGACGATCAGGTTGCGGACGGTATGCAAGGCCGCTGGCAGCGCGTGCGCGGGGATCTGCGTTCGCCGCTGCCGTTTCCGGATGGGCACTTCGATCACGTTGTGATGCTTGCTGTTCTCGAGCATCTTACCGAGCCAGAAAAGGTCTTGCGGGAGGCGTACCGATTAATTGGGTCCGGAGGCACGTTAATCATGACGTGGCCATCTTCCATGGTTGATCCCATTTTGAATGTTCTGCACACCCTGCACCTAATCAGCGATGAAATGGAAAGCGACGAGCACCAAAAACGCATTCCCGTCGAAAAGCTTCAGCAAATGCTAGGCCGCATCGGCTTCCAGAAATTCATTCATCGCCGCTTCGAGTTGGGCCTCAACAACCTGATGGTTGCTTCTCGTTAGGGGAATCGCCCGGCGCGTAAGCGGGCTGTCGGCATGACCTCCAAGAAAAGCGCAACAGAAAGGTTGCCTGTTATCTTGAGCCGTGCTAATCTGCAACCTAGAGGTTGCGCAAAAATGGACAATCGAATTGAAAAACGCATTGAGCTTGCGGCTCCGGTTTCGCGCGTCTGGCGCGCACTGACGGATTACCGTGAATTCGGCGAATGGTTTCGTGTGAAATTAGATGCACCGTTCGTCCCGAGCCAGATTTCTCGCGGCCGTATCACCTATCCTGGCTATGAACACGTCAAATGGGAGGTCGTGGTGCAAAAAATGGAGCCAGAACGGCTTTTTTCCTTCACGTGGCATCCTTATTCCGTCGATCCCCAAATCGATTATTCGAAGGAAACTCCCACGCTCGTCGAGTTCAGGCTGGAAAAAACAGCCAAGGGCACACTGCTTCTGCTTACCGAGTCTGGTTTCGACAAAATTCCCAGCGAACGCTTCCTTGAAGCATTCCGTAAGAATGACGGCGGCTGGACGGAGCAAATGAAGAACATCGAGAGCTATGTTGCGCAAAAGCCATAGCCGAATCATCGCCAGGCCGCGGGTCCACGCGCGCGTCTTCGCCGCGCTGGGCGACGCGACGCGTCTTTCGCTGGTCGCGAAGCTCTGCGGCGGGCCGCCACGCTCGATCTCGCAGCTCACGCGGGGCTCCAAACTTACTCGCCAGGCAATCACCAAGCATCTTCGAGTGTTGGAAAGGGCGAAGATCGTGCATAACGTGCGCTCGGGTCGCGAAAGCCTATTTGCACTGGACCCGGAGCCAATGGATGAACTCAAGAAATATCTCGATCGTGTCTCAGCGCATTGGGATCAGACACTGGCTAGATTAAAAGCGTTCGTGGAAGAGTGAACGTCGGGATTGAGATTGAGTTACTTGGGGCGCACGCTTCAAGTCGAAAAGTAGGCTGACGGAACGCACGATCTATTTATGGATTGGAGTCAGGCGGCGGGGTATAGGGTTTAATCTCGGTGTTGTCGTCGTCGGGTTCGACGAGCCAGATTTGGCGGTCTTTGAAGTAAGCGAAGAGTTTCTTGTTTTGATCTTCGCCGAGTTCGCGGGCCCAGATGACTTTTGAGCCGTCAATGTCGGCGCCGTTGTAGACCCATTCGTCGTGAATGTTGTGATCATCGGAGTAGCGAACGACGATGAGGTGTTTCCCGGGAGTATTCATAAGTTGTTTCATCACGACCACGCGGCTCGGATCGCCCGTGCAGGCCCACCACAATGGATCGCAGGAGCGGCGCGCGATGCTAACGCATGTGCTTAGCACAAGCAGGACGACGACCGCGCGAGACAATGCGACGCCTGCGGGGCGTGCCTTCCATTTCATCGCGCGCAAATGACGCGTGGCTTGCGCCAGCAGCGCGTAGATGACGCAAGAGACCGGCGCGGCGTAGTGGGGCGCCGACCAAATCACCGCAAAAACTCCCGCGAGGCAAAGAAGAAGTGTAACGATAAGCAAGCGCATCTCGCGATCGCGAAAGACAAACGGCAGTGCAGGCAAGAGGAACAGCACGCCCGGCCAGAAAAACTCGACGCCCATTCTCGCCAGTTTTTCTGCCGTCACATCGCGCGCATCTTTCCAAGTAGTTTTATAGTCTTCACGCTCCCAGCCGTTATAGAAATCCTCGAACTGCTGGTTGTTGTACTCGAGTTCGGGTTTGAGGTGTTCCCAGAGAAACAGCGGCGTCGAGTGATACGTACGCGTGTTCAGAACATGCGGCATGAGAAGCGCATTTCCAGTCAACCGCCAGTTGTAATAGCCTATGAATGCCAGCGTCAAAATTAGGACGGCCGAAAGCGGTAAAAGTACGATTCGAAGACGCGCTCGAGGTGCGATGCGGGACTTTGTTTTTCCGATCAGCCACCAGAGGAGCCACAATCCCGCCGGAACACAAAACAGAAGCCCTTCATATGGACGGCTGTTCGCGAGGATGGCAACACCGAGCCCGAGCAGCAGGGCATTGCTCAGACTGGCGCGGCCCAGGATACGTGCGAGCGCTCCCAGCACAAACGCCCCGCCCATCCCAGCGACGGCGCCGCCCCAGTAGCTGTTCATCCAATAGCTGGTGATGCTTAAGTTCAAAGCAGCAAATACGCCGCCCAACAAAGCCCACCGCGCTGGCATCCACGCTTGCAGCATCCAAAGGATCGCGGCACACATCGCGGCATCGCTCAGCAGCACGCCGATCCAGGGATTGCCAAGCAATTGTCCGATAGCCATCACGAAGCCCTGGGCGGGGGGATACATCGACGAGTACGTGGGAAACCAATTGACATGAAACGTCTCGAAACTCATCCACATCGGATGAGTTGGATTAGCCAGCCGCCCGTGGGCAAACGTGTCCGCCATAAGCAAGTAACTGAATTCGTCGTGAATCCCAGGAACAGGCACCGGCAATAGCGGCAACACCGCGAGACGAATGGCCACCACGCCAAGAAACATTAAACTCACCGCGAGTTTTTTATGTTCGGCAAAACGCGAGAGAGCTCGTTCTATTTCTTGAAAGGCGCGGCTGCCGATGCTTGGTCTCCACATAGCCAACAATCCGAAAAGGAGAGTAAGCAGAAGCGAAATTTCCGCCGAAGGCCAGAAATGAGTATCCGATTGGCTTCCGAGTGGATTCATTTAGGGAATGGGAATTCCGATGCGGATCGATTCCGGAATGCGCGGACCCGGAAGTGCTCCATAGTCATCGTGCAGGGATTCTAGCTCATTGCGGGGCGATCAGCGCTCGATTTCCATCTCGACGTTTTCCGGGGGCGCGGCCAGGGATGCGCGCTTGACGTGCGATTCCGTGAAATCAGCAAGCTCTAGCTTCAGGTTTCCCGCGTTTGAGGCAAAGGCCAGGCCCGTTTCAAAGTCCACGACGCCGCTGCGGATTAGCTTGTCAATTTCTCCGTCAAAGTACTGCATTCCTTCCGTGTCACCGTCGCGCATGGCATCCAGCAAGGATTTTCCTTCTGTCTCTCCCTTTTCGACGTAATCCCGCGTCCGCATGGTGGACTTAAGGATTTCAATCGCCGCGATTCTCCCTTTGCCGTCTTTTCTAGGCAGAAGCCGTTGAGAAACGATGCAGCGGAACGCTTTTGAAAATCGGTTGCGTATGGCCAGCTGATCCGCAAGAGGAAAAGCGCCCACTATACGCTCAATGGTCTTTGCAGCGTCAATGGTGTGCAGCGTCGACATGACGAGGTGCCCGGTCTCCGCGGCCTCCAAAGCAATTTCAATCGTTTCGCGGTCCCGCATCTCGCCCACCAGAATGACCTTGGGGGCTTGACGGAGAGCGCCGCGTAAAGCGAGAGAAAACGTCGGCGTGTCGCTGTGAAGTTCCCGCTGGTGGATGGTGGCTTTTTTGTGTTTGTGCAAAAACTCGATGGGGTCCTCGATGGTCAGGATGTGATAGGCCTTCTCCGTGTTCATCAAGTCGATGATCGCGGCAAGCGTGGAAGATTTTCCCGAGCCCGTCGGTCCGGTCACGAGGACGATCCCGTTTTTTAGATGCACGATCTCTTTCAACTGCGGCGGCAGGTGCAGCTCCTCAAATCCCGGGATAGCGTCTGGAATGACACGCATGACGATTGCGCAACTTCCGCGCTGGCGAAAAATATTTACACGAAACCGGCCTACACCTGAAACTCCGTAGGAAAGGTCCGCCGAGCCCTCCTGAGCCAACTTGCCTGCCGCGTGTTCGTTATTCTCCATGAGGTCCTGAGCGAGTAGCTTGGTATCCTGCGGGGTCAGGCGTTCGAGCCCTTTGAACTTTAGCTCGACGAGCTGTCCGCTGACCTCAATCTGCGGCGCCCGGCCAGGAGAAAAAATCAAGTCACTGACGTGCCCGTGAGATTTCAGCATCGCGGTAATCAGCTGTGCTGTGTCGAGTTTGCGCTGCACGGGAGGCACTTGTGCTGGCGCCACTTGCGCTGGCGCCACTTGTGTAGGAGTTCCCATAGTTCTTTAACCAGGTCACCTGAGGGAAGGGAATAGGTCGAACGCGTTACGACAGCAGCGATTATGAACGAAGGCTCGATGGACAGAGGAGGTAACTCTCAGCAGAAGTGCCTAAAGGTTACCAGGAGGGATGCGTCTGACCAACGCTTCAACACGGCAAGCATAGCCGGACCGCACGTATCCGTCCACGAGCGCACCGTCAAACTGTTCGCGAGCGGCACCTCGGCTAATTCTGGCTGGCATGCAGCCGGGATCAGATTGTGATTGATTCTATTTTGAAGCGCTGTCGATAAAGTTGGCGATGTTTGTTTTAAGTTTCGCAAGATCTTCGTCGCGCAGATACATCATGTGGCCCGCATCGTAATACTGCAGGTGGATATTTTTCTGCAGCTTTTCCGGAAGGCCCAAATGCTCCATGGTGAATTCGGTGGCGTAGAACGGCGTGGCCAAATCGTAAAATCCGTTTTCGACTTCAATTTGCAAATGCGGATTCGTGAGCATTGCCTGGATGAGATCGCCCTCAACGTTTGGGGAACCAGGGAAGCCAAAGTTATCCCCGCTGCGATGCTTCCAGTCCCAGTTGTTGCCGGCTTCGTCGGAGCCGGTGTGGTAGACCTTGTCTTGCCCGAACTTCAGCTCTTCGCGAACGTAGGTATTGAACGCGGCGGTGAACGGGCCGGTGATCGAAGTGTCTTGCGGATCGTACTCGGCGTACTCGCCGAGGAGATCATAGCTATAGCCGGAGAAGCGTGCGTCGAGGCGGCCGGTAGTCAAGCCGCGGCTGCGCTGCAGCTCTTTCATGAATTGAGGGAGGTTCACCCGTAAATCGGCTTTGATGAGGTAGTCTTCGCTCAGGCCAGTGTAGCGGGAAAGCTGTTTTGCTACTTCGGATTTCTCCGCGGTGCCAAGCTTGGCGCCTTTAACGAGGGCGTTTAGATATCCCGTTTGCGCGAAATTCCGAGCTTCTTCCAAAAATCCAGCCAGATTATCGGGGCGATCCTTCAGCACCTTGTGGTACCACGCCGTCGCCGCATAACTGGGCAGGTAAAAGACGTAAGGCATGTCCTCACCTGGATTGAAGGAAATCGTCCCCAGGTCGAGCACCGAAGAGATGAGTACGATGCCGTTGAAATCCATGCCGTCGTGCGATTGCAGGTAGTTCGAAAGCGCGGCGGAGCGAAAAGTGCCGTAGCTTTCACCAATCAAAAACTTCGGAGAATTCCAGCGGTTGTTGCGGCTGATGTAAGTATTGACGAATTGCGCGAGCGACTTCACATCCTGGTCCACGCCCCAAAAATCCTTGTCCTGCGCTTTGCCCACGGCGTGGCTGAAGCCCGTGCCGACGGGGTCGACGAAGACCAGATCTGTTTTGTCGAGCAGGCAATTCGCGTTATCCATGAGCTTGTAAGGCGCTGGCGGCGTTGCGTCGGCGTTCACGGTTACAACGCGCTTCGGCGAAAACGAGCCCATGTGCAGCCAAACGGACGCGGAGCCCGGGCCGCCGTTATAGACGAAGGCAATCGGGCGCGCGCTCGGATCTTTCACGTCGCTGCGCGTATAGGCCGTCGAGTAGAGCAGCGCGATCGGCTCGTCCTTTTCGTTTTTCAGCAGAATCGTTGCTGCTGTCGCCTTGTACGGGATGGTCTGCGAGCCCAGTTTGATCGAGTGGTCCGTGACGGAAGACTCTTCTTTTGGCGCAGGCGTCGCCGCTGCCTCGGCCGGCTTGTCCGCCGGTTTTGCGTCTTTATCTTGCGCTTGGACGCCAAACGACAACGCGGTGGAAAACAGAACCATGGCCAAAAGAAACTTGTAATGCTTCGAGATACTCATCGAGACTTTCCCCCATCCAGGACGAATTAGGCCACTCAGCGAAACGCAGAATTGTATCTCTTTTTGGCGCGGACTCGCGCTACTTCTTTGCCCTCAGAAGAAATGAAAGACCGGCTTTTTGTTCCAGTGGATCGAGAGAAAGTGCGCTCAGGTCGTCGGCCATCCAATCCGCGCCCGCGGTCAGAAGCTCTGCATCTGTCGAAGTCGTGCGCAAACCGAGTACGCGCGCGCCCGCCGATTTTCCCGAGCGAACTCCCGAAGCTGCGTCTTCGGCAACAACGCAATCGGCCGGAGAAATTCCGAGAACCTCCGCGCCTTTCAGATACGGATCGGGAAAGGGCTTGCCGCGCTGGAGATCGCTGGCAGTCACTAGATGCTTCGGGACCGGCAATCCAGCCGCGCGCAGACGCACCTCTGCTAGCCGGCGGCTCGCGGAGGTCACGATGTTCCAATGCGCTTCCGGAATGACACGCAAGAGGCCTAAAGCTCCAGGGAGCGCCACCACATCCGCGATGTCCTCGATCTCCAGGCGCTCGACCTGCCGGTTTTCCGCTTCGTGGTCGCCGTGCGGCAGCAATTCGCGAATCGTTGCGATACTCGGCCGGCCATGCGCCCTGTGCACCACTTCGTCCGGATCGAATCCGTGCTTGCGCGCCCAAACGCTCCAAACCCGTGCGACCGCGGGCGTGGAATCGACCAGCACACCGTCCATGTCAAATAGCATCGCGCTACATCGGATTACAGTCATCGGCGGAGCGGTTCCCTTAGATCGAGAATCTTTGTGTGGAGGTCCCTTAGAGTACTGGAGTCCGGGAAAACAAGGAAGGTTGGGGTGGGAGACGGGGATTGAACCCGCGACATTCGGTGCCACAGACCGACGCTCTACCAGCTGAGCTACTCCCACCGCCGTTCGATTTATCCAGTTTACGCTACTTCCTCGCGATCGAAAAGCGCCACGAAAAAGCATCCTCTGAGTGTGGCCACTGCGGCCCACTTGCGAAGAAAACAGTCCAATCTCCGCTGACGCTTTCCATGAATCAAAGCGCCTGCGGCCGGCATCCAATTGTCGTTGCAGGGATTGCAAGAAGCAGGCCCAAACGCTTACAGTACCCTAAGCAAAACTCAGCCCAAGCCCGAGGACCCGCTGTTCCGAGTCTTTTCTCTGCGGCTGCTGGGAGCGGCCTTCCGCGAGCATTTGGCATTGCCTGCGCTTTTCGGAGCATTGCGAAGAGCGCTGCAAAAAGGCCGTAGTCTTGTATAGCGCAAAATGTGCCTGAAGTTTTTGCTGCGTGGCAGAGAATCATCGGAGCGCGTCAGATATTCGTTCCGGAGGCTATCAAAGCCCGGGGCGAATTTGAGTTTCACATGAAAGTCCTCCATCAAGTGCGGCGAAACAAAGCCAAGGAGGGCAACGGCGATTTGAGCCGCGGCCTGCTGCTGAGGCTGGAGCTGCCAAGCGACCCTGGTTTGCTCTGTGCTGTACGCGGAGCCGTGGAACGGTTGACGGAATCGTTTGGATTTTCCCCGCCAGATTGCCGTGCGGTCACCCGCGCGGTCGACGAGGCGCTAACAAACATTATCCGGCACTCGTACAATGGCCGCCCGGACCGGCCGATTGAGATGTTCTTCCGCTCCGTCCACGGGCAAGCTAATTCAAAGGCGTCCGAAGGACTAGAGATCCTTCTGTGCGACCGCGGCCCCTCCATAAAGCGCGCGCAACTCTGTATGCGGGCGCTCGAAGAGGTAAAGCCGGGCGGACTGGGATTGCACTTCATTCAGCAAAGTATGGATATTGTCGAATACAAACGCGCGAATGGCACCAACCGTCTCCGCTTGGTCAAATACGTGCGCGCACCGAAGCAGGAAGTGAACTCGTAATCGTTTGAAGGAGAATACACTGTGCAGATTTCCAGTCGGCAGCTTGAAAAGACCACGATTTTCGACGTGTCAGGAGACATCGACCTGGCGAACTCCCCGGCGGTTCGAAAGGCGCTTTTGAAGGAAGTGCGAGACAATCGCACGCCACGCGTGGTGATGAACCTCAGCAAGGTGCGCTATATCGACAGCTCCGGCGTGGCCTCTTTGGTCGAAGGCCTCAAGGCGTCCCGGGACGTCGGCTCGCGGTTCATCTTGTTTGGATTGAGCACCTCCGCGCGCGAAGTGCTACAGCTCTCGCGCTTGCTTAAGATTTTTGAAGTTTACGACAATGAAGAGCAAGCCCTGGCGGGCTAGCAGTGGCGTAACCGGCCGGCAAATTTTCCCGTGTCTTATTGAATTGCATTTATAAGGAACTGAGTCACAACGAATAGCGATGCAATTTGTGGCACAAATCGGCGGCAGCGTAATGAACAGCCTTGCCTACGTTGGTTCACTTGCCTCGCTCGGTGGCCAAGCGGCGTACTACACTTTTGTGGGGCCGTTCCAGGGCAAGCCTCTGCGTTTGCAGCGCGCCGTCTCTCAGGCCATGGACGTGGGCGTCCGCGCTTTGCCGATTCTCTCCCTGATTACATTTTTCATTGGATTGATACTCGCGCTCCAAGCGGCGTACGAACTGCGGCGATTTGGTGCGATCAGTTATGTCGCCACGGCCGTGGCGATTTCCATGTCGCGCGAACTTGGCCCGCTCATCACCGCCATCGTGGTGATCGGCCGCTCGGGCTCGGCATTTGCCGCCGAAATCGGCACCATGAAGGTCACGGAAGAAATCGATGCCCTGGAGACGATGGCCATCAGTCCGATCCGTTTTTTGGTTACGCCGAAATTCCTGGCGATGATTGTGATGCTGCCTTGCCTTACAATCTGGGCCAATGCGATGGGCATTCTCGGCGGCTCGCTCTTCGGCGTCGCGCAAGCCGATTTTACCTTTGGCCGTTACATCCAAGCTTCGCTGGATTCCCTCTTTCTGCGCGACATCATGACCGGTCTGGTGAAAAGCGTGATGTTTGGGATTACTATCACCGCCGTGGGGTGCCAGGAAGGGCTAGACACTGGCGCGGGGGCGGAGCAAGTCGGTCGCTCCACCACTCGAGCCGTTGTGGTGTCGATTTTTCTTGTTGTGCTTGTGGATCTGGTTTTTACTACCCTGTTCTTTTTCGTGAGCGGCAGCTAGGAAAGTGTGACTTTGCCTGGAAAGATCGAAAACACGGATTCGCCCGAGCCGGAAGTAATGCTCTCGTTGCGCGATGTGCGCGTGAGCTACGGCGAACGAGAGATCTTGCACGGCGTCTCGTTTGATGTGAAACGCGGCGAAACCCTCGTTATTCTCGGCGGCTCCGGCTCCGGCAAAAGCACGCTTCTGCGCACGCTGGTCGGTCTTGAAAAAGCGAGCTCAGGAGAAATCTGGATCAAAGGCAAAAACATCGCTGCCATCCCAGATGCGGAAATGGACGAGATTCGCAAAAAGATTGGCATGTCGTTTCAAGGCGGGGCGCTCTTTGGCTCGATGACCGTCGGCGAAAATGTGGCTCTGCCGCTGCGCGAGCACACCAAGCTCGAAGACTCCACCATCGAGATTATGCTGCGGCTCAAGCTCGAACAGGTCGGACTCGCTGGATTTGAATATTACATGCCGTCGCAACTTAGCGGCGGCATGAAGAAACGCGCGGCCGTCGCTCGCGCCTTAGCCATGGACCCCGAGATTCTCTTCTTCGACGAACCGTCCGCGGGATTGGATCCGATTATCGCTGCCGGTATTGACCAACTCATTCTGGAATTGAAGCAAGCTTTCCGCATGACCATCATCGTGGTCACTCACGAACTGGCAAGCGCCTACTTGATCGCCGATCGCATGGTGCTGATCGACAAAGGCTACGTCGTAGCCATCGGGACCACCGCGGAAATGCGCGCGAGCACTCAGCCGCGCGTGCGGCAATTTCTGGACCGCGTGCCCGAGCCGGAAGTTGCGCGCGAAATGGATTATTTGCAAATGCTCACGCAAGACCACCGCTTGTGAAAAGCACTAGCAGGGGAAAGAGGACGTGATGGCAGGGAAGCGCGACCAGGTTTTTGTGGGGCTATTCGTTATCGTTGCCACCGCTGTTCTGATCGGCATGGTGTTTGCCATCTCTGGCGCTTTTGGCCGCACCGCGAAGACCTACCACGCTTACTTTCCGTTTGCCGGGGGGCTTGAACAGGGCGCGACGGTGCGTTACGCGGGTGGCCCCAAAGTAGGCCGGGTGGAAAAGCTTGCCATTGATCCAAAGAATCCCGCGCAGATCGACGTTGTTTTCACCGTGCAAACCGATCTGCCCGTCAAAACGGACAGCCACACCAAGATCATGAGCATGAGTCCTTTGGGAGACAATCATCTCGAGATTTTACCGGGCGGCGCCCAAACTGCCCTCGCCCCTCCGGGCTCGTTATTGCCATCAGATCCTTATGTCGATTTCAACGCTCTCACGGCTCAAATCAACGACCTCGCGCCCCAAGCGAAACAACTTATTCAGTCTCTAAACGATCGTGCCACGGAATTGAAAGTGACCGTGGACCGCGTCAATGACTTGCTCAGCGCCCAGAACCGCGCCAATCTTTCCGCCACTCTTGCGGACACGCGCGGCTTGATCGAAGACAACCGTAAACAGATCACATCCACCATTCAGCACTTGGACGCCGCGAGCCAAAAGGTGGAACCATTGCTTCAGGATCTTCACAAGACTTCCGATGAAGCCAATAAAGCCCTCACTCATATCGACGAGCTTCTCGGAGAAAATCGCGCCGACGTCCGCCAGGCCGTGACGGAACTTCGCAAGTCCTTGACCACCCTCACCGACATCACCTCGCGCATCGACCAGACTCTCGACGTCAATTCGGAAAATATCGACGAACTCCTCGATAATTTCCGCCGTGTCTCCATGAATCTGAAGGAATTCACGGACACGATCAAGAAGCGTCCTTACACTCTCATTCGCGCCACCAATCCCACGGAACACAAGCCTGGTGAAAAGCAATGAAGCGAGGAAATAGCAAACTCATGACGAACCCCACAGAATTTTGCACTGAATCGGCTCGCGCCGGACGTGAACGGCGGGTTTTTCGTATACCTGCGAAACTCTCTCTTTGTACGTTTGCGCTTGCCGCTGCTTTAGCGGCCGGCTGCGGCGCTGCCCGGCCCAGCAAATACTATCAACTTACAATTCCTGGGGACCCGGCGCCCGCAGCGAATCCAAATCCGGTTCCCGTCACGCTCCTGATTGGCCGCCTGACAGGCCCCGCGCTCTATCGCGAGGACGAGATTGTTTACAGTTCCGGTGGCGAGGGCATGGGCACCTACGAGTATCATCGATGGGCGGAGCCACCCACGGAGATGATCGCGGAGATTATGCTCCGCCAGCTGCGCGCTTCGGGCCACTATCGCGGAGTTTATACTTTGCGCAGCGATATCCATGGAGACTTTCTTTTGCACGGCCGTCTCTACGATTTCAAGGAAGTCTCGGGGAGTTCAGAGGTAGCCCGCGTCACCATGGAACTCGAGCTTCGCAACGTTAAAACAGCGACCACGGTTTGGACGCACTTTTATTCGCATGACGAACCCACTGCGGGGAAAAGCGTTGACGCGATTGTCGCGGCCCTCGACAAGAACGTCCAGCAGGGCATCGCCGAATGCCTCGCCAGTTTCGATGAATACTTCGCCGCGCATCCGCCGTCACCGCCTGCCGCCCCGGCTGCGCCATAACCCTCGCGCGCCCCGCAACCAGCCATTCGCCGGCAAGATTCCCGTCGGGCACGGCACTTTTACCGTGCTTGCCCTGAGGAACGATGGGAGTCTCGAAGGGCCGTGCCCGTCTTGATTTATTTATGATCTGTCGTGCCGGACCTTCTCAGCCGACGCGCCGCAAGGTCAGCAAAGTCACGTCGTCGTCAAGCTCCGTGCTACCTCTATGAGACTGCACGCCCTCCAGCAAAGCCGCCGAAAAGTCAGTAAGCTTCACCGATCCCGCGAATTTCCCCAGCGTCGCCTCCGCCAGTTGCAGAAACCCACGCGCCGTCAACTGTTCGCCGGCCGGTGACTGCGCCTCAGTCGCTCCATCGGAAAACGCCAGAATCATGTCGTCCGGGCGAAGCTGAATACTCTGCTCGCTGTACATCTCTCCCGTGATGATTCCAAGCGGCAGGTTTTCCATGCCCTCGCCCAACTCAAAAAATTTCCCCTCGCGCGCCCGCCAAAGCAGCATCCTCGGATGCGCCGCATACGCAAAATTAAACTCTCCCGTTCCACCATCGAATGTCCCGGTGACCACAGTCGTCAACCGAAGCGCGCCCTTCGATTTCTCCGAATCCAAGGTAAACTCGTCATTCAACGCAGCCAGCAACCCCGCCGTATCCCGAATATCCTGAAATTTGTGCAGCAAATGGTGAACGTGCCTCGCCACTTCGCTGGCCACATACCCGTGTCCCACACAATCTGCCAGCACCACCCGCGCAATATTATCGCTGCACGAAAACACCGCCGAAAGGTCTCCGCCCCTCTCCGCCCCCGAAGGTATAGCTATAACGTCGGCTTCCAGCCCTGCCAGTTCCAGCGTACGATGCGCCCTCTCGTTTCCCGCCCACAATTCCATGCAACCGAACGGCCGCGCCGCCGATGTACTGCACACAAATGCGTCCGGTTCGATCTTCTTGAATTTCATACTATTTTTGATGCGCACACCTGCCGAATCGCTACGCGTGCGAAGTATCCCACGGGCAAAACACGGTCGCTATCGCGGAGCTGAAACTTTCCAGATACCCGCCTGCTTATAGAACACTTCATCCGCGACTCGATCGAAAACGAGCGTTATCAAACTCTAACCCAACCTGTGCCGGCCTCTCGTTAAACGCTCGGTTACGCCCCCACACGTTGCCTAATCCGCCGCAACCCGTCCACGTCGCCGAGCGCCTTTTTCACCTCTTGCTAGACTGTTCCAGAGGAATCGCGTCCCCGCGCATGAGCCCCCACGAAACGGATCGCCGCCATCTCGAGCGGCAAATCGTCTACGCTCGCCCGATTATCGTTTTGCTTTCCATTCTGGCGTTGCTCCAACAGCCGGATCCTCAAGCCGCCAAGCGCTCCATCTCGTTCCTAGTCGCCTATCTAATTCTTTCTCTTGCAAATATTCCACTGGAGCGTTTCCTCCGCAAACGATCCTGGCACTTGCCGATTGCCTGCGATCTCCTCGCGCTCGGCTTTTTCATGTACATCAGCCCGTTGTCCGTCCCCGTATGGTTTCCGTATCTGTTCGTCTGTTGGGTTGCGGGCATGCGCTGGGGACTCCGCGCCACCATCCCCCTCGCAGGCGCGCTGGCGCTCATTCTGGTTCTGCTCACCGCCGTAAAAGGTGAAATCGGCTGGATGCGTGTCATTGCCTGGGTAGGACTTGTAGGCGGTACGTTCGCAGGCGGTGCAGCCTTGGCCTTCTTAGCCGACCGCAGCCGCCACTTCGCCTCGCAAAACGATTTCTTCTCCCGTATCACCGCGACCCTCCAAGTCGACCAGGGCCTAGCCGAGTCCCTACGCCTCCTTCTCGACGAACTCGCCCGCGCCTTCGATGTCGAAGTCGCCCTCCTCGCCTATCGCGACACCGACCTCGAACGCATCTACCTCTGGCGGCTCAAAGCCGGCGAAAGCGAACGCCTAGTCCCCGAAAGCTACTCCCTGGCCCGCGCCGACGGCTTCCTCCTCGACGATATGGACGCCACCGTATGCTGGAACAGCCTCGAAGATGCGGGCAGCGGCTTTGGATGGGATCGCCGCGATGGCCGCCGCCTGGCCACCCTCCCGCGCCTTCCCGGACCCACCCAGCAAGAACTCCATCTTCGCTCCATGCTGAGCGTTGCCTTTGACCAAATGGGGCAGCCTGCCGGCCGTCTCTTCCTGATCAACGGCCGCAAGCCCTTCGAGCGCCCCGACCTGGCCTGGCTCGAACGCATCTCCCGCCACATCGGGCCCTCGCTCGAAAACGTCTTCCTTCTCCGCCATCTCCGCGCCCGTGCCATCGAAGGCGAACGCAGCCGCATCTCCCGCGATCTCCACGATGGCATTCTCCAGACCCTCCTAAGCATCGAAATCCAGCTCGACGTCCTTCGCCGCAAGGTCGCCGCCGCCCCTGACCAGGCCGAAGCCAGCCTCGGCAACCTCCAACACACCGTCAAAAACGAGTCCGCCGAGCTCCGCCGCATGGTCACCGACCTCCGTCCTCTTCGCGTCCAAAGCGCCGATCTCGTCGATTTAATGCAGGGTTTCGCCGAGCGCTTCCGCAACGAATCCACCCTGGCCCTCGACGTCATGATCGAATCCGCCGACCTCCACGCTCCCGACCGCGTCTGTCGCGAGATTTTCCAGATTTACCGTGAAGCACTCAACAACATAAAAAAGCATGCGAAGGCTTCCCATGTCGTGGTAAAACTGTCGCAGGATGACAGTCGCATCGTTTTGGTAGTTGACGACAACGGCGAAGGTTTCAGTTTCGCCGGCCGGTTCACTGGGGATGAGCTCGACCGCCTGCGATTGGGTCCGATTTCCATCAAGGAGCGTACGCGTACCGTGGGGGGCCTGTTGACTGTAGAGTCAAACCCCGGCCATGGCGCTCGACTGACTATCGAGGTTCCGCTCGGTTGACATGGCCAAAACTAAACAACAAATTCGCGTCCTGCTAGCCGATGACCACGCGATCTTTCGCGACGGCCTCCGCAAACTCCTGGATTCCGACGAGGACATCACCATCGTCGGCGAAGCCCAGAATGGCGCGGAATGTATTAAGCTCCTCGCCAAGCTCAAGCCTGAAATCCTGCTGCTTGATCTCCGCATGCCCGATAAAGACGGCCTCGCCGTCCTCGAAGAAGTCAATTTCGATACCCTGCCCACGCGCGTTATCGTTCTCACCGCCGCCGAAGATGATCGCGACGTAGTCCGCGCCATGCGTCTAGGCGCGCGCGGCGTAGTTCTCAAGCAATCCGCCACGGACTTGCTCGTAAAAAGTATCCATCGCGTTCACGCCGGCGAAATCTGGCTCGATAACCGCATGACCGCCGAGGTCATGAAAGCCTTCTCAAAATCCTCCGAATCCGGCCCACGCCGTGAAAAGCCCCTCCTCAGCGACCGCGAAAAAGAAATCGTCCAGCTAGTCGCTCAAGGTTTCCGCAACAAAGAAATCGGCGAAAAACTTTTCATCAGCGAGCAAACCGTAAAGAATCACCTGCACAACATCTTCGACAAGCTAGGCGTCTCCGACCGCCTCGAGCTCGCCCTCTACGCGATTCACCACCGCCTCATCGACCAGAC
>DATMKS010000028.1:0-26200 GCA_035571045.1 Verrucomicrobiia bacterium
CCCAGGACTCGTGGCAAAAGCTGGATCCATTCACCCGGAGCAATTGAACGTCCCACTTCTCTTCTTTACCTCAAACAGGGAAAACTTTATCGAGGACATCGAGCACTCCGATATGGAGATGACAGGGCACAACGTGCTGAATGCGTGGACACATGCGGATGTCCTGACGGTCAATATGTTAGGAATGTCCCATCCTGAGTTCTGCTCGATGTGTGAACGCTTCAAGACACCCAAAGATTTCGCGGAGGAGGATCAGGTCGCAGATTATGGACGGAACGACGCCAATACGAGCTATTCCTGGGTTGCACTTTACACGCTTCAATTTCTGAATGCTTACCTAAAGCATGATGGCGAAGCGAAGGCATTTCTGGCGAGAACCCCCGCTGAAAACGATGTACCCAGGCACATCATGGGAATCAGATTCAGCCCGAAGTCGTTTGCCGAGATACTGCGATCCGCAGCCCGGATGGGAGAAGAGAGCGCGTGGAAGGCGTTCCAAAGCTTCACTGCCGATCCCATGCACGGTTACATGATCGGCGAAGAGAGGACGATAAATCGGCTTGGCTATGCTTTCCTTCAGGAAAAGGACCCATCGTCAGCCGTCGTGCTTTTCAAATTAAACACGAAGGCCTATCCCGATTCCGCGAATGCATGGGACAGCCTTGGAGATGGTTACGAGGCGACGAACGATATCCAAGATGCGCGTATGGCATATGCGCGGTCTGTCGAGTTGAATCCTAACAATGAGCACGCGAAGGGTGAGCTGGTTAAATTGCGCAAATAGCGTCTACGAGATAGCCTCCACACAGCTCCAACTCCTGGACTTGCGGTAGGGCCGCCTGCGCCATAGACTGACTTCTCGGACGCCCACAGATATACAACTCCATGTCTATCCCTTTTGTTGAGCTTAAGAGTGAGCCTCCCATTCGTGGTTTCCTGCACGAGCCTCCGCAGCCGAGTCGGAACGCCACCATTGTGCTCACGCACGGTGCTGGCGCAGATTGCCAGTCTAAACTGTTGGTGGAGATCTCAGAGGCGCTGGCCGCGTCGGGATTCACCGTTTTGCGGTTCGACCTGCCATTCCGCGTCGCACGACCGCATGGACCACCTTCTCCCGGCAGCGCGATCCGGGATCGAGACGGTCTCCGCCACGCTGTCGCGGTCATGAGAGATAAAACGAAGGGCCGGATGTTTATGGGTGGCCATTCCTACGGCGGACGACAGGCAAGCATGCTCGCGTCTGAAGAGCCGCAGCTGGTGGATGGCTTGCTCCTGCTCTCCTACCCACTTCATCCTCCCAGAAAACCGAATGAACTTCGCACTAGACATTTCCCGAAGCTAGCCACGCCCACGTTCTTCGTTCACGGCACTCGCGATCCCTTCGGCACGACTGCGGAAATGAAATCAGCTCTAGAACTGATCCCCGCCCCACACGCACTCTTTGAAGTGCCAAGCGCTGGCCATGAGATTCTCTCCAAGAAAGCCGTCGGTGAATTGCCCCTTCAAATTGTGAACGGCTTTGAAGCGTTCCTGAAAACACAGAACTGAAAAGTTGCCAGTGCCTGATTAAGCGGTTACCGGAAATGTGGTTCCCGGTACCGACAAACCCGAGTAACACGAACAGACGTATCAAAACAAATGAATTTGAATCGAGCTCTGAAAGGTGGAAAGCCCGTTTGCTTTTCAGGGCGACGTGATTCGCGCTGAGGAGTTGCAGATCGTTCGGGGCAAGAGGGGCAGCGCGATTCTCTTTGTAGCTAATTCGCGAGCGCTTCGCGATTCTCCTTAGCCCAGTCACTATCTGGCGGCACTGGCTTCATGGGGGGCCCGCCAGCGGTACCGCAGGCGCAGGGCCCCTTAGTTTTGGCCTCGGTCATGCAAGAACAGGACTTTGTTTTCAGACAAGCACAGACGTAAACAACTTTCTCCTTTGCCGGTTTCGCGCTCGTAGGCGCGCCCTGAGAGGACCCGCTGCTCAGGATGGATGCAACCGATACAACGGCAATCAAAACGATGGTCGGTATCATTCTGGATCGAGTTTTCTCTGTCATGAATCGTTCTTGCCGTGGCGATGTCGGATTCAGACTCACTGGAATCGCTGACCCAGATCCGCCCACGACTTAACCCTCTAAGCGGAACATACGATTAAAAAATAATTGCGCGCAATATCCACTTCGCACGATTTACATATAGCCAGCCACTCACAGTCATGGACGAGGGCAGGATATGCTGCCATTCCCGCGTTGGGCCAAACTCGTCTCCCCTACGCCATCGGACCATCACCATGTTCTGGGTCACCCAGTTATGCAGACAACGGAGTTATTGAAGAAAGTCTTCGGGAAATGACACGATTGGCGAACGGAACGACGCTCCAGTTCCTGAAACACTCTGTGCAGAAAGTCACCTTTGCGCGACGGCTGCATATTCATTACTGCGTCTTTAGTCTTTTCCGCAGAAGTGAAGCGTAGACGAGAAAATTAAAGGCTAGAACGATCATAACCAATGCGTCTTGCCATTTTGAAGACAGCCCGTCTTGATAGATGATCGGAACCAGATAGCGGGCAACGAAGTCTCCGCTGTCCCCCGTAACGCCGGCTCGACCGGCAAGGAAAATCTCAAGTGCAGTTAATGGACACACGATCCCTTGAGATAACTCTGCATAGACCGTCCATACCAAGGCCGACAAATGAAGCGGCATCAGCCACCACAATCGCCGCCGCGCCAATAGGCCGCCGGCCAAACGAATAGAATAAATGCCAGGTGCACGACGAGAACGAATTCTGTCAATGCTCGGTACATGACGTGGCCTGATTGTGATCGTATGACGGTTCGTTCGTAAACTGATCTCTTCGGCTAACTTTTCCGCTTACCGTCCAATGTGGATTTTGGTCAAAACTTTTCCGGTAATGCTAATCAGGAACAACCCTGCATTCCGAATACGGCTGAGGTTTGCACCCCTGCGGAGCGCGCTGCTGCAGAATGGCGAGCAAAGTCAGCGGCATCTTCTTTGGCACTTCAAAAATCGCGACTTGAGGCGTCTTGATTTCATCGTGGTAAGCGATACGCAGAAAGTGTTTTCTCTGACGTTTTTTTACCAAGCTGACAGCGATGGCAGGCAGAACTCCCAAGTGATGCGTAACCCGTTGCGAGTGGTCGTAGGAATCGATGCTTGCGTATGGGATGATCAGCCTGACGGAGGAAGACACGAAGACCAGTTCGGTCTGCGAAGTCATATCTAATTTTCCCGGGCTTCCCTCCTTCAAATTCTCGACGGTCCCGCCAACATATGAAACGTCGCCGTCGTCAACGGCAAGCAGAGGCCAAGCGAAAAGCAAAACCAGACAAAGCGCAGCCAGCCTTTTCATGACGGTGCCTTCCCGAATCGCAGTAAGTTGTGTGTGCACGACGAAAATAAAAACGTTCTTAACGCTGCACTTAGATTGCCTCTGTCTCAGCGAGGAAGCCCTTTGTTTTGCTAGTCGCCCCGAGTGCGCCTGGAAGCGAAAGTGCAGGGGCGGCCAGACACCGACACATTTACCTTCCACAACTGGAGCGAACGGCTTCATGGCTCAAGATCGTATTTTTCGATTAGATTGTTTTTCGATTCGGCTAGGTCCTGATGAACGCAGTAAAGTGGGTTTTGGTAAGATGCCTGTAAAGCCGCCGGAGAAAATAGATGGACGAACGAGAGTTTGATTCATCGTTTCTGGCTCGGCCCTCGGGACAGCTGGAGAAGAAGTCGCCAAAGGGAAAGCAGAAAACCCCATGTTTCGCGTGGATGCAAGCCCCGATGAAATCTGCTGGGCGAACCGTTGCAGCTCGCGGAAATCCTCCAAATCAAAGCCCGAAGGTATTTCAGGGTACGGCGCAAGCAGTTGACGCCGCAGGTGATCGGAAGTCCCGCCCCGCCAAGCAAGACCGAGCGTTCCGCACCGACGCAGCCGAGCTGCAGCCCGCGTTGCCTCTGCTCGTTGCGAAATCCTCCGCCGCGCGATCGAGTATCTGGAAAAATACGGAGCGGGCCAAGCAGAGCGAAAGCAGAACCATCCGCAAAGGGACTTTCGCGACGGTGCTACGGCCGAGCCTGCTTCGCCGCAAGATCAATGAGCAGGATCTCCGAATTTTCGTGCAAGCGGTCGAAGACGATGTGGCTGGTATCGGGAGTGATGTCAAAGGTCTGCATCGTGGCGGGACTGTTCAGCCGCGTCAAACGCCGCGAGGCCATAGTGCTAAGGTCGAGCCGCCAGAAATCCTGCCCGGCCAGCGTGCTTCCGAGCATATAAATTAGGCCCGAGCCATCCGGCAGGAAGCGCATACGCTCACCTTCGCGCTGCACTTTGATTTCCGGCAGATTCACGGGGGTACCATCCGGATGCACGGCCTGGAGCGGCGCTAGCGTGAACACCTGCGTGCCGCAATAGACGATCAGATCTCCGCGCGGAGACCACACCGGATCCAAAAACGGTCCCGTGGCGATCCGAACCGGCGTGCCGCCGTTGGCGGGTAATTTGAACAAGCCAGCGCCATTGCGGTCGCTACCGGCCGCGACAATCCATTGGCCATCCGGAGACCAGGAAGCCGTGCCACGAACATCAACGTCGCTAGAGAGCGGCCGGAGTCCCGTTCCGTCCGCGGCAATCACATGCAGCAGCTGCTTCCCGTTGCGGCTTAGCGCAAACGCAACACTGTTCCCGTTTGCCGAGACGGCCGGCGGCGAGTGGAGTGCGCCGTCCGAGCCCTTCCAAATCTCGAGAGCTTTGCCATCGCGAGAGCTCCACAGGCCGTCCGCCCCGTCTCGCGAGGACAAATAGAACAACGATCCTCCTCCAAAGCGCGGCGCTCGAGCGTGGGTCGTGGGTAATGGGAAAGCCGTGACTTCCTTTTCTTCGACAACGCCAGTCGTAATCGGAACACTCCACAAGTTGACCTGGGGGTTTACGACGCTGGCAGCAATATGCAGGCCATCGGCGGTGGCTGCCACAGCTGTGAATTGTTCCAAACCAGAACTCACGCGTTGGGACGTTCGGGAGTTGGCATCAAACGACCACAACCATGGTCCAGCCCCGTTTTCGTTGTGCGCAACAAACAGAATTGTCCGCTCGTCGATCGGAGTCGGGTACGCGATATCGCTCTTTAGATGTGTGAGCTGCTCGGGTGCTCCACCATCCGGGGAAATGCGCCACAAATCCATCTCCCGCGTGGCTGGCCTGCCGCGCACCAGGTAGATCCAGCGTCCATCCTTCGACCAGATCGGAAAATGGTTGTGCAATCCAGGGTCGTTTTGCACGACCTGGCGGGGATTGGTGCCGTTGTGATCTGCCACGAACGTCGGGTCGCCGGGTTCCCACGTGTGATAGGCCACCCGGGAGCCATCCGTCGACCACGCCACCTCGGCCGCCCGGTCAGCCAGGAAATTGTGCGGCTCTCCGCCAATCAGTGGCCATAGCATGAGCCTCCTGGCTTCCGTTCCGGCGCTCCAAACTTCCGAGCCATCGCCTGAAAATCCTATGGCACGAAGGGGCGCGCGCGCATCCCCGATGCGGCCCTTGGTGAGGTTAGCGAGACCGTTCCCGTTTGATTGAATTAGCCAGATATCAAACGATTCGCCGCGGTTGCTGATGAAGGCGACAAATTTTCCGTCGGGCGAAATGGCAGGGTCCGTTTCGGCGCCTTGAAAGTCCGTGAGGCGAGTGAACTGGGCATTGGAAAGCGGATTCAGTCGAGTTGGACCGGGGCGAAGCAAGAATAACAATGTGGAGAGGACAATGATTGCAACGATGGCGGCAGCAATCCACACCCAGCGAGATTTTGCGGGCGCTGCTCTTGGGAGCGCCTCCGCGGCGGTCATTTTTCCGGAACCGGTGTCGCGTTTCAGGCGCTTTAAATCGGCGCGCAACTCCGCAGCGCCTTGGTAACGAACGTTACACTCCTTTTCCAGAGCCTTTAGAATGATGCGCTCTAAATCAGGTGGCAGCTCGGAATTGAGGCGAAGCGGTGAAATAGGGTCTTTGTTGAGCAGCAAATTAAAACATCCCGCCGAGGTGTCTCCGCGGAAGGGGAGCGCGCCGGTCGCCATCTCGTAGAGAATGGCGCCAAAGGAGAAGAGGTCCGTGCGGGCGTCGAGAGCTTTCCCCAGTGCCTGCTCCGGAGACATGTAGGCAACCGTACCGATGGTTGTTCCCGGGCTTGTCAGATGCTCGGGATCCTCTTCGAGCGTGGGCAGCAGGTCGGTTGTGAGCGACGCATTCTTCGCAGAATTTACTTTCGCTAGGCCGAAATCGAGAATCTTGGCGTGTCTGCCTTCAGTAATAAAAATGTTCGCCGGCTTGATGTCTCGATGGATGATGCCTTTGGAGTGGGCGGCATTCAGCCCATCGGCCACTCCCATCGCCACGTCCAGCAACAATTCCATTTCCATGGGCCGGGCGGCGATGGCGTGCTTTAGCGTTGTGCCCTCGAGATATTCCATGGCGATGAAGGCTTTGCCATTTTCCTCGCCGATGTCGTAAATAGTGCAGATGTTCGGATGGTTCAGCGCCGATGCGGCACGGGCTTCGCGGCGGAACCGCTCCAAAGCTTGGCGGTCCTGGGCTACGTGTTCCGGCAGGAATTTGAGAGCGACGAACCGGCCGAGGCGCGTGTCCTCGGCCTTGTACACGACACCCATGCCGCCACTCCCAAGCTTTTCGATCACGAGGTAATGCGAGATGGTTTTCCCGATTAAATCTGGCGAATCGGCCATTTGGCGCTCATCTTAGGTTGTGGCAGAAGGCAAGTCAACGAAGAGGGACACGAAGAGGGACACGAAGAGGGGCACGAAGAGGGGCACGGAGAGAATCCGACGGCCCAACTTAGCAAGGGTTGACTTCGTGAGCGCACCTGAACCGAAGAACAGTTATAGGCGGAAACCTGAAATGCTAGTCTGACTGAAGGCCGCGCAGAAAAAGCGGCTCGGGTGCACATAAGCTGCGCCAAAGACTCAGTGTTCAGGTATAGGTGACCGTGTTTCGTCTGGATTACATCTCGTGCGTTCTTACAGTCCTTTCGACCATTCTCATAGGAAGGAAATTCTGGCAAGGGTGGATGGTTGCCTGTGCAAATAGCTTGGTCGTTTGCGTCATTGCTTCACGAACCGCGCAATTTGGATTCATACCCGCGAATCTCTTCTGTGTTGCGCTCTATTCCTACAATGTGTGGAACTGGCGCAGCCCGCGAGGGCGAGCTTCCAAGTAGGTCCTGGTAGAACGCGGCGGAATTGAATCGCAAACCTAGGGCTTGCGTCGGTCAATTCCGACGCACGAAACCGATAGCTTCCTGCCTGCGCATAATTCAGGATGAATAAGGACGCTAGGCGTCTTGACGTCAGCGCCGCCGCGCTCCCCCGATGGCGGCGACGTCGATCTTCTTCATCTTCATCATCGCCTCGAAGGCACGCTTTGCCTCATCGCCACCAGCCGCGAGCGCATCGGTTAGCGCGCGCGGGGTGATTTGCCAGGAGAGGCCCCAGCGGTCCTTACACCAACCGCACTGGCTTTCCGTCCCTCCATTGCCGACGATCGCGTTCCAGTAACGGTCCGTCTCTTCCTGATTGTCCGTCGCGATCTGAAAGGAAAAAGCCTCGGTGTGCCGGAACGCCGGGCCGCCGTTGAGACCGAGACAGGGAATGCCTAGGACGGTGAACTCCACAGTTAGCACATCACCCTTCTTGCCGCTCGGATAATCACTGGGAGCTTCGTGAACCGCGGTTACTTTGCTATCCGGAAAGGTGGAGGCATAGAAGCGCGCCGCCTCATGCGCGTCTCTGTCGAACCAGAGGCAGATCGTGTTCTTTGGCTTCATGTTTTTGTGCTCCTTTTGCTCGATCAGGGCGAGCGACACTGGTCGCGATCCCCACGGATTATAGAAGAAAAGCCAGCAAAATCCGGATTCCCGGTCAGCGCTGCCGTTACCGGAAACTGACTCACTACCTGTCCAGTGCGCCGTTTGTGCCCTAGACGGGGCTCACTCAATCGCGACGCTGACGACATTGCTCTTGCCGTTGGCGCTGGCCACGTAGACTTCAGAGGGGCCTGCCCGAATCGAGGCTGGCGCGTTGACCTGGAGCATGGCCCCGCCGCTCAAGACTAACTTTGCTACCACGCCTCGCGACCCGAATGCTTCGCCATAGCGCCTTTGGTTGAGCCTCTGCCGAGCCCGGTGCTATTCTGATTTCTATGGCGGATCCCGCTATCTCCCCGCCCGAACCAACGCCTGCAGCCCCGCTCGAACATTCGCGGCGCCAGCTCGAGGCCTTGCTCGAAGTGGCGGAATCGATCGCGCAGCATCGCGATCTGGCGGCACTCTTTCACGATCTTGCCGAGCGTCTCCATTGTGTCGTGGACTTCGATTTCCTTACGCTGGTCTTGCACGACTCCGATCGCAATGTGATGCGGCTTCACATTCTCGAGACTCGCCTGCCAACGCCTGCCAAGACCGGGAGCGAAACGCCGGTGGACGGGCATCCCTCGGGGTGGGTCTGGCAATCGCAACAGCCGTTTGTCGTCACCGACACGGAAGAGGATCAACGCTTCCCCGATTTCCTGCATCGGTTGCGCGAAGTCGGCGTTCGCTCTCTGGCTATGGTTCCTTTGACAACGGCGCAGCATCGGCTCGGCGCGATGGGATTCGGCCGGCTCGTTCCACAACTCATTACGGATACGGAACTTCAATTCATGCAACGCGTGGGCAGCCAAGTCGCTGTCGCCGTGGATAACGCGCTCAATTTCCAAACTTCGCAGGCCTATCAAATTCAGCTCGCCCGCGAGCGCGACCGGCTGCAGGTACTTCTCGACGTCAACAATATCCTCGTCTCCACACGCGAGCTACGCGAACTTTTCCGCGGCATCGTCTCGTCTCTCGAAAAAGTGATTCATCACGACTACACCAGTCTCGCTCTTCGCGACTCCGTTTCCGGTCTTTTGAAAATTCACGCACTCGATTTTTCCAGCCGCCCCGGCCTGTTCGACCAGGAAATCACCGTCCCGCTCGAGACCACGCCGTCCGGTATCTGCTTTACCACCGGGCAACCGCTCCTCGCCCGCGGCGCCGAGATCGATCGCTTCTCCAATGAAATTATCCGCGCGCTCCGCGCCGAGGGCGTGCAAACCATTTGCTGCGTTCCGCTCATTACGCAGGGCCGTACTTTCGGCACGCTCAATCTCGCCAGCCGCCGCGAAGACGCTTTCCCGCACCAGGACGTGGAACTCCTCCAGCAGGTCGCCGCGCAGATTGCCATCGCGGTCGAAAACGCTTTGGCCTTCAAACAGATCGACAAGTTGAAAGACAAGCTCGCGGGAGAAAAGCTCTATCTCGAAGAAGAAATTCGCAGTGAATTCAATTTCGAAGAGATCGTCGGCGACAGTCCGGCGCTTAAGCGCGCGCTTGCACAGGTCGAGCTCGTCGCTCCCGCAGGAACCGCTGTATTGGTCACCGGAGACACGGGTACAGGTAAGGAGCTGATCGCACGCGCGATTCACAATCTCAGCCCGCGCCGCGAGCGCACTTTCGTAAAGATCAATTGCGCCGCCATCCCCAGCGGACTTCTCGAATCGGAGCTGTTTGGCCACGAGCGCGGCGCTTTCACCGGTGCTCTGACGCAAAAAATCGGCCGCTTCGAGCTTGCGGACCACGGCACGCTCTTTCTTGATGAGGTTGCCGACTTGCCGCTCGAGCTGCAGCCCAAACTTCTGCGCGTCCTTCAGGAACAGGAGTTCGAACGCCTCGGCAGCAATCAGACGCAGCGCGTCGACGTGCGCATCGTGGCAGCCACCAATGGCGATCTTGCCAAGCTCGTCGCCGAACGAGCTTTTCGCAGCGACCTCTACTACCGGCTCAACGTGTTTCCCATCCACATTCCTGCACTCCGCGAGCGCCCGGAAGACATTCCTCTGCTGGTCCGCTATTTCGTGCAGAAGTTCAGCCGGCGGCTGAACAAATCTGTCGCCTACGTTCCCGCGGAAGCCATGGACGCGCTCGTCGGTTACGCGTGGCCTGGTAACATTCGCGAACTGGAAAATTTCATCGAGCGTGCCGTGCTTCTTTCTCCTGGCAAAGGACTGCGCGTCCCTATTTCCGAACTGAAATCCGTGGCCATCGCGGCCACCGCGGGCAATGATTCCGCTCCAATTTCTGCTTCCCCTACCTCTTCGACCGTTTCCATTTCTACTCTTGAAGACGCCGAGCGCCAGCACATTCTCCGCGCACTGCGCCAAACGGAGTGGCGCATTGCCGGGCCAAGAGGCGCCGCCGCGATACTCGGCATGAAGCGCACGACGCTGCAGGCGCGCATGCGCAAACTCGGCATCCGGCGTCCTATTTAACGCACGGCCGGATGGAGCTTAGAATACGTTCACGGTCCCCATTCGGCGGCACCGCGGCGAGGCCGCACACGTCACCCATGAATTTGAAAGGCTGAAGCCTGCTGAAAAGAACGCTTTGCTTTCTCTGTGAGGTCTGCTTTGCGCCGTGGGAACTTTTTCTTTCGGTCGCGCTGGTACGGCGTGTCGTGCCCCAGCGTAGTCTTGCAGGGAAATACCGCTTTACTCAAATTGGAGCATGACAATTTCGGGATTCGAACCCAGGCGCAGCGGCGGTCCCCAGGTGCCGGCTCCGCTCGACGTGAACACTTGCATTTTTCCAATGCGGCTTAGGCCGTATACAAACTGCCGGTAAATTCGCCGCGCCATCCAACTCCAGGGAATGAATTGGCCGACGTGCGTGTGCCCGGAGAGCTGCAGTGAAACTCCGGCCGCCTCCGCAACTTCTGGATGGTCGGGGGCATGCGTCAGAAGAATGCTCGCGCGTTCGCGGTCGACGCCGACGCCTTCGAGAACGGAGGCGAAATGTGTGTCATGCGTTGCGTGCCGGTAGGGGACGCCGATGATTTGCAAGCCGTCTGCTTCCACTTTTTCGTTGCTGAGCACGCGCACACCGGCCGCTTCCACCGCGCTCAAATACTTGGTGTCGTCGCCAAATTGTTCGTGGTTACCCGCAACAAAATAAACGCCGTGCGGGGCCGTTAATTTGCCCAGCGGCGCCGCTGCTTGCCTGGCGTCGATGGCCGTCCCGTCATACAAATCGCCTGCGATAAAAATCGCGTCGGGCTCTTCCTTCAAAATCTTCGCGACCATGCGCCGCAGAAAACTGCCGTTTCGCACATGGCCCAGATGCACATCGCTGATCAGCGCCGCTGTGCGCCCGCGCCAAGCCTCCGGCAGATTTGCCAGGCGAACGGAAATTCGCGTGATGCGCGTCCAGCTCGCGTTGAAAACGCCGTACAAGCCGGTCAAGATAGCTGCAACGAAAAAGGCCTCCACGATCAAGTGGAAATTCAAATTGAAGCCCGCCAACCTGGTAATTCCGAAAACAATCCATGAAGAGGCGGCTGCGAGAAAGAGGAAGCTCAGCAAGCCTAACCAAATCGCCGCCGCACGGTAAAACACGCGCAGCACAGGACTGGTATAACGAAAAGCCAAAAGCGAAGCCGACAGAAAACTCACGGACAAAACTCCGAGCGTTACTTTGAGCCACAACGCTGCGGCCGCGCCGCTTCCAGTGGACGAAAATGTCCACGTCTCATACAGAAGCAAATGCGTTAAAAAGAGCACGGTCTGAATCACAACAATGAACCCCAGCAAACCCGATCGTATCTTCATGATCTATTAGATTCCTCAACCCACCATTCGATGCATGGCATTTGGGCGCGCCCGAGGATCTCCTGCGCGCTCGGCAGGCCAACCTAGCATAAGGCATGGTTCGTGAAACCTCGGAATACTTGCAGGGGGACGTCCTATTCCTCCGTAAACCTTTTCCAGGAAACTCCGTCTAACTTAGGAATGTGTATAGAATGGGCTGGGTTCAGCTATACCGCGCCGCGAACGAACTCCCGCGAGGAGATAAATCATGAAAAAAGCTCTGCTCTTGCTCTTTCTGTTCAGCTTTGCCGGCGCCCAGCCTTTGCTTGCGCAAACGGCTCCCGAAGGGATTTGGCAGGGCTATGATGGAGAGTGGCTGCACGTCTCACAGCAACTGATCGCGCTCGCCGAAGCCACGCCGGCGGAGAAGTTCTCCTGGCGGCCGGCACCTGGCGTGCGCTCGACGAGCGAAGTCTACATGCACATTGCGGAGGCCAACTTCTACCTGCTCAGCGTGACCGGCCCCAAAATGCCCGCCGACATGAAAGAAGGGATCGAAAAATCGGTTACCGCAAAAGCCGACGTGATTAACTGGCTCAAGCGCTCCCTTGAAGCCGTCAAGCAGGCCCATCTGGCTGTGACACCGAAGGATCTCCAACGCAAAGTGCACATCGCCGATAGAGACGCCACCGTCGACGGAATGTATTTGCGGATAATCGTTCATGCGAACGAGCACATGGGACAACTCATCGCTTACGCCCGCATGACGGGTGTCGTTCCACCCTGGTCAACTGGTTCGTAGCGATAAATCAGATTGGTCTTTTTTAGAGGTGAGGCTTGGTTAGCCCGCTGGGGCCCCGCCTGCTTCCTTGTTCCGTTCGTGTAGAGGCCGGGCTTCAGCCCGGCTCTTCGGTTAGAATCCACCGCATGCGCAAGCCTGCTCTTGTCTTTGCTCTTTTCTTGTTCGCCGCCGTGCTGTGCGCCGGGCAGCGCCTCTCACCCCCGGTAAGTATTCAAGTCCACGCCGATCAACCCGACGGCCCACTCCCGCCCATCTGGAACTATTTTGGTTACGATGAACCGAACTACACCTACGCGCCCAACGGCAGACAATTGCTCGGCGAACTCGCGGCTCTCAGCCCCGTCCCAGTCCACATTCGCGTCCACAATTTGCTCACGAGTGGAGACGGCACGGCTTCGCTGAAATGGGGCTCTACGAATGTTTACACCGAGGACGCCCAGGGAAATCCCGTCTATAACTGGACGATTCTCGACCGCATCTTCGACACTTACCAGGCTTTTCGAATCAAGCCGCTCGTGCAAATCGGTTTCATGCCAGAAGCGCTCTCAGCGCATCCAGAGCCGTATCGCCATAATTTTCCGCAAGGCTCAATCTTCACAGGCTGGGCCTATCCGCCGAAGGACTACCAGAAATGGGCGGACGTTGTGTTTCACTTTGCCGCTCATCTGCGTGACCGCTACGGCGAAGCCGAAACCAAGACCTGGCTCTGGGAAATCTGGAACGAGCCGGACATCGACTATTGGAAAGGAACTCCCGAAGGATATTTCAAGCTCTACGATTTCTCGGCTGCCGCAATTCTGCGAGCCTTACCTGGCGCTTCCGTCGGCGGGCCGGATACGACGGGCCCCGCCTCTCCCAAAGCCGCTGATTTTTTGCGAAGGTTTCTCGAACACTGCGCGCACGAGCAGAATTTGGCCACCGGCAAAATCGGCTCGCCTCTAGCTTTTATCAGTTTTCATCCGAAAGGAGCAACCGAGTGGCTCGAGGACCCAGCGATTTCGCAAAGGTTGGTGCGGTGAATGGTTAACTGGCTGATTCCAGTGAAATTGGGCTGTGCGACGAACAGTTGCTGAATTGCGCGAAGAAACGAAACGTCAGGATGGCTGCCAAAAGGGCCGGTGGAGGGTCGAAAGAGAAAAGGAGTGGCGCCACCCACGCAGGGCGGAGGATGGCTTTGGCTTTATTGAAGAGGAAGCCGGGACGTTCAACTGGAATCCGGACGTGGAACCAGAAACTGGTAAGCCAATCTACGGGCCAGGTCGCAAAGACCGAGAGAACAGTTTTTGAAGTGGCTGCGCACCTGGCGATGAAAGAACACCAGGGTTAGCGTAAAGGCCAATACGCGAATCCAGGTGAGCACCATGAGTGCCTGACCACGGCCCTGATGCACCGACGGTTTTTTGAGGTGTCCTTCGGTGGTCATGGTTTGGAACACTTCGCTATCGATGATCCAACGACTACGACCTAACTGATGAATGAACACGGGCGGAATGGAACCCAGCTCCAGGTTGCTGGCGTAGAAATTCGTGCTCGTCTCCAGGACGGTTTCTTTCTCCGCGTGCTTCCGCCCCAGTTCGTCCCGACGAACCAACTGGCGACGGTACTCGATGCTGCGTACCGTTTTGACGACACCAACGGTGCGGTCGGTCACCAGCCAGTAGACCTGCGGTGCATGCCACAGCTGCAACTCCTGTGGGTCCGCAGATCCTTCGCTAGGCAGGATCCTCCGTGCTTCGGCCAGCAACTCGGGTTGGTTATCCTTGAGATTGATCACCCAATCCAAACCGAGAGCTTCCACCGCAGCGACAAACGGCGCCTGTAAATACAGAGCATCGGCAACCAACAGATCCAGAAACCGGCACCCCAACCGTTCGAGTAGTTCCTGGAGCAAAGCCAGGCTGCAGGCGACTTCACTCTCTCCGTTCTTTTGAAAGCGTATCCCTAAAGGGATGGGAAAGGCCGAGCTGACCACCGTGACCACGGAGATGCGATGATAGTACTGAATCTGTTCACGAAGTTCTCCGTCCACCACATGGTGGACCCTACGCTCCATGCAATCCTCACAGGAGCGCACAAAAGAGCTGCAGATCTCTATCCCGTCCACGGCAGCGACGATCCGTCCTCTCGCCCAGGGAGAGCGGAACAGACCATTGCGTTTACATTGGCGGGACAAGGCACAGCTCAAAGCCAAAACAGCATCGGGATCATAGCGAGCGAGAGCGTACCCCAAGGTGTCTTCGCTCAAAGCTCCAATGCGTTTGCTAAAAACACCTTGCCGGCATTCCGTTTCGATCCGGTGCAAGGCAGGAAACTGACAAGCGGCTCCCAGAAATACGGCATCAAAGATCTTTTTTCCGGAATGCTGTGGATACCGGCGGCCTTCCGGCAAAGCCTCCACTCTTGCAGAGAAATCAAACACCTTATCGAGGTAGCTCTCGAACTGGTGTCGACGCAAGATTAAGGCTTTTCCTTTGGCTTTAGGAAACGGCGCAAATTGATATTACAGATGGTGGCTGCTGCGGCTTCAAAACGCTTACGCAATTCGATGTTATCGCGCACCTGTTGCACCAAGGTGGCGGGAACATGGAAAGTTTTGGGCTGGCCATCAACCAGAACTGAAATTTGGTATTGGGTGTGTAGGTTTTTGCCATCGGCGCAGCGGCAGTTGGCTCGCCCACAAGCCCGTTTGCGTTCCACAAAAGAACCCGGAAGCATTTCGCGAAGCCGTCCCAAGCTGCGAAGGAGCCGGCCACGCAAACGGAGATCGGGATCTGGAGCCGTAGGCATAAAAGATCAGGACACCTATTCTAGACCGAAGCTTCGCGAGCTTGGGTCGCTGCCTTTACCTGACATGTATATATAGTGTCAGAACAAGGCGATGTCAAGGGTCTTCTTGAATTTGCAAAAATGACCAGGGAAAGGAGTTGCTCAGAACTCTAACTATCTAAACGTCGTTCCGCCTATCGTTGCGCTACCTTACGAAATCGATGCTCGAGGACCACGTACAAATGGGCGTCGCGCGACAGTTGGCTTCCATTGAACAAGGGTTCCAAATCGTGGCGTCTTTTCCCGAGTGGCACAATACACCCATAATTCTTGGAGAATCTGACCCGGAAGGCTGCGCTGCGTGTTCCGCGCGGACCCATCCGCAGAATGCGTACCGCAACGGCGCGCAATACGCTTCCTACACTGCCGAAGTGTTGAATGCGATCTACGAATTGTCTCGGCGCGAACAAATTAATTTCGCCGGTGCGGTTACCTGGTCTTTTGAATTCGAAAGCCAGCCATTTTTTGAAGGCTTTCGCGACCTGGCCACCAACGGCTTGGACAAGCCGGTATTGAATGCGTTTCGTATGTTTGGACTGCTCGGCACGGAACGCGTGAAGTCTTCGAGTGCCGCGGCGCTTCCCGTCGATGAAATCCTAAGTGCCGGGGTGCGCGGCCAGCCGGATATCAACGCCATCGCCACGCGCAAGAATCACGAAATCGAAATTCTGATCTGGAATTATCACGACGCTGACTCGAGCGTTCACGATGCGCAAATCGAACTGTTCGTCGACGGTCTGCCCGGAGACGTCAGCCAAGCCCTGCTCGAACACTTTCGCATCGATTCTGGTCACAGCAATGCGTTCACGGCGTGGAAAGAAATGGGATCGATTGAGACACCTTCTGATCATCAATACGAGCAGCTTGAAGGTGCCGGGCAATTGCAGCTTCTGGAGTCGCCTTCGTTTCTAACGATCGAGCGCGGCACAGCGCACTTGCGATTTACCTTGCCCCGCCAAGGTCTTTCGCTCGTCCGCATTGGCTGGCAATAGCTGGACACTCGTCTCTGATTGGCCATCCCTGTTTTGACGTTTAACGAGTTTTGGACTCGCTTAGAGCGAGCACTGCGTAAGCCGTCGCCGCATCTTTCATGAAGCGCGCCGTGTCCGGGCTTATGTGATGTTCCTCGTTGTTGTTTAAGGAATAGGCCAGCCAGAAGCCTTCTGTTCGGTTCTGGTTATCCGTTAGCCACGCGAGCCCGCGTTTCAATTGCGCATTTTCCACAGATACACCGGCCTCTAACAGCGCGAACGTAATCAGCCCCGTCGCGTACCCATCGCTGTGCGCTTCCTGCGGCGTTCCATCATGCCGCTTCCAGCTGCCGGCCATCGAAGTCAGGCTCCAGCCGCCGTCGGCCTCCTGCTTTCTCAGCAGTTCGGTGACGAGCGCCTTCTGCCGTTCCGCTTCGAGCAGTCCAGGCACTTTCGCCGATGCCCATAGCAACACGGCGCGATTGCTCAGTGTCTCTGCCGCATAGGCACGGTTCAAATATTCACGCAGCATCTTCAAATTATTTTGGATTTCCGGTTTTGCGCGGTAATTCTCCGGAGCTGTTCCGACCGCAATCGCCGCCAGTGAGGCTCCGTAATAGTCCGAGTCGTCCGCTTCCCACGGCTCATTCTTGAACCGCAGCCAAAGCCACGCGCCTTTTTGATCGCCTGTCGTCTGCTGTTCAGCCCACATATTCTCGAACGCCGTACGCGTGTCGTCGCTCAACTGCCCGCTCTGCGAGGCATTACTCGCATCGTTGCTGGCAAGGATCAAGGCATTAAGAACGGATTCCGTCCCGCGAGATTCGACGCTCTTGTAAGCGCCGCGATCGGCGTCCGTGTAAAACGGCGCCACATCCTTCCAAAGCCGCACGCGTTTCGTCACATTGCCCAGCAACTTGCGTTCGTTGGCGGAAGGCCCTTGCTCGCCAAGCGGCTTACGAAGCGATGGCCGCGACATTGCATAGGGCACCGCCGTATGGCAGGAAATACAAAACGTTTCGTGGTCCCGCGCCGCCCGTTGCCAACCCATCCACCACCCCGCCCGCTGGTCGAGGTACGCTGCCGCCGCCTTCCGATCCCATGAGTTCGCGGTTTTTACATCTGGCTGATCGGGGTGAGCAGTCGTAAGCATGCGCTCCCCAGACCCTGCCGCCGTGGGCTCCGTGCGCGAACACACCGCAATGGTTACCGCAACCAGACAGGCCGCTATACCCAGTATTCGCTGCATAGTCGCATTCATGGGGATTTTCTCCCTCTACGCACAATTCGAAAATAGCCCGCGCCATCCGCCAACACGTCGCTAGAAGCGTCTATTCTATGTGAAAAGATTATCACGAACATTCGACGCCATACGCCCGTTGCTCCAAGCTAGGGTCCTTCCCCTCGGCCGAACCCGATTTCTTCTAATCCCTCCTTCGGCGGCGCAGGAATCGAAACAAATCGCATTTGCCCTATATCGATTAACCAAAAATGAGCGCACACTACTTCCGAGGCCAAACACATGTTAGCCGTTGCCGGAGTCTGGAAGAAAAAACGAGACGATTTGAAATCCAAGCGTAACTCGCTTTTCGAAAAATACGCCAAGCACCCCGAGGAATTTCACCTCGCACTCGAAATCAAGAAAATCGACGACGAAATCGCTGATTGCACCCAGCATGTGGAACAAGAACGCCGCTCCGAGCGCTCCGCCTCGCCCGCCAGGAAACTCCACACAACTTCCAAGTAAGAGACGGAACTAGCCCGCCAGAGCCGCCACTGTAGATGTCGCGCTCAAAAGTCAGCCGAATCGCAACCTCAAACAGCATTTGGCATCTAGAGAGCCTAGTCAAAGCCATCATCTTCTCCGTTCGTCCCTGCGAACTCAGCGCCTCTACGTTATCCTTTACCTCTCTCCTCTTCTCCCAGCTCTCAGCCTTCCGACTTGGCAACTCCCCCCCCTCACGCTTCCTATCAGCCACTTGGCGCGCGCCGCTCAATGTGCTCTTCTATTAGGGACGCTATGAGGCACTTTCATTACCTCGTTACTTCTTTACTTCTGGTGCTCTCTCCCACTCTGTCTTCCGCACAGCAAGTCCAAGATCAGCACAACGAGCCTGTCATCCGCTTCGTGCGCAATCCCGATCCCGCGCCCGACTTCAAACTCACCGCGCTCGACGGCAAGCCACTCACCCTCGCCGCCCTGCAAGGCAAAGTTGTTCTTCTGAATTTCTGGGCCACCTGGTGCGGACCTTGCCGCGCCGAAGTGCCCGATCTCGTCGCTCTCCAGGACCGCTACGAGGGCCGCCTTCAAATTATCGGCCTCAATGTCGACGACGAAGAAGCCGACATCAAGCAGTACGTCGAGGAAACCGGCATCAACTATCCTGTCGCCATGACTTCCAATGACGTCCGTATTCAATTCGGCGGTATCCCCGCACTGCCCACGTCTTTTGTTTTGGATACCGAAGGCCGCGTAGTCCAGAAACATGTCGGTCTCTGGAACCCCGCGGTTTACGAAACGGAAATTCGCGCCCTGCTGGGCATGCCGATCATGGCCAAAGTCGAAACCTTTGAAGACAAGGGCGAGGTTTTCCTCTCACACGCCGACCGCGCCACCGAACTTCCCGGCGTCGACCTTTCGAAACTCACGCCCGAGCAAAAAAGAATCGCGCTCCACCGTTTCAATGCCGATACTTGCACCTGCGGCTGCAAGTTCACGCTCGCGCAATGTCGCATCTGGGATTCCGCCTGCGCCGTCAGCAAAGCCGCCACGGAAAAAATCATCGCGAAAGTTTCCGCGGCTCCAACCACGCCCGGCGATTCCCCGCAACCTGCGCCCACCGCGCAGCCATCTCCAAAAACGAACCCGGTTCCGACGGCGCCCTCGCCACCAAGTCCTTCCTCGCTGCCGCCCGCGCTCGTGAAAGCGCCTGCACCTCCCGCGCCTCCGCAGCCATAGAAACAAAAACGATACCGGCCGCGGAATACCCTACTAAAATGCGGGTGAATTCCGCATCACGCTGCCCCGTCGCAGTTGCCAACCCGAGCGCTGGCCCTGATACTCTTTTTGCCGCCGATGCCCCTGCTCGCAAAATTTCTTTTCTTTTTGGCGCTCGTCTTTTCGTTTACGGGACTTCTTTCTCCTCCCGTCGCTCTTACCATCGGCATCCTGTTTGGCTTGTGCTTCACGCATCCCTACGCCGCAGCGACGCGGACATCCGCAAGAATTCTTCTACAGGTTTGCGTCGTCGCGCTCGGTTTCGGGATGAATCTGCACGAAGTCCTAAAAGCCGGACGGAGTGGCTTCGTTTACACTGCGCTTGGAATTTCGTTCGCACTTTTAGTTGGACTCGCACTTGGCAAAGTGCTGCGGGTTCGCGGAAATTCTTCCTTCCTGATTACGGCGGGCACGGCCATTTGCGGCGGCAGCGCCATCGCCGCGGTCGGCCCGATTCTTCGCGCCGATGATGAAGAGATGGCGGTGTCGCTCGGCACCGTTTTCATCTTAAATTCCGTCGCGCTCCTGATTTTTCCGCCGATTGGCGGCGTGCTTCATCTCTCGCAATCGCAATTCGGCCTCTGGGCCGCGCTCGCGATTCATGACACAAGCTCCGTCGTCGGCGCCGCCGCAAAGTACGGTCAGGAAGCCCTGGTCATCGGCACCACGGTAAAATTGGCCCGTGCCCTCTGGATCGTTCCTCTCGCGCTTGCCACAGCCGCGTTTAATCGCCGCAAATCCGAAGTCGGCGCCGAATCCGAAACTCCGAGCGCATCGAAGATTCCATTTCCCTGGTTCATTTTGTTTTTTTGCCTCGCCGCGGTTCTCAACACCTACGTTCCCGCGATTCAGCATGGTTCGAATGCCCTCTTCGCGCTCGGACGGCTTGGCCTCACAGCCACGCTCTTTTTAATTGGCACCGGGATTTCGCGCCGTACGCTGAAGGAAGTCGGCTGGCGGCCCTTGCTGCAGGGCGTGCTTCTCTGGGCCGTGGTGGGGCTTACTTCGCTTTACTTCATTCGCATCGGCTGGATCGCTCTGTAACGAAATCCCCGCACTTCACGCGAGTCTATTCCAACTGAGAAAGCTTCAGCGGACAACAACGTACTACCCTCAACTCTCCAAACCATTTCGAGCGCTTATTTCTTGAGCAGATCCATCACGGTGGAAGTCATGGCTTTCACACCCGTTCGAATGGCCGGCTCGGGGACGGGAGCGAATTCGCTCGAGTGCGGTCCGGGGAGGCGCGTGCCCTTTTCCATTGCATCCTTTAGCTTCGCTGGGTCGGCGGCGCCCAGCCAGAACATGCTGATCGGCGGCTTCGGATCTTCGAGCGCGAACAGACTGAAGTCCTCGCTGGCCATAATGGGCTCGCCCGCCAGCACGTTTTCTTTTCCGAGGGCGCGTTCGAGCGAAGCGCCGACGCGGTTCGTCAGCGCGACATCGTTGATCGTAGCCGGAACATGGTCAGCCGCCACTTCGATGATGGGTGCGCGCTCCGCGGGAACGCCGGCAGCGGCGGCGATGCCGTTCGTGATCCTCGTGATGGCCGCCAGCACTTTTTCACGGTGTTCAGGATTCATCGTTCGAACGGTGAGCTGCAAATGCGCTTCATCGGGAATGATGTTGTGCTTTGTGCCCGCGTGAAACGAGCCGACGGTAACAACCGTTGGAAGCTGTGGATCCATTTCCCGGCTGACAATCGTTTGCAGCGCCACGACGATTTCCGAGGCGATCACGATGGGATCTTTTCCAGCTTGCGGCGCAGCTCCATGGCCGCCAAAGCCGCGCACGATGATGTCCACAGAATCGGCGCCGGCGAGAAGAGGGCCCGCGTGCCAGGAGACTTTTCCTGCGGGAACCGCTGACGTGTCATGGAGTGCGAGGACGAAGTCCGGCTTGGGAAATTTGGTGTAGAGCCCGGCGCGAAGCATGGCCTGCGCGCCGCCGACAGTCTCTTCGGCCGGCTGGCCGATCAGAACGACGGTCCCGCTCCAGCGATCCTTGAGCTGCGCAAGCATGCGGGCCGTGCCGAGAAAAACAGTCATGTGCAGGTCGTGGCCGCAGGCATGCATCACGCCGACTTCGCCGCCGCCCGCGCGCGCGACTTTTACGTGGCTGGCGTATGCCAGGCCGGTGTTTTCAATGATGGGTAGCGCATCCATGTCCGTTCGAACATACACGACCGGGCCGGGCCCATTTTTCAGGACAGCGACGATGCCATAAGCGTTCAGGCCGGACTCGGCATACTGGCCAAAATGATCGGTAACTTCGTAGCCCGTTTTTTTCAGGTCCGCGGCGATCAGCGCGGAGGTTTCCTTTTCTTGCGTGGAGAGTTCCGGGTTTTCGTGGAGATGTTTGTAGGTGGCCAGCAGTGAGTCCGCTTCTTTGTTGATGCGCTGGTCCAGATCGTTTTGCGCGAAGAGCGACGCGGAAATGCCGAGTGCGAAGGCGAGAGAAATGACGGCTGTTCGGATGGCGGAACGCATTGAGTCACCTCGGATTGAGAGACGGCATTCTAGCACCGCTCGCGGGCGAGGATGTCCGTTCCTTTCGCTTCGGCTGCGAAGCGGGGGTACAAACAGATGATTTTTCAGCAATTGTCCGATTACGAGACGCGAACTTACGAGGACTTGGCTCTCCGATGCCAAGGCTGGATTACTGTCTCCCTCTCTAATATCCTTTTTTCGGCAACGCTTACAGCAGACCGAAACACACACGAATGCACAGTGGAGAATCTAGCTTCCGGGGACGGCGGCGGTTGCTTCCAACCCATCGTGCACTTCCTCAGCGCGGCGCAACGCTTCCTGCACGTTTTCGCAGATGTTCTCGGGGCCGACGAGGTTCGCAAATTCGGCTTGTTGGATGAGCTGTGAGGGTTGCTCGCGGGCGCCACAAAGAATCAACGTGCGCTTGGTTGCATGCAGTTGTTTGGCGACTTCTTCCAATGCGAACAGGCCGGTAGCGTCGAGCGCCGTCATATTGCGAAGACGCAGAATGATCACGGGCGGCAATCGGTGCAAGTTCTCGGTTACCACTGAAAGCTTATCGGCTGCACCGAACAAAAATGGCCCGTGAATGCGGAAGATGGTGGCGTAATAGGGAATATCTTTATCTTGCAGGATATGCACGCGCCCATCTTCCACATAGTCGCTGGTGACCTGCGAGACGGTGGTTGTGCCAGCCACTCGATTGATGAATAACAGGGCAGCGAGAATCATTCCGGCTTCCACTGCCACGGTTAAGTCGGCAAAGACGGTGAGCGCAAACGTGACGAGCCACACGCTGATATCAGTCTTCGTGAGCTTGAGCAACTGCGGGATTTCGCGCCACTCGCCCATGTTGTAGGAAACAACCATCAAGATACCGGCAAGCACGGCCATCGGCACGAAGCGGACCAAGGGCGAGGCGAACAACACAATGCATAGCAGCGTGAACGAATGGATGAGGCCTGCCATCGGTGTCTGGGCTCCTGCCCGAATGCTGGTTGCAGTCCGCGCGATGGCACCGGTCGCAGGGAGCCCGCCAAACAATGGCGACACAATATTCGCAACGCCCTGGCCGAACAACTCCACGTTGGGATTGTGGCGGTCATTGCTCATGCGGTCTGACACCACGGCTGACATGAGAGACTCGATCGCGCCTAACATCGCTACCGTTACGGCTGGGCCGAGCAATCCGTGAATGAGATCAACACGAAATTTGGGGACCGCGAAATGAGGCAGGCCGCTTGGGATGCCGCCAAAGCGTGTCCCGATTGTTTCGACCGGCAGTTTGAAGAGGACGACGGCGGCGGTGCCGAGCACCAACGCAACAATCGGTCCCGGAATGCGGTTCGAAACTAGCCGACATCCAACCATGATGGCTACCGTGCCGGCTGCCAGGATGGTCGCTTCGTAGCTGAAGGTGCGAAAATGGCTTGTCAGGGCCTCCATGCGCAGCCAGAAAATCCCTGGAACTTTTTCGAGTTGCAATCCGAAAAAATCTTTTACTTGCGTGCTGGCAATCAGAATCGCGATGCCGTTGGTGAAACCAACCACAATGGGGCGAGGAATGAACTTCACCGCCGAACCCATGCCAGTTATGCCCATGACGACGAGCGTGACGCCTGCCATTACGGTGCACATGAACAAGCCGTCCACTCCGTGGACCGCGACGATTCCTGCAATCACGACAACGAACGCACCTGTCGGGCCGGCTATCTGGGTTTTAGAGCCGCCCAGCAGAGAGACCACAAAAGCCGTGACGATAGCACAGTAGATACCGGCTTGCGGCGTGAGGCCAGAGGCGATGGCGAACGCCATGGCCAGCGGCAGCGCAACTAAGCCGACGGTTATCCCAGCAAGGAGGTCGAGCAGGAATTTGTCGAAGTTGTAGTTACGCAGAGCGAGCACGGACTTCGGAAGCCAACGTTGATCACGAAAATCAAACGACATTTCTTCATTATGCCTATGGAAGAGAAGCCGCGGACAGAAAGCTGCATTCAGCAGCATCCAAAGAGGTACACGCGCGTACCGGCCCAGTCCGGTTACCCGAACTAATCACAACTTCCCCGATCTCGGGTAGACGAATGTTTGTCCGCATTTAGTATCGGAGTGCGGCCTTCACTCGAAACCAATGACCACGAGGTGTGCCTGCTGGCTGACGATGCGAATCTCGTTGAGTTTCCAATTGGGTACGGTTGGTTTTGCTGCCTCGCCTCACTCGAACGTCCAAGACGCTACCGTGCTCTCGCGAGCGAGAAAGTAGGATATTTTGTTCTGGTGATTGCGCGATCCATGGTTGTCAAGAAAAACGTCCCGAACGATCGAGGGCCGTGCCAAAATGTGTTCGCACGTCTCGCCCAAGAAACGATTGCTAGGGGAGAAATGCGTCGGCCAAAATCCTCAGCATCTCGGAAAGGCTGCCCGTAGATGCTCATGCTTTCCGCGCTGGAGATCCTTTTCACATGGGGCGTCATAGCTCTCGCGCTCATCGGAATTGGGTCCCTTGTTCTGGCGCTCTACAGCAAAGAGAACTCTCTCTTTGACGGGTTCTGGATGGGACTCGCGGTTTCTGCTGCGGTTCTTGAAATCTGCAACCTCGTTCTCCCCGTCACCTTTTCGATTACACTGTTCCTTTTTTGCGTTGGCATTCTTGGGCTCGTTCTAAAGCGTTCCTCGCTGCGGAACGGCCTGAGCGACCTGTGGCAAGGCTTCCGCTGGCTCGTCCTCATCGGCATCGCCGTAGCCTACCTCATTGCTCTTCGCTCCTGTGGCCCCTGCGAGCACTACGACACCGGCCTGTACGGTGCCCAGGAGCTAGGCTGGATCCAGACATACCCCGCAATTCCCGGCCTTGCAAACCTCCATGGAAGGTTCGGCTTCAATAGTTCCGTCTTTCTTTGTATTGCCGCACTTGGACAAGGTGTTTGGAGGGAACTAGGCTTTCATCTGTTCACCGGCTTCATGCTCACCGCGATGTGGGCAACTCTATTGCCCGCCTGCGGCCGTGCCGTCCGCCGGATGACGACCTCTCCAGCAGACTGGTTTTACGCCATTCTCGCAATTCCAACTCTCTTCTGGACCACACGCTCCCGCATCGTCGGCACCGAAACGGATGAGCCAGCCACCGTTGTCTGTCTCATCGCAACAGGAATACTCTTCGAACACCTTTGTCAGGAAGATGGGAGAGAGCAGCGTGAGGTTCACACTTTCCGGCTCGTTCTGGCCACAACTCTATTTTCCTTGGCTGTAGCATTCAAGCTTTCTACCATCGTGTTTGCCCTGCTCGCCTGGTGCCTCGCCTTTCGCGGGATTTGGTTGCTAGGCCGGTCCGCTCACCAACGCACCAAGTACTTTTTCAGTGCTCTTGCACTATCAACTCTGATCCTGCTTCCCTGGTGCGCCCGCGGGATCATCTTGAGTGGGTACCCACTTTACCCAGCCACCGTTTTCGCATTCCCTGTCGACTGGAAGACCCCCCTCTCCGCCGCAAGGTGGTACGCCCTCGGCGTTCAATCCTGGGGCCGCATTCCCGACGTCCCTTTTCGTGACACCCAAGGTCTTCACTGGCTCGGTAACTGGTTGAATCACGCCATTCGAAACCGGTCCGCGTTCCAAGTGCCGCTGGCAATTTCACTTGCCGGTCTGGTCGCGGGGCTGACTCATCGCTTCCGCCGAAAGCCCCTTTACGAGTGTCCTTGGCTCTCCCTCCTGTTTCCCTCTTTGGTCGGGATCATTTTTTGGTTCGCAGCTTCCCCTGACCCCCGATTCGCTCAGTTTGCCATCTGGACTACCGCCGCGACCCTGGGTGCTTGGGGTATTGTGTCCCTAGATCTCGACCTCCATCGATCGCGCACTAACCTCGTGCTAGCCCTGGTTGTCCTATCCTCAATCTGGTGTTTGATCTCTTTCGGCTGGAAGGAATCGCTCATAACCCTACGCGGGATCCAACAACCGCCAGCTCTCCCCAAACCCGCCCTCATCCTCCGACACACCCTCTCGGGCGTCGCCGTCTACGTCCCCGCCGAGGGCATCCGGTGCTGGGACGCTCCCTTGCCGTGCACCCCCTACTTCGACCCTTCGCTCCGCCTTCGCGACGCTTCCTCCTTCCGCTGGGGTTTCACCTCCGAAGGCCGCGCCGCTGAATTTCAAAATTTCTGATCGCTCAACGCAACTCGATCGGGGAGGCAGTCATCCTCCCCTTGTGGAATTTTCTGCTGAGCATAGGTTTATTCCGACCAAGAGTTTGCGCCACTGCTTGGTTGCTACGGAACGAATTGCGGGCTACACTCACGCGTCAAATCGTTGAGTTTATCTTCAATAGAAATTCAAATGGAGGCTTGCCGTGAATCGCCGATTCGGTTTCTTAGTGGTCGCCCTGGTTGTTGCGGGAATTCTCAGCGTTACCGGAGTATTTTCGCAGCCTGTCCCGCAGAGTACCCGGAAGG
>DATMKS010000029.1:0-51748 GCA_035571045.1 Verrucomicrobiia bacterium
TATAGAAAATCAGGCCAGGGTTTGACACGGCCCCACGGTCTCAAGTTTGGGACCAACGTTTGGCCGGGGCGCAATGACGAACGGCTGGGTGGATATGAAGAACACCGACATGATGCTCATCATGGGCGGGAATCCAGCCGAGAATCACCCGTGCGGATTCAAATGGGCCATTGAGGCGAAGCGCACGCGCAGCGCGAAGATGATTTCCGTCGACCCGCGCTTCACGCGCACCTCTTCGGTCGCAGATATGTTTTGCCAGATTCGCGCGGGAACGGACATCGCCTTCCTCGGCGGCGTGATCAACTACGCTATCGAAAACAACCGGATCGCGAAAGAATACCTCGTTAATTACACAAACGCGGCGTTTGTGGTTAAGAGCGACTTCAAGCTGCCTGCCGATACCGACGGCGTCTTCTCCGGGTTTGACGCGGCCAAGTTTAGCTACGACAAATCGACATGGAATTACGACGCGGCTGGCGGAGGGAGCGCGCACAACGCGGCTGCCGCCGGGACGCCGCCTGGGTTGCCGGGAAGCGTCGATTATGACCTGACGCTAGAGAATCCAAATTGCGTGTTCCAGCTTTTGAAGAGGCACTATTCGCGGTACACGCCGGAGATCATTGAACGGATCACCGGAATTCCCAAAGAACAATTCCTTAAAGCCGCTGAGCTCTATACGTCGATTCGCAAAGACGGCGATATGAAGAAGGCCGGCACGATTATTTATGCCGTGGGATGGACGCATCACAGTTTCGGCACGCAAATCATTCGAACGGCGGCGATGTTGCAGTTGCTGCTCGGAAATGTGGGCCGCGCCGGCGGAGGCGTCAACGCACTTCGCGGACACTCGAATATCCAGGGCGCCACGGACATGGCTGGATTGTTCGACACTCTGCCTGGGTATTTGAAAGTGCCAACGCCGGGCGATGCTTCTTTCGATGCCTGGATGAAGCGGGCGACGCCTACTGCTTCCAAACCGGCGCCGTGGGATTCCTGGAACTATTACAGCAACACTTCAAAATTCACGGTCAGCTTGATGAAGTCGCTCTACGGGGATGCAGCTACGAAACAGAACGATTGGGCGTTCGATTATCTGCCGAAGGTGGACCGGGATTATTCGTGGACGAACTTGTGGAACGACATGTACAACGGGACCGTCAAAGGCATGATTGCCTTTGGCATGAACGGCGTGGCTATCGGGCCCGACTCGAATAAGAATATCGATGCTTTGAAAAAAGCGGATTGGCTCGTCGTTGGGGAAATTTATCAGGACGAGACGAGCGAGTTCTGGAAGTCGCCCCGGGTGATCGCCCAAGGCGACATGAAGCAAATTCAGACGACCGTATACCGTTTGCCGTGCGCCGGTTTTGCCGAGAAAGATGGATCGTTTACCAATTCCGCGCGCTGGCTGCTCTGGAAAAACGCTGCGGTCCCCACGCCGGGAGATTGCCGTCTGGATCAGGCCATCGTCGCGCAGATTTTCCTGAAGGTTCGGGATCTGTACAAAAAAGAGGGCGGCAAATTTCCCGATCCGATCTTGAATCTGACTTGGGGCTACACGACTCCTCAGAGCCCGGCATTGAGCGAGGTATTGAAGGAGCTTAATGGCAAGGCGCTGGCCGATCTGGAAGACCCGGTCACGAAGGTGCAGATCAAGGCCGGCCAGCAGCTTCCCGGGTTTGCCTGGCTGAAGGACGACGGAACGACAGCTTGCGGAAACTGGATTTATTCGGGGTCGTTTACGGAAGCGGGCAATCAGACGGCGCGGCGTGATTCATCGGACCCATCCAACATGGGCGTGCATCCAGGCTGGGGATGGTCCTGGCCGGCGAATCGGCGTGTGCTTTATAACCGCGCTTCGTGCGACGTGGACGGCAAGCCATGGGATCCGTCGCGGAAACAGGTCTGGTGGAACGAGGGCTCCGGGAAGTGGGTCGGCAACGACGTGCCGGATTTCAAGGTGGATTCAAAGCCCAAAGACCACATGGGGCCGTTCATCATGAATCCGGAAGGTGTGGGCCGGATTTTCGCTCCACTGGCGGCTTTTGCCGATGGGCCTTTCCCTGAATTCTACGAACCGATTGAGAGCCCTATCGACAATCTTTTTCATGCAGAGCGCTCCCATAACCCGGTGGTTACGAAATTCAAGGATGCCGATGACAAATTCGGATCGCCCAAGGAAGGGTACAACGTGGTGTGCACCACGTTCCGCTTGACGGAGCACTATCACTATTGGACTAAGAATAATCCGATGAACGTGCAGCTCGTGCCCGAGCCATTTATCGAAATGGCCGCGGAGATGGCCGATGAAATGGGAATTCGCGGCGGAGAACACGTGAAAATTTCGAGCGCGCGCGGTGACTACATTGCGAAGGCCATGGTGACCAAGCGCATTAAATCCATGATGATCGACGGCAAAAAAACCTACCAGATCGGGATTCCTTTTCATTGGGGATACCGCGGGATCGCCGAGGATGAGGGCAAGACGGCCAGAACTTTGGTGAACGCGCTGTCGCATACGGCGGTGGACCCGAACGCGCACACGCCGGAATTCAAAGGGTTTCTCGTGAAAGTGGAGAAGGTCTAGGGGACGCGAATGAGCCAGGCTACATTACGCGTTCAAAAAATCTCCGGACACGCGGGCAGTGTTCCCGGCGAGGACGCTCAGCGCGAATATACCGTCTGCAAGCTCATCGACACCACTACGTGCATCGGGTGCAAAGCATGCGAAGTGGCGTGCATGGAGTGGAATGATTTGCCATTCGGCGAAACCGTCTTCGACAACACATATCAGACGATGCCGGAAACGCGGTGGAATTATTGGAATTTGATTCTCTTCAACGAGCACGAGAAGGAAGACGGCTCGCTGATGTGGCTGATGCGGAAGAACCAGTGCATGCATTGCGCGGACCCTGGCTGCCTGGCGGCTTGCCCATCCGATGGCGCGATCGTGCAGTACACGAACGGAATTGTTGATTTTCAGCAGGCCAATTGCATCGGGTGCGGTTATTGCATCACCGGATGCCCGTTCGACATTCCGAAGATGAATCCGAAGACGAATCGCGTCTTCAAATGCACTCTTTGCGCGGACCGTGTGAGCGAAGGGCTCGAGCCTGCATGCATCAAGTCATGTCCAACCGGCTGCCTGCACTTTGGTAGCAAAGAGGATATGAAGGATCTTGCGGAGAAGCGCGCGAATCAGCTTCGCACTGATTACAACTTCCCGAATGCGGGCGTCTACGATCCGGCGGGAGTCGGAGGCACGGGCGTCGTGTATGTGCTGCATGACGCGACTAAACCGGAACTTTACGGCGGACTGCCGTCGAATCCAAGCATCCCGTGGTCGGTAAAGCTTTGGAAGGGTCCGCTGAAATGGCTGGGAAATGCAGCGATGATTGGCGGGATCCTCGGGCTGGTCGTGCACTATCTGCGATTTGGTCCAAAGGAACGCGAGGAGACGATCAAGCAACCGCATGAAGGAGCGGAGCCGTGAGCCAAACCGAGCAAACCGTACCTTCGGGCCACGTGCTGCGCTACAACTTTAAAGAACGGATCACGCACTGGGTTGCTGCTGGTTCCTACCTTTATTTGCTATTGACCGGTTTGGCGTTCTGGTCGCCGTGGTGTTTCTGGCTTGCGGCGATGCTCGGCGGCGGGCAAGTTTCACGGATGTTACATCCGTGGATGGGGCTGATTTTCGCTGCTTGCGTGGTGGTGATGTATGCCATGTGGGCTGCGCATATGAATGTGGATGAGAACGACAAAATTTGGTTTAAATCCGTCGGCTACTACGTGCAGAACGAAGACGAGAAGATGCCGCCAGCGGGACGCTACAACGCGGGGCAGAAATCGCTGTTCTGGGGTTTTGTGGTCTGCATGGCGCTTCTTCTGCTGAGTGGACTCGTGTTGTGGTTCCCTGAAAATATTCCGTGGAGCTGGCGCTACCTGCGTTATGTTGCCGTTTTGGTCCACGCTTCGTCGGCGCTGCTGACGATCGGGCTTTTCCTGCTTCACATTTACATGGGAGTTTTCGCAGAGCGCGGTGCATTGGATTCCATGGTTCATGGGGATGTTCCGCTGAATTTTGTGAAACGGTATCATCCGGGATGGTATAAGGAAATCACCGGGGAACCCGTCTCGCCGAAGAAATGACGTCTCCAAAAGCAGTTAGAAACGAGTATGACGCGCGGATCCGACGCGCGGAAAAACTCATCGCGGAAAAATCCTCGGCGAGCGAGCTTCTTGCGTTTTATAAGAGAATCGCCAGCTTCCAAAAGAGCTTTCTAGCGGACATTTCAGACGTCGGTGAGCACCGGCCGGAGAATCGACAATTCGGTTCTGTGCGCGATAGCCTGGATCTCACGCTGGTGCTGCCCCACTTTCGCAATTTTCTTTCGCTTGTAGTGCAGAATGCGCCAAACGCGCTTGCCGCAGCCGGGCGTGAGCTTGCGGCGCTGCCGTCTGATTCGTGGACCACACTTTTGAGCTCGTACTGGGAACTTGGCGGGATCTTCGATCAGCAAATCGGTGCGTTCGCGCAGTTTTTTCCACGGGCCTTTCTGCAGCCCTACGCAGCGTATGTCGCGGGACGGATGGCGCTGCCGCCAGTGCTGGCGACGCCGCGCGTGTGCCCGTTGTGCGGCGGAAGAGCGCTGTTTGGAGTGCTGCGTATCGAGGGCGATGGAGGAAAGCGCTGCTTAGTCTGTTCCTTTTGCGGATATGAGTGGGAGTTTCGGCGCATCCTTTGTCCGACTTGCGGAGAAGAAGAAGAAAAGAAGCTGCCTGTATACGTCGCCGAACAATTTCCTCATATTCGCGTGGAGGCTTGCGAGACGTGCAAATTCTTTGTGCGAACGATCGACCTAACGAAGGACGGCCATGCTGTGCCGGTGGTGGATGATCTTGCCGCGATTCCGCTGACGCTTTGGGCGCATGAGCATGGTTACAGCAGGCTTCAGCCGAATCTCCTGGGCAGCTGAACGAACTGCTCCACAAATAAATTACTGGTGATTGCGCGCATGGGCCAGGCCGGGCTCGGCCCTTCTCAGCTCAGGGTAAACGTTCCGTGCCCCTGCGAAGAATGTGGCGGCTCGCGTTCTTATGGCGACAATTTGCGCCTAAGGATGAGGGAGATTTGAAACTTTGCCGCTGGGCGGAGCGTCCGGAGTTTCGGGAGCGGGGCGAAAATTTTCGCGTTTGAGGCGCGTGTCGCCGTTCACGTAGGCGGTAAAATCCATGCCTTTCGGAAAGGTGATGTCTTTTCCGTGCATCACCGGAATGACCATGCCCGCCGTGGAACTGGAGCCTTTGCCTTCGCCGCCTGAACGCAAAACGGCCTCTTGATTGTTGGTGAGGCGAACGCTCCTGACAAGCACACCTAGCTTGCCGCCGCGGCCCAGAGCCTTTTTGGGTTCTGCTTCATTGATGACGCCGGCCGCGTTTGCTCCCTTGGCAATTACTAGGAATCCGTCCACCACGACATCTTCCGTGACTTCGAGGTCCACTTCATCGCCAACTTGCGCGTCGGAGGAGGAGAGAGACCTGCCAAGCTTCATTCGAACGGGGGTGCTATCGAGCAAAATCAGAAATTGTGCGGAAGCAAGAGGGTTAGAAGGAGCATCGGGAGTTTTCGCGGGCGGATCGTAAGCGACTTTCTCTCTTGATGTTTCCTTGGTCGGCGCCAAAACCGGCTTCGCTCCCGGAGCGGTTTTTAGCAGCAGCAAGAAATCGATAGGGACGTAACCTGTTTGGCCGTCGGCGGTGCGAACTCCGAAATATTGATCGTAGCGGCCGGTGACTTCCACTTGCTGGCCACATTGCAGAGTGGCGCGAACATCGAGTGTGGTCATGGAGCTGTACAGATAGACGAAATCGCCCGAGCGGGCGCACTCGACCTGGCCGACTCCCTGTGCTCTGCCAACTGCGGGTGCGATGAGGCCTACGAGCAGACAAGCCAGCTGCACGGGCAACTTGCTTCGGGTAGGAGAAAAGCGACGGAGCATGGAGTTCACATACCTATCCAAACGCAATAAGCGTAGTTGTGGCAATAGAACGACCGGCGGCGCTGTTCATAAAGAGATACTCCAACGGTGCAGGGAGAACGCGCGCTGAGATGCTGAATCGCGTGCGGGCTCGAGGCGAAGATGGTGCCTTGCAATCGTGGTTGTTTTTGGGGCAAGCTACGGTCCGCCGCCGAGGGGTGTTCCATGAAAAAGATGACTTTGTATTTGGTTATTTCGCTGATATTAGGCGCGGGTAGTTTGCGTGCCCAGACCGCGTCGCCATCGGGCGCTTCGTTAACGGTAATTCGCGCGGGAATGCTGATCGACGGGACTAGCGACACGCCGCGGAAGAATCAGCTGATTTTTGTGCGGGGCGAGCACATCGAAAAAGTGACAGATGGTTCGACGCCGGTTCCGCCGAGCGCGAAGGTCATCGATCTTTCCGGGGCGACGGTCCTGCCCGGGCTGATTGATTCGCACACGCACATTTTTCTGTGGGGCGAAGATCCGAACAAAGGCGGCTATGACGTAAATATTCTGAAGGCGGGGATTGCGCTGCGAGCAGCACGCGCAACGTTTGCGACAAGGCGCGCGTTGGAGCAAGGGTTTACTACGCTGCGCGATGTGGAAACGGAGGGCGCAGGATACGGCGACGTGGAGATCAAGCAAGCGATCGAGGAAGGGACCATTCCTGGGCCGCGGCTTTTTTGCGCGACGCGCGCGATTTCGACGACAGGCGGATACAACCTGGAAGACTACGCGCCGGAGCTGGATATGCCCAAAGGCGCGCAACTTGTTGACGGACCGGTCGAGGCGCGGAAGGCGGCGCGACAGCAACTGGAGCATGGCGCAGATTGGATCAAGGTGTATATGACGCACCGCTCGTGGGTGGACAAAGAGGGGAAGCTAGTATCGCAGCCGACGCTGACGGTGGAGGAACTGAAGGCGGTGGTGGACGAGGCGCACGGATGGGGAAAGAAAGTGGCATGTCATGCGTACAACGGAATTGGGCTGCAAAGAGCGCTGGATGGCGGATGCGATTCCATCGAACACGGACTGGAAATTACCGACGCGCAGATCGTACAGATGAAACAGCAAGGGACGTGGTATTGCCCGACGCTCGAGCCGTACTACGACGACTGGGCGCCGGCGGATACGCCAGGCGGAAAGCGAGACCGCGCGCGAGCGGCGGTGCATGAGATTTCGTTTCGCAAGGCGATGCAGGCGCATTTGAAGATCGTATTCGGGACCGACATGGGCGGGATTCCTTGGACGGAACCGATTGCCCAGGAATTCCGGCGAATGGTTTCGCTGGGGATGACGCCGATGGATGCAATTCAATCGGCTACCGTGCGCGCGAGCGAAATGCTAGAGATGAAGGGCGAGATCGGCGTGGTGGCGGCGGGGGCTTACGCGGATATCGTTGCGGTGTCCGGGGACCCGCTGAAGGATGTGGGCGAGCTCGAGCATGTGCACTTTGTGATGCATAACGGGGCGGTTTTCAAGAACGAGCTCACAAAATAAAAAGGTGCCGCGGTTGTGGACTATTAACCTTTGCCGGCTTCGACGCTTACCCCTTTCCAAAAAGCGATCCTTCCTTTGATTTCTTTCGCCGCTGGATTTGGTTCGGGATAGTACCAAGCCGCGTTTTCGTTTTTCATGCCATCGACTTCGACGTGATAGTAGTGGGCCGTGCCTTTCCACGGGCAAATCGATGTGTGTGCGCTGGATTTCAAGACATTCTTGGTGACCGAGTCGGCAGGAAAATACTGATTGCCTTCGACGACTACAGTATCGTTGCTTTCGGCGATGACCTTGCCGCCCCAGATGGCCTTTGCCATGTTGCTCGCTCCTCTTGCTCGCGCGCCACTTCTTTGCGCGATCAAAATAAGTCTACCTGATGTTTGGATGCGCGAGGCGGAGAAACGGTTCAAACGAAGATGGAGAGCGAGATCGCGGATCGCGCGCGGATGGCCGTGAATGGGGCTGCGGGCCGTCCGGATGGGCGCTTCTGTTAGAATTGGCACGCAACTTGGAGGATAGCGATGGCTGAACAGAGCTTTCAGAGTCACTCGAAGTGGGTGCCACCGTTTCATTTTTTTGTGTTGCCGGTACTTTTGATTAACTTGGGGTTTGCCATTTACTGGTGCGTGAAAACGTGGTTCTCAATAAGCGGAGTGCTTTCCGTGGTTGTGGCGGCGGCACTTTTTGCGGGGATTGGGACGGCGCGCGGGATGGTGCTGAAGGTGCAGGACCGGGTGATTCGTCTCGAGGAGCGGCTGCGATTCGAACGGGTGCTGCCCGCGGACCTGCACCCGCGGATCGGGGAGTTTACCATCGACCAGCTTGTGGCCCTGCGGTTTGCAAGCAATGCGGAGTTGCCGGAGCTGGCACGGAAGGTTTTGGATGAGAAGCTGAATGATAGGAAAGCGATCAAGCAGATGATCAAGACTTGGCGGCCTGATTTCGCGCGGGCTTGATTCGGAAGTTTGGGGGTCCCAGTGGTCGAAGCTCTTTGCCTCTCCTTCGTTCCTCAGGGCAAGCAGAGTAACCAAGCCCCGCACATTCAGGGTGTTAACTAGATGCTACGGATTACGCCGCCCTCGGCGCGGACTGTGGCGCCACTGATGGCAGCGGATTGGGCGCTGGCGACGAAAGCGACAACGGCGGCGATTTCGTCGGGGGTTTCGAAGCGCTTGAGGAGCGAGCTGGGCCGAGCGGTTTTGAAAAATTCTTTCTCGATCTCGGCAGCGGAGATGCCACGCTGCTTGGCCATGCTATCGAGGAAACCTGCCACACCTTCGGAAGCGGTGGGGCCGGGGAGGACGGAATTGACCGTGACGCCGCTGCCGGCAACCGATTCAGCCAGGCCGCGGGCCACGGCGATTTGGGCGGTTTTGGTCATGCCGTAGTGAATCATTTCGGCGGGGATTTGAACGGCGGACTCGCTGGAGATGAAAATGATGCGGCCCCAATTGCTTTTGAGCATGCCTGGCAAATAGTAGCGTGAGAGACGGACGCCGCTGAGGACGTTGACCTCGAAGAATCGCAGCCAGTCGGCGTCCGGGATTTCCTCGAAGCGCTTGAGCTCGAAGATTCCGAGGTTGTTGACTAAAACGTCGGCGTGCGGGACTTGCTTGACGAAGGTTTCGACGCCGCGAGCAGTGCCTAGGTCGGCGGCGACGCCCTGTAGATCGGCGATTTTGTGGTGGTGGCGGATTTTTTCCAGCGCGGCATTTACGCGCGCTTCCGTGCGGCCATTAACGACAACGCTAGCACCTTCCATCGCCAGCGCCGTTGCGATGGCTAGGCCGATGCCTGCCGTAGAGCCGGAGACGACGGCTTTCTTTCCTTTCAGACCAAAATCCATTGAACGATCCTCCTCGCGCGCTTTATCGGGCCGCTGCTGCTGCAGCTGCGCCTTCGATCTCCGCGATTTCTACGGGAGACAGCTTTAGTTCACCAGCGCGCATTATGCCTTCGGCTTGTTTTGCGTTTCGGGCGCCAACAATCGCTCCGGTGACGGCAGGATTGCTGAGAACCCAGGCAATCGCAACCTCACCGGGGTTGCGGCCGTGGCGCGCGCCGACTTTGCGGAGGCGTTCGACGAGTTCGATATTCTTTGAGAGGCGCGGTTCTCGAAACTCCGGGCTTTTGCTGCGGAAATCGTCGGCTGGGAGAGCCGCAGCACGCTCACGAGTCATTGCGCCCGTGAGAAGTCCGGAAGCCATGGGCGCGTAAGAAATGACCCCGATTCCCCGTTGCTTAGAATAGGGCAAGATTTCTTTATCGACCGCGCGGCGAATCAGGGAATAGGGCGGTTGCAAGGAAGCTGGCGTAGCGATTTTTTCGGCGCGCTCCATTTGTTCGATGTTGAAGTTGGAGACGCCGATCCAGCGAGCTTTTCCTTCTTTTTGCAAGGCAAGCATGGTTTGCCAGGCTTCTTCGAGGCCGGGGCCGTTGTCGGAGGGCGGCCAATGCATTTGGTAGAGGTCGATCACTTCGATTTCGAGGCGGCGGAGGCTGTCTTCGCATTCGCTGCGGATGGATGCAGCGGTGTGATTCTGCGTGACGTGGCCCTTTTCGTCCCAGCGTAGTACGCATTTTGTGAAAACATAGGGGCGCGGGCCGCGCCAGTCTTTGAGCGACTGGGCGACGACTTCTTCGGAATGCCCGATGCCGTAAACTGCGGCGGTGTCAATCCAATTCACGCCGAGCTCGAGTGAGCGATGAATGGCGGCGATGGAGTCGGTGTCTACCTGGTGTCCCCAAGCAAAATCCCAGCCGCTGCCGCCGATAGCCCAGGCCCCAAAACCTACTGGAGTAATTTGCAAATCGGAATTACCGAGTTTGTGCGTTTCCATGATTCTTGACCTCTCGCCTAAATTGAGCGCTGTTTTGCAAGGCTCGATTGCACGGGGAATTCTACATTGCATGAGATGAAAAGATGGAGGGTTTGGTTAGGAGAGAATCTTGTGGGCGGGATAGCAGCAGATTGAAGCTGTCCCGGAGAAGGGGCGGTTTGATCAGAAGCGGCAAGAGCCGGGGCGCGCGGATTTGAGAGGATTACAGCGTCGCACTTTAATCCAACAGGAATAATAGTAAAGTTAAGAACTATTTTGAAGAAGAGAGAGATGGAGGCGCAAAAACCGAAGGGCAGCGAGGACTGAAGTCCTCGCCGCCCGGAGGAAAACTAAATGATGTTTGGTGAATTAAATGGTTTTGGTTGCTGGCGCGCCGACGGGAGCGCTGGAGCTCTTTGCAAACGCGTTGTTTGCGGAATCCTTCTCTGAGCTCTTATCGATTTCGATAGAGCCTTTGAAGTAGGCCCCGTCTTCGATCATGATGCGGGCGGTCGTGAGATCGCCGTTGACGGAGCCGTCCTTCTTAATTTCAATGCGGTCTTTTGCGCGAAGGTTTCCCTTCACGGTGCCGTACACCACCACCTCGCGGGCGATGATATCGGCCGTAACTTTTGCGGTAGTTCCGACCGTCAGCTTCCGCTCATCAAGCTGGATCAGTCCTTCGACCGAACCGTCGATCAGCAGATCCTCGTTGCCGGAGATCTCGCCTTTCACGTGCAGGCTGGCCCCGAGCCGCGCGGTAGCGCGATCGGCGGTTGCACCCAATGGACGCATGGCATCTGTACTCATTGCGGTAGTTCCCTCCCAAGTCGCCGGAGCGGGCTTCGGCGCCTGATTCGTTGGAAAATTTTTCTGCTCCGGAGGCGCGGATTGCGGCGTATCCGGTTTCTTATTACCCCACATCGGTCCCTCCCAAGGGGATAGCACCACCCCGCACGGAAAAACGCTTGGGGTATTGCAAACTGTATTCCTCAGTACGGCGGACGGCAAACGCAGACTTCAATTGCCGTTCGTGAAAGTAACTAGACCTTTGGACAGTGTGTTCGTCCAGTGTTCGCGGTTAAGTTTGGGTAAATTTCTGGTGACAAGGAATCGGTAATACCTGGACAGGAGCTCTACGGGCTGATCCCGGGCAAGCTAGAGCATTCCGGCCAGATCAGAGTGCCCCCCTAGAAGCAATCGGGCAGTCTAGGAACTCGGCCTTTCCGGAACAGGCGCCGTTGCTAGGAAATCAGCTTGAAATCTTTTTGAGTACGAATCGAGGAGTTCTTGGATGCGTTCGGGTTTTGGAGATTTCAAGACAAAGCCGGCGTGGTGGTATTTTGCGATGCGGTAGACGATTTCGGGGTCGTTGTAGGCGGACGTGTCGGGTTGCTCCTGGCGGGCGAGGGATATGATCGCTCCCGCGTAATCGTGGCGAGCCGCGGGCAGTTGGTATGGCTGCTTCCCTGCTCCCACTTCGAGGCGTGCCCACTCGCGCCAGAGGTTGATGCCGGTGGCGGCCTCAATTACATCGGAGATGTACGCGCCGCCGACGCGGGCGGCGACTTCCAGGAAATAGAGCCTTCCATCGGAATGCGCTTTCAGGAATTCGGCGTGCGTGACGCCCCGGAGAAAACCCAGCTCATCAAGGACTCTGCGATTGATTTCGAGGAGGGTTTTCACGTCGGCGGAATCGCGCGGGAGAGTGCGCGTAGTGAAAACGCCTCCCTGATGCGAAGTGTCCAGCGGGGGCGCGCCGTAAGCGTGAGCTTCGGCGAAGACAACTTCGCGTTCTGAGGCCACGCTGTCGACATGATAGACGCTCCCTGGAATGAACTGCTCGAGCAAATAGGTGGATTGCCTGTCTCCGAGCTGGTCAAGCCAGGGCCAGAGTTCAGCCGGCGCGTGGATTTTTTCCATGCCGATACCCGAGGCTTGCGAGCGCGGCTTGAGGAGCCAGGGTGCAGGAACGCGGGCCATGAATTCGCGCAACGCATCATAATTTAATACCGGCACGAACTCCGGGACGAGGATGCCCGCTTCTTTTGCGCGAGCGCGCATGGCGAGTTTGTCGCGGAAATAGCGAACGGTGGTCAGACCCATGCCGGGAATGCGCATGTGTTCGCGAAGGGCCGACACATTTTCCATGTCGAATTCGTCGAGGGCGACAATGCGATCGATCGGCTGGGAGCGGGCGGCGAAACTGACGGCGTTGATCAGATCCTGGACGGGAAGTTCTTCGGGCATGAAGAACATTTCGTCGATGGACCCGTGGGGCCAATCGGCTTTGCGAAGTTTTTCGACCGTGAGAAGAAGAACGCGGCAACCGATGGCCTTGCAGGTGCGCAGGAATTCCTGTCCTTTTTCGTAGGAGGTGACACAGAGGATGGTGAGAGGACGGCTCTCTGGCATCAATGGCCTCGAATGCCGCGCCGCCGTTGCGAAAAAACTTGAGGGCAGGCCAGCGACAGGTGCGGATTATACTTCGGTCTAACGGGCCGGATACAAAAATTGAAGGAATGGACCGACCCGCTGGGCCCAAGCGGCTTCGTTGTGTTCGGCGCCTTCGACGCGCTGGTAGTGCAGGTCGCGGCCGAGTTGCCAGCCTTTTTGCAAAAGCACGTCGCGAAATTGCTCCACGTCCTGCACGATCCGCGGGCCTTCGCGCGTGCCGATGTCGAGCCAGATCATGGGAAGCGGATTTACGTTGGCGGTCTCTGCGAAACGATGCATTACGCGCTGGTTCCACCAGACGGACGGGGAGAGCGCGGCAATCCTTCCAAATACTTGCGGAAGCTTGAGACCCAAGTACAGAGAAACAAGACCTCCGAGCGAAGAACCGCCAATCCCAGTTTTTTCAGGACCGGAAAGGGCGCGGTATTCGCGTTCGACGAAGGGCTTCACTTCTTCAATCAGAAATTTGGCGTAACGATCCGCGCGGCCGCCTCCGAGTTTGGGAACATGCGTGGGCGTATACTCGCGGATGCGGGCCTTCGTGTTGTACATGCCGACGATAATGAGTGGCTCGACGGCGCCGGAGGAGATGGATTGGTCGGCGGTTTGGCCGACGTGCCAGTCCATGCCGGGGATGAACGAGGTTGCGCCGTCGAAAAGATTCTGACCGTCCTGAAGATAGAGAACGGGATAGCCGCGGCCGGGCTGACCGTCGTAGCCAGGCGGGAGATAGACGATGAGGTCGCGCTGGTTTCTGAGGAAGCGCGAGCGAAAGCCTTCGTGCTTGCGGAGATTCGGACCGCTCACGGGGCGATGGCCACCAGAAGATCTTTGGCCTCGACGTGCTGTCCTGGCGTGACCAAAAGTTTTACGACGCGGCCCGCGATGGGCGCGTAGATATTTGATTGCATTTTCATGGCTTCGAGGGTCAAGAGTTTCGCTCCGCGTTCTACCGGATGATTTGCTTGCACGGCGATGCCGCTGATTACGCCAGCGGTTGGCGCGGCGACCTGCCCGGGATCGGCTGGATCAGCTTTTGGATGCGTGCGCTCGACGACGCGCAAAGCGTGATCTCGGACATTTACCTCGCGTGGCTGGCCGTTCAATTCAAAGAACAGCGTCCGCATTCCATCGGGGTGCGGATCACTGGCCGTCAGAAATTTGAGGATGAGCGTTTTTCCCGGCTCGATTTCGATAGTGATCTCTTCGCCGGAAGCCAAGCCGTAGTAAAAGGCGGGCGTCGGGAGAACGCTGACGTCCGCGTAGCTCTGCCGGAATTTGTCGTACTTAACAAATACATCCGGATAAAGAAGATAGCTTAAGAGATCGTCGCGGCGCACTGTGTGAGTGAGTTTTTTCTCAAGAGTGGCGGAAGCTTCGGCAAGATCGACTGAGGCGAGGCTCTCGCCTGGGCGGCCTTCGAGTGGGGCGGCTCCGCGGAGGATTATTTTTTGCAGCTCGCGCGGCCATCCGCCGGGAGGAACGCCGAGAACGCCGGAAAACATTTCCACTACCGAATTCGGCAGGGAAAGATCATGCTTTTCGCCGAGCTTGAGAAGATCACCAGGCTGCAACTCGTTGGCCATCAGAAAGAGTGTCATGTCGCCGACGACTTTGCTTGACGGCGTGACTTTCACGATGTCGCCAAAGAGCTGATTCACCTGGGCATACATTTTTTCTACTTCGCGCCAGCGATGGCCCAGGCCCATGGCGGCAGCTTGTTCTCGGAGATTGGTGTATTGGCCACCGGGAATTTCGTGTTGATAGAGGCGCGCGGAACCGGCCTTTGGGCCCGAGTCGAAGGGCAAATAGTAGGTCCGCACGGTTTCCCAATAATCGGAGCATTCGTTCAGCGCTTCGATGTCCAGGTCAGTATCACGCGGCGTATGGCGCAACGCCTCAACAATGGAATTGAGATTGGGCTGGCTGGTGCCGCCGCTCATGGCGGCGATTGCGGCGTCGGCGACGTCTGCGCCGGCATCGGCGGCTTTCAGGATGGAGGCGGAGTTTACGCCGCTGGTGTCATGCGTGTGGAAGTGCACGGGGATGGCGATTTCTTTGCGGAGCGTTTTTACGAGTTCGTAGGCCGCATAGGGCTTACAAAGGCCCGCCATGTCCTTAATGCCGAGAAAATGCGCGCCGAGTTTTTCGAGTCGCTTGGCCATCGAAACATAGTACTTCAGTGAATATTTCGGGCGTGCTTTATCGAATATATCTCCCGTGAAGCAAATGGCGGGTTCGCAGACGGCGCCAGTTTCGAGCACGGCGTCGATCGAGACGCGCATGTTTTCGATGGAATTGAGCGAATCGAAAATGCGAAAGATGTCGATGCCCTGTGCGTAGGATTCGCGGACGAACTCGACGATCACGTTGTCCGGATACGAAGTGTAACCGACGGCATTTGCGCCTCGGAGAAGCATTTGAAAACAGATATTAGGAATGTGTTGGCGCAGATCGCGAAGGCGCTGCCAGGGGTCTTCGTGAAGAAAGCGCATGGCGGTGTCAAACGTTGCGCCGCCCCACATCTCGACGCTGAAAAGATTCGGAAGGCGTTGAGCAATCGCGCTCGCGGTGGCCAGCAGATCGTATGTGCGGACGCGCGTGGCCATGAGCGATTGGTGAGCATCGCGAAAAGTAGTGTCGGTGATCAGAAGCCGTTTTTCTTTTCTTGCCCACGCGGCGAATTTCTTTGGGCCGAGTTTCTGTAGAAGTTGCCGAGTTCCGGGCGGTGGTTCGATACCGGGCACACTCGGCAGAGTCGCCTTTTCGAACACTTTGGGGACTGGCTTGCCTTTTACCTCTGGACTGCCGTTGAGGATTACGTCGCCTAGATAAGAGAGCAGCTTTGTGGCGCGGTCGCCGCGGCTTTGCAGACGAAACAGTTCTGGCGATTCATCAAGAAAAGAGGTGGTGACTTCGCCAGCGCGGAAGCGTGGATGATTGACGACGTTTTCAAGGAAAGGAATGTTGGTTTTGACGCCGCGGATGCGGAACTCACGAAGAGCGCGGTCCATGCGTTGGCAAGCTTCGGGAAGCTTCGTTCCCCAGGCCGTCACTTTTACGAGGAGCGAATCGTAGTAGGCCGCGAGGACTGCACCGGCGTAGGCGGTGCCTCCGTCGAGGCGAATTCCAAAACCCGCCGGTGAACGATAGGTTGTGAGCTTGCCATAATCGGGCGCAAAATTCTTTTCGGGGTCTTCGGTGGTCACGCGGCATTGCAGCGCGGCACCGTAGAGCGGGACGTTTGCTTGTTCCGGCAAGGCGAGCGGCTCGTCGTGCAGCTTGTGGCCCTGGGCTACCAGAATTTGCGAGCGCACCAGGTCGATGCCGGTAACCATCTCGGTGACCGTGTGTTCCACTTGAATGCGCGGATTGACTTCGATGAAATACCACTTTTGAGCGTCGACGTCGTAGAGAAATTCGACTGTGCCGGCGTTTTGATATTTGGCTTTGCGCGCCAGGCGCACCGCGGCATCGCATAATTCTGTGCGAACGCTTGCAGGCAAATTCGCGGCGGGCGCCACCTCGACCACTTTTTGGTGCCGGCGCTGCACGGAGCAATCTCTTTCATAGAGATGCAACAGATTTCCGTGATTATCCGCAAGTATCTGGACCTCGAGATGGCGCGCACGGGGCAAATATTTTTCAAGAAAGACGCTCGCATCGCCGAAGGCCGATTTTGCTTCTCCCTGGGCTTCCTCTAGGCGTTGATCGAGTTCCGCCTCGCTGCGCACTACCCGCATGCCGCGCCCGCCGCCGCCCATCGCGGCTTTCACAATGACCGGGTATCCGATCGAGGCGGCAAATTTCTGAGCTTCGGCCGGAGAGCTGAGCGATTCTTCCGTCCCCGGTAGCACAGGTACGCCAGCCGAATCCGCCAATCGTCTTGCAGCAGTTTTGTCTCCGAGGAGTTCGAGCAATTCGGGAGTCGGACCGATGAAGGCAATCCCTGCCTTCTGGCAAGCGCGCGCGAATGCGGGATTCTCAGATAAGAAGCCATAACCAGGGTGAATGGCGTCGACGCCCTTCTCCTTAGCGAGAGCTACGATGCCGGCGATATCGAGGTACGCCACGACCGGGCCTTTCCCTGCGCCCACTTGATAAGCCTCGTCTGCTTTGAAGCGGTGGAGGGCCAGACGATCTTCCTGCGAATAGATTCCGACGGTGCGCAGGCCGAGCTCATTCGCGGCACGGAAAATCCGTATGGCGATTTCGCTGCGGTTGGCAGCAAGCAATTTTCGGATGGGTTTGTTCTTCTTCATCCCCGAGGCCGGCAAGTAGGTTACGCGAAACTTAACATTGTTTCACGCGCGCGTAGTGCGATAAGAGCACTTTTTTCGATTCGCAAAACAAACAAATCGAATAGCAAGGCGGTCAACGTCAAATAAGCGAAGCAACGGAGTTCGCCAAGGGGATTGAAATTTACGACGTGGGCGCTGGGCCGGCCGCGGAAGAAGTGGCGCTTTTCAACTGAGCGAGTTCCGATTGCACTGCTGCCCAGGCCTTGGCGTCGCGCTTCGTGGAATAAGCCGCGCCAGGCTCTGAATAAAAATGAATGAGCTCATCCCGCAACTCGGGAGAAACCCCTGCGAACTTCTGATTCGCGAGTTTGTCCAACAATTTGGCATGGGCGTCATCATTCATCGCGTATACCCCTGGTCCGGTGGCTTCGCCCACATCGAAATTGTCGTTTGGCAAATCGAGCTGGCCGCTTCTTAGCTCCACGACCAGCTTCCGGTAATGGTCAAGCGACGAATTGAAGCTTGCCTGGAACATCTTCTGCGCCTCGGGCGTCGGCGTCTTGAATTGCAGAATCCTGAGCGGCCCGAACTTTGGAATCAGCCTGTAGAGAAATGCGAGAAATCCATGCACAAACGTGGGTTTCTGATAGTTCTTGCCCCACTCGCGCTCGTAGTTGGACTTGGAAAGATTGTAGCGAAACGTTTTCTTGGTGATCCCGGGCAGCTCATCCTTTATCTCGTCTTTTTTGAGGCTCCAGGCGACCTTTGTTGCGGTCGGGATGGTCTTACTGACCGCGTGACGATAAGAGTTGATCGCTTTTTCCTCGTCGATAAGCAGATCCTTTAGCTGCAGACCGTAGGTCTGCAGAAATGCGCGATCCAACAGATCTTGCGCAACCTCAAAACCTATCAGGTCGTGATACCCATCCGGAGCGTAGCTTTCCTGCGCGACTTCGATCACATCGAAGCCAAATTCCGTTTTGGTGTGCGCCAGCCGGTCTTGTTCGTAAGTAACGGTGTCTCCGTACTTTTTCCGGAGCCGCGGATAGAGAAGAGGGACAGCGCGATTGGTGGCGAGGCGATGCCCGTCATTGTCGGAAGCATAGTGAGCCAGTGCGCCGACGGCGAAGGCATATTCGTCCAGATCCTTGGAATCGCTAAGCAGCGCCTGCACAAAGTCTCCGCTTCGCACGTAGTGCGTCAAATCGCTGAAAAAATGGCTGCCGTACGGGTAATAGCCCATGTCCTGAATAATCGAGCCACCGTAGGCGTAAGCTTGCGCCTCGCTCAATTGCTCTTCGGTCGAACCAGGAAAACGAGCCAGCAACAGCGGCTTGATGTGGGTCTCCCAAACGGCATCGATGATCGCTTCGTGCGCAAGAACCGCGTAGGCTTTGGCTGAACTTGGCCAAATGAGCGTGAAAACGAGAATGCCAACAAAAGTGGCGCGCAGGCCGAGAACTATTGCGCGTTTGATGCTAGGCGGCAAGAAACGCGGTCCCCTCAGACGCTGCCCGCCGGGAACGCGCCGAGCCTTATGGCTTGAGCAACGGCTGCGCATAGCGAATGGGAACGCCAAAGTTAGAGCCGCCAAAGCCTCTGACGACCGCGAACGTCACTCCAATCACCTGGCCGTCGCGATTAATTAGCGGTCCACCTGAGCCGCCAGAAGTGGTCTGGGCATCATAGACAATCTTATCCGTCAAAACGTCGCCGATGTGTCCTTGGGTCACAAGCGGGCGAATGAGATTGCGTTGCTGGAGTTCGTCCACAATTTTTTTCGGGTCGCCCCCGCTCAACCTGACGATGTCCTTCACGGTGTCTTCCCCGGCGCGCGCCAGAATGGCGCTTATTCCCGTGGCGTAGCCAAGTGAAATTAAGGGCTGGCCGCTGACCGCGGCTTCTTTCCGGCCATCCAATTTGAGAATGGGGCGTTTCAGCGAGGAAAAATCGCCGTGCAGGACTGCGAGATCCGCTTCGTCCGAAATCTGCGCGATGTCCAGAGGGATCCCGGCTGCCGCTTCCGGGAAATAGGCGGTCATTTCGGCGATGGTGGGCTGCAAACCTTGCTGCGAAGCGGCGCTCAGCTCTTCATTTTTCCACCATGGTTGAGCGACGTGATGGTTGGTGAGGACCTCATTTTGGCCGACGATGAAACCCGTGCCGAAGAAGTCTTCGCGAACTTCCGGTGCGCGGCCTTCAAGGCTGTAGGCCACGTTGCCGTCGCTATCTTTGAGGGGCTGGCCATCGGGATTGATGGCGACGTAACGCAGGGCGCGATGGGAGCTTTGGTCGAGAAAGGAAACCGAGACGTGGAGTAAACACACGCTGGGAGCGTTGGCTCGGATGACGCCGGCAGCGGCGTCCGATTGTGTTTCTACTTTCTTCAGGCGGCTGGTGGTCTCATCCAGCTGTTTGCGCAGGCCTGAGACTTCGCTGGAGTCCGCCGCCGACAGTTTCTGGCGAAGATCGTCGGTCTGTTTTTGGAGCAGTTGTTTCTGCTCGAGGATGTCCGTTTGTTGCAGCTCTTCGCGAGCTTTGCTGGCTTCCGCGACCAGAGCCTCTTCCGTGTGCACACCGTGTTCTAGTTGCGCGATCACGGAATAGGCGCGGCGGGTTTCCTTATCAGCGCGCCGCGTGAAGAGCAAAAATACAATGGAAATGACCGCGGCGACGGCAAGGAGAGCGGCAACGCCGATCTTCAGCGCGCGGTCAACGGAAAAAGCATCGCGGGTCATTTTTTCCGTCACGGCAATGGCTTGGAAGGCTGTGTGCGCGATTTCCTGGCCTTCCTCCGCGATGCGCGATTTCTGCTGCAAATCCTCGAATGCATGTTTCTCGCGCAACTGGACGCGCACTCGGGCGAGGAGTTCGGCGGGCTCCCAAGGAGGTGTCATGACATCGTCAGCACCAAGATCAAGGGCGCGTGCGCGTACAGCGCCGCCCCCCTTCGCGAAAAGAATCACGCGTGTGTTGGCAGTGGAGCCGAGGCCTTTGATTTCCGCCAGAGAGCTGCAACAGAGGACATCCGCCAGATCCGCCGAGAGAAGAAACACATCGACGGTGCCCGTTTGTACTACGCTGAATCCCTCTTCCTGCGAAGCAGCGGAGGAAACCTCATAGCCCGCCGAACCGAGAATGTCCTGGAGTTGCTGGCGAAGCGCTTCATCCTGCTCGACAATCAGTATCTTTTGGCTTTTGGTAGACAAATTTGCTGCTTTCCGAGGCAGCGCCCGTTTCGGCTGGCTTCGCCTCGTGTGTTTGACGCCATCGGTTTCCCGATGGTGACAAGGAAATCACATGGTAACCGGAAATTCAAATCGCTGCTCGGCCGTAACTTAGCTGCAAGCGTCCACGCGGCTAACACTTAAAGAATTGCGACAAAGATGAGATGAGTCTCAACCCGCGGAGGGTGCGGAAAAAGAGGTGCTGTTTCGGGGGCTAAAATCCAGATCAAGAGTTGAATTTCAATATTTCCGGAGCACCCCGATGACGCGGCCCTGAATCTTGACGTCATTTGCGGCCACCATGATCGGAGCCATTTCCGAATTCGCAGGCTGGAGGCGGATCTTGCCAGCACCCTCGCGATAGAACCGCTTGAGCGTGGCATCCTCACCGCCGATCAGAGCCACGACGATGTCGCCCGCGTTGGCCACCTGCGTTTGCTCACATACGACATAATCGCCATCCATGATGTGGTCTTCAATCATGGAGCTGCCCTTCACCTGAAGAACGAAAGAGTTGCCGCCACGTGCAAAATCTCCGAGCGAAATCGTTTCTCGTTCTTCCACAGCTTCCAGCGGACGGCCTGCGGCGATGCGGCCCACAAGCGGCAGCTCTTGAATCTTTCGGTCGCTGATCTGTTCCTTGACGGGCTTCGGCAACTGAAGAATTTCGATCGACCGGCTCTGGTTGTAGCCGCGCCGGATGAATCCTTTTTTCTCGAGCGTCGTGATGTGCTTATGAACGGTGGCGAGCGAAGTCAGCTTTAGACCCTTGCCGATCTCTTCAAAACTGGGCGCGTAGCCGTGCTTGTTGTCGAAAGAAACCAGGTAATCCAAGACTTCTTTTTGCCGTTTTGTAAGGGCCATCGCTCGCCTCCAAAAAAACTCTTGAAACGCTCTTACTCTAGGCGAAAAGAAAGCGAACGTCAAGCGGCAAGTTGTCTTCGTGTTACCTTCACCTCCCTCCGGCGGCACTTCTGGAAATGATATACACTCGAACGGTAGACAGATTTCCGCCTCGCTTGCGATGATGGTCTCGACATGAATCCAGCCAACAACAGAGAACCCCTTCCCGCCGTAACCGCTGCCGGCGTCGTCGCCATCATTCTCAGCGCGCTTGGCGTGCTGCTCGGCTTGTTGGTCGAAGTCGCGATGCTGGTCGCGCCTGGCATGCAGATTTCGGCGGGGACGCCAGCCATTCCGCCGGGCACGCGCGCGGCAGTGGCAGTCTTTTGGCTTTTCGCACTGGCCGTAGCGGTCTTTGGCTTTTTTGTGGGCATCGGCGTCTTCCGGCGCCGCAATTGGGCGCGCATCACCATGCTGATCTGGGGCGGCCTCATGGCTGTCCTCTCGGCGGTCTCCATTGCGCTTATTTTTGTAGTCTTCAGTTCGCTTCCTTCCACGCTGCCGAGCGGCGCGGAAGCTGGCCCATTCATGGCAGTCCTGAAAGTGTTTGTGTTTTTTTTCTATGGCATACCGCTCGGGATCGGTATCTGGTGGCTGGCGCTTTTCACGCGTCCGCGCGTTGCTGCAGCTTTTGCGTCGCCGGACTTTTTGGCAGCGAATTCGCCGGCAATGGGCATGGCGGAGTCGTCGCGGCCAGAACCTGCGGTCCAGCCTTCCTTCACTCCCAAAGCCGCTTGCCCGCTTCCGCTTCTAATCCTCGCGGGCTTCCTGATCTTCTCGTCGGTTTGCATGGTTTTGATGGTGCTCTTCCCGATGACGGGCTCGATGCCTTTCTTCTTTTTTGGAACTGTCTTCAGCGGCCTCGCCGCGAAACTCATGCTCGGACTCTTGGGAGCGATCTTCGGTATAGCTGGGGTAGGGATTTTGAAGCTCAAGCCCGCGGCGCTGCACACGCTGTTGATCGTGCAATGCGTGTTTTTCATCAACGGGATTCTGTCTGTTCTGAATCCTCATTTTTTGACCGCCGTCCAGGAGGCCTTGCAGCGCGCCGATGCCGAGAATCCTGCGTTCCCCGGTGGCAATCCATTTTTAACCGACTCTCTCCTCCATCTGGTCATCCTCTTTGGCTTGTTCTTTAGTGCGTTGATCATCGCGCTCTTGTTGTTCTACCGCTCTCGCTTTCTGGAAGCGGCTTCCGCGGCCAAAGCTTGAGCTCGTGCCGCAGGCCGTGAATTCCCGGCGGCTCTCGCATCTTTTCTGAAACGACACATTCTTGCGCGGCGCTTAGTCTCGCTGCTTCGCCGGTGCCGGTGTGGTATTCTCTTGCTGTCGGCTCCGGGCGGCTGGATACACCATCCAACCTGGTTTTCGCACGGCCCATCTAACAAATCGAGCCACACTCCCTCGGGGGATTCGTCCGGGAGTTCAGTGACAGCGGAGCCTTGGCCACTATGTCAACGTTGATTGAAACGCCGCCGGTAAAACACAAGCGCGAGGTGATTGATCGCGCGGTGATTCGCTTTGCCGGTGACTCCGGCGACGGCATGCAGATTACCGGGAGCCAGTTCACCAATACCGTCGCGCTGTACGGCAACGATATCGCCACTTTTCCGGATTTTCCCGCCGAGATTCGCGCTCCTGCAGGGACGCTGCCGGGAGTGAGCGGCTACCAGCTGCATTTTTCTTCGAGCGACGTGTATACGCCCGGCGACAGCGTCGACGTGCTAATCGCCATGAATCCGGCGGCGTTGAAGATGAATGTCGCGGACCTCAAGGCCAACGGGATCTTGATCGTAAATTCCGATGCCTTTACGGAAAACGATTTGCGCAAAGCGCAATCGAAGACGAATCCGCTCGAGGACCATTCGCTCGATAAGTATCGTCTATTTTCCGTCGAGCTCGAGCGCCTGACAAAAGTAGCGCTCGAGCACCTAGGGATCGACGCGAAGTCCATCAGCCGGTGCAAAAACTTCTTCGCCCTTGGCATGTGCTATTGGCTCTACAACCGCTCCATGGAGCCGACCGTTCGCTGGATTGACGCGAAATTCAAGAACAAACCGCTGCTCGTGGAAGCCAATAAGCTCGCGATGAAGGCCGGCTATTCCTATTGCGAAGCCACCGAAGCCTTTCAGATCAGCTACGAGATTCCGCCAGCGCAGCTCGCGCCCGGCTTTTACCGTAACCTCAGCGGGAATCAGGCGCTCGCTCTTGGATTCGTCACCGCGTCCAAGAAGTCGGGCCTGCCGCTCTTCCAGGGTAGCTATCCCATTACCCCTGCGTCGGACATTCTACACGAGCTTTCCCAATACAAAGATTTCGGCGTGATGACTTTTCAAGCCGAAGACGAAATTGCCGCAATCACCAGCGCAATCGGCGCGGCTTATGCAGGCGCGCTGGCCATCACGACGACGTCTGGGCCCGGCATGGCGCTAAAAACAGAAGCACTCGGGCTCGCGGTAGCCGTGGAAATTCCGTTGGTCATTTGCGATATTCAGCGTGGCGGACCCTCGACGGGATTGCCGACAAAGACCGAGCAAGCCGATCTCCTGCAAGCGCTTTTCGGACGAAATTCCGAAGCGCCTATTCCGATCATCGCGGCAGCGACTCCCAGCGATTGTTTCTGGGCTGCGCTCGAAGCCAGCCGCATCGCCGTCAAATACATGATTCCCGTCATCATTCTCTCGGACGGCTATCTGGCGAACGGCGCGGAGCCGTGGAAGATTCCCAACGTGGATGAAATTCCGGAGTTCCCGGTGAAATTTGCGACCGAAGCCAACGGCCCGAATGGGTATTTGCCTTACAAGCGCGACCCGCAGACGCTTGCACGCCCGTGGGCTGTTCCCGGGACGCCGGGCCTCGAACACCGCGTCGGCGGCCTCGAGAAACAGGACGTTACCGGCAACATCAATTACGAACCGCTCAATCACGAAAACATGGTGCGCATCCGCGCAGCGAAGGTTGCGGGCATCGTGCAGGAGATTCCGGATGCAGTTCCCGCCGGCGACCCGGAAGGCGACCTGCTGATTGTCGCTTGGGGCTCGACGCACGGGGCCATCACGGCGGCGTTGAAGGCGCAGAGAGAGCTGGGCCGCAAAATCGGGCACGTTCATTTGCGTTATCTGAATCCCTTGCCGGCGAATCTGGGCGATGTGCTCCAACGCTACAAGACGGTGCTTGTACCAGAGCTTAATATGGGCCAGCTTCTCTGGGTCCTGCGCGCCAAGTATCTGGTTGATGCTATCGGCCTCAACAAAATTCAGGGCCGGCCGTTCAAACAAGCTGAAGTCGAGCAAAGGATTGAAGAGATTCTTGGGGAGAATTCCTGATGAGCACTGCTACGTTGCCACCGATCACGCCTCTCACCAAGAAAGACTTTCAGACGGACCAGGAAGTTCGTTGGTGCCCTGGCTGCGGCGATTACGCGATTCTTTCCGCCGTTCAGTCCGTTTTTCCCGAGCTGGGCATCAAGCGCGAAAATTTCGTAGTGGTCTCCGGAATCGGCTGCTCAAGCAGATTTCCGTACTACATGAACACGTTCGGCTTTCACACCATTCACGGGCGCGCGCCCGCGGTCGCCACCGGCATCAAGGCGATTCGCCCGGACCTCGAGGTTTGGGTTGCTACTGGCGACGGTGATGCGCTTTCCATCGGCGGGAATCACACCATTCACATGCTGCGGCGCAACGTCGGACTAAAGGTTTTGCTGTTCAACAACCGCATCTATGGGCTGACAAAAGGCCAGTATTCGCCGACTTCAGAAATTGGCAAAAAAGCGAAATCCACGCCGTTCGGCTCGCTCGACCGGCCGTTCAATCCCATTTCGCTAGCTATCGGCGCTGAGGCAACTTTTGTCGCGCGCTCCGTGGACGTTTTCCAGCAGCACCTCAAAGAAACGTTGAAGCACACTGCCGCGCACAAGGGTTCCGCGTTTGTCGAGATCTTGCAGAACTGCAACATCTTTAACGACGGCGCATGGTTCAACCTGACTGAGCGCGACGCGCGCAGTGAGAACATCATCCAGCTAGAGCACGGCAAGCCCCTTGTTTTCGGAAAAAACCGCGACAAGGGCATTCGAGGCAAGCCGGACGGGGACATTGAAGTCGTCCAACTTGGCAATGGCATCACCGAATCGGACTTGGTCATTCACGACGCGCACCATCCGCGTCCGTTTTATGCATTTATGCTTTCTCACATGGAGCAGCGTCCGGGCTTTCCTACGCCCATCGGTGTGCTTCGCGACTGGGACGACCTTCCGCGCTATGAAGATGTGATAAACCAGCAAATCAAGGACGTTATCGCGAAGCGTGGATCTGGCGATCTCACGAAACTTCTCCGCGCAGGCGATACCTGGCAAGTGAAATAGCTTCCGTCAGCCCTGCGCGCGTTCTCGAACGTCGCTTACACTATTGTTTCGCTGAGCGCTTCTCACGGAAATACGCGCACATCCCGCCGACCGGACATATCTCGCACTTCGGCTTCGTTCGCTTGCAAATCTCCGCTCCGTGGCGCTTCAAAAGCAGATATGCCCTCTGCCTCGCTTCGAACGATTCGGGCAGTTCCGCCGTCATGGATTCCTGCGCAGCGCGGTAGCCCGCTCCGTAATTCTTGTCTTCTTCGCCGAACAATATGCGCTGCGGGACAGCCGGACAGGCCGAAGGAACTGCCGCTAGCGGCGCGAGCCCTGCAAACAAAAGAATCTTGTCCGCGCCAGGCTCGCCAATCACGGGAAATTCCTTTAGCGCTTTCTTGGCCAGCCGAATCCCCTTGCCCGCTCCCTTCTTTTCTTCCTGCATCAATTTCTCAAGCGACCACTTCAAATCCCCACCGAACTCTTCATTTACAATCTTCGCGATGGTCTTCAAGCGTTCCGCGCGCAACTCCGGCACGATTCCCCCGAGTCGCATCAACTTTGCCAGCTTCGCTTTTGGCGCCTCAAGAATCTTTTCCGGCTTCGTTCCGACGTCACGCTTTAGCCCTTCGTATCCCTTGGAGCAAGAGGCGTCCGTCGCCGGATAGCCGCAGTTCACAAAAAAGATCATCTCGCATGGGTCGCTGCGACCGGTGCCTGCCTGCACGCCGTAATGTTTCTCCAGCGCATCGAGGATCCTGCCCAGCCCGCGCTTGGATTGCTGCATCTAGGCCTCCGCCGCTCGCATCACAATTACAGCCCAATCAGGGTATGATTGAGGTCTCGGCATTCCCCAAGATTCCTTGCTAGGAGAACTATCCATGAGCCCCAAAAATAACAAGCGAGAAACTTCCTACAGCCAACTGGAAGCAGGCACGAAAGAAGCCCGTCCGATCCAACACCAGCACGCCCCCGAAATCCAGCCTTACGGCAAGATCGCCAAGCTGCCGATCGCCCTCGATGAACAGGTCTGCGCGGCCAGCGCCGAAAACCTCAACCAGCTTCTCGCGGATACCATGACTCTTCGCGACATGTACAAAAAGCATCATTGGCAGGTGGCTGGACACACCTTCTACCAGCTGCATCTGCTTTTTGACAAGCATCATGGAGAGCAGGACGAACTCGTGGATGATATCGCCGAACGCATTCAAGTCCTGGGTGGCATCAGCCTCGCGATGGCGGCGGATGTTGCCGAAACAACTCTGATTCCCCGTCCCCCGCGTGGCCGGGAGGAAGCGCCGGTACAAATCTCGCGCCTCCTCGAAGCTCACGAATTGATCCTGAAGGAAGCTCGCACAATGGCCAAACAAGCCAGCGAGGCGGGAGACGACGGAACGAATGACTTGATTGTCTCGAACGTGATCCGGACCAATGAACTCCAAGTATGGTTTCTGGCCGAACATCTGGTAGATGTGCCCTTGGTGCGGGCCGATAAAGCCAGGGTAGCTTCGGCTTGACTTTGACCGCTGCGGCACGGTCAGGCGGCTTAACAATCTGAAATAGCTGGCGCGCGTGGAGCGGTTAAGGGTATTTGTGCGTCTATCCGGATAGGGTCCAATCCATCCTGGGGAGTCTATCGTGAAACACTTCCTTCTCGGAGCTCTCGCTACGATTGTAATTATTGCTGTCGGCGGATTTGCTTATCTGCGCCTGGGTCTGGCGGAAGTGCGCGGCGATTTGCCTCCCTCAAAGTTGGAGAATCTCCTCATGGCTTCTTCCGTCCATGCCTCAGTGCGCCGTGAAGCGCCGGAAACGCCGAACCCGGTTGGCGCCACCGACGAAAATCTCATTGCCGGGGGAATTCTCTATCACGATGGGTGTGCCGGCTGCCATGGTATTCCGGGAAAAGCCAAAAAGGATGGCGGCGACGTCCTCTTTCCGCCAGTTCCCCAATTACCTTTGGTCGGCACCGATTACACCGAGGCGCAAATCTTTTGGGTCATCAAACATGGCATCCGCAGAACCGGCATGTTTGCCAACGGCAAGTGGAATACCGACAAAGATATGTGGACTATGGCTGCGTATATCAAACGTATGCAATCTCTTCCGCCGCGCGTCCAGCAAGAGTTGGATAAACCTAAGAGTCTTCCTGCCGGCCAGTAGCCGCCACCCGCTTTCTACTCACAAAGAGAAAAGGGCGGGCGCCGCAGCTTCCGGCTCACCCGCCCTTCTCGCACTCTCGTACTCTCGCTCGAAATTTCCGGCCCTTTTCGAGATCTCCGGAACTACGCTCCCGCGGCTTTCAAATCGTCTTTGGCTTGCTTCTCAGCGTTCTTCGTTTCAGCCCTCGCATCGGCGTCCGGCTTCATCGCGTGGATCGCTTTGCTCAAGCTGATGGACTTGTCTCCGGCCGGGCCCTTGCAGGAAGACATGTCCGCACTCGTCTGCACCCCCGTCAGGTTTGACTTCAGGCAGTTGAAATCCAGTCCAACGTTCTTGCTGGCGTGCAGCGCCGCGACGCATTCGTCGAGCGCCTTGAAGTTTTCGCAAGCGCTTTTGGCGTCCGTATTAGCCTGCAGAACCCCTTGGGCCTGCAAGTTGGCCGTCAATTTCTTGTCTTGTTCGTCCTTCGCATCGAGTGTATCGCTGGCCGACTTGGGATCTTTCTTCACCCACTTGATGGGATTCAGCGAATGCCCCCCGCTCGAACTGCTGGAGGCGGCTGACCCCGCACCCGCTCCTTGCGGTCCCTGCGCGGCGGCTCTGGACGCACCAAACGAGACGCTCATCGTTGCGACTGCCACAATCAGGAATAGTTTTTTCATTTACCCCTCCGATCACTCTCTCAGGCCAACTGGCGAGACCCCAGACGGGTCCCTGGCATCAGTAGGCCACGCGGTTTCGCCGGTAGCGAGGTTTTGGAGGGAGAGTACTCCCCCAATCGGTCACGTTGTCCTTTCGGACAGGGCCATCGAGGCTGAAGATTCGGCAGGAGCTGGATTTGCCCGAGATACGCTTCAAAAGCGTGCGCGCTTGAGAATTTGGCCCTCTCAGGAACGCATCCGCAGATAAATCCCGTAAAGACACATTCCTAGTCCACCAAGAAAGACGACAGGCGACAAATAAACTGTGACTATGGGATTAAGAGGATAGGGGAGTGTCAGCGCGCTATAGCCGCCCGCGAAATAATGGATCACTGCTCCCAAAAGCATGTAGATCAGCCCGCGCCGAACTTCCCGGCGGCCGTCCTTGCCGGCGCGCGACGACAAACGAACTTCGGTAACCTCCTCGCGGCAATAGGGACAACGATTCATCCGCGATGGCACGGGCTTGCCGCAATAAGCGCACGGACGTGAAGTCCCGGCCTGTTCCTGAGAAGGATTCATACATTCTCCGATCCTCCGTCACCAATAGCGTAAATTTAGGGTCCAGCTCCGTCAAGCGAATCCGGGACAAAAAGTTACCACGAGGCATCTCCAGAAGAAGAAACGCCTGGGGCTTCTGAAACCAATTCGTTTGTGCTACATCTAATAAACCGGCTATCCCGGTTCATCCAAAAATGGAAGACATCTCTCAAATCGGAGCCTACGGCGTACTTGGCGACGTGGACCCCGTCCCACAGAGCCTGCTGAGCGCTTACCCGGAGCAGGCCAAGACCCTGTCGCTGCTTTATGAGGTAAGCCGCGAGCTGACGTCCATCCTCGATCGCGAACAACTGCTCTTCCGTGTTGCCCAGCGCGTCAAGCGTCTCGTCGACTACCATGCCTTTAGCGTGATGCTCTGGAACGAGGCGTCACAGCATCTTGAGAGCGTATTCACCTTTCGATATGAAGATCCGCGTCCCGTGCGCCTGCGCATGGCGCTCAACGAAGGCATTACTGGCACAGCCGCCGCCGAGCGCCGCAGCCTGCGCGTAAATGACGTCACGATCGATGCCCGCCACGTTACTTGCGAGGTGGGCTTGGACACCGGTTCCGAGCTGGTGATCCCGCTACTTCTCCAGGACCGGCTGATCGGCGTGCTTGATCTTGAAAGCACGGAGAAAAACGCCTTCACCGAGCAACACGAGCGCATGCTGGCGACGTTGGGGTCGTACATCGCGGTGGCGCTCGAAAATGCCCGGCTCTATGAAGAGGCGCGAGAGAATCAGGTCCGCCTCCAGGACGACCTCAATACCGCCCGAGAGATTCAGCGCCAGCTGCTTCCTCACGGCGCGCGCGGTATTCCTGGCCTTGATCTTGCCGCCGCCTATGTCCCGGCGCGAGAGCTGGGCGGCGACTTCTACGATTTTCTCCCCTACGGCCAAGGCAAACTGGCCATGGCTCTCGGGGATGTGTCCGGCAAAGGAACTGCCGCGGCGCTTTATGGATCTCTGGCTATCGGGACGCTGCGCGAGCTTGTGGTGAGCAGCACGTGCAATCCAGCGAGCATGCTGCAGATGCTCAATCGCCGAATGTATGGGGCACGGCTCGACTCGCGGTTCATCGCCATGCTGTTTGCGGTCTACGATGCGGCGGCTCATCGTCTGACGCTTTCCAACGCTGGCGGGCCTTATCCTTTGCTGGTGCGCTCCGGAAGCGCGCGCGAAATTCGCGTGGAGGGTGTTCCGCTGGGCCTGTTCCAAGACTCTGCGTACGACGAGACAACCATCGATCTCGAGCCCGGCGATATCGTTCTCTTTGCCTCCGACGGCATTCTGGAATCGGAAAACGCCCTAGAGGAAGAGTTCGGTTCGGCCCGGCTGCATGCACTGCTGGCCAGTACCGGGCCTGAGGTTTCCGCGAATGATCTCTCGGAGAAAATAATCGCGGCGACGGACGATTACAGCGGCCCTGGCTCGAATCCGCACGACGATCGCACTCTGCTGGTGCTTCGCGTTACCAGCGAAGCGACCGCCGATTACTCGAAACTTCCTGTCATCTATTGAAAGCTGAATCCGGAAACACTGGACGAGGAGCTTTCTAACGCCCGGCGACGGCTGGGATACCCGTCTGCAAAAGCTCAGGCTTCTTCAGAAGCGGAAGCCACCTCTCTCGAACAGCCGCAAATTCCGGCAGATGCTTTTTCGAAACCGGATCCGATGGCGGCAAGCCGAGTTTCTCAAAGTTCTTGTATTGTCCCTTTTGCAGAATGCGAAAATCGAGATGCGGGCCGGTAGAGAGGCCGGTGCTGCCGACGAGCCCGATGGTCTTGCCGATTTCCACATGCTCGCCCGCGCGCACGTACATCCGCGACAAGTGCAGATACATGGTTTCGTAGCCGTTCGAATGGGCGATGTGCACCATGTTCCCTTCGCCGCCTTTTAATCCCGCGAACAAAACGCGCCCGCTTCCAATCGCCTGCACCGGCGTTCCGATCGGCGCGCCATAATCCGTTCCCATGTGCGGCCGAACGGTTTTCAGGATCGGATGAAAACGCGCATTGCTGAAGTGCGAAGTGACCGGCGCGGCAAATTTCAACGGCGATCGCAGAAATGCCTTTTGCAGTGATTTGCCGTCCGCATCGTAATAACCGGGACGGTCGAACTCATCGTGGAAAAGCAGCGCTTGATATTTCTTGCCGCCATTGTCGTACTCGGCGGCGAAAATTTTTCCGTAACCGGCCGTCTGGCCATTGGCGTACTTCTTTTTTTCGAGCAAGACGTGGAAGGTGTCCCCTTTGCGCGGATCGGTGTAAAAATCCAGGTCGTAGCCAAAAATCTGCGCCAGTCGCATGGCAATTTCCGGGGATTCGCCGGCTTGCGCCACAGCATTGAAGAGCGAATCGTCCAGCTGTCCGGAAATGGACGTAACCTCCACTTTCGAAGGAATCCCTTTTACTTCTGCAGTAAAGCCGCTTTCCGCCGGAATGATCTTGAGCATGCGATCGGGATCGATCTTGTAATCAATTTCGCGCAGGTCTCCGTCAACGGACCGTCCCACCGTGATCGTATTCCCGGCGCGGACCTGCCGCAGGTTAAACGCGTGCTGCGCCGCCGATGAGGCGTTGGCCGCATCTTGATGACTCAGCCCAAACTTTTCGAGCGCGGAAGTAAAGCTGTCGCGGGCGAGAACTCGCTTCTCCGTCGGCAGAATGAGTTGCGCGCGTATCTGGGCTGCTTCTTCCTGGCCGAGTTTGACCTGACGCTCAAATTCAGCCGACGCCGCCAGCCGCAAACGAAATACGTACGTAAGCACCCCAGCGCCAAAACACAGCACAATTACCAGCACAATCGCAAAACGACGATTCACTCTTTCCCCCTGCCACTCGCTAGACTTTCCCTCTCGCCATGCATGACGAGGCGGCAGACCATAGGCCATCCGCAGGCGATGCATCGCGGATTACCACGACACTTTTGTACCAAACTACGCTTCGAGTCAAACGCGAATCTAAGCCTGTGCGTCCAATCGCCTAACCTCTCACTAAACTAGCGCAGGCCATTGCGCAAAAGTGATTTGAAGTGCGGCCGCCCCGCTGCCGCTCTTCCCAAACGACTCACGCGCCTCCAATTCTGGCGAGGCTCAATAGGCCGTATAACCTCTTGATGAAATTCGGAGCGTTCTCAAGTAGGATGCAGCGATGACTCCAAAAGCTTTTTCCCGGCGCTCTTTTCTGGCTATGTCGGCGACGCTGCCGTGGGCCCTTCGAGCCTACGGAGCCACCCAGATTCCTGTCGGCCTCGAACTCTATTCCGTGCGCAACGCGCTAAAGGCCGATCCGATGGGCACGGTGCGCGCCGTCGCCGGATTGGGCTATCAATGCGTCGAGTTTTACGCCCCCTATTTTGATTGGACCGAAAGCCAAACAAAAGATATGCGTAACCTCATGGATGGCCTGGGCATCCATTGCTACTCCACCCACAACGACAGCTCGTACCTGGCCCCGGAAAAAATCTCGCGTGCGCGTGATCTGAACCATATTCTGGGTTGCAAGTATATCGTCATGTCCAGCTCGCACGAGAAGGCTGGCTTGGATGGCTGGAAGGCCGTTGCTGATTCTCTGAATTTTGCTGCTGAACAACTGGAGTCGTCAGGCCTCAGGGCCGGCTATCACAATCACCAAACCGAATTCACTCCCATCGACGGTGTTCGACCAATGGAAATCCTAGCGAAGAATACAAAGCCCTCCGTCATGCTTCAGCTCGACGTGGGCACGTGCATCGAAGCCGGCTTCGACCCAGTCGCCTGGATTCGCGCAAATCCCGGAAGAATTCGCTCGCTTCATCTCAAGGAGTGGTCACCGGAACCTGGCAAGGGCTACACGGTTCTGTTTGGCGAAGGCGTTGCGAAGTGGAATGCTATTTTCGAAGCCGCGGAAAGCGTCGGCGGCGTCGAATACTACCTCATCGAACAGGAAGGCAGCCGCTTCTCGGAACTCGACACCGCAAAAAGGTGCCTAGACGCGTTCCGTTCCACGTATCACGCTTGATTTAAAGTCAATTTCTTTCGTTTACTTGCCAGCGGCGAGTGTGCTGCCGCGCGTCGCGGGAGCCGTAGAGTCCGCGAAATAATTCTGTTCGCGGAGTTTACGATAGATGCGCCCAGCGACGACAGCAGCCATGGGGCCCTTCACGCTGCGCGTATTCCCGCGAAGCAGAACAGCCAGAGCGATTTTCGGATGGGCTTCGTCGGCGTACGTCACGAACCAGCCGATGTGCGATGGCGTGGTGTGATCATCGCAAGTACCGGTTTTGCCGAGCGGCGTTTCGTCGCCGTCGCGGTCGAAGCTGGACTTGCCCGTACCGTAGAGAACGGCGGCCAACATCCCTTCGCGAATTTCGGGGAGAATCGAGCCGATATTCAAATCGCGTTTTACACGCGGTGCGAAATTTGCCACATCTTCTGGCGTGCGCGGATACTGCAGATAGTAGAGCGTGCCCCCGTTGGCGAAAGCAGCCGCCAGAGCGGCAAGCTGCAACGGAGTGATCTGAATCCCTTCGCCGAAGCTGGACATGCGCGCAACGCCCCCGAGCGCAGGCGGCGCACTGGGGAATGCTCCAGGATGCTCTTCCGGCAAATTGTAGCCGGCAAGCTCGCCGAGTCCCAGCAGGCGCGCGTACTTCGAAACCGTATCAAACCCCATGCGCGTACCCAGCTGTTCAAAAAACACGTTGTTTGAATGGGCCATCGCGTCCGTCAAATTCATGTACTTGCGGTAGCTCACCTTGAGCATGGTGTCCCGCGTGATAACGTTTTCTTCGAGCGCGGCGAGTGCGATGGTCGGCTTGATCGTCGAGCACGGAATGTAGCCGTCGCCAAACGCAATCTTTTGATTTACGACTGTGAGGATGCGCCCCGTGTTGGGGTCGACAGCCACAACAGATCCGTTATAACGCCCCAATGCTTCCACCACCGCGGCGCGAACGACCGGGTCATCGAATGTCGAAATGTCTGCACTCGTAGAATCGGCAAAAGTAGGCACTCCGCGGTAACGCGATGCATACTTGCGCGAAGCCGTGGTAGACGATGCTCCACCAGGAGCCGCGGGAACAGGCACGGCGAAGAACGCCGTCATCAGAATTGCGAGAACCGATTTTGCTGCTTTCTTCACTAAACCGCCTTTTGCCCGCGACATACTCCGGCATTTCCCGGAGGCGAATACTTACCTCATCCTGTACTTACGGTCAACCTTGTTTCGCCGGCCGCTTTCTATATCGTTAAATCCGAGGAGCACCGCACCCGGCAAACACCTGCTGATCTTGCACCCAAGTCGCCAAATCAGAACTTCACTCATTTGATGCGACTTAGTTGGGTGGCGAGATGCCCACCTTGTTCCGCAGAGAAACTGCATCTCTCACGTTGAGACATAGTCTAGGCATTCCGGAGATAGTACGCAATAGCTCAGGCGGGCCAGTACGTCGGTATGTGCTTTGTTATCAACGGCTGCCCATCCGGACAGCCCAAACTAGTTAGCTGACCTTGCGTCCGGCCAGGATGGCCGTCCGCGCGTGGAAGCAAAGTCGCCCCGTCGCATCTTGAAACGGCCGCGTACCGCTCAAGTCATGCAGGCGGTCTTCTTCGAGTAGCCGCCGAATCTCGGTCGCGCGCTCTGGAGTCGTCTTCGTGGTTGCAAGCCAGCGTTCTAGTTCGGGTGTCAGATCGTCCGCTGTGTTGACAAAATCCGTCTCCAGCCCAACGTCGCGAAAAAGCTGCAACAGCTCGCTTAGAGCAAGCGTTCGAACGTGGGAAGGATCGCGCAGAATTTCCCAACGATCTTGATACGCCGCACGCTCGGGATGTTCGCTGGCGTAAATGTCTTCCACCACGACTGTCCCGCCGGCGCGGCAAACCCGTGTCATTTCGCGCAGCACTTCCAGCGGCCTCAAAAGATGATGCAGCGCAAGCCTGCATACAACCACATCGAACGCCCGATTTTCGAACGGCAGATTCTGTGCATCGGCAGCGCGAAAAGAAACATTGGTAACACCGCGTTCTTGCGTGCGTTGCTTGCCGATCGCCAGCATAGCGTCCGTCAAATCGACGCCAATCACCTCTCGCGCCGCGCTCGCGAACGCTTCTGCAATGTAACCGGGCCCGGTCGCGATATCCAACACGCGCTCGCTGCCGGTAAGCCGAGCCGCTGCGACCAAACGCCGAATGCGCTCCTCATCGGTAACCCATGGATTCGCTGCAAAAGCCTGGGCTTGTGTCGTAAACGATTGCCGAATAACGTCGTTATGCTGTATCACCTGAAAAGCTTAGCACAGAGGCCGTAGCGCGAACCCGTACCGGGGCAAAAAAACCAACGCGCGGCAGTGACAAACGGATTCTTCCGCCCGTCTATACGAAAAGCCATGAAAACCTCCGTCTTGAAAGTTAAAACTGTTGCTCTCGCCGCGCTGCTGGCCATCGCAGCCATAACCGCATTCGCAGCGACGCAATCTTCAAATGTCTCCAACGTGAAACGCCTCGACGGCTCCACGATCTCCTCGCAAGAAATCGATGCAACGGCAACTCGTCTTATCGACGCCGCCAAAGTCCCCGGTGCAGGAATCGCCATTCTCAATGGTCAAAGGATCGTCTATCTCAAAGCCTACGGAGTCCGCGATAAAGAGAAGGGCTTGCCGCTGACACCAGACTCTGTAATGACCGCCGCTTCGCTGACCAAGCCAGCCTTTGCCTATCTGGTGATGCAGTTGGTGCAGGAAGGCGTTCTGTCGCTGGATAAGCCCGTCTATCAATACTTGCCACAGCCCCTGCCCGAATATAGCGACTACAAAGATCTCGCCGGCGACGAGCGCTACAAAAAAATCACTGCCAGGATGCTGCTTGCTCACACCAGCGGTTTTCCCAATTGGCGCTGGGCCAACAACGACAAGAAACTGAATATTAACTTTGAGCCGGGCTTGAGATTTGCCTACAGCGGTGAGGGCATCGAGCTGTTGCAGCTGGTCGTGGAGACGGTGACCAACAGATCGCTGACCGGTCTAATGCGCGACCGCATTTTCGCGCCCTTTGGAATGGCCCGCACGAGCATGATTTGGGAACCGCGATTCGAAAGCGATTTCGCAAACGCCTACGACGAGCAAGAGCGCTCTTTGGGTCCCCAGAGGCGGAAGCACCCCAGCGCCGCCGGGTCGATGCAGACAACGCTCGCGGACTACAGCCGCTTCTTGCAGGCAGTCATGCACGGTGACGGGCTGAGGAAAGAGACTCGCGATTTAATCCTCGCTCCGCAAATTCAGATTCTCTCCAAACATGAATTCCCTTCACTTTCGAGTGAGACGACCGATGAAAACAAATCCATCCGTCTCAGCTACGGCCTCGGGTGGGGTCTTTATTGGACTCCGTATGGCGAGGCATTTTTCAAGGAAGGCCACGACGATGGCTTGCGACATTATGCCGTGTGCTTTGACAAGCCGGGGATCGGCTTCCTCATCATGACCAACAGCGAGAACGGCGAGGGCATCTACAAAGAACTTCTCGAAACCCTGCTCAAGAACACCTACACGCCAATCGAGTGGGAACGCTTCACTCCCTACAATCAACAGGAATAAAGCAGGGCACGATATATCGTGCCCTAGGAGTGCAATGAATTTCGCATCCGCTGAAGCCGGTGGGCCTAGCTCGCTAGCGTGTCGGACGGGCCTTGTTAGCGTCAGCTCCGCCTGACGTGCCTGCCGCCGCTGCCGCCTTCATAGGCGGTTTGTCGACATTCGCGGGCCCGGCTGAGTGGCCGTTAGGACCCGGCGAGGCTGCGTTCGAACCGCCGGGAATCGCGATCTCCAGCTTCTTGCGCAGCGCGTTTTCCAATTTGCTGCGGATGTCCTTGTTTTCTTTCAGGAAACTGCGCGCATTCTCGCGTCCCTGCCCCATGCGCTCCCCGCCAAAGCTCAGCCACGTGCCGCTCTTCTCGACCAGTCCCTTTTCCACGCCAAGATCGATCAAGTCGCCCTCGCGCGAAATGCCTTCCCCGTAGACAATGTCAAACTCTGCCTCGCGGAAAGGCGCCGCCACCTTATTCTTCACCACCTTGGCCCGCGTCCGCGAGCCCACCACCACGTCGCCTTCCTTAATCGCCTGTATGCGCCGGATATCAATGCGCATCGACGCGTAGAACTTCAGCGCCCGCCCGCCGGTGGTCGTTTCCGGATTCCCAAACATCACGCCAATCTTTTCGCGAATCTGGTTGATGAAAATCAGGCAAGTCTTCGACTTCGACACAATCGCCGTCAGCTTCCGCAGCGCCTGCGACATCAGCCGCGCCTGCAACCCCATCTGCGGGTCGCCCATGTCGCCTTCAAGCTCCGCCTTCGGCACCAAAGCGGCAACCGAGTCCACCACCACAATGTCCACACCGCCCGAACGAATCAGCGTTTCCGCAATCTCCAATGCCTGCTCGCCGTTATCCGGCTGCGAGACCAAAAGATTGTCCACGTCCACGCCCAGCTTCCGCGCGTACACCGGATCGAGCGCATGCTCCGCGTCGATGAACGCCGCCTGCCCGCCCAACTTCTGCGCCTCGGCAATCACGTGCAACGTCATCGTTGTCTTACCACCCGATTCCGGCCCGTAAATCTCGATCACACGCCCGCGCGGAAAACCGCCCACGCCCAGCGCCGCATCAATCGACAAACACCCGCTGGGAATTACACTGACGGGCACCAGAACGTCTCTGCTGCCCAAACGCATAATCGCGCCCTTGCCATGGTCCTTCTCAATCTGCGATATCGCCGCTGCCAGCAATTTCTCTTTCTCTTCTGTCATTTCACACCTCGGTAGAGAAAATTAGGGAATTCAAACCACTCAGGGCCGTTCGCCAACCACCCGTCTCAGCCCCGGCGTTCGCAACCGTGCTCGGCGGCATGCTCCTTCAAACGGGCGATGGCCATCGCCACCCGCACCGCCAGTTGCCGCTCTTCGGCCGCCTCCAGCTTGCGGAGCCGTACCAGCCCCCGCATCCGATCGCGCGCCTCAATGAACTCGCTTTCGAGCCTAGCATGTTCCGGACAACTTATCGCCAGGCTCGCCACCGAATACATCCCGCACCTGTTGAAAACCGCGAAAGGCAAATTACCACCAAGGCGAAACAAAAGCAAACATTATTTTCGCCTTAGTTTCGCCTGTTGCCGACCGCTTCTGATCGCCAATCAGTCGCAGGGGCAAGAACCTCTCTCGAAGGTAAGCGTTTGCGGAACTCCTTCGGCCGATCTTCACAATGCTCGCTTTGCAATCAGGCTCAAGGAAAAACTCTCGAGGTGTAATCATAAAATCCACGCCCCGACTTCCGCCCCAGCCACCCCGCCGCCACATATTTCCTGAGCAGCGGACACGCCCGATACTTAGGATCGCCAAGCCCTTCGTGCAGCACATGCATAATATCCACGCACACATCCAACCCGATAAAATCCGCCAACTCCAGCGGCCCCATCGGGTGGTTCATCCCCAGCTTCATTACCGCGTCCACCGCCTCCGGCGTCGCCACACCCTCCATCACGCAATATACCGCCTCATTGATCAGCGGCATCAGCACCCGGTTCGACACAAATCCCGGCGCATCATTCACCGCCACCGGCGTCTTCCCCAGCTTCTTCGCTAACTCCATCGTCGCCGAAAACGTCGCATCGCTCGTCTGCAGCGCTCGAATCACCTCCACTAGCACCATCACCGGCACCGGGTTCATAAAGTGCATTCCCACAAACCGGTCCGCCCGCTTCGTCAAAGCCGCGAGTGTAGTCATCGCAATCGACGACGTATTGCTAGCCAGAATCACCTCCGGCCGCAAAATCCCATCCGCCTCCGTCAACACCGCTCGCTTAATCTCCAACTTTTCCGGCACCGCCTCCACAACAAAATCCGCCGCCCCAATCGCCCCCATATCCGTCACGCACTGCACCCGCCCCAGCACCGTTCCCTTCTCCCCCTCCGCCAGCTTCCCCTTCTTAATCTCCCGGTCCAGATTCTTCCCCATCGTCTCGATCCCACGCTCCAAAAACCGCCGCTCCACATCCCGCAAAATCACTTGAAAACCCGCCCGCGCGAACACATGCGCAATCCCGTTCCCCATCGTCCCGGCGCCCAACACAGCCACCGTCTTAATCGCATCAATAGACAAGGTCGAAGCCTCCGATTCCGGTGAAGCAAGTGAGGTAAAGGAACTTAAGAAAGTAAAGAATGCCTGCTACACATATTAGCGGTCAAGCCGGGGGACAAAAGACACCTGTAAGAACGACTCCATTCAAGAAGCCTCCGGATATGGGGTACGGGATGCTGGCTTCCTTTAGAGGCTGGCATTGTCGGACGCAATCTGTTTCGCTGTCGCCGGTCCAGATCGTACGCGGATCATTAAGCCGGGTTCGTTGCGCTAACTCTTCGCCTTGGGCTGGCGGCAGTTCATCGACCAAATCAAGGTCGCAAGGCGCAGCGGCGGTGTCCGGAGCGGTACTCGGCCTTAGAAACGAGACAGAACACAGCGTCACGTCGGCGGTGCGCCTTCCACAATCTCCCGGATAATCTCCCGCGCCAGCATTTCCTCTTCCGGAGGAACGTACACGGTTGCTTCACTCCCCCGCGTCTCGACTCGCACCGGAATTTCATTCTCTGTTAGCGCCTGACTCAAAAAGCGCGCGCGCGCTTCATCCGAGCCCGACCACACCGCGCATGAAGTCGCGCCCAAGTGTGACGGCTTTATCTCCGCGGACTCCAGAGACTCGTTCGCGGCAATCTCCATGTCCGCCGGCTCCTCGCCCAACAGCTTTTCAAGAATCTTCTCCGCCGCCGCCACCTCCGACGAGGGCACCGCCACCTCAAACCCAAATTGCGTCTTCCAATCAATGGGAAGGATATCGGCCGAAGGCGCCACATGATCATCGCCGGTTGGCCTGTCGACAAAGGGAATGCCCGCGGCTTCTAATTCTTCCACCAGCGACGAGTGCAGCGCCGCGTCCTCCCCCGCCCACAACATAATCAGAGACCCTTGCGGTCCAGAACCTGGAGCCATGAGTTCCTCCCTGCGATCAATGAGCGCCCTACTCCGACGACTGCCGCAATTAACATTTACTGCCGCGGCTCAAAAAAACTTCCCGAACAGCACTCAAGTGTACTCCCTGCCAAGCCGAAATACGGCAGGCGAAAAAGTCTCCACAGAGAGCTCACTCGGGCGAAACTCCCCGGGCGACCTCGCGAACGATTTCTCGCGCTCGCGTTTCGTCTTCGGGAAGGACAAAGAGTGTGTGCCTGCCCCCGGTTTGAGTAAAGCGGAAGTGCATCTGGTTCTCCCGCAGCGAGCTACCCAACATGTCCACGAGCTCTGCCGATTCTGCGCACCAAATCTCCACCGTTGCATCCTCGGGATGCCAACCTTCGGGATCCCAGTCCGCTCGCGACTCTTCGGCATCGGTCTCGATAGAGGGCTGGTGTGGACCGGATTCGCCCAGAGATGTTATTTCTTTCGCACTATCACGGCTAGACCAGGCAAAACCGCGCGAAGCAGGGAGCCACGGTGCAACCGTGCGCGAAGTCGTGCCGCGCTGCTTCTCATAAGGCAGGAGCAAAGCCGCATCTTGCGTTTCCGCCTCGGAGTCGTAGGCCTCTTTAACGGCGGCTTCCGCTCTCTCGAACATCGAAAAAGGAATCCCGATCTGAAACGCGGGATATCTCGAGATACGAAAGAGATGATCTTCCCGCCGGACGGTTCTATGAGGGATTCTTTCCTTATCCAAAAGCTCGCAAAGTTCTGCGTGAATCCGCGGATCGTCCCCGCTCCAAAACGAGCAGAACGGATCCTCATCCGGATCGCCTGGCGCAGCGGCGGGCTCGGGTGCAACGAGGGCCTCCTCTGGCAACTCATCGACCAGCGCAACGTCGCAATCGGCGCACCGCGTAAACCCCTGGCGATATTCGGCTTTGCATTGCGGACAAAACATGGCACCGAGAACAAAGTCTACTACACCCTGTCAAACCGCTCGGTCCACCCCCAGAAGCCTATGTTTCTAAAGCATTTCCGGAAGTCGTAAGTCCTTTATCAGCAAGATTTACAAGAAATAGGGGGGTAGGTGTCGAGATGTCTAGCTAAAAGAAGTTCAACTCGGATTCGGGGAGCTTGAGCGCCTGTCCCGGGGTGCGTCTTTTCGCCGTGCTGCCCCGTATACCCTGTAGAATGAGCGCGACGTTTACAACCCTGACCCCGGCACCATTGAGGTCGATTCTTCTCCTCTCCCAGATGGCCGACGACAACAAGGCCCTCGCCCAAGGGCTCAAGCGCCGCGATCCCGATCTCCTCGATCAGCTGATCGAGCAGTATCAATACCGGCTGTTCCGCTATTTGCTCTATCTGACCTCCAGCCGCGAGCGCGCCGAAGATTTCTTCCAGGAAACATGGATCCGCGTCCTCGAACGCGGCCACCAGTACGACGGCAAATACAAATTTGAAGCCTGGCTCTTCCGCATCGCGCGCAACCTGGTGATCGACTGGCAACGCCAGAAAAAAATGCAAAGCCTGGACGCCCTCACAGACCCCGAAGAAGGCGCGCCGATGGAGTTCGCCGCCGAGAACCAGCCATCGCCGCTGCATCTTGTTTTATCCGCCGAAGAAAAAACCGGAGTCCACGCGTCCCTCGAGCGCATTCCGACGGTTTATCGCGAGGTTCTCGTGCTCCGTTTTCACGAAGAGCTTGGGCTCGAGGAAATCGCCGGTGTCCTCGGCGCTCCGCTCTCCACGGTGAAGTCGCACCTCTATCGCGGACTCGAAGCGCTCCGCGGCGCAATCGAAGGAAGTGCAGCATGAACGAAAATCTCCACGCCCGCGCGGAAAAGTTAATCGCGCAAGAGCGCATCGAAGGAATTTCCCAACCCGAGCGCGAATGGCTCGCCGCCCATCTCCGCGAGTGCGCAGCTTGCGCGCAAGTCGCACAGCAAACAAGCAATGCTCTTGGCGTATTGCGTGGCTTGCCCATTTCCCTCCCTCGCGGACTCGCCGCGCGCACACAGTTTCGCGTCCAGCTCCGCGCCCAAGAAATGCGCGAACGCGAGCCCAAGCGCCGCCTCCTCTGGATCATGTGCGCCATGTCCTGGGCGCTCGGCATCGCCACCGCGCCCTATGTCTGGCGCGCCTTCGAGTGGGTCGGCGACCGCATGGGCCTGCCCCGGCTGATTTGGGAAATGGGATTCGGCCTTTGGTGGACGATTCCGGCGCTGGTCGCAGCCGCCGTCGTATTGATGGAAAACCTCAGGCAGGCGAATGAGCGCGATCAAGCAAGGTGAATGGACAACGACGATTCTAAAGTTTCAAAGGATTTCGGAAAGTTTTAGAGAGGAATGTGCATGTCGGACTACCAACAAAAAGTAAGCGGTTCGTTCAACGAGAGGATGCGGCTCAACCGTCTCCGCAGAAAAAAGGAGAACCTCCGCTTCTGGGAAGAGTTCCGGATTATTCCGAATGGCGTGATCTGGACCGTGGTTGCTCTGTTTCTGGTTGCCCAGGTCATCGCGTTTTTCGTGAATCGATGGAATGCAGTTCACAACGGCGGTCTCTTTCCGTATGAATTGCAGGACACTCCCACGCTAGCTTACTTGGCACTAGCGGGAATCATCACCGCCATATCGCTCGTCTTCGCGACCATCATTTTCTGGGTCGCCTACGTGAACCGCGACGCCAAACGGCGCGGGATGAACTCTGCACTCTGGACGCTACTGGTGATCGTCTTGCTTCCAGCTTGGACCTTCGTGGGCTTCTTGATCTATTTCCTCATGCGCGAGCCGCTGCCCTACCCGTGCCCGCAATGCGCAAAAACAGTCGGCGCGCGCTTCAATTTCTGCCCCAACTGCAAATGCAACCTGCATCCGAGCTGTCCCAATTGCAAACGCGAAGTCGACGAAACCGACAAATTCTGCCCCTACTGCGCACACGAACTGGGAAGCGGCCCGTTGGTAGAGAACGCCCCGCAAAATATGTAGCACAGGGCGAAACCCTGCAGTTTGTTGCGCCGATCCCCGAGCTGCGACAGGAAGCTGCGTCGGAGCTAGTATCGTTCAACAGCGAGGGCGACGGCGTTGCCGCCGCCTAGGCAGAGCGCGGCGATACCGCGCTTCAGGTTGCGCCGCTGCAATTCATAGAGAAGAGTGACCAGAATGCGCGCGCCGCTCGCGCCAATCGGATGGCCTAGCGCGACTGCGCCGCCGTTCACGTTCACCTTTTCGGGATTGAGCCGCAGCTGCCGTGTTACCGCGATCGCCGCAACTGCGAATGCTTCGTTCAATTCAACAAGGTCTACGTCCTTGTCGCGGTTCCAACCGGTTTTGGTGAGGAGTTTTTCCACCGCCTCCACTGGCGCCATCATCACCCATCTCGGTTCCACGCCGCTGACCGCTTGCGCCACGACTCGCGCGATGGGCTGCTTAGCGAGCCGCGCGGCGTTCCGTTCACTGGTTACTGTCAGCGCCGCTGCGCCATCATTCGTTCCCGGAGCGTTCCCCGCGGTTACGGTGCCATCTTTCTTGAACGCCGGCTTCAATTTCGCCAGCGCTTCCATCGAACTATCTTCGCGCGGCGATTCGTCGTACTTAATTACGATCGGCTCGCCTTTTTTCTGTGGCACTTCGATCGGCAGAATCTGCCCTTCAAAAAAACATGATTTGCGTGCGCGGATGGCTTTTTGATGACTCTCGACCGAAAACCGGTCCTGCTCTTCCCGCGTGATGCCGTATTTCTCGGCGACCAACTCGCCGGTCATGCCCATGTGGAAATCTTCGTATGCATCCCACAATCCGTCGTGGATCATCGAGTCCACGAGCTTGCCGTCTCCCAGCCGGTAACCGGTGCGCGCTTGCGGCAGCAGATACGGGCAGTTGGACATGGACTCCATCCCGCCGGCTACGACCATTTCCGATTCGCCAAGCTGAACAGCTTGCGCGGCCAGAGCCACTGCCTTTAACCCAGAGCCGCAAACTTTATTGATCGTCATCGCAGCAACGCGCGGCGCGCATCCGCCCTTCAGCGCCGCCTGCCGTGCAGGATTCTGCCCCAGCCCCGCCTGCACCACGTTGCCGAGGATCGCTTCGTCCACTTCTTTGGCGTCGATCCCCGCGCGGCGAATGGCTTCGGCAACAATCTTGCCGCCAAGCTCGACGGCCGAAAAGCCAGCCAAGCCGCCTTGGAATTTTCCGATGGGCGTGCGAACAGCAGAAAGAATTACGGGAGTATCCATGTGCAGGTAAGCCTCCGAACGTGCAACGCACAATATTATAGCGCGTCCGGGAAGGGGCCGTCGCGGCGGCAAGAAGCGGGAGAAGAGTCCTGGAAGACAAGAAAGGCGGACACAGAAGCCCGCCTTGCCTTAATGCAATTCTAGTTGGCAGCTGCTGCGGAATCCGGCATGCCTTCGTCGGCGCTAGGGCCGTACAGTCCCGGCACGGGAACACCAACCAACCGGAAATAGACGGTGAGCTGCGCGCGGTGATGAATCATGTGATTGATGCACATGCCTCGAATACAGGCAATTTTCGGCAAGGTAAAGATCTCCTTGCCGCCAGCGAGAAGCTTCCAGCCCTTCATCATGTCTGCATCGCTCACGCCAGCAAGAGCCGCTCGCGCTTCCGCACTTTCTTTGTCAAACGCCGCAAGAAGCTCTTTCCGGTTGGTGATCTTCGGCGGCTCGTAGCCTGGCCCGTCCACCGGCGCGTAATCCAACTCGTCCGTATTGATGGTCATGGTGATCCATCCCGGGACGGTACCAACGTGCCCGGCAAGCCAGCCCACGGTGCCGGATTTCTCGTGCGGCTTCCACCCCCACTTGTCGTCGGGCACGCGCTCGAGCACTTTGCGTGTGCTCTGCATCTCTTGGTCAAATTCCGGCAACATCGATTGCCCAATAGTCATGTCGGCCTCCAATGAAAAGTCTCCACTCGGCGCCGGAATCATAGGCGAATGAAAAGCGAAATGTCAAGCTTTATTTTCGACGCTCTCCGCTTCAGAATCCTCCGTGCCATAGCCACTCCGCGCGAGGAATCCGAGCCGATTGGCTGTTGACATCCGCGACGCCGGGGAGAAAATATTCGCATGCCGCACCGACTCAGCACGTCGTATTTGCAGGATTCCATCGGCCTTTTTCGCTACTACAAGAAGTTGGGTGATCGCGCCCTGGCGCAGTGCCCGGACGAAGCGCTTTTCATCACGCTGGACGGGGAATCCAACTCTATCGCCATTATCGTGAAACATTTGTCGGGCAATATGCGTTCGCGCTGGCTCGATTTCCTTACTACCGATGGCGAGAAACCAGATCGCAACCGCGACACGGAGTTTGAAACTCCGCCCTCCACACGCGCCGAATTGATCGAACAGTGGGAACGCGGCTGGAAATATGTCTTCGATGCGCTCGAGCCGCTCACGGAGGCCGACCTCACGCGAACGGTGACCATTCGCACCGAGCCGCACTCCGTGATGCAAGCCATCAACCGCCAAGTCGCGCATTATGCCCATCACGTCGGCCAGATTTTGTTTCTCGCCAAGCATCTCACTTTCACAAAAACCGGAAAGTGGGAATCGCTCAGCGTGCCACGCGGCAAATCCGCCGACATGAACGCAAAAGTTGCTGCGGGTAAATTCTCGCAGCAAGAAACGCTCTTTTCGTCGAAAAAAGACTGAAGGTTATCGCCGTTTCCTCTTCGCCACGATATCCGTTACCCTGCTTAAGTCATGGCAACATTGTTCGATCTTAATCCGCCTGCGGAAAGCGGGCTGAACGACGCGCAGCGTCGTGCCATTACGCATGGCGAGGGGCCGTTGCTCGTCATTGCGGGTGCGGGCACTGGCAAAACCCGCGTCATCACCGAGCGCATTCGTCATTTGCTCCAATCTGACGAATCGCTTTCGGGCGAAAACATTCTTGGGCTGACCTTCACGAACAAGGCTGCCGGGGAAATGAAGGCTCGCGTCGTGCGAGGGACCGGTGAGCGCGGAAAGAATGTTACCCTCGCCACGTTTCACGCATTCTGCGAAAGCCTTTTGAAAGAAGCCGCGCCCGAGCGCTTGATGATCGACAAGGTCGATCACTGGATTCTCCTTCGCCGAAATTTGGAGCGGCTGAAACTGGACAAGTACCGACGCCTCGCCGATCCCGGCCAATTCCTGAACGACTTTGTGGAATTTTTCTCGCGCTGCCAGGATGAACTCGTCTCAAGCGAAGATTATCAGCGCTACGCCGACGGCTTGGCGGAGCAGCTCGAAACAGATCGCGCCGCCCTCGACGAGGACACTTTCAAAGAGCGCGCCGAGGAAGTCGCGCTCCAGCGGGAAATCGCGCGCGCTTACAGCGCCAGCGAAGAGTTGCTGCGCGAAAAGAAGCGCGTGTCTTTCGGCTCACTGATCACCGGCGCCGTCGAGCTGCTCGAAACCAACGCGGATGTTCGCCGCACGCAGCGGGAAAAATACCGCTACATCCTTGTCGATGAGTTTCAAGACACGAATATCGCGCAGCTGCGGCTTCTCGAACTCCTCGCCGGCGATCAAAAGAATATCGTTGCCGTGGGCGACAACGATCAGGCCATCTATCGCTTTCGCGGCGCTTCGTTTGGCAGTTTCAAGCTTTTTCTCGAGCGCTTCGCCGGCTGGCGCGAAGGTGCGGACTCGACGCCATTCCGTGTCTCGCTAGTGGAAAATTACCGCTCCACACCCAATATTCTCCGAGTCGCCACGCAAGTGATCGCGCAAAACACGGTGAGCGCGGATTTCCCAAAGAAGGTGCTGAGCGCCAATAAGGAGGAAGGTGAAAAAATACGCATCGTCGAACTGGAGAACGAAGAAGGCGAAGCGCGCTGGATCGCCAGCGAACTCCAGCGCTCGCACGCGGCTGGACGCAAGTGGCGCGATTTTGCAGTGCTCTACCGGCAGCACGCGCATCGAGACGAACTGGTCGAAGAACTTTCCCGCCACAAGATTCCTTTTGTCATCAGCAAGCTTTCGATTCTCGATCACCCGCTCGTCAAAGATGTTCTCGCTTACTTGCGGCTGATTGCCGCGCCCTTCGACGACATTGCCTGCGCGCGCGTCCTTGCCGCCCCAGCCTGGGGACTCGAACCCGCTGATCTCGTCCGTCTCGCCGAGCGCGCCAGAAAAGAAAAAAAAGCTCTCTACGACATGCTACAAGCTCCGCAAGGGCAGCTCGCCTTCGATTCTTTGCACGCCGCGCTCGGCCGCCTCGTCGAGTTCCTCTCCGAGCAGCGCAAAACTCTGCGGCGGCAAAGCGCGCGCGAAATCCTCGGCGATCTTCTCGAATGGCTGGAAGTCCCGCAACGCGCGAGCGCGCCAGACCGCAAATACGTCACGCGCCTCTCGGAATTCGTCAAAGAATGGGAACCGAAAAGCGAAACGCGCAGCCTCGCCGAATTTGTCGAATATCTCGGCTACTATTCGCAGGCGGGCGGCACAATCAGCCTCGAAGACGATTTTCCTGGCGACGCCGTCCAACTCATGACCGTACACGGGGCCAAAGGCCTTGAATTCCCTCAAGTCTTTCTGCTGCGCATCAACAACAAGAAATTCCCCGCGACGGAACGCTCCCGGGTGTTCGAATTCCCCGCCGCCCTGATGAAAGAAGGCGAACCTGCCGAACAGTTTCACATACAAGAAGAGCGCCGCCTCTTCTACGTCGCTCTGACGCGCGCGGAAAACCGCCTCACACTCACGACGCTCACCGAAAAAAAGGCCAAGATTCCGGTCTTCGTCGAAGACATCTTGATGGCCCCCCTCATCAAACGGCGCGACGTTCGCCAACTCCGCCCGAAATTGCCCGAAGCTCCTAAGACCACAAATAAGGACGCGCAAACCACCAGCGATGCGCAGCTCTTCCCCGCTCTAGCCGAACCTCCAAAAATTTTCTCTCGTATCGCCGACTGGGCTCTTGAATTCCATCCGCCCACGCCGGAGCCGCTCACCTTAAGCCCTTCTGCCGTGAGCGGCTACCGCAGTTGCCCGCAACAATATCTCTTCAGTCGCAGGTGGTCTCTCAAGGAAGGCCCCAAAGCGGTGCTCAGCTTTGGCAGCGTGATGCACACGACGATCAAGCGTTTCGTCGGCCAACTTCGCAAAGGCACAAAACTTCCTTTCGAAGAAGTTGCGCGCATTTTTGAATCGGAGTGGAGCTCGGCGGGATTTGAAGACGACTATCAGGAAAAAGGCTACAAGCAGGACGGCTTGGATCAGTTGCGCGCCTTCCACGCCTCCGTGCTCGAAACGCCGCCGCAAGTGCTCGAGCAAGAGAAATCCTTCGAGCTTCCGCTGGCAAACAACGTCACCATCATCGGCCGCATGGACCAGGTAAACTCCCTCGGCCGCAAAGACGTCGAAATCATCGACTACAAAACCGGCAAACCCAAAAAAGACGCTGACGCCAAAAAGGATCTGCAGTTGAGCCTCTACGCGCTGGCCGCAAAAGAAATCTTCGAATGGAATCCTGCCCGCTTGGTCTTTCACTACCTCCAGAACAACCAAATTCAGGTGACTACGCGCGACGCCAAGCAGCTCGACGAAGTGCAAAAGATCGTTCTCGAAGCCGCCGCCGACATTCGCGCCGGCGAGTTCCCCCCGAAACCCGGTTTCGTTTGCCGAAGCTGCGCGTACAAACCGATTTGCCCCGCTCATGAAGAGGCGCTTAGCGGTTAATTAACCGCCGTTTCGCCCGATTAGCGTAAAGTAGGACTACTACGGATTCCCCCAAAGTCGAGGTGCTCACATGAACCGAAAGACGCTCTATCTCATTCTCTGCGTTCTAGGCCTCGCCCTTCCCTACTCGCAATTCGTTCCCTGGGTCATCGAGAACGGCCTCAACATGCGGCTTTTCGCCCAACAACTCTTCGCCAATCGTATCGCCGAATTCTTCGGACTGGACGTCATCATATCCGCGGTAGCTTTGCTTGGTTTCATTCGCAACGAAGGCAAGCGGCTCAAAATGCGCAGCCTCTGGCTTCCTATCGTGTCGGTTTTTTTCGTAGGCGTTTCTCTTGGACTTCCGCTTTTCCTGTATCTTCGCGAACTCGAATTAGAGAGGCGGGCTTCGGCAACTTTCTAGGGCGCTGCCTGCCCAGCAGCAGATCGCTCAGCCAACCAAGCCGCCCGCCAAATCACGCGAGCAGACTCAGACGCCGTAGTTGGCAGGCGTTGACCGGGCCTGCTCACCTCAAGCCATGATTTATTTTTACTGAGTGACGGGGCCGGTGTAGTAGCGGTTGCGCGTGAGGATGGTTAACCCTTCACGCTTCACGCGCACTTCCACGTCATGGTAATCCTTGGTGCCTTTGATGTCGCGAGGGACGTAGGCGAGGGTGTACTCGTTGCGCGCCTCTTCGGTTATTCGCGAGTACAGATCCTGCAGCGACTCTTTTTTGGCTGCGTAATAGACATCTCCGCCTGTGCTGTGCGCGTATTCGGAGAGCCGTTCGAACCTGCGGTCGTAGAACGCGCTTCCCACTCCTACCGCGAAGACCGAGATGCCGTGGGCCAGCACTTCCTTCACGGTATTGTCGTAGCTATTGGTGTTGTACTTCTTTCCGCCGTTAATCCCATCGCTGACAACAAAAATGATCTTTCGGCGATTGCGAGGGCGGTCTTTCAAAAGTTCCGCGGCCCCGAACACCGCATCGTCCAGCGCCTTGGTGGGCGCAGCAAGAATGGTATGCGTGGCCTCCGGGACCGAAGGCGACCCGTCTGGAGCGTGCCCATTGATGCTTGGCCCATTGAAAGGCCCGCCGGGAGACATGACGCTGGTTTGGCTGTCGAGCTTGGTGCGTCTGAGCTCGGTAAGCAGGGCGTCCTGATTGCTCGTGAATCCCTTGCCGGGATGAAAAAACTGGTCGAAGCGGCAAACAAAGGCTTCGTCGAGGTCGCTCATGCCACCGACGATGGCATCGAGGCTGTCTTGCACTTCCTTCGCATCTTTCGTTTTCAGATCGTTGTCGATCAGAATGACCATGGACAACGGGAAGGCCTCCGCCGTGAACACATCGATTCTTTGCTCCACTCCGTCTTCTAGAACGCGAAATTCATCTTTGCCCAGATCGGGCACGAGCCGACCTGAGCCGTCTTTCACGGTCACCGGCAGGACTACCAAGTTGGCGTTTACCGTAATCTTTGCTCGTGCGTCGCTCAGCCGCGGCAAGTCCGGGGGCGGCGGGGAAGGTTGCTGAGCGGCCGGCGCAGCCTCCTGCGGGTTGCGCGCCGCAAATCCAAGCCACAAAGCTGGCGTCGCGAAGAATAGAACGCCGGTGATACCCGCGATTTTTCGTAGACTTTTCATATTCCTCAGGCCAAACTTCCTCTCGGAGTCAGCGCTGGTACCGCCGCCGGCTCTTCCGGCGACGCATCCATCGCGCCTGTTGCAAGCATCCTAACGTGGCGAAGAACCCCAGCGGGCAACTTCCAGCCGGGAACCTCTCGTCAAGGAAAGTATACATGCCTTCTCTTAAGAAACTCGCAGCCCTGTGCGTGACGCCCGTTCTAGCCGCGGCCATAGCCATGCCCGCGCTGCCGCAGGAGCCGGTCGTTCAAGGGCCTACCATCAAGACCAGCGTTAACCTGGTAAACCTCTTTGTGACCGTGCGCGACAAGAACAAACGCATCGTAACCGACCTGAAGCAAGACGACTTCAAGGTCGCCGAAGACGGACAGGACCAGAAGATCGCTTTCTTCTCTAAAGAAGTGACGCAGCCTATCACCTTGGGGTTGCTCATGGACACATCCGGAAGCGAACAATATATGCTCGGCGCTATTCAGGACGGGGCAAGCAGCTTCCTGAATCGCGTGATGCGCAAGGGCGACGAAGCCATGATCATGTCGTTCGACCTGGATGTGGACCTGCTCGCCGATTTCACCGACGATCGCTCCGAGCTCAATCGGGCCATCCGCAAAGCGCAAATCAATACCGGCGGCGGAGGAGGGCCTATTACGCCCGGAACCATCCCGCAATCGGGATCCAAAGGCACTAATTTTTATGACGCCCTCTATCTTGCGTGCAACGAAAAGCTTTCCACCGAAGCCGGCCGCAAAGCCGTAGTGGTGCTGACCGATGCCGAAGACAATGGCAGCAAAGTCCGCGTTGAAGAAGCGATTGAAGCAGCGCAGCGGACGGACACGGTGGTGCACATTTTGCTGGTTTACGACCCGCACTACGGGGCTAACGCCAGCATCGCCAGGAAAATCACGGACGAAACCGGCGGGCGCATGATCGTGGTAAACAATGAGAAACATCTTCAGGAAGCCTTCGACCAGATCTCCGAAGAGCTGCGCAGCCAGTACACGCTCGGGTACTACCCATCCAACTCGGCGCGCGACGGGAAATTCCGGAAAATCAAGATTGATGTCAGCGGCAAAGATCTGAAGGTGCTGGCCCGCAAAGGATACTACGCCCCTAAGAGCTGAGGGAGTGCTGAAACGTCGGTGGCCGGGGCCTGCGTTTTGCCTTATGCCGCATCTCGGGTCATGTACCCTCTGGGCTTTTCAGGTGGCTACACATTTATATTGTGCCGTCGCTGGAAGTTGACGCCCAACTTACGCGAGCGCAATTCCGCTCTCAGGGTGCGCGACTTACAAGTGGAAGTTAAGCCGCCCTGCGTTCCTCCCAATAGTCTTCAAAGCGATCGTTGAGATGAGAGCAGCGTAGTGCCAGAATGGCGTTGGCTCCCCGGACGGTCCAAAACATTCCCGATTGTTTGAGACGAGAGCCGATCACCGTTTTGCATCCGGCTTCGATTACACCCGAGCCAACAAACAAGTGCTGGCGACGAAACTTGGGATAGCGCATACGCTCCGCATTTCTTTCGAA
>DATMKS010000030.1:0-6006 GCA_035571045.1 Verrucomicrobiia bacterium
ATTGCCCTGGCGCCGAGCTACAGCTGCGCGCACGAAGATCGCGCCATCTTTCTCGCTGCGGCCGGCCGGCGCTCCGAAGCGCTTGCCGAAATCGCAAAAATCGACCAACTGGACTTCAGTTCCAGCTCCGCGACCGCGGAATCATACACCTATTACGCTCTCCGGGATTACCCCGCCTTGATTGAAGCCGCAAGGCGAGCCTTGCTTCTGGACCCAAAGGACTCGCGTCAACACTATTTCCTCGGAGTCGGTTACGAAGGCACCGGCGAAATTCAGCAAGCGATATCCGAATTTCAGAAGGCGGGGCAGTTCTCCGATGGTTCTCTCGGCCCCGCCGTCGCGTTGGCACACGCTTATTCCGCCGCCGGCAAGAAAGCCGAGTCAGAAAAGATCCTTCGTGATTTGGAGCGTAAAGCAAAACGCACCTCCGCTTCGCCATACACGATGGCCACCATTTACGCCGGACTCGGCGAGAACGACAAAGCTTTCGATCTACTGGAGAAGGCTTATTCGGAGAAGTCGTTAGATTTTGCTTTGGGCCTCCAATCGGACTTGCTGCTTGATCGTCTGCGTCCTGATCCGCGCTTCCAAATCATGCTTCGCCGCATCCGTTTAACCACGTAGGCCTCGTTTGAAGAAGTCCTCCCTGATGATGTCCAATGGAACGCCGAATCGGCGTGCGGTTGTGGACGGATGACGAGCGACTCTGACATTGGAGTCGGGGCACTACTGTGATCATGGTGCGAATAGCATTCGCGGCCGCGATCAGTGGATTCCAAGAGATTTAGACTCCCCGGATCTTTTGAATCCATCTCTCTGAGTGATAGCGACCTCTAAAACTCCAGGCGCAATTGAAACGCAATCATACGGGGCGTGCTGTCACCGCCCAAACCGACGCCGAGCAATCCGGTCGGCGGAGAGGTCGTGGAAGTCAGCGCTCCAAAACCAGTCTGGGTAGAAGGCTTTCCTGGAATTCCCGCCAGCACCATGCTTGGAAGCGAGAAATTCGGATGGTTGAAGACATTGAAGAATTGTGTGTCAAAGCGCATCTTCACGCGCTCGGTCAGCGGAAACCACTTTGTGAGATAGAAGTCACTCCAGGTGAAATTGGGGCCACGCAGTGCGTTGCGGCCGAGGGTTCCGAACTGGCAATTCCCGGGAGTGTCGGGATTCGGATTGTTGGGGTCGCCGGGGTCATAGCATTTACCGGTGCTCGGGTCCACGGTCGAGACAAACGCGGCGGGGTTGAGCCACTGCACGGTGCCTGGCTGTGTGACACCGGGAATCGGATGGTGTTCATAGAGCGGTACGCCCGGAACAACGCTTGCGAATTGCGGCCCACTGCCATTTACGATGCCATTCCCATTCGCTGAATAAGGCGTGCTAAGCACTGAGAAGGGAATGCCACTATGCCAAAAGAACGTTCCCGAAATCTGCCAGCCGTTCAGCGCGAATCCTAGCGGCCGGTTTCCGGCTTTGAGCGGAAACTGATAAACGTATTGCGCGTTGAGATTGTTGCGAATGTCGTAGTCACAGGGGCCGTAGTCGCGAGCCAAATCTCCTGGAAGGGGCGACAAGATTCCTCCCGCCGAGAATTGCAGGAATCCACCGTTTGAGACAGTATCCATGCAACGGCTCCAGGTGTAATTGATTTGTCCCATCAGGCCGTGGCCAAATCGCTTCATCGCGGTTGTTTGCAATCCGTCGTAGTGACTGTTCGCGCCGGTGGATAGTTGTGTGACTGCCCCGAATCGAGGATCGGTAGATTGTTCATAAGGGAAGGGCGCGAAGCACCCCGCGCAAACGGTCTGATAGCCGTTCACTTGGGTGAGATAAGGCTGGTCCACCGCCCGAGTGCCGACGTATTGGGCACGAATGTTTCCCGTAGATCCCAACTGATGTTCAAGGCCGAGACTCCACTCGAGGAAGTAGGGCGCGTGAAGTTCTCCTTCGGGGACCGCCGTTATTGCCACCGGAGGAAGACAAGTTGCGGGACTCGCTTGAGGGGACGCGCAGGAAAGCTGGCCTGATGCAAATCCTGAACTGAATGTTTGGTTGGCAGCCACCGTAGCCCCAATCGCACTGTTTGGGACTTCCGGAGCGATGGCTGTGCCTCCCACTGTTCCAAGAAGTCCACCCTGAAAGGTCTTCACATAGGGCGGATTGACGCCAACTACATCGGCAATACTACCCGGCAAAATATCACTGAAGACCCCGAAGCCCGCGCGCAGCACGGTCTTAGGTTCAAACTGCCAGGCGAGGGCGGTTCGGGGTTGCAGGATCGCCAGAGGCGTCGAGGAAAACACGTTGCCGAGGCCTGTCTGAATGGCGGCGTTCAGCGGCTGATTCACATCGTGCGAAATGGAATCGAAGGAACCGCGAAGCCGGGCAATTTCGTCATGCGGATTCAATGGGTTGGAATTGAGAGTGTCGCGAATGCCGAAGGTCCACGTCAGCTTCTTGGTCAATTTCCATGTGTCCTGCGCATATACGTCGAGATTCAGGAAGTTGAAAGGCTGGTTGGCCGAAGTCGGAAAAGTTTCCGACGCCGTGGAAGCCACTCCATAAATGAATTGTGGCAGCGTTGTGTAGGTCACGGTTGGGACCGAACCTTCGCCGAAGTCATAATCATTCAGGCGGAGGATCCGTATGTTGGTGCCAAACCGCAACTCGTGCCCGCCGTGGCTCCAAGCCAGATTGTCATTGATGAAGAACCGGGAAGCGCGTCTTCCCTGAACCCAAGTGTCGTCGAGCCCTCCAAGCGCAGTGAACGGGGCATTCGCTCCGCTGCCTTGCAAGACGATGGGGAAAGCAGAAAGAGTCTTCTGAAAGTCCGATGGCCCGAACAGGCTTTCGTACCAGGAAAATGCCGGGTTGAAGTAGTTCACCACATTTTGCGAAAAAACATGTGTATAGCCTGCGGCGAAAGAGTAGAGCGGCTGAGGGGAGAGAGCGTCAAACAAAGGGTTAATGGGATCGGTGAAGGCGGCTTGCAGCCCGGTATCGGCCTGAAAGCGATACCAGGTGCTGTTTTTTTCGTTGATGTTGTAATCGATTCGAGCCGTTTGGACCTGTTCATGGTCATCGCTCGAATGCGAAACACTCTGGCGATTGGCGCAACCGTTCCCGTCATACGCCATTGGCGGTGCCGCTCCACCCACATCGATCGGACAGCCCAGTACCCGAAGCGGCGTTCCGCTGGTATTTCCATACAGCGCAAACATCTTTTGATAAAACGGCACCGAAAGCGGTGATGGCTGATAGACCGATCCCGTGACGGAATCCGTGCCTCCCAAAGGGAGTTGCTGCAAAACGTAGTTCTCGAACGCCGGAGTCGGGACGGTAGCGGCCGTAACGATGGGCAGTGCAATCTGAACCCACTCGCTATCGAAAAAGAAAAACAGCTTGTCGCGGACAATCGGCCCACCCACACTGCCCCCGAAGTGGTTTACGGTCGATCGCGGTTTGTGATTTCCCGGAGTGGCATTCGTGAAATAGTCGGCGGCGTTGAACCTCGAGCCATTCCACAACTCATATAGGTTTCCATGAAACTGCTTCGTACCGGACTTTGTAACGTAGTTGATCTGCGACGCTCCATAGCGCCCCTCGTCAACGGTGTAGGACAAAGTATTGACCGTCACTTCAGATATCGAGTTCAGTCCGAGGAGCAGGTTTGTCGAGAGACCACTGTTCAAGTTCGTCAGCGGATCATTCGTTTCCAAGCCATCGACGATGTAACCGTTCGAGAGAGCGGGGAGCCCGTTGAACTCCACGTTCCCATACCCATTCGTGCCGCCGACAAAATCATTGCTGCTGCCAGCGGTATTGACCAGCGCTCCTGCCGCAAACTGCAGTGGGTAGGTCAAGTCGCCCCCTGGATTGGGAAGGTCTTCGAGCGCGTGGGCATTGAGAGTCGTGGAGGTATTGGCATTCTCCGGGTTGAGGATGGGAGCTTCGGTGCTGATTTCCACACTCTGGTTTGACTGCGCAACCTTAAGCGTGAAATCGACACTTTGCTTCTGGTCGAGCGCAGAGGTGACCGCGTCATTCTGCTGCGGTGCGAAACCTTCCGCTTCCACCCTGACTGAGTACGGACCGGGTTTCAGTTGCGGAAAGTTGAACCGGCCGGAGTCATCGGTTTTCGCGCTTCGCTTCAGTCCGGTGTCTTTATTCGTGACGGTAACCGTGGCATGAGGCACCGCCCCGCCGCTGGCATCGCTCACTTGGCCGACGATGGCACTGGTAGTTTCACCCTGGGAGAGGGTTACTTCTGGCAAGAAGAAATGAAACGACCCGACAAGAACGAATATCGAAAACGCCGAACGCCGTGTGGTTGCAGACCAGGTTCCGATTATCCTCAGCGTTCCCATGATTAACCTTACTTAAGACAAGTCATTAACGCAAGTAAATACGGCGCTCGAAAGTGCCGGAGTTTCCTGCCGCTCTCCTCATAAGTCCGGTTTTGTTTGCCGATGGAGCGAGGCGACGACTCAAGTGGCGGTAACGCGAATGTTGAAAGATCGTGGCGTGGAACGACGGTTTGGGCGATTACTCTACGGCCGGCTGCCGGCACATGGGCTTGTGGAAGTCGGCGGTGTTCATGTGGCGGGGCGAGTCTTCAGGCGTCTCCTTCATGCGAACGAATTTCAAGCAGCTTCGCGGAGCTTTGCTTGATGCCCGCTACATTACCGAGCAAGAATTTGATCAGGACTCCGCGCGCTTGGACGATCCGGATTTCATGGGCGCCTTCCCCCATCACAGCGCACGGGTGAAAACTTCCACACCACTTGCTATAACATACCAATGCGCCTACACGATTACGCACCCCGGCCCGCTCACATTAAATGGCTCCTCGATTCGGACCCGGGCATCCGTTGGCAGGTTATGAGGGACCTCACCAGGGAAGCCCCGGAGGCGATTGCCGCCGAGCGGTCTCGCGTTGCAACCGAAGGCTGGGGAGCTCAACTTCTTGCCAGCCAATCTCCGGCCGGGCACTGGGGCGGGCCGAAGTGGGACCTTACTACGCTCTTCAGTCTCGTTGTCTTGATGGACCTAGGTCTCGACCCCGCCAGCAAGCAGGCTCGCAGAATGATCGACCGCGTCGACAAACGGCTCGTGTTTAAGCCGCTCAACAACCGGCCTTACCTTCATGGCGAAACCGAGCCCTGCATAAACGGGAGAATCCTCGGCGTCGGTGCGTATTTCAAGGAGCCGAACGACGCGCTGGCCAAGCAACTCCTCGGCGAGCAACTCGAAGATGGCGGCTGGAACTGCGAAGCATGGCCCTTCTTGTCGCCGAAACGCCCCCCCAGCCGGCGCTCTTCGTTTCATACCACCATCTGCGTGCTCGAAGGCCTGCTCGAATACGAACGGGCAGGGCGCAAATCGGCGGCCGTCACTAAGGCCCGCAAGAGGGCCGAAAACTATCTGCTCGAGCGCCGCATGTTCCGCTCGCTTCGAACTGGCAAAGTCATCGACAAGCGCTGGCTCCGGTTCTCTTTCCCGACGTTTTGGCATTACGACGTCTTGCGCGGACTCGATTACCTGCGGAATGCAGGAATCAAACCCGACAGCCGTGTCGGTGACGCCATCAAAATCGTGATGGGGCGCCGCCACCAGAATGGGCGCTGGCCGCTCAACCTCCGTCATCCCGAACATATTCCATTGGAGATGGAGACGAGCGTCGGCGGGGCAAGCCGCTGGAACACGCTGCGCGCTCTCCGAGTCCTGCGTTGGTACGACAACGCAAAGGGGTAGTTGCGACTTGGGCCTGCTCGCGCTATGGCTTGGGCAGAAAGTTGTCACGGATTTCCCATTGCGAGCGGATGTGGCATCCGCCACTGATGCCCGGAGGCCTGATTCACGCCGTTGCTCTCGAATGGGCAACAACTCGCTTGGTACATTTCGATGAGGTGGTAGGACTCATGCTTCCTGCGGTACGATTTGCGCGCTTTGCCTTTGGCTAAAGAACGGGAGGCTGCATGGAGACTCTTCTTCAGGACTTGC
>DATMKS010000031.1:0-64411 GCA_035571045.1 Verrucomicrobiia bacterium
ACGAGCTTGTACTTTTTTCTGTCGCTGGTGATCTCCACCCAGTGATTCTCAAGCAGCCTAATCTTTATCTCGCCCTCGGGCAGCAAGCGCACGAGCTCCAGCAGCTTTTTCGCGGGGATCGTGCCTGCGCCTTCTTTTTTAATTTTCGCTTCGCAGGACGTGCGGACGCTCAGTTCAAGGTCCGTCGCCGTGATGGTTAGCTGGTTGTCCTTGGCTTCGACCAGCAAATTCGAAAGAATTGGTATTGTCGTCTTGCGCTCGACGACACCTTGCGTCGTGCTCAGTTCACTTAAAAGCGCTGATTTTGTAACGCTGAATTCCATCGATTGATGTTCCTCGCGTGCGGTTCCTGTTGCGCTCATTTGGTTCCTCGCCACTTTCCACCGCTGTCGTACTGTACTCGCTTTTATCGAAAGTATAAAGCCCGGAGCGCACGAAAACCCTGTGGAAATGCGTGGGAATCCCGCCTCTGACTCTCGACTTAGAGGATCTTAACGGTTCTTTTTCACAACTATAATCACTGCAACAAGGACCTTGACTAGTTTTCTAAAACTGTAAAGCTTGTTGTTGTGATGAGCGCGGTGGATTTGTGGAAAGCTCCACAACTGCTTTTGTCCTAGTGCTCTAGCGTGAATCGTTCCGAGTGGCGAATTGTGGGAATCGGTGAAAACCAGGCCCCAAGCCATCAGCGAGCTCGCTAAACCGCAATATTTTCCGCTACGTTCAACAGTATTTCCGCATCTTCTCCGACGCCTATTCACAGGTGACTAGAGAATGAGATTTTGTGTGCGTCTATGCTAGAGAATTGGCGCGGGTGTCCCGAAACGCGGTCTGGCGACCGAGACGTTTGCATGCGCCAAAGGCGGCCGTGTCGAGAGAAGTAACGGATTGCCGGCGGAGTGAGAATGCCGCTATTGAAGAGTGTCCATCAAACGCGTGATCGTGCGGTTCAGATCCTTGTCTGAACGCCGCATCTCTTCGATCTTGTTGATCGAGTGTAGAACCGTGGTGTGATGCTTGCCGCCAAATTGACGGCCAATCTCGGGCAGCGAGGCGCTGGTGAGCTGCTTGACGATATACATCGCTACCTGACGGGGAAAGGCGATCGCGCGCGTGTTGCTGCGCACCTTCAAATCCTGCTCGCGCATATTGAAATGCTCGCTCACGCGTTTCTGAATCAGATCGATGGTGACGCGCTTTTCCTGCGAAGCGATGATGTTGCGCAAAACCTGCTGGGCGGTGGACAGGGAGATGGTGGCCCCGGTCAAGGACGCATACGCCATCAGCCGGGTCAGCGCCCCTTCCAACTCGCGCACGTTCGATTTGATCGCTCGCGCGATATACTCCGCCACATCGTCCGGCAGGCCAAACCGGTCGTTCTCCGCCTTCTTCTGCAAGATCGCAATTTTGGTTTCGAGATCCGGCGGCTGGATGTCCGCAATCAAGCCCCATTCGAATCGCGAGCGCAAACGCTCTTCGATCGAATTAATCTCTTTCGGCAGGCAGTCGGACGAAATCACAATCTGCTTCTGCTGCTCATAGAGAGCATTGAAGGTGTGAAAAAACTCTTCCTGCGTTCGCTCTTTTCCCGCGATGAACTGGATATCATCCACCAGCAAAACGTCCACGGTATGGAAGCGGTCGCGGAAACTGGTCATGCGGTCGAAACGCAGCGAATTGATCACTTCAATGGTGAATTTCTCCGCGCTCACATAGCTCAGCCGCATGGCAGGATTCCGCTTCTTGATGGTGTGCCCGATGGCATGCATTAAGTGCGTCTTGCCCATGCCCACCCCGCCATAGAGAAACAGCGGATTGTAGGCTTTCGAAGGCTGTTCGGCCACGGCGCGTGCCGCCGCATGCGCAAACTCGTTAGACTTGCCGACAACAAACGAATCGAAGCTGTATCGCAAATTCAGTTGATGATCGCTGCTTTCAAAATCGAGTTTCGCTTGCTTCACGCCGGAGGCTGCCGGGGCGGCGGGCACCGGCTCTTCCTCCGTGCAGACGTATTGCACTTTCACGTTGGGAGTCCCAAGCTCGTGGAACACCGCTTTGACGATATCGCCGTACGTTCGCGTCAGGACCTGCCGGAAGACCGTGCTGGGGATCTGCACAAACAGGTTTTCGCCTTCGGCGCGATTCAGGCGCGTGGGTTGAAACCAAGTGGTGTACGTGTTGATGCTGACCCGGGATTTTACGCGCTCCAAAAACCGCTCCCAGGCATTCGTCGCAGTAGTCATCGCAAGAGAAAATCTCACCCCGTTATTTCCACAGATGTGAATAAGCTGTGGAAAGCAGGTCCCTTCATTTCGTTTTTCAGGCTTCGGGAATCATGCCCGTACCGGAGCGTCTTGCTTTCCCCTGGCGCCCCGCGCGCGGCCCTTCAGAATTGTCGGCCCCTCGAACCGCCGCTATCAGACAGCGCGGGATTGTCGCCGATTGGACGGAATGGAGCAAGCGAAAAGTGTGCGAAGGGATTCACCGAGGTGCACACCTCATACACAGCTTTTCCACAAGCACAATTCTTGTGCAACTCCGCCAGCTTGGGCGAGTTTCCGCGGGATTTTTCACTTAATTTTCGAGCGCGCGCACTTCTTTGCACAAATTTCCTGCAGATCACCCTGAGGATAAATCTCCTATTATTGATATTTTTTATCGGGCCGCTCGAACTCGAAGATGCCCAGCGGGTCGCTGCCGATGATCAGCCGGTCCTGCTCGACAAGAATCGTATTTGCTTCGAGCCGAGCTCCTTCCTTGGTGTAGATCAAATAAGTCGCACGCCGGTTGCCATCCTTGTCGAAGTGCAGCAACTTGTCGCCAAGCGCCATCCACACTTCCCCGGTGGTGCGCTCCACTCCCACGGCCGTAAGAATGCGCTTGAACACCGGAGCATCTCCGCGCCGCTCCTGCCTCTCGATCTCCTTGCGCGTGGCCTGCGCGGCCGGCCACGCGTCCACTCCCGTGTACTGAATATCCTGCCCAGCATAGCCATAGCGGTCGTATTGTCGAACTGTTGCTTCGGGAAGATAAGGAAACGCGTAGTAGAGATGGGCTCCGCCGTCCTCCACCAGAATTCCGATGTTCAGAAAGCGGTTCAGCTCCGGCCGGTCGGAAATCGTCTCCGGATCGCCAAACTCGCGCACGTCACGCCCGTTCTTGTCGAACACCATGACGAGGTGCTGTTCGTGGACAGTGGCCACGGCCACTTCCCCATCGGGAAGTACCGCGACCGATACCGGTCCGTTGACCTTGACCACTCGCTCGTTTCCCTTGGAATCCCAGATCTTGATCGCGTTTGCGCCGCGGTCCGCCACGTAGACCGTTCCCTGCGCATCCACGTCCAGGTCTTCTCCGAAGGTGATGGTTCCCGACTGCGGAGATGGCGGCGACTGGGGAGCAGGACTAGCGTTGTCTTCGAACGCGGGAACTCTCTTTATCAGTTTTCCTGCGGCATCGAAAACCGAAGCCGATGATCCGGGGGCACTCAGCACATAATAATTTCCGTCCGCGCCGTGCTTCACCGCGCGCAGTCCCGGCCCAACTCCAGGCATGAGCCGCTTCCGAGCTGTCAGCTCCCCCTCGTCTTGGCCAAGCGCGTAACCGGTAAGACACGCCAGCAGACACCACCCCGCAAGAATTCTCACCTTGAGCACTACCCCTTTGCCCTGCCCCCATTTGTTATGAGTCATCAGAGTACGACGGAAGCATACAGGTTGCCCGTTTCAGGGCATTTCGTGTGCCAATCAGTCAATCTTGAAGCGCAGGCGCTCGATGGACTGAGCGCGCAGCCGACCCGCCGCATTGCGCGGCCCTCCGTCATCGGTTTCTATCAGCACGCAATTCATCTGCACATCGCCCGAAGCCACTTCGAAGCGCGCTGGCAGACCATCCAGGAATTTCTTGATAATGCCGCCGCGGTCCATTCCGATCACCCCGCCGTGCGGCCCGCTCATGCCCACATCGGTGATATACGCCGTTCCGCCGGGCAGAACGCGTTCGTCCGCGGTCGTCACATGGGTATGCGTTCCCACCACTGCTGTGACCCGCCCGTCGAGGTACCAGCCCAGCGCTATTTTTTCGCTGGTAGTCTCGGCGTGCATGTCGACGAAAACGAAGGCAACGTCGTCTGATAGCTTGGCCAGCTCACCGTCGGCTTTTCGAAACGGATCGTCGATCGGGGTCATAAAAACGCGGCCTTGAAGATTCAGCACGGCGTATTTCACGCCATTCCTGGCCGTGCCAAGGTAAAGCCCATTGCCAACGTTGCCTTCCGGAAAATTCGCCGGCCGCAGCAGCCGCGGTTCATGCGGCATAAAATCGAGAATTTCCTTGCGGTCCCAGCTGTGGTTGCCGCCCGTGAGGACCTCGATCCCCATCGTGAGCAGTTCTTCGGCGAGCCGCGGCGTAATCCCGAAACCAGAAGCCGAATTTTCGCCGTTAGCGATGACCAAATCGATCTGTCGCTGCGCAACGATATCCGCCAGCCGCTCTCGGACGATCTGCCGCCCAGGCGACCCGACAATGTCTCCAATAAAAAGTACGCGCATGTTTTCTATGGACTCGTTGATACAAAAATAGAGCGGACTGCTTGGCCGTGGGGAGCTAGGCCGTGAACCTCTGAATTAGGTGGGCGCCACGAGCCAACCGTTAGGCTTTCCTGCCCCGCTCGCCCGTCTCTCGTCGCCTGACACTGCTCCAGCAACAAAAACGCGCCAGCGGGACAGGCCGTGCACACAGGCTGTCTATCCGCAGCACCTCAGAGATTCGTCATTGGTTCAAACAGCTTTCGCTCCCTCACCTGCTTCGAAGAACCGCTCCGCTTCATATTCTAGCAGGATGCCCGTTCAAAGAAAGGCGGCAGGGACGGGCTTTGCGGAACGGGCCGCAAAACAGACCGGAATTGACGTGAAGAGGCCCTTGGGACGGCCATGCGCGTCCAAGGGAGCGGTCGATGCGACTTAATCAATGAAATCAATGACCGCGCCATCGCGGCGGTCCAAGAACCCTACAAACTGGCCGAAATTTGGCGCCGTCACATTGTTGAACACCGCGTTGAAATTTCCGTGATCGGTGACGTTTAGCGCGTAGAATCCCAGACGAATGTGGTGGATTTTACCGCTTTTCACCCCAAGAAAAGGAACCTGAAAGAGTCGGTAGATTTTCACATCCAGCGAGAGATACGTGGCAAAGCGCTGCCCGTTTGGCGTGCCCACGTAATCCTGCAGCACATCCACATTCGAATAATCGTAGCCGCTATGCACGTCGAGAATGGGACTGAACATGAACTTCTTTGGCAAGGCAAAGACTCCCCAGGTGACAACTCTCTGGGGGACGTCGGAAGGCAATATTCCGTATACATTAGGCCGGATGACGGGCTGCAAGAAAGGAATCATCACATCGGAAAGATTATTCAAATCTCCCCGGTTGCGGCTCCAGATATAAGACGCATTCACCTCATTGTTTTGGTGAACGGTGAAGCGCACGGTGCTCTCCACCTCGCGATAGTGAGAGGAGCCGGTGTTTGTGAGACCGAGGAATGAGTTCTCCCCCGCTGCCCCGGTGAAGGGATTGACCAAAAACAGATAAGTCGTGTGGCTGTCGATGTAGCCGACCCGCAACACCACGTTTCTCCGCAACTCGCGATCCCCTTCGAGACTCCAGGTGAAATTGCGCGGCGTTGTGCCCGGTCCCTGTGGCAAGATGCCGCTAGTTAGCGGATTCGACCCTCCCACATAGGCGTTGGTATACGTTACAGGAGGCCCAATCAATTGCCCGGTTGGACCGAACAGGCTGACCACGCGAGTTGGGTTCACGTCAAAGTCGGAGGCCAGCAGCGGCAGCATGCTATAGAACAAGCCCGCTCCGGCTCGAATGACGGTCTTGCCGCTCTTTTCTGGTGTGTAGGCGATACCCATTCGCGGTCCGAACGCCGCGGACCAGCCAGAGGTTTCGCTCGACAGACGCGCCCCCGCGTCGACCGTCCAGTGAGGATTTAGTATCCAATGATCCTGGACGAACTCGGCCACCGAGGTATCGGAGGTAATCTGCGCCCCCGCCGCCTGAAAGTTAATCTCCTCATCCAACGTACCGTCCTGCTCGAGCAGTTGAATGGGATTCGCCGTGCTCACGCCGAAATAAGAACGGTAGTTCACATCCACGCCCACGTGGATCTGGTGCTTCCCTAGCCAGTGTTTCTCTGCAAATTGATAGCTCGGCAGGAACTGAAGCTGCTTGCCTCGCCGGGACCACTGGTTGAAAAAGTTTCCGCCCCAGCCCGCCGGCGAGATCAGCATGTCATCGAGTCCCTGCCCGTGTGCATTGCTATCGAACCGCGTGTACTGCGAAATCACGCTGAAAATTCCCCCGGAATCCTGCTGGTATTTATCGGACAGATGCAAGGCGATGCCCTTTTGATCCAAATCGTTCGAGGCGGGTTCCGGGACGAGGGCATTAATGCCGACATGTTGCTGCCGAAGAGGGAAAGCGTTGACCGTAAGGGTCAGGATTTGCTTGGGCGAAAGAATGAGCTCGAGCGTCGTAAAAGAATTGAAGCCTTGCTTCTTGCTAATGTCATCCGGCCAAGGCAGACCGCGAACCGTCGTCTTTTTCATGTCGTACTGGAAGACTTCGGAGAAAAACAGTTTGCCCTCGATCAGCGGGCCCCCAAAGTCGACGCCTGGCGTCGCCTGCGCGATCCCGACCATGGAATCGTTTTTGCCGAGAATGGAGGGCACGAAATTCTTGACGTAGTAGTTCCATTGCTCCTGGGGAGGTTTGGTTTCAATGGTTGTCAATCCGCCCGAGAAACTTCCTAGTCCTGCGTTATAGGGTGTTTTGTAGACCGCGAACGATTGCACCGCATCCGTGGGCACGGCGATCGAAAAGCTTCCGCTAACCGGATCGGCCGTCTGCGCGGAATTCACCAGAAACAGGCTCTGGTTTTCGTCAGCACCCTTAAACGTGAGTTTCCCGTCCATCGTTTTGACGACTCCCGGAGTAATGGGAATCACTTCACGGATCTTCTCCTCCGGCGTAGGCAGAGCTACCAACTCGCGGTGGGTTACGGTAGCCTCCGGGTTCGAAACGCTCTCGGTCGAGATGACTTGCGTTTGTTCCTTGACCTCTACCTGCTCAGAGACCGTCTCGAGCTCCAGTGTGAAATCTTGTACGGCCACTTGCCCGGCCGCAACGGAAACCGTTCTTGATACTGGCTTAAATCCTTGCTGGCTGACGGAAACCGTATACTTGCCGGGCTTGATGGCTTTGAACTCGAAGTGCCCCGCGTCATCGGTATCCTCGGACAGAGCTTCTCCGACGGGCGGGATTGCACTGAGCTTTACGCTAATTCCGGACAAATCAGAAGAGGCGTCTTCTTGCTTGGTGGAAATAGTCCCCTTGAGCGAAGCCGTCTGAGGCTTTTCGCTGCTTGAGCGTCCCGCCTGCCCAAACGCCGGGACCGCCGCTAGGAACATCACGAAGACGGCAACGGCTCGTCGCGCCCAACGCAACACGCCCCTGTCCGTCGGGTTGGTGGCGGAACTGAAGGACATAGTACGGCGAATTGCTGTCTGAAATAGATTCATTGTCTGGCCGATGAGAACTCTATCTATGAGCTCATTCTTTCCTGGAAGTGTATGGGTCAGTCGGATTGGCGAGCATCACAAGCCCCTTTGTCCAGCCAGACGACATCCCCTTTATTGTCAATTTGCAGCGCCGAAACGGGAAGCGCGGCGAGGTCAGGGTGTGCCTCAATCTCCAACTCCACGAACTTGGGTGCTAGCTTGGTATAATCCCTCTTTTCCCCATTCTGGGCGCGATTTGATGTAGGCGCGGATATGGCCATTTAGCCCGATAAAGTAGCCAATACGGGAGTAGGACGGCGCGGTGCTCTCGAAACGCTCGATCCTGATCTTCCCCTTGGCGTCCGTCTCCAGGCCCCTTACAATCAACCCGGGCTCACCATCCTGGATGCCGGCGAAGACCACCTCGGTTGGTTTGTTAACGACCGTTTTTACAAATTCCGATGGCTTGGCTTTCGAGCAAGCCCCTTACGGCCCGCTCGAAAGGCCTTCGCGCCATCCGCACAAACGCTTCGGCTTTTGCTCGCAAGTCCCCCGGTTCGCGGCAAGCCACACGCACATATTCCCTCAAATCAAAGCCAGAGTTCCTCTCGTCGTAAAGGCCTGCCATGGCTACCGTGCAGCCCGGCTCCTGAATGATCTTGCAGGCGGAGACCGCATGTATCTCCCGGTTGACCCGGCAGTCTGCCGCATTCACAAGTCTATGATTGGCGCGATCGATCAAGGCGACCACGCTTGTCGCGTATAGATGCGTCCTGAAGAGCAAGGGGCTGCCAAAGCGCAGGACGACATAGAGGAATATTCGAAAAGCCAACCCGCGAAGAAAAGCCCGTTCAGATACACAAATACCGTTCATTCCGGTCCCACTCCCCGCAGATTAGGTTTATCTTGCCGTCTTTCGTCTCCTAGCTGCGTGTGTTCTTGTGAGCCTTCTCCACACAAAGACGTTCCGCGTTCGCATGCAACTGGGAGAGCACCGTTTCCAGCTTGTCGATGTCGACGTTCAGGACCCCCTCGAAGAATTGGCTGCGAATTTCCTCGAACCTCGTCCTCAATTGCGGCGCAAAACGGAGTCCCTTGCTCGTCGCCTTGATGATCAACAGCCGGTGGTCGCGGGAATCATTCCTGCGCGAAACAAAACCACTCGCTTCGAGCCGGTCAACAAAGCGCGTGATCTTGCCCTTGTCTCTGCCCATGACCTTGGCAAGCTTTCCGGCCGAGGTCTCTCCTTCTTCCGCACAGTGCACGAGCAGCGACGCTTCCTGCGCCGTCATCCCGAATGGGCTGAAACAACGGTCAAAGGCTGTTTGCAGCCGTATGCTTGTTCGGAAGAGCCGCGATATGGAAAGCTCTGCCTGCCACTCTCGGATGCCGCTATATTTCCGCTCAGACTTCCGCGCTCGGGCAAGGGGATTCCTTAGGAATCCCCCGTTTCCGGTCCTGGTATTTTCCGCCATTGATTTGACCGTCGATACCTCTTGGGTCAAAAGTGAAAGTTGCTTATTCCAATCCATCTAGAAGTGGAAACCCAGCTCCGCCGTGAGCGCTCGAGGCGTCACGAAATGTGTTCCACTAAAGGTGGAGATGAAGTTGTACAGTGCAACTTTGTTGGTTACGTTCACTGCCGTCAGGCGAACGCTCCATTTGTAGTGGTCGCCGCGGAAAAGATTGTCGTCTCCCACTGCCACGTCAAACAAGTTCCGCGGCTGGATGCGCTGCGGATTATGGTCATCGTTCTCCGTTCCGGGGGCGGGAATTGCTACGCGGGTGGCGCCATAGCCGGCGGCTGGACAAGTGGATAAGGGGGAAGATAGTGTGGGTAACTCCGTGACTCCATTCACGTTACAAAAAATTCCCGCCTGCATCTGTTGGTCTCCGGTCAGTCCGCTCAAGATCACCGTCGGGACACCATTGATGAGCTCTGAGTCTCCGGCGCAAGTTGCTGTGGCTGGGTTAAAGCAAGGCGCAGGACCAGCTACGAGACCGCTGTCGTAGCGCCAATTGAAGCCGACCCAGGGCGAGAGTTTCCAGGGTTGATATTGAAGGTGCCCCGTCGCATTGTGGAGTTCGTCGTGGTCGATCCGGAATACAGACCCGGCCACGCCCGGCGTGGCTCCAATCCCGCTGATCTGCGGACCGAAGAAACGCGCCGCCACGCTGGATGTGACGACGTACGCTGTGAAGCCGTGGATGTTCGGAACGCTCGCGCGAATGGCGTATCCGGGAATTTTCGAACGGGACCATTCAATGGGGTAAGTGATCGGCGTGTCACCAAGAACGCTGAAGTCAAACGCCCTGGTCGTATACTTCCAGATGTACTCGCCATCGATGACCAGATACTTTCCGAAGGCTTGCTCAAGCCCGGCGTGAAACTCATTGCGCTTGCCCGGGCTCAGCGGCGGTACGTCCGATGAGACGCAAGCACCACCAGGTACGGACGACTGGAGGGCGAAAATCGCCGGATTGTTGCACCCGGTGCTGGCCAGAATCAGGTTTTCGTTGAACGGCGACTCCATCGTGCGGGCGTAACCAAGCCGCAACACGGTATTGGTGCGCTTGATGTTGTAGGCAACGCCGAGGCGCGGTTCCGCCTGCTGGGCGCTGGATATGCCGTTGTATAGATCAACGCGTACGCCGAGGTTAACAGTCAGGTTCTTAAGGGTGAGTGCGTCCTGGATGTAAAATGCCGTTTCCTTAATGTCCGTGTGACCATTGAAAGCGAACAGGCCACTCGCGGTCTGTCCCGTCGGGCAACCGTCGGATGCGGGGAGCGGTGCCGTGCGGGTCAAGTCGTAGCAACCCAAAAGTGGCAAAAACCCCGGATTCACCGAACCGCCAAGATTGTTCCCCGTTCCACAGGTCGCCGGGTCTGTAATGGCCGGGTTTGTATCGACGCTTCCGTCCGCATTCAAACAAACCGCGTTCACTGACGGGTTGACGATTCCGAACTTGTCGTTTTCATTGAGAAACGTGTGCTCATAGGTGATTCCCGCCTTCACATTGTTGATTCCCTTCACGTAGGAAACGCTTGTGCGAAGCCCGGCGTTCGTCAATGTGCGGTTCTGACCAACGGTGCTGAATTCTAGATCCGGCGTGTAGTCAGAGAATGGGTTTCCGCTCGGATAGTAGTTGTATTGATCCCGCCGCACGAAAGCGCCCAGCGTGAAAACCGTATTCGAATTGATCAGTCGCGTCCACGACGGAGAAATGTTGAACGTTCCGATCTTCGAGCGCTGATCCTGGGGCCCTACTGGCTCTCCGTTTGGTCCAAGGCCCCCGCACGAAGCTGTTTGTCCCGGCGGGCAAACCGGGGTCGCCGAGTTGAAAGTCCAGGCATCTGCCAGTTGCCCGTCGTACGAGTTGGGCGTTTGGAACCAAGACCGGCTGTAGCCGAAATTGAAGCTGATGGTGTCTGCTGGCGAAAGCTTATAGTCGACGCGGTCGAAAAGATTTTCCTCATTGCCCCGGTCGTGCATCACCCCTAATTCCGGGCCATCGAGAAAGCGCGCTGTGTTCAAACCGTTGGCGGAAATGAAGTTGCCCCACTTGTCGCCGCCATACGCCAAATCGAAACCTGCGTTCACCGTACCAAAGGACCCGTAGGAGGTTGTTACCTGCCCGTGTGGCTGCGTAACACCCACGCCTGATCGCGTCGTCGCCACAATCACCAGGCTCGTCTTGCCTCCAAATTCGGCCGGCGGCGCGCCTTCAATTACCTCGAGAGATTGCACCGAATCTAGAGGAAGCTGATTCGAGAACACTTTACTCTGCTGATCTGTAATGGGCTGGCCGTCTATCGAAAATGAGTTTGACGCGTGGTCCCCAAACCCATGGAATAGACCGTTCGAGTCCGCCGAGACGCCGGGCGAGGCCAGCGTTACCAGCGAGCTGAGTGAGGAAGACGCGCTCTCGAGAGGCAGCCTATCAAACAAGGCCCGGTCCACGTCCGTGTGCGTAGTCGGATCGTTTTCCACCAAATCCCCGCCGTTCGCTTCGACCGTTACACTCTCGTTCGCGCCGCTAACTTTCAAGTTGACCGGCGCGCCTACTGGGACCGCCGAACGCACATCCACATCGTGGGTATAATTGGCGAATCCGCTAGCGGTAACTGCCATGTGGTAGGTATTGAAGGGCACGTTAGTGAATCGGAAGGTTCCGTCGCCTCCCGTTGTTATCGTCCGCTGGTAACCGCTAACAGGATCTTTGATCTCAACAGTTGCGTTCGGCACTACTCCGCCCGTTTGATCTTTCACCACCCCTTCGATCGTTCCCGAGCTCTGTGCCTTGCTCAAGTTCGCTCCGAAGAGCAAAGCAATACCGACCGCTAAAAATGCATAAATCCTTAATTTCTTGAACATTTTTCTTCACCCCTCCAAGGGTTGCCCGTGTATGTGGATAGAAGCCGCGTGGAAAAATGGCGGCGGCGCTGGCCAGCTACTGGTCAGCGCTTATTTGTGCGATTCATTAGCAGGAGACAGGAATTACGCGGAAGGAGGCGCTCGGGACGCGCGATCGAGAGAAAAGGAATTGCTGGGCGCAATATGCTGCGGCAGCGAAGTATACCTTGAAATCAGCTCGGGGACGACGACGAGGTCGAGGGACGCAGCGGCCAGCACGGGCGCGTGGAGCGACTGGCAAATGTGACAGGCGTTTTCTGGGCCGCCGGTATGTTGGTGCAGCAGGCTGCCGCCCGCCGCAAAATACAGCAAAACAGCGCAAGCCAAGACAGCCAGCGCCCGGCTCGTCATGGTTCGCCCGAATATAGTTCTACCTGGTCGCATTAAGCTACATACAAGCCTAGCACCTTAGACGCACGAGCCAGGGGCCTTGATGCAAATAGTTGACCTCCGCCCTTATCCGTTGCTTGACCCCGCAACCATTCCGCCCTAAGCTTCGTCTTAGTAGAAAGATGTTCGTTAACCCCAATAGGTCGCGATTGTGTGCTTTGCTGCTCGGAGTCATCTTCTTGGCGGCGCAGTTTCACTTTTGTGCCGATCTGACTTCTGACCCCGGCGGGTCTCATCCCTGTCAGCTTTGCTCGACGGCAGGCTCCGCGGTCACTACCCAGACTTTGGATCTGGCAGTGGTCCCGCTCGTGAACCGTCTCGAAGTATTCCCGACCATTCTCTCACCGTCGGTGGAAGTTTTCCGTTCTACCTCTCCCAGGGCTCCCCCGGCTCTGTAGTTCTCCGCTTTTTCTCCAATTTGTCCCTTCCACCATAACTGCATCGACCAGTCCCTATCGCTTGGGACCGTAGAGGAGCGTCAACATGAGGAAAGGAACGGCATTGGCCACCGCGCTTTTGGCCTTGCCTGTCTCGGTGCTGGCCCAGCAGAGCACCACGCCTGCTGCGCCCCTATCACCCGCGCAGGCCGAGCCGCCACGCGCTGACACCAGCCATCCCCAGCCCACGCGTATCACTCTCGATGAAGCGATTCGCCTCGCCTTGCAGCACAACCACGCGCTGCTCGCTGCCCAATCAACCATCCTTCAGAATCAGGCCCAGGAAATAACCGCCAATCTCCGTCCGAATCCCACTCTGTCCTGGGATACGCAGTTCCTTCCCATTTTCCAACCCAGCAACTTTACCGCGAATTATTTCGAGAACCAGGCGCAATTCGACATCGGCGTCGGCTATCTCTTCGAACGCGGCGGGAAGCGCCAGCACCGTTTGCAGGCCGCGAAGGATGCTACCGCCGTAACTCGCGCGCAGGTCGCCGACAATGAACGCCAGCTGACCTTCAATCTCTCCCAGCAGTTCATCAACGTTTTGCTCGCGCAATCGACGCTCGATCTCGCACAGCAAGACTTCGACAGCTTTCAGAAAACCGTGGATATCAGTGAGGCCCGCTTCAAGGCCGGCGACATGAGCGAAGGCGACCTGCTCAAAATCAAATTGCAACTGCTCCAATTCCAGTCCGACGTTTTTGCAGCCAGGCTTTCCAAGGTTCAGGCGCTCGCCGCTCTTCGCCAGTTTCTGGGCTTCGAATCCGTTCCTGATAATTTCGACGTGGAGGGTGCTCTCGACTACCAGCCCGTTCACGGCGGGATCGACGATTTCAAAGCGCTGGCCCTCCGGACGCGGCCTGACTTGCAGGCTGCGCAATTGGGCGTTACCGCTGCTCACAGCCAGGAGTCACTGGCAGAGGCCAACCGCAAGCGCGACTTGAACGTCACTTTTGATTACTCGCACGTCGCGGGCGTCAACAGCGGCACCTTCTTCTTCAATATCGATCTCCCGATCTTCGACCGCAATCAGGGCGAAATCGCCCGCACCCGTTACGCCATTACCCAATTCCAGGAATTGCAAAACGAAGCAGCCCAACAAGTTCTCACCGACGTTGTAGACGCCTATGAGGCCTTGCACTCCAACGACCAGATCATTCAGCTGTACCGCGGCGGCTTCGTCGATCAGGCCCAAAAATCCCGCGACATCACCGAGTACGCCTACAGAAAAGGCGCTGCCAGCCTGCTCGATTTTCTTGATTCAGAGCGCACCTACCGCGCCAATCAGCTTGCCTACCGCCAGGCGCTCGCCAGCTACATGACCGCGCTCGAACAGATGCGCCAAGCCGTAGGAACGAGGAATCTGCCATGAATTTCAAATCTGGGTTTTGTATTTCGATTTTCCCGGCCGCCTTGGTCTTTGCCTCGCTGGCTGGTTGTAGTTCCGGCGGCTCCGAGTCCAAGATGGCGTCCTTCTCCTCGAGCGAAACGAAAGAGGAAACCGCCGACCTTTTCACTGTTCCTCAGGACCAATTGGCGCACGTCCAGGTAGTGGCCGTCGAAAAGTCCGCTCTCCCTCGCACCCTGCGGCTCACCGGCGCCGTGGCCTACAATGCTTTCAAGACGACGCCGGTTTTCGCCGCCATCGGTGGGCCTGTTCGCGAAATTCTCGTCACACCCGGCGAAAGCGTCCACGCCGGCCAGCCGCTTCTCACTGTCAATAGCCCAGACTACTCGGCGGCCCGTTCCGCGTACCTCAAAGCTCGCTCTGCGTTTCTTCTCGCCGACAAGTTCTACACCCGCGCGCAAGATCTCCTCACTCACGGAGCCATTGCCGAGGCCGATTTTCAGACCGCCGAATCCACGCGTATCCAGGCTCAGGCGGATCTCCAGGCCAGCGAGGACGCTCTTCGCGTTCTCGGCATCACTGACGTCGAATCACTCGAAAAAAATGCTCCAAAAACCACTTCGCAAGTTCCCGTCCTTGCGCCTGTCGGCGGAGAAGTTGTCGAACGCCTCGTCGGCCCCGGTCAATTGCTTCAGGCGGGCACAACGCAGGTCTTCACCATCTCGGACATGAGCACTGTCTGGGTGCTCGTTAATGTCTACCAGGGTGACGTCGCCTACGTGCGGTCCGGAGACAGCGTGAACATCTCTACCGACTCCTACCCCGACACCTTTCACGGGCGTATTTCCTATATCGCTCCGGCGCTCGATCCCAACACCCGCACGCTCCAGGCGCGCATCGTCACGGAAAATCCCGGCGATAAGCTCAAGAAGGACATGTATGTCACTGCAACTGTCAGCGCCGGCGCTATCGCTAATGCTCTAACGGTTCCGGACGCTGCTGTTCTGCGCGATTCCGAAAACCAGCCTTTCGTCTACGTGCAGTCCTCCACGAAACAAAACGAATTCGCCCGCCGCTTGGTTCAACTCGGCGACAGCCATGGCGGCCGGTCGCAAATTACGAGCGGCGTGAAGGAAGGCGAGCGCGTGGTTGGCGATGGCAGCCTCTTTCTGCAATTCAAGAATTCCTTGGAGCACTAAAGGGAGACGCGGCCGAGATAAATCACGATGATCCATCACATAGTCCAATTCGCCCTGCGCCAGCGCTTCCTCGTCCTGATCGTCACGCTGCTGATGATCGTCGCCGGAGCCGAATCTTTCCGCCGCATGCCCGTCGATGCCTATCCCGATCTTTCTCCGCCCATGGTGGAGCTCATCACCCAGTGGCCCGGCCATGCCGCCGAAGAGGTCGAGCGCCTCACCACTCTTCCGCTCGAGCTGGCCATGAACGGAACGCCCAACCTGAAGGTGATGCGTTCCATTTCGCTCTACGGACTCTCGGACGTCATCCTCACCTTCGACGACAGCACCGATGCCTACTTCGCCCGCCAGATCGTTTTCGAACGACTCAGCGACGCCACTCTGCCGGCCGGCGTCACTCCGAGCATGGCCCCGCTGTTCAGCCCCAGCGGCCTTGTCTATCGCTACGTCATCGAAAGTCCCGATCGTTCTCCGATGGAGCTCCACACCTTCGAGGCCTGGATCATTGAGCGCGCCTATCGGAGCGTCCCTGGCGTGGCCGATGATTCCGGTTTCGGCGGCCCCACCATGCAGTATCACGTCCTGCTCGACCCCGTTAAGCTCTACAACTATCACTTGCCCGTCGTACAAGTTCTGAACGCCCTCACCGCCAACAACGCCAACACCGGCGGCGGCTTTTACACGCAGGGCGGCCAGTTTTATTACGTCCGTGGCCTCGGCCTCGTCAAGACCACCGAAGACATCGGCGAAGTCGTGGTCGGTAGCGGCGGCAACGGCGTGCCCATCCGCGTCAAAGACATCGGCCGCGTCGTCATCGGCATCGCTCCCCGCCTGGGCATTTTCGGTTTTCAAGACCGCGCTCAGAAGACCAACAACGACGACGCTGTCGAAGGCGTCATCCTCATGCGCCGCGGCGAGCAAACGCAAAATGTCCTCCAAGGTGTCGAGAAAAAAACCGTCGAGATCAATCGAGATCTTCTGCCGCCTGACGTCAAAGTCCGCACGTATTACGACCGCAGCGATCTCGTCGAAGTAACCACCAACACCGTCGAATGGAACCTCTTGCGCGGCATGGCGCTTGTTCTCATCGTCCTCATCTTTTTCCTGGTCAGCATCCGCGCCGCGGTCATCACCGCGCTTACCGTGCCTCTCGCCCTTCTCTTCGCCTTCATCTTTCTCCATGCCACCGGCGAAGCCGCAAACCTTCTCTCCATCGGCGCCATCGACTTCGGCATCATCATTGACGGCACCATCGTCATGGTCGAAAACATCTACCGCGAGCTCAGCCTCCGCCACGGCCAGGAATATAAGATCAACGAAGTCATCCGCGCAGCCGCTCGCGACGTCGACCGCCCTATTTTTTATTCCGTCGCCGTCATCATCGCCGGCTATCTCCCCATCTATGCCCTCACCGGTCCAGCCGGAAGGCTTTTCCATCCCATGGCCGACACTATGGCCTTCGCGCTCGTCGGCGCTCTCCTCCTCACCCTCACCCTCGTTCCCGTCCTCGCTTCCTACTGGTTCAAGAACGGCGTCAAGGAAAAGCCCAATCGCATATTCGAGCGCGTCCGCAGCGGCTATGGCAAACAGCTCGAGTGGTGCCTAAATCATCCGGCGTTGACTCTGATTGTCGTCACCCTCATCTTTGGCGCCACTCTGCTCCTCCTTCCCTTTATCGGCGGAGAATTCCTGCCGCACCTCGATGAGGGCGCTCTCTGGCTTCGCGCCACCATGCCCTACACGATATCTTTCGAGGACTCCGCCAAATTTGCTCCGCAGGTCCGCAACATTCTCTCGAAATATCCGCAGGTCACCGTCGTCGGCTCGGAGCTTGGCCGTACGGACGACGGCACCGACCCTACCGGTTTTTTCAATTGTGAGTTTTACGTTGGATTGAAACCCTACGACGACCCCTCTTGGAAAACAGGCTCCATTCACACCAAGGAAGAGCTCAGCCGCGAATTCGATAAACAACTCGCGTCTTATCCCGGCGTCATCTTTAACTTCACGCAGCCCGCCGAAGATGCCGTCGACGAAGCTCTCACCGGCCTCAAGTCTTCTCTCGCCGTCAAAGTCTTCGGCCCGGATCTAGAAGTTCTCGAGAAAAAAGCCGTCGAGATTCGCAATATTCTTGCCAAAACTCCTGGTTTCAAGGAGCTTACCGTCGTCCGCGAACTTGGCCAGCCGAACCTCATCATCGACGCCGACCGTGCCAAAATCGCCCGCTATGGCATCAACGTCGCTGACGTTGAAGCCGTAGTGCAAGCCGCCATCGGCGGACAAGCTGCCACGCAAGTCATCCAAGGCGAAAAACTTTTCGATCTCATCGTCCGCATGGAGCCGCAATACCGCTCGAGCGCCCGCGATATCGGCGATCTCCTCGTTCCCGCACCCGCCGGTCAGCAGATCCCTCTTTCTGAACTCGCTACCATCAAAGAGAGTTCCGGGGCTTCCTTCATCTATCGCGAAAACAATTCCCGCTACATCGGCATTCAGTTTTCGGTCGAGGGCCGCAATCTCGAGGGTACCGTCAACGCCGGCCAGGCGGCCGTCAAAAAAGCTGTCACGCTCCCCGAGGGATATCGCCTGGATTGGGGCGGTGAGTACAGCGAGCTGCTGGAAGCCAAGGCGCAATTCGTGGTGATCGGTCCGCTCGCGCTCTTGCTCATTTTCATGATCCTCTTCGCGCTTTACGGCAACTTCAAGTTCCCTATCACCATCGCTCTTGGCGTCATCCTGACCGAGCCCGTCGGTGCGCTCATTGCTCTCAAACTCACCCATACGCCCATCAGCGTTTCGAGCATCCTCGGTTTGCTGGCGCTACTCGGCGTCTCCGTCGAAACCGCCGTCATCCTCGTCAGCTATATCAACAAGCTTCGTCTCGAAGGCAAAAGCGTTCGTGACGCTACGCTCGAAGCCTCGCTCCTCCGTCTTCGTCCCATCATGATGACCGCGCTCGTCGCCTGCCTCGGCCTGCTACCCGCCGCCATGTCCACCGGCGTCGGCAGCGACACGCAGAAACCCTTTGCCATAGTCGTCGTTGCAGGCCTTGTCTCGCGCCTGGTCCTCGGCTTTTTCGTCAACCCAGTCCTCTACGAAGTCGTCGCGCGCGAAGGCGACGTCCTCCAGGTCTGACAGACGAGCGTCAGTTCAACTCCTGTTGGAAGTTGTAGCAGCTGGACTTGCCCGGCGCGGGCAGCCACGATTTTCTCAGGCAATTTCGAGGGCTAGCGACTCTTCCAGGAATGAGCGGGCTCGCTTACGAATTCGGATCGAAGGTAACCGCCACGGTGATCGTGCTCTCGTTACCGGGCGCAAATTTCCACTGGCGCACCGCCTTCTCCGCGGAATCCGCCAAGGCGGGGTTCCCGCCGAGCACCTCAACATCCTTCACGCTTCCATCCGCGTGGATGGCCACCTTCAAACGCACCGTCCCGCCGATGCCCCTTCGCTTTAAAATTGAAGGATACTGCGCTTCGACCTTCTTCACTACTTTGCGCTCGGCGTCCTGCGCCCGGGCTGGTGTCAGGCAGAGAGTCCCCAAAAGTAGCCACCCACATACCGTGGCGTATCGCTTCCTCTGTTCACGTTTTGTCATCGCGCGGCCTTAAAGCAGTGGTTTGGGACTCGGTTTTGGGACCCACCCACACCATTGCCTCTTCCTTTGCCGCACTAAACCTGCAGTCCTTTAACCAACCTTCCGCGTTTTTTCGAAACCAGTTCCAACAGCGCAGGGTGAAGCGCATGGCAGTCCTAAGCTATTGAAAATATTATATTTAGAAACTAAAACGCGGGACTTCTCAAAAGGCGCGAGTGGCCGGCGGGCGGGTTCTCAAATCGTTTTTCTCACAGCCCTCTCAGCCCACTGTTTCATGTTGAGATGAACCACCGCGCGTCTCCGCCCCTCTGAGAGCCCCCTCGCGCCGGCGGTCAATCTCCTTACTTGGCAGACGCAGGCTGTGCCGACGGTGGCAGAATCCCATTCAATCGCAAATATACGGCCTGTGCGCTGTAGTGGTCATACCAATCGTCGCTCAGGATAATCAGTGCCCCTGCCCTTGAAGTCTGCCTATTTCCGAACAAGGTTAACGGATCGCTCAGCTTCGAATCGTCCACCCCTGCGAGCGCCGTCGTGCAAAACTCGAACGAGCCTTTCAACGCCGCCACTAGCTTGTCCTTGCCATCCGTATCCGCAATTTTCACATCCGGCGCCGCCTGCCCCGAAATCTTCGAGCACAAGAAATAGTTCGACTGCGCAATGTGCATCACCATGTGTCCAAACGTATTCATTTCCGCAGTCGGCTTGAAATTATATTTCTCTGCTGGCATCAAATCGGCCGCGCCCACCATATTTTTCTCGTAGCGCGTCAATTGACTCTTCACCATCGTGCTCACCGGATTCGCCACCGGCCCCGCCGGAGGAGCCGCATCCTGCGCCGGGCAAGCGACGCTAACCATCAGCACAGCCGCCAACATCAATCCGAATCTCTTCATGGATATTTTCCTCCCCGCGTAAAGCAATCATCTTGCGCCCAGTATCCTCGCACTCGGCCGCTGGCAAGCATACCCCCGCCCCATCCTACCGACAAGCAGCTTTCCAACCGCCCCGTCGCTTACTTCCATGTTTTATGACAATTCCCGCTGAGCCCCCCAAAAAACTCTTTTGCCGCCACACAACGCGCCCCATTATTGCGGAATTCGATACTCCCCACTCAAATTTCGTCTACCTTCCCGCCCCCATTCGCTCTCATAATAGGTGCGCATTTGCTCGAAGGCCTCTCAACCCGCTTCGAGCTGCTTCGAAATCTGTGATCTGGCCGCTCGCGGCCTGGATTTTTCGAAAGGCTGGAATCAATGGGCCGCAGCTGCAGGTCATGGCCCGAACGAGGAGCTTATGGCAAGAACAAACGGAAATGGTTCACCCACGAAAAGTAAATCCCCCTCCGCCAAAAAACCTTCTCCCGAGGAAAAGATCGCCCAACGCGCTTATGAAATTTACCTCGAACGCAACGGCGCTCCAGGCAATCCGCTCGAAGACTGGGTCCGCGCCGAGCGCGAACTCCTCCAGAAATCCCGCAAAACCACAAAGAAAACCGCCGTGGCAGCGGCCTAAGTTTACCTAAGCGCGCGCCCTGCCTGCTCCACCTCTCCTCTTAACTTTTTCTAGAGGCGGGGCTATAGGCTCGCGCGTTTTTTTTTCCTCTCCCGTTCTTCTCCGCCCCGCCGCCAATCCCGAAGACTTTCCCCGAACACTCCGCTACAATGGCGCGGCTCTCAAAACGCATTCCACATCTCGCGAAGGAAAATCCCGATGCCCCCTGCGTCAAAGGTCAGCAACAAATTTCCCGTTTACGCGATAGCATGTCTCGCAGCGTTCTTCGCATCGCCCGCAATTCCGAAAGCCGCTCCGCAAACCTCCGCCGCCGAACCGCGCTTCGCCATCTCTTTCAATTCGAAACTCAGCCCCACTCCCCTCGACGGCCGCGTCTACGTGGTCATCTCCACCAAAGAAGATCCCGAGCCTCGCACCCAGATCCTCGAAGTGGAAGTCCAGTCCCAGCAAGTTTTCGGCACGGACGTCGACGCCCTCGCCCCGGGCCAGAACGCCATCATCGCCGATGATGCCCTCGGCTACCCCGCCGCCAATTTCCGCGATCTTCCCGCCGGCGACTATTGGGTCCAGGGTGTCTTCAACAAATACACCACCTTCCACCGCGCCGACGGCCACACCGTAAAGCTCCCCATGGACGAAGGCGAAGGCCAGCACTGGGACTCCAAGCCCGGCAATTTCTATAGCGTGCCCGAAAAAATTCACATCGATCCCGCCGCGGCAAACGCCAGCGTCATCCAAATCCATCTCACCAAAATCGTCCCGCCCATCGAGCCCGCCAAAGATACCGAATGGGTCAAGCACATCAAAATGGAAAGTCCGGCGCTCACCAAATTCTGGGGCCATCCCATGTACCTGGGCGCCATCGTCGTCCTGCCGGAAGGTTGGGCCTCCCATCCCAACGCCCGCTATCCTCTTCTCCTCGATCACGGCCACTTCCCTCACGACTTCACCGGCTTCCGCACCACTCCTCCCGACCCCGGCATGACCGGCTACCAACTCGATCGCGCCCAGTCCCAATACAAGTTCTACCAGGACTGGACGACCGGTAAGCTCCCCCGCATGATCCTCCTCCTCGTCCAGCACGCCAATCCTTACTACGACGACTCCTATGCCGTCGACTCCGCCAACGTCGGTCCTTACGGCGAAGCCATCAACCGCGAACTCATCCCCGCCATCGAAAAGCAATTCCGCGGCATCGGCCAAGGTTGGGCCCGCGCCGTCTACGGTGGCTCGACCGGCGGCTGGGAAACTCTAGCTACCCAAATCTTCTATCCCGATGATTTTAACGGCGCCTGGGGGGCCTGCCCCGACCCGGTCGACTTCCACGCCTACCAAACCGTAAACATCTATGACGATCCCAACGCCTACTGGACCATCGGCCCCTTCGGCCGCATCGCCCAATCCGAGATGCGCACTCCTCCTGGCATCATCCTGGCCACAACGGAAGGCACCAATCGATGGGAGCTCGTCCTCGGCACGCACGGCCGTTCGGGCGAGCAGTGGGACATCTGGCAAGCCGTCTTCAGCCCTGCCGGCCCCGATGGCTACCCCGCGGAAATCTGGAATCAACGCACCGGCGTAATCAACAAAGAAGTCGCCGCCTACTGGCGCGACCACTACGACCTTACCGCCATCCTCCAGCGCGACTGGAAAACCCTGGGCCCCAAACTCCAAGGCAAACTCCACGTCATGGTTGGCACCGCCGACACTTTCTTCCTCGATGGCGCCGTCCACCTGATGCAGCACGCGCTCGACTCCACCACCGCCCCCCACTCCGACGCGACCTTCGACTACGGCGTCGACCAACCGCACTGCTATACCGGCCCCCCAGGCAGCACCACCCGCGAAGGCGGCTTAAGCTTCACGCAACGCGTCCTAAAAGAATCCGCCGCCCACATGCTGCAGTCCGCCCCTCCAGGCGCAGACACCACAAGCTGGCGCTACTGACTTCTGCCGCCTCCCGAATGCCGATGAACGCGCCGCAGGCGCGGCGTATATCTGCAGAGCCGGCCCGTAAAAATGAGAAGGAAGAAGAAAACCAGGAAGAAGTCAGAATCATTTCAGCGCGAAAGGCCGCGCGTCGTCCGGAAACCCGGATCGCCACTGTCCCCTTCAGAAGCAAACCACCACTCGCTTTTCTTTCCCGTATAATGTGCCGTCAATCGAAGGAGAGCACACAATGCACTACCGCCGCTTCGGCTCGACCGGATGGAACGTCAGCGAGATTGGCTACGGGATGTGGGGCTTGGCCGGTTGGACGGGCTCCGAAGATACGGAATCGCTCGCTTCCCTTGAACGCTCGGTCGATCTCGGCTGCAATTTTTTCGACACCGCCTGGGCTTATGGCGACGGCCACAGCGAACAGCTCCTTGGGAGAATTCTGCGCGCCAGCCAGGGCAACGCCGCCGTCGGCGGTCCTGACAAAAAGCTTTACGTCGCCACAAAAATTCCGCCAAAAAATCGCCGCTGGCCCAGCCGCCGCGAATTTTCTCTCGACGATTGTTTTCCGCCCGAGTACATCGTCGAGTACGTCGAAAAAAGTCTCGCCAACATTGGCGTCGACGTGCTCGACCTCATTCAATTTCACACTTGGGAAGACAAGTGGCTCGACGACGAACGCTTGCCCCGCGCGATCGAAGATTTGCGCAGCAGCGGCAAAGTTCGCGCCGTCGGCATCAGCCTCAATCGCTGGGAGCCGTGGAACGGCCTTCGCGCCGTGCGCGAAGGCTACGTCGACGCCGTCCAGGTTATCTACAACATCTTTGACCAAAATCCCGAGGACGAATTGTTTCCCGCGTGCCGCGAAAAGGATGTTGCCGTCATCGCCCGTGTCCCCTTCGATGAAGGCTCGCTCACCGGAACGCTCACCCTTGAAAGCACCTGGCCCAAAAACGATTGGCGAAGCACCTATTTCGTCGCCGAAAATCTCAAGTCCAGCGTGGCCCACGCCGACGCTCTCAAGCCGCTTCTCAAAGACGGCATGACCATGGCCGAAATGGCCCTCCGCTTCATCCTTAACAACAAAGACGTCGCCACCATCATCCCCGGCATGCGCAAAATCCGTAACGTCGAATCCAACATCGCCGCCAGCGCCAAAGGCCCGCTACCCCCCGCACTCCACACCGAACTGCGCCCGCACCGCTGGATACGCACTCCCACCACCTGGAGCCAATGACGTCCTCTGAGGAATTCAAGCCGCGAAGGAAAAACCGAATCAGGCAGTTTGCTTTAGCGCGCGCTCGACGAGCGTCAGGCAGCGCTCGGCTTGTTCGCGCATCAACTCTTCGCGATCGCCGCGGTCCTTCTGTATGCTATGGAGTTCGTCGGCAATCGCAAGCGCGGCCAGCACAGCAACTTTTTGCGTGTCCACCGTTGCCGTGCCCGCTGCAATCGCATGCATTTTTTCGTCCACGTACTGCGCGAGTTTGTGGACGTACGCTTCGTCCAGTTCGCCGCGAATCGCGTATATCTGTCCGAATATCTCGACTTTTACGGGACTGCTCATGTCTCCGGATTGTAGCGCACCGTGGCGCCGGCGAGAACAATCAACTGGCCCCGTTTCAACTCGCGCGGAGGTGCGCGCCGAAACTGGACTCGAGGACCTGGAGGATCTTCGCCGAGATTTCGGAGATGCACGACTCGGTCAGAGTGCCTTCATGACTTTGAAGAGTGACACGGATCATGAGCGAGAAGGTTCCCGTCGGCAGGTTCTTGCCACGATAAAGATCCAACGCCTCGACCGTAGAAACCTCGGGAATACTCAAATCATGGATTGCACGGGCGATCCGGTGGAACGTCACTCCGCTGTCTTTGAACAGCAGGGAGAAGTCCCGCTCCACGGCTGGAAAACGCGGCAACGGCTTGTATCTGCGAGTTTGTTTCAGATGGAAGTAGAACGAATAGAGTGGATCGAGTTCGAGTTCCGCCAAGAAAATATCCTGGCGCAACTTCAATTTTTCGGCGACCCGCTTCGACAGTTGCCCGGCGACGCCAACAGCAACAGCTTCCGGAGAATATGCAGGAGCTGACAAATGCGCGGCGCGTGACGGGCTCATCCATTTTGGCCCACCCTGCTTCCAGTTGAATCCGCCGACCAGTTCGCCGATGGCGTCAAGATCGCCTTCGAGGTCAGCGAACCCATACTCACGGGCATTCTCGTAGATACCTTTTTCCCGGGCTTCGCCGGTTGCGCCGATTGTGAGGATGGGCGTTTCCAGCGATTGGCTTCCTTCCAGGCGATAGCTGCGGCCGATTTCGAAGAGGCGGACGTTCCTCTGGCCGTGGTTGAGATTCCATTCGAGAGCAGCGGCCATGGTGACGAGGCCGTTCGAACGGAGGACGCTGGCTTCTTCGGAGAGTGGATTTGCGAGACGCGCGGGAGCGACGCCTTCGGGGCGAAAGAGCAAGTCGCGTTCTTCGGCGACGTGAGGAATGGTGAGGATTTCGCGATAGCCAAGGCCGATGAGTCGTTCGCGCACGCGCAGTTCGGGCTCGAATTTTGGCAGGCGCTGCGCGCTTTGGCGGGCGGCGGGCAAGCGCGGCGGAAATTTATCGAGACCGTAGATACGCGCGACTTCTTCGATGAGATCGATTTCGCGTTCAACTTCGGCGCGCCAACTTGGCTGGGTGCACTCCCAGGCGGCGAGGAGCGAGCCTTCGGCGCCGCGATTTTCGCCGACTCGCACAGGCGCGAAGCCGAGTGCACTGAGAATGGCTTCGATTTCCTTGTCGGGAACGTCCGCGCCCATCACGCGAAGAAATTCGGCTCGCGTCAGCTGGATCTTTTTCGGAGTGCGTTTCCCCGGATAGACATCGACGACGCCCGCGAGCAGTTCGCCTCCGGCGAGTTCGAGGATGAGTTCGGCGGCGCGGCGGGAAGCGCGTTCGGCTGTTTCGGGATCGACGCCGCGGCCGAAGCGCGTGGAGGCTTCGGTGTGAAGTTTCAGGGAACGCGCGGCTTTGCGAACGGCGACCGGTTCGAACCAAGCGCATTCGATGAGAATGTTTTTCGTGGAAAAGGAAATTTCCGTGTCGGCACCGCCCATGATGCCGCCAATACCAACGGCGCGCGAGCCGTCGCCGTCGTAGACGACCGACAGCGAGGAGTCGAGAGTGCGCTCGAGGCCGTCGAGAGTGCGGATTTTTTCGCCGGCTTTGGCGCGGCGGACGCCGATGCGGTGATCGCGGACTTTGTCGTAGTCGTACGTGTGAAGCGGGTGGCCGAGCTCGAGCATGACGTAGTTGGAGACGTCGACAGCGTTGCTGATGCTGGCGACGCCGCTGGCTTCGAGGCGGTCCTTCAACCATTTTGGAGATGGCTGGATTTTTACGCCGCGAATGACGCGGGCAGTGAAGCGGCCACAGAGCTCGGGAGATGGAATTTCAACGTTTACGGCATCAGCTGCTCTTGCTTTGCCCTCGGCAGGCTTCGGCGCGACCGGCTTTAGCGGGAGTTTATAGACGGCGCCCAGTTCGCGCGCGATGCCGTAATGGGCAAGGCAATCGGGACGGTTCGAGCCGACTTCGGCATCGATGACCGCGCCGTGCGGGCCGTTTTCGACACTGCCGATGTTGGTGCCGGAAAGAGCCAGGCGCGAGGCCACCTCGCTTGGAGAAGCGGTGACGTCGACGAATTCCTTCAGCCAGTTGTAGATGACCTTCATTTGTCAGCTTTTCTCCGGTTGGCGAAGACCCAGCTTCTCCAGATCAGAAAGACCCACGCTCAAGAAACCAGCGTGGGGCACCCGCGCCGAGAAAACCTTGGTGCGACTGCCGGCGAGGCTCATGCAAGGTTCCAGTCCGGCGTGGCCGCGGGAGAATCGAGATGCGCGTTCAGGCGGCCGAAACAGATGCGCGTGGAATATTCAAGGCGGACGCGGCCGTCTTGCCTGTACTCGGTGAAAATTCTTTGCAGTTCTTCCATCATGGGCGCGAAATTCGGATGGTCCGCGGCGGGGATGAAAGAACTGCTGCGCAGGCGGCCGGCGAGGCCATCGAAATCAAATTCCTGGAAATTCGGGAGCGTGCGCATGGCGAATGCGTTTCGGCCAAAAAAATCGCGCATGTGCTGTTCGTTTGGATAGCTTTCTTTCACGGTGGCGTAGTCCGTGCCGAACTTTCGAAGCAGAGCTTCGTAGTCGCGGAGAAAGGGAGTCGTGTCCGTAAGGCGTTCGTTCCAAATCACCACGACCCAGCCAGCGGGCTTGAGGATGCGGATGAATTCCTTGCGGGCGGCGTTTTGATCAAACCAATGAAACGCTTGGCCAGTGGTGACAAGATCGACGCTTGCGTCATCCAGAGTGGTGGATTCGGCGGAGCCGTTGATGCTGGCGAAGCCGTCGTAGGCGGCGAGATATTCTTCGCCAGCCTTGCGCATTTCTTCGTTGGGTTCAATACCAAGGACCCGATTGCCATTTTTCAGAAAAAGCTCGCTCAGAAAGCCCGTGCCAGAGCCGATGTCGGCGACCAGATGCCCGGGCCGCAAGCCACACTCGGAGCGCAGAACGTCGCGCACGGCCGTGGGATAGCCGGGACGATAGCGGACATAGTCCGTTACGCGACTCGAGAAGCGTTGTTTGGAATCGGCAAAAGTCATGGTCGAATGACGGCCTCTTGGTATCGCATGCACCGCGGAACTCTGTGATCCGAGCGACGCCGCGTCAGGCTTCGGGCATCTCCTCCTCAACAAGCGCGCCGAAAGCGTCGTACCAATCGAAAACGCGCTCGTAAAAGTGGAAAACACCATCGAGCAGAAAGCCGACTCGGACAGAGGCGGTCTGCCCGGTGTACTCGCGGAATTCTTCGATACGGTTGTTATGGTCGTTGAGCCAGTCCGTTTGCGCCGCGCTCAGGTTGTGGCCTTCTTCGACTCGCAGGACGTTCTGGTCGATCGATTCCGCGGCGAAGGGAACCCAATTCAGGTAGACGACCTGAAGACTGTGCGCTTTCGCGACCTGGAAGAAGCGATCGGGATCGGGTTCGAGATCGGAATTCCAGGCTAGCTGCGGCAAGTTTTCTGTGGGGAACGCGCCGTAGAAAACGGTGAAGCCTTCTCGGCGGATGGCGTCGAGGAGTCGATCCTTTAGAATTGTGATCTCATCGGCCACGGTGATTCTCCACGCTGGTACGAAACCTGCCCGGCTAAAGCCCGACGCTACGGAAACTGGCGAAGGAAGCGGACGTCGTTTTGGAAAAAGACTTGGATGTCGTCGATCTGGTATTTCAGCATGGCTAGACGATCAATGCCCATGCCGAAGGCGAAGCCGCTCGCTTTTTTGGCGTCGTAGTTGACGAAGCCGTAGACAGCCGGATCGACCATGCCTGCGCCGAAAAGTTCGATCCAGCCTGCCCCTTTGCACTTCGAGCAAGTGCTACCGCCCGAGGCCGTGCCGCTGCCGCCGCAGAAGATGCAGGAGACGTCGAATTCGACGCTTGGCTCGGTGAATGGGAAATAGCTGGGGCGGAAACGGGTTTTTACGCCGGGGCCGAAGAATTGTTTGACGAAATATTCAATCGTGCCGGTGAAGTCGCAGAAGGTGATGTCGGAATCGACGGCCAGGCCTTCGACTTGGTGGAAGATGAAGGAGTGCGTGGCGTCGGGATTGTCGCGGCGATAGACCTTGCCGGGGACGATGACGCGCACGGGCGGCTTTTGTTTTTCCATGGTGCGGATTTGCATGGGCGACGTGTGCGTGCGGAGAAGCAGAGGCGTCGGAGCACCTTTCGGAAGATCGAGATAGAAAGTGTCCATGTCGTCGCGGACCGGATGGAATTCGGGGATGTTGAGGGCTTCGAAATTGTAGTAGGGCGTTTCGATTTCGGGACCTTCAACGACCGAGAAGCCGATGGAGACGAAGATGTCTTCGATTTCCTGGAAGACTTGCCGGATCAGGTGATGCGAGCCGATGGGACGCTTAACGCCCGGGAGTGAGAGGTCGAGATGGTTCTCGGCGAGGGCAGATTGGTCGGCGCCGGATTCGATGGCTTGGCGGCGAGATTCGACTTGCGATTCGACGTGGGCGCGAAGTTCGTTGAGGCCGGCGCCAACGGCCCGTTTTAGATCGGGCGGAGAGGGCTTCAGCCAGTTGTCGGTGATTTGGGCGAGCACTCCGGATTTGCGGCCTAGCCAGGCGTCGCGAAAAGATTTCCAGGCGGATTCGTCGTGGATGGAGGCGGATTCGGCGTCAAAACGCGAGCGGATGGCGGCGATGAGCGGGGCGACCTGCTCGGGTTCGGTGACGCCGAGAACAGTCAGGGTTTGGGCGGCCGTGGTCAAGCGAGACTCCATGAGTGCTGAAATTGTGCCGAGCAGGGGCGCAGCAGGCTGCGCCCCCAGAAAGGCTGTTGCGGTTACGCCTTTTTGGCTTGGGGTGGCGCGGCGGCTTTGGCGCTGGCTACCAGGCTCGTGAAGGCGGCGGCGTCTTTCACCGCGATGTCGGCCAGGATTTTGCGGTCTAGCGAGACGCCGGCGGCTTTGAGGCCGTGGATTAGCTGGCCGTAGGTTAGGCCGTTGTTGCGGGCGGCCGCGCCTATGCGCTGGATCCAGAGTTTGCGATATTCGCGTTTTTTTACGCGGCGGTCGCGTTTGGCGTAACGGTCGGCGCGATTCGCCGCTTCTTGCGCGGATTGGTAGAGCTTGCTTTTTGTTAGAAAGAAGCCTTTTGTCCGTTTGAGGTACTTTTTACGGCGGGCGCGGCGTTTTGTGCCGCGTTTTACGCGTGCCATGGGTTTTTCTCCTTAAGTTTGGGAGACAAAGGCGATGCGTTCACGCGGGGAAATACGCGCTAAGCAGCGGGTTTGTCTCGGATTTATTGCCGGCCGCTTTTTTGTTCGCCTTGCGGCAAACTTTTTTGCGGCTTATCGGCCGGCAGGCACCCGTGAAGCGCTGCCTGGCACGATGCGCGGGACTTGCGTCCCGCGTTTTGATCGGAAGGGCGCGGCTTGCCGTGCCTTTCCCGAAGAAAATTCTAGCGCTTGTGCTACTTACGCACGCGCTTAAAAACTTTACGGCTTTTAGCCATACGGAAGCATTTGTCTGACGGCGGCGACATCTCTCGGACTGACCAGCGTCAGCTTTTTTAATTTGCGCATGCGGCCGGGGGCTTTTGTGCCCATGAGGTGGCGCTTGCCAGAATGCATGCGTTTGATTTTGCCGTTCGCGGTGATTTTGAAACGCTTGCGGGCACCGCGATGGGTTTTCAGTTTCAGTTTTGGTTTCGTTGAATTCCGTGGCATGACTTGAAATGCTCTCCTTGATGGGCGGGGATTAAATCGCCGCTGTAATTCTAGATTTCCGGGAACCGATCAGCGGGCACGGCGTGCCGTGGCCCGACCAGATTCAAATTCACCATCACACACAAATCGAAAGGCTACTGCGACTGCTGGGCATTGGCCGCCGGCTGGCCACTGGGCTTGGCTACCGTGGCGCCTTTTTTCGGCGCTAGCAGCGCGACCAGGACGTTGCCTTCCATGCGCGGCATCGTTTCGATCTGGCACTGGTCGGCAATTTCCACCAGCAAGCGATTCATCTTGGCGCGGCCGACTTCCTGGTGCGCCATTTCGCGGCCGCGATGAAAAATCATGGCGCGAACTTTGTGACCGTCACCGAGGAAGCGGATGATCTGGTTTTTGCGAACCTGATAATCGTGCTCCGCGGTGGCGGGGCGAAATTTTACTTCCTTGAGCTGCGATCCACGGCTGCTCTTGCGCTGTTCGTGCGCTTTTTTGTTGGCCTGGTAGAGATACTTGCCGTAGTCGGTGATCTTGCAAACTGGCGGGTCCGCGGTCGGCGAAATTTCCACCAGGTCAAGACCGCGCTCACGCGCGAGTTTCATGGCCTCGAATGGCTGCATGACGCCAAGCTGGCCGCCCTCTTCATCAATCACCCGGATCTCGCGAGCGCGAATCCGCTCGTTTACGCGGATGCGATCGCTCTGCCGGAAGCTGCGTTCTGCGATATTCCCCCCTAAGTGCTGAAAGGCGCCTGGCTGCCCGCCTCGCCGGGCTGGGCCTCGAATCGTTATCCATCCCCACAGCCGAAAACGAGCCGGGGACGGGTTTCAAAGTATAGCATGCTGCGCGGGTTGCGCGGCAATACCCAAACTGGGCATACGGCGGGAAGCTTGCCGGGTGCGTTCAGCTGGTTAGAACAAGCTTTCTTCCCCGACAGGAGATGGTCGCGCGAAGCTGCAGCTTCGCGCTTTTGGCGATTTCTACCGCGAGCCCCATGGCTGCTGCAGCGCTCCTTAATTTTTCGGGGTCCGGGGTGAGGAGTTCGAAGCGGACGAGGTGGCAGCCTCTCGGTGCGTCGACGGAAGGATGAGATGTGCCGGCGCTCCATTCGATAAAGAACGGTAGGAGGCCCCCGAGATCGTCCTTTAGGTTGAGAGTTTTCCATTCTAGAAGCAGACCGTCGCCGCGTTTGCGGGAGCCGGGATTCGGACCATCGAAGGCGATGTCTTGATTGCGGAGGCGAGTTGCGAATTGGTTGAGGTCACCGGGATGAGCGGCCCAGCCGACCAGGCGTGGTTCAGTTAGTTTGAGCAAGCCGTAATGGTCTGGCGCGCCGGGCTGCTCGGGATCGGGCGCGATGATTTCGAGGTAGCGGCGGGGGTTGAGTTCCGCGCGGCTAGGCTCGCCGAGCGAGAGGAGAGCATTGCGCGTGCCGCGTCCAGGATGGACGCCGCCAAATGCGGCCGGGATGCCGGTGTGCTTTTCGACGAAGGCGATACCGCGATCGAGATCGCTGCAGCCGAGAAGGATATGATCGAGCACGGCGGGCGCCCTTTCTTCTTGCGCGGAAAACAAAGAGCGGGGACAAACAGCCGAGGCGGCGAAGAGGATGGCTCCCGTTGAAACAAACGACCGTCTGGAAATCGTGCGCCGCACGGGCATCCTCCGCTAGCGGGGCAGCAGCCCCTGCCCAGGGATTATATAGACGATTGCGGCGAGACCAATGAGGAGCGAAGCGTAGTAGACGGCGATCTGAGGATTCGGGATGGGCGGCAGGTCTTTCGTGAAGAGGCGATAGACAATTCCGGCTGCGACCAGAAAGAAGAGGCCTTGGCTAAGATAGGCCCAAAGGACGAGAGTCACCGCGAGAAGAACAAAGCGCTCCGCTTTCGAGAGAGCGTCGGCCGCCTTCGCGCCGTCGAGAATCCAGATAGGAGTCAGATTCAAAATGTTCAGCACCGCGGAGACCCTGGCCAGCACGGCCCATAAGCCATAGCCCGTGCGATGCCAAAGATAGGCGCAGACAGCGGCGCCAACGAAACCAGCGAGAGGGCCTGCGAGGCTGACGGCGGCGCGCGTTTGGCGAGTAACGCCGAGGGCGTCCCAGCGCACGTAGGCGCCAAGGCCCGGCAAGAAGACGGGCATGTCGGCCGGGAGGCCGCGGCGGCGGATGTCGATGTAGTGGCCGAGTTCGTGGACGAGAATTAGGACAACGAATCCCACGCCGAATTTGAAGCCATACAGCGCCCAGTAGAGGGCCAGGAAAGCGAAAAAGCTGAAGAGGAATTTCAGCTTAAAAAGCGCGAGTAGAAGCACTTTGCTCTTTGCAAGCAAGACGGCGATAGGGGCGAGAGGGCCAAGACGTTTTGCCCACTCGCTTTTCGGCGGCGACGGGGGAGCGTGTTTCTCGGTCAGCTCAAGTTTGTAGATTTTTCCGCGAATCCATTCGGCCTGGTTGGAATTGCGGGGGAGAAGCGCCAGAGCTTTTCGCCATTCGTCGCGGGCTTCGGGCAGGGCGTTTTGTTCTTCGAGCTGATTTGCTTTGGTGGAAATGCGGAGTAGTTCCTCGCTGTGGAGCAGGGCGTGGCACTGTGGGCAGTCGAGCGCGCCGAGCGGCACGGACTGGCCACAGTTGTGGCAATTGCGAATGGGTTCAACGATGGGAGGGGAGGACACGGGTTGAGGCTAGGTGCTTCAGGTTGCGGGCGTCAGTGTCGGCGCGCGGTTTTGAAAAGGACCGACTATATCGATTTTTGGCGCGCCGGTCTGTTGCCAGGCGAAGCGGATGCCGACGAACAAGATTATAAGGCCGATTGCGCCGTGGAAAGGATCTTGCAATTCAAGAAAAGGAGAAGCCAAACCTAGAAGCGCCAGCAAGCCCAGCGCAGCGAAGGGGCTCATCTTGGGTTTCGCAGCGCCGCCGGATGAGGAAGCGGCGTCGTCCCTTTCGGCGTCATCAGCACCGCCGCCTGGATTGGCGGGTGCCGTCTTCACTTGAGGAGGTTTGGTGGCTTTATCCTTGCTGATTTGCGAAAAGTAGATCGGAAGGGCGGCCATCGAGACAGCGGCATAGGTGAAAAGCGCAGCCGCAATCTGATAGCGGCGGCCGCCGATGCCTCTCGAGCCAGTACGCATGGCTTTGCCGATCAGCCAGCCAACCGCCAGAGAAATGTAGCCGATCCGGATGCCGGTAATAATGGAGAAAGCTGCGTAGCCGATAAGTCCGAGGACCGCGGCGCCAATGCCGAACATGAGTGCGCGGACAAAAGCGGCGTGCGAATCTTTGGGGAGCTGAGTTTGCAACTGCGTGGTGCAGCGATCACAAGCTAACGCACCGTTGATTCGGTAGTACGCGCCCGAAATGGCCTGATTACAGGACTTGCAAACGTCGCCGCTGCCGGCATATTCCGCCGTGGCGAATTGCGGGGTGGAATTGGCGGGAGGGGAGCCCATTGGCGAGGAACGTAACACAGCGGCCACTTCCCTCAAAGACAAATTTGAAGGAGATGTTTCCAGGGCTCTATGCGATTGGAAAGCCTTATTCGAACGCGCGCTAAATCGATTACGCCAGCGCGCGGCTAGCGACTTCCTCTTGCAGCGCGGCGATGACTTCGGCGAGGGGCTTCGGACCTTGGTCGCCTTTGCTCCGGTGGCGGACGGAGACGGTGCCGGCTTCGGCTTCCTTTGCGCCGACGATGAGCATGTAGGGAATTTTTTGGAGCTGGGCGTCGCGGATCTTGGCGGGAAGCTTTTCGTTGCGGTCGTCGAGATGGACGCGAATGTTGTGGCGCTTGAGAGTTTCGGTGACGTGCTTGGCGTAGTCGGCGACTTTTTCGCTGACGGGACAGATCTGGACTTGCACCGGCGCTAGCCAGAGCGGGAAGGCGCCGGCATAGTGCTCGATCAGGATGCCAAAGAAGCGCTCGACGGAGCCGAGCAGTGCGCGATGGACCATGAGCGGTTGATGCTTGGCGCCGTCTTCTGCGACATATTCGAGGCCGAAACGTGCGGGCAAGTTGAAATCGAACTGGACAGTGGTGAGCTGCCAGGGGCGGCCGATGGCGTCGATGAGCTTGACGTCGATTTTGGGTCCGTAGAAGGCGGCTTCGCCGATGATAGTTTTGTGCGGAATGTTGAGCTTCTTCATTGTTTCGGCAAGTGCAGCGGTGGCGCGTTGCCAGTCTTCGGGCTTCCCGGCGTAGTTTTCCGGGTGCGAGGCGTCCCAGTCGGAGAGTTCTACTTCGTATTTGTCGAATCCGAAATTCTTCATCACGGCAAAGGCGAAATCGATGCAGGCTTCCACTTCGCTTTCAATCTGCGATGGTGTGCAGAAAATGTGAGCGTCATCTTGCGTGAAGCCGCGAACGCGGAGCAGACCGTGGAGGACGCCGCTGCGCTCGTAGCGGTAGACCGTGCCGAGCTCGGCGAGGCGAACCGGCAGATCGCGGTAGCTGTGGAGCTTCGATTTGTAGATGAGGATGTGGCCCGGGCAGTTCATGGGCTTCAGCTGGTAGTCGGCCTTTTCGACTTCAACGGGGCCGAACATGCTGTCTTTATAAAAGCCGGTGTGGCCGCTGGTTTTCCAGAGGTCGCGGCGCATGATGTGCGGAGTGTAGACAAGGTCGTAGCCGCGCTTGAGGAGCTCTTCGCGGAGCCAGTCCTCAACAATTTTGCGGATGAGGCCGCCCTTGGGATGCCAGAAAATAAGGCCGGGGCCGGCTTCTTCCTGAATGCTGAAAAGTTCGAGTTCGGTGCCGAGTTTGCGATGATCGCGCCGCTTGGCTTCTTCGAGGCGGTTTAAATACTCGTCCAGCTCTTTTTGCGTGAAGAAGGCTGCGGCGTAGATGCGTTGCAGCTGCGGATTGCCTTCCTGGCCTTTCCAGTAGGCACCGGCGACGCTCATCAATTTGAAAGCGGTGATGCGTTTGGTGGAAGGAATGTGCGGGCCGCGACAGAAGTCGAGGAATTTGCCAGTGGAGTAAAACGAAACCATGAGTTCGTTGGCTTTTTCTTCGACAAGCTCGCACTTGAAAATTTGATTGTTCTTTTTGTAGAGCTCGATGGCTTCGGGCTTGGGAATGAGCTTGCGCTCGTTGCGCAAGTCTTGCGCAGCCAGTTCGTGCATCTTTTTTTCGATTTTCGCGAGATCTTCAGGAGTGAAAGGCTCGTCGCGCAGAAATTCGTAGAAAAAACCGGTGTCAATCGGCGGGCCAATGCCGAGCTTCACGTTCGGATAGAGTTCCATCACGGCGGCGGCTAGCAGATGAGCGGCGGAATGACGGAAAACAAAAAGCGCGTCGGGATCCTTCTCGGTGAGGATTTGGAGCTTGACGTTTACTTCAAGCGGGCGACCTAAATCGACGAGCTCGCCGAGATCGGGAGCATCGGGGAGAGGAGTGCCGTTGGTCGCTGTGATGCGGGCAACGAGCGCGGCGTCAGCCAGCCGAGGCGAAATTTTGCGCGCTATATCCGCCGGAGTCGTGCCCTTGGGCACCTCTTGAATCTTGCCATCCGGCAATGTGACTTGCACCTGCTCCATGATCCATTCACCTGGAAGGAGAAACTCTAAGCTTATCGGCGCGCTGTATTCGGGTCAAGGCGGGGCGTTTACTCGGGTTGCTTTGTCGGGGGGAGCAGAGCATGGAATTCGGGCGTGTCGCGCAACCTCGCGAAAGCGGGCTCTTCGCTGAGCCATGCGGAAAACGCAGCCGGATCCTCTATTTTTTCTTTTGCGTGGCGAAGAACTTCGAGGGTGCCTTTGCGGTCGCCGTCCATGGCACGACTGACGGCTACTTGGCCTAGAGCCCAGACTGAATCGGGGTCCACGCTGGCCGCCAATTCAAAATAGAGGCGAGCGCGGGAGATGTCCTTGGCCTCGAGACGCTCCTGGCCGGTTTCCATGGCTTGGACGAAAATGCCGGCTAAGGCGCGCTTGACGACGCGGAGCTCTTGCGGATTTTTTTTGTGATCCGCGCGGCTGCGGAGTTCGGAGATTTGTTGTTCCACCTGATTGCGAGTATCTGCGCGATTGGGGGCATCCTGACGGAGAGCGGCGAATCCTGAGGAAATGTCCGCGCTGAGGCGTGATTGCTCAGCAAAATCCTGCTGCTCGCGTCTTCGACCATCGCGCACGGCTTTTTCTTTTTCCATGGCAACGGCGCGCTCGCGAAAGGCTGGGGCTTCGCCGAGGCCATCAAACGTTTCCGCGGCCTGGCGATATTCTTTCCATGAGCCATACGGATCGCCGGAGGATTCGAGTGATTTCGCACGCTTCTCAGCTTCTTCAGCCTGAGCCTTGACGAGAGCCATATCGCGCTCTTCGCGGCCCTCCTTCATGGAGATCAGACGAAACCAGGCTAACGCCTCGTCCATGACGCTAGCGGGCGCCCATTGGTGCGGGCCATCGAACCGGCGCAACGAATGAGCGTAATGAAGCGAGCTGAGTGTCGCGTCGAGGTCGACTACCTCGCCATAGTTGAAGTCGAGGTTGCCGACAGCCGCAAAGACAGAAAATGTTGCGCCCGCTGCCGGCGGCGTCGAGGGCGAAAATCCGGCACCGCTTAAGAGTACACCGGCGGCGCAATTGCACTGTTGCGCAAGCGTAGAAGCAAGGCGAGCACCTCCAGAAAACCCGGCGAAATAGATGCGATTGTTATCGACCGAAAGCCGCGCATGCGTGTCTTGAAACATCGCCTGGGCGGCGTCGGCCTCCGGCTTCCAAGCGCCGTTGTGCGAATTGTTTGAGCCGACGACGATATAGCCGTAACGTTCTGCTGCGTCTTTCATCAACTCGACGGGCACGCTCCCGCGGGCCACGGGATCGAAAGCATAGACAATCGGCCAGCGCTTTTCGCGATTGTAGTGAGAAGGAAGGTAAAGCGCATAGCTTTGGTCGGATGGCGTCCGACAGGAGATTTTGCGGAGGAGAACGCCAGCCTCGAAATCCTGCGGCGGAGGACTCGGGGGAGTGCTTTGTTGCGCCACGGCCCGAGCTGAGAAGGCGGCCAGCACGGCGCAAACCAGGGCGAGCTTTGACATGGAAATAGTATAGACGCGGCATCCCTGCCGCGGGAGAGCAGGCTTTGACCCGGGAATTCGCCGCGCGCGAAACGGAATATTGGTGCGCCGTCCAGTGGGAGATTTCTGACGGTTCGATATAGAATTCTTCGATGTACCCATCCTTTGAGATAACGCGCTTTTTGACGCTTGGCCATTATGTTGCGCAGGAGCGGACTCGACCTCCTCGGTCGAGAGGTGCGCTCGCGGCAATTCGGCTCGGTGTGCTGCCGATGCTTGGCTTTCTGATTTGCTCGTCTACTTTGACAAGCGCACGAGCGCAAGCGCCTCTGAGAGTTCCTCAGGCCGATGAACGCTACAAAGTGGACATCCTGCTTGTCGTGGCGCATCCGGATGATGAGGGAGCCGCAACTCCGTATCTGGCGCGGGCGATCGATGAGGGTAAGCGCGTCGCGGTCGCTTACGGCACACGCGGCAGCAGCGGGGCGAACGAGGCCGGCGCCGAACAAGCCACGGCGCTCGGCGATATCCGCGAAATCGAAGCGCGACGCGCCAACGCGGTACTGGGGATCGACAAGGTTTGGTTCCTAGGCGGAAAAGACACGGCGTCGCAAGATGTCTTGCAATCGCTTGCCAACTGGGACCATGGGATGGCGCTCGAGAATCTTGTGCGGGTCGTGCGGTTGACGCGGCCTGAAGTGATTTTGACGTTCTTGCCGGGGACGTTTATCGGCGAGGACCATGGAGATCATCAAGCAGCCGGCGTGCTGGCCACCGAGGCGTTTGATCTCGCCGGTGATCCAACTGTGTTTCCCGAGCAAGTCTCGGCCCCGCTGCGGCGTCTAGAACCTTACTTGGAAAATTTACGTCCCTGGCAGACAAAGAAAATTTACTACTTCCCGGATGCGGACAAGGAAGAGATTTTTCGCGACAAAGGTCCCAAGTATTCCGTGAAAGAAATATCAAAGTCCGCGAAACAGGCCTACTGGCGCGTGGCTTTGGAGTCTTTCCGCAGACATGAAACACAGGCGAAGGGTTTCATCGATTCGCTCGCCAAAATGGACGAGGCGGAAATCGAAAAGATGGTCATGTCGGATGGTTTCTGGAGCAGCGGGATAAGCTTCGTGCTTGGGAAATCACTGGTTGGAGGGAGCGTGACCGGCGATGTTTTTGAAGGCATCACGCCCGGTGCGATTCCGTTTGCGCGGCCGGAAGCAGCGCCGGCACCGAGGAAGCCGGAAATTTCCGTGGAACTCGCAGGACCGTGGAACTACTACGCCGAATTTCGCCGAGCGCACGGTCTGACGCATTTGCCTCATCCAGAGCCACCGGAAATCGCTCAACAGGCAGGGGGCACATTCGTTATTCCTTTGTGGCTCGGCAATCAGACGGCAGAATCGAAAGAATTCACGCTTTCCGTGAATCTGCCGGCTGGCTGGAAATTGCAAGAGGGCACTCTGAAATTCACAGTCGGACCGAAGCAAACAGGAGCAGCGCGCATAGAAGTGAACCTGCCAGCGCTTAGCGATCCGCCGCCGAAAAATGCCGAGCCGCAGGAAGTCAGTGTGCACGCGGAAGCAAACGGCCAGGCGATTGCGGACGTAAAACTGCGAGTGGAATTGCGAAAGAGGGCTTTGCCGGAATAGGCAGAGTCAGGATTTTTTTGTGCGAGCCGCTTCGAGGGTTTCCCAGGCGGCTTCCGGCAGCATGAGCAAATCGTTGAACTCGCCAGCGCCGCGGAGCCATTGACCACCGTCGATGACGATGCACTCGCCGTTGATGTATTCCGCCATATCACTGACGAGAAACGCAGCGAGGTTGGCCAACTCCTCGTGTCGCCCGAAGCGCTTCATCGGATGCTTGTCCTTCGCGTGTTCTTCAAATTGTCTCGAGGGCATCAGACGCGACCATGCGCCCTCGGTCGGAAACGGCCCCGGGGCAATGGCGTTGAGCCTAATGTGATATTTGGCCCATTCGACTGCCAGCGAAGTAGTCATGGCCAGTACGCCAGCCTTTGCGCATGCCGAGGGCACGACGAAACCGGAGCCGCTGTTCGCGGCGGCGTAGGTGGTTACGATGCTCAGGACATTGCCGCCAAGCTTCTGAGCGATCCAGCGCTTGGCGAAAGCCTGCGTACAATGAAACGAGCCGTTGAGGACGATGCCCACGACGGTGTTGAAGGCGTTGGGAGAGAGTTTTTCCGTGCGCGCGATGAAATTTCCGGCGGCGTTGTTAACGACCGTGTCGATACGGTCAAATTGCTGCTCGGCTTTTTCGGCAGCAGCTTCGACCGCGCCGTAATCGCGCACATCGCAAGTGGTGTAGGCAGCCGAACCTCCGGCGCGGTGGATCTCCGAGCAAACTTCCCTCAACGGTTCCTCACGGCGGCCGACGAGGTACATGCGGGCGCCGAGCTCGGCAAAACGCAGCGCCATGGACCGTCCCAAGCCGGTTCCACCACCCGTCAAGAAGATCGCCCGGCCTTTTAGCAGGTCCTGTTGAAACACGAGCCACCACCTTTTGAAAAGGATTGCCGGTTCGGGGCCGTCCCGAGAATCAATTCTAGTTCATTCCTCGGCGAGTGCGGCGAAATTTGCATCGCTCCAAGTGGAAGAACCAGCGAAGCGCTTTACCTAATTGGGCTTCATCTCCGCCGGAATGGGCCGGCCCTGGACTTTCGCGTATTCCGCGGCAAACAGAGGACTGTCTGGAAATTCCTCGGTCAGTTCACGCAAAAGTCTCAGCGCCAGGGCGTCCTGTTTTTCGCGCCGCGCCGCAAGCGCCAGAAGAACTTTCGCAAAGGGCTCGAGATAACGGCCTTTTTCGGCTGTTTTTCCGACCAGCTCCATGCCGAGCTTTTTGTCGCCGTGAATGCCGCCGAACCACAAAACCATGCGAGTGCCGCCAGAGAGGCAGCCGATGATGTAGTCGGCGGAGCCAGGCGCCACCCAGGCATCGTTCGCCTCGGGGCGCTGCGCTAGCAGCAGCTTGGCGTGCTCGTTGGCTTCTTTCATTCTCTTAAGGCCATCAATGTGCTTTTTTTCGAGGATGCTGTCGGCGTTGGATTCCATGCCGGCGGCCATGGTCAAGGCAAAAAGCCCAGCGGCGTCATTTTTATCCTTTGAGAGGCGTGCGCCGGCGATCTTGCGGGCCTGGGCCAACTGAATGTCGAAGTTTTTAAGGCGCTCGGGATCGGGCTTCCCCTCGATGCCGCGAAGAAACTTTTTGTCATCCAGAAAAAAGTCGCTGGTCAAAACACTCTGGCGGTAGAACTCCTCAAAAAGATAGCTTGCTGCGGTGGCCACAAACCCAAACGGATCGCTCGGGTGCGCGGAAGTCCATCCAGAAAATTTCTCGCGGGCTTCCGGATACTTCTGCACGTAGAGCAAGCGGAAGCCTTCTTTCAGCTCGGGTACCTCGGTGAATGCGGAATCGCTGCCATCGGTGGGTGTTTGCGCGCGCGAGGCGGGTGCAAACCAGACAAACAGGGCTAGCGCTGGGATACAGCAGAAAGGCCGCAGCACTTCCCTCAGAAAACACCGGGGATGAATCTCGGCTTGCTAGCCATGCTGGCCTGATACTCGGGATTCGCCAAAAGAACGCGCTCTTCCGTGGATAGGCGCATCGAGAGCACGGCGATGTGCGCGAGCGAACCGACCACGGCGGTAATCCAGGCCGTGTGAATAAGGGGAAGCGACAGCATCTCCGCGAAAACCGCGGCGTAATTTGGATGGCGAACGTAGCGAAACGGTCCCGAGGAGATGACGCCAAGGCTGGTCGAATCCATCACTTGGACGTTCCAATGATTTCCCAGCGTGCGGATAACCCACCAGCGCACGACATTCGCCGCCAGAAAGATCAGGAACATGATTGCGGCGAGAATGGGTATAAACGGCCGGTGAAGAAAAACAACCTCGAGGGCGGCGCCAATCAGCACCCCGGTGTGAAGCAGTACCATCCAGCGGAACCTGGGCTCTTCTACCTTCGCCGCGCCGCGCGCAATCATCTCTCGCTGATGGCGGCGCGAAATTTGCAGCTCCACAATACGAAGGAGAGCTACGGCCACCAGAAGGCCGAGAAACGCGATGACGCTTAGGTCCATTGCAGCAGCAGAAATTCAGCGCTGAAGCCCGGGCCGAAGGCCGCGGCCAGCGCGTATTCGCCCGGCTTGAGGGGCCGCTTTTGCAGCCACTCCTGCAGAATGAAGAGGATCGTGGCACTAGAAAGATTTCCGACATTGCTGAGAATGTCCCAGGAAGGCTGGGTATCACACTTGCATAGTCCCAGTTCTTTTTCGACGTTGCTCAGCAAGCGCGCGCCGCCAGGATGCAGAATCCATCCTTTGATGTCTTCCTGTTTGCGGCCTTGGCGCTCGAGAAAACCGTCCACAAGGCCCCGAATTTTTAGACCGATCATCTCGGGCACATCTTTTGAAAGCAAAATGTGAAACCCCGAATCGCGCAAGTCGAAACCCATGGCACCCAGGGAATCGGGGAACGTGTAGGTTTCTGAAACGAGAATCCTGGGTCCCTTCTCTGCTTTTCCGCTCACCAGCACGGCTGCCGCGCCGTCGCCAAAAAGAATCGAAGAGATCAAATTAGCCTGGGAGATATCCTTGCGCTGAAAGGTGAGCGAAGGCAGCTCGACGGAGATGATCAGCACGTTGCCGCCGGGGTGAGCTTTCAAGTAATCCGCAGCGCGTCCGAGGGCCATCGCACCGGCGGCACAACCGAGTTCGGTGAAGGGCATGCGGCGAACATTCGGACGGAAGCCCATCAGATTGATCAGGTGCGCGTCGAGGGAAGGGATCATGAATCCAGTGCAGGAAACGGTGATGATGAGATCGACTTCGTCCGGACGCAAACCGGCGCGCTGCAAACATTCTTCTGCGGCTTGGCGGCCGAGCTTTACCGCGTGCTCGATGTACTCCTCATTGGTCTTCGAAAGCGGACGCGGCTCGACGGTATATTCAATGGGAAAGATCGAGTAACGCTTGTTCACCTGCGCGTTGTCCGCGATGGACATCAGCGCTTCCAGCCGCCGGTCCGGTATGTCGAACACTCGCCCCATGTAGTACTTCACATCGTCGCGCGTCATCGTATACGGCGGCAGAGCTGTGGCCGTTGCCGTAATCGTGCAGTGCGAGTTTGAGGCCCCGTTCGAGGGTCCAATATTCACGTATTCCACCTTTAACTCTGTGTGAAAGCTCCGCCCGAGAGCGCTACCTGTTTGCTAAGCCATTTCGTCCGAATGGTTCAGCGGCGGACCATACATGAGCGCTAGACTTTACAACATTCCCTTCGTAAGGAACAGTTTCAATTGGACTCCGGCTCACCTGCTAAGTCCAGCGCCGTTAACATCCAATTTATCCCTCTATGGCCACTTTGTAAAATCCTCAGCGCGGTTTGCAGTACACTTTTGCACATCATGGGCATCTCCCGGAGTTTACCGATTCTGAAGCTGCGACGCCTTCGCTTTCTTATTGCCTTGGGAGTTTTTGAAGTTGCGGCCGTTTTTTTTCTGACGAGCGGTCTGGCACAGCGGCAGTCGCCACCTCTGCTTGTGATAATCACCGAGGACGGGATGCGTCCGGACTACATCACGGAGGCGGACTCCGGCGGGGCGAAGGTGCCGAACGTGGTGAAGCAAGCTGCACCGCAGATCGTGTCTCTGGCTTCTGCCATTTAGCGCAGGCCTACCAAGCCCTTTACGGAATCGATCAGTTTGGCGGAATCGTAGCCGACGCCATCCTTGAAGACGAGTTCCACTTTCTCGATCTCTCGGATGTTGGCCGATGGGTCGCCCTCGAGGACGACAAGATCCGCCGCTTTGCCAACCGCTAGCGTTCCGATTTTGTCCAGCTCGCCGAGGAATTCCGCGCCATTGGACGTCGCGATGTGAATGGCCTCCACCGGCGTGAAGCCCGCTTCGACGAGAAGTTCGACCTCGCGCTGATCGCCGAATCCGGCGATCACGCCGCCGTATCCGGTTGGATCGAGACCTGCCAGCAGCAGGCCACCCTGCTTTGAAAATTCGTGTTCGAATTCCAGCTCTTTTTTGAAGATGGCGGGCGCATCGGAAGCTGCGGCGTTGTCGGAAACGCGGGCGCGCCGCGACAAATACGCAATGCGTGCCTCGGGGGTCATGGCGTCGAGGACGCGGGTGTCGAGCGGCGCGCGGCCCGGCACGGAGGTTTCGAATACCGGGAGAGTTGAAGTGACGGCGACGTGATGGGCGATCAGATCGTGAATCATGTCCTGCATGGGTTTGCTCGTGATGTCAACGGAGAGCAAGGCTTTTGCGGCTGCCTGCGGATTGGGACAGATGCCCGGTTTTTTGTCCGGAAGAAATTCCGTGTCTACTTCGATGCCGTGCTCCAAGTCGTCGATCCCGAGCGCAGCTGCTTCGCGAAAACCGATCGAGCAAAGATGGCCGGTGACTTTGATTCCGTGGGCATGCGCGGCTTTTACGGCGGCGGCCAGCTCGTCCGGCGTGATGTTCATGTAGGCTTTGAAAGAAGTGGCGCCGCGCGCAATCCAGAATTCGACCATCTGGCGCGCGTCTTCCGCGTCCTTCAGCTGGTGCATTTGCAAAGCGAAAGCGCCTTCGCCTTCGAGATACGGGCCGGTCACATGAATTTTCGGGCCGGCAAGTTTGCCGGCGTCGATTGCTTGCTTGAGTTCGAGGTCAGCATAGGGTTCGAGGCTGCCGGTGGTTCGAATCGAAGTGACGCCGCCCGCGAGATAGAGCCGCGGAAAACTTGAGGCATGCTCGGGATAAAGCGGCAGACCGCCGCCGGGTGATGGATAAAACATATGGTCATGCATGCCGACGAGTCCTGGGATCACCGTGCGGCCGGCAAGATCAAGCACTTTTGCGCCGTCGGGAATTTTTGTCGTGGCAAAATCGCCCAGCCCGGCAATTTTTCCGTCCATAACGACGAGCGTTTGATCCCCGCGTGGTGCGGCTCCGGTGCCGTCCACCACACGCACATGAGTTAGCGCCAGCAGGGAGGCGTCTTCCTTCACGAAGGCGCCGACCGCAGGAGAAAGCTTCGGCTTCGACTGGCACAACGAAAGAGATGCCAAGAGCAGGCAGCACACACCGGACAGAACAATTCTTCGCATCGAACCACCTCGCTGGTTGGCAATGGTGTGGCGCGTTCGAGTGTATTCACAGCCCTCGATCAACACAAGTGGCGCATGGTGCTGGCGTGTCGGAAGCTTTGCTCATGGATTCGTGATAGATTTTGGCTCGAAGAGGTGAGAGATGCTCCAATCCTTCAGGAATTTTGTCGGTCGGGCGTTTCTGTCCGCGTTTCTGGCGGCCATTCCTTGCTTTGCTCAGCAGGCGCCCGGCGCCCGAGCCACGGAAGGCGACTTCGTCATTCACAATTTTCAATTTCATTCCGGCGAGTCGCTGCCCGAGCTGCGGCTGCACTACGCCACGCTCGGCAAACCGGTTCGTGATGCGCAAGGGCACACGGCCAATGCCGTGCTCATTCTTCACGGAACCGGCGGAACAGGTCAGCAGTTTTTCCAGCCGCAATTTGCCAGCGTCCTTTTCGGCCCGGGCCAGCTTCTCGATGCCGCGCGCTACTACATTATTCTTCCCGATGGTATCGGCCACGGAAAGTCGTCCAAGCCCAGCGACGGTTTACATGCGCACTTCCCGCAGTACGACTATGACGATATGGTCGCCGCCCACTACCGGCTCGTCAGCGAAGGGCTTGGCGTCAATCACCTCCGGCTGGTGATGGGAACTTCGATGGGCTGCATGCATTCCTTTGTGTGGGGCGAGACCTATCCCGACTTCATGGACGCGCTGATGCCGCTGGCGTGCGTGCCGGTGCAAATCGCCGGGCGCAACCGCATCTGGCGCAAAATGGTGATGGATGCGATTCGCGAAGATCCGGAATGGAAGGGCGGCGACTACCAAGAAGAACCCAAGCAGGCGCTGCGGACGGCCCTGGATTTCCTGTTGATCGCCGGAGCTGCACCGATCCCCATGCAGAAAGCTCTGCCAACGCGGGATGCCGCCGACAAATACCTTGACGACTATTTCCGCACGCGCTTCGCTGCGCTGGACGCCAACGATCTCTTGTACCAGGTCAACGCTTCGCGCAATTACGATCCCTCGCAGCAACTGGGCAAAATCAAGGCGCCAATGATGTACATCAATTCCGGCGATGACTTTATCAATCCGCCGGAGCTGGGCATCGCCGAACGCGAAGTCAAAAAGGTGCAAAACGCAAAGTTCGTCCTTATTCCCGCCAGCGAAAATACACACGGCCACGGCACGCACACCTGGGCCGAACTTTGGAAACAGTACCTGGCGGAGTTGCTGGAGAAGTCAGGCCACTAATAGCCGCTTCGAACGAAAATCTTCAGCGCGTAGCTTCATGGCTGGCGCGAATCTCCTGCCAGCGGCGCGGGCGCTTGTTTGCCTGCAAAACTTTTTTTCGCAGGCGAATCGATTTCGGGGTGATTTCGACGTATTCGTCGTCGGCGATAAATTCAATCGCTTGCTCGAGGCTAAGCTCGCGATGCGGAATCAGCCGGATGGCCTCATCCGCACTGGACGAACGCATGTTCGTCTGTTTCTTTTCCTTGGTGACATTCACTTCCATGTCTTGCTCGCGGGAGTTTTCTCCGATAACCATGCCTTCGTAAACTTCGATCGCGGGACCGATAAACAGTTCGCCGCGTTCTTGAAGGTTCCACAGGGCGAAAGCCGTCGACGGCCCTGGGCGGTCGGCAACCAGCGCGCCCGTTGGCCGCAGCGCCATCTCTCCCGCATAATCCGTCCAACCATCGAAAATCGAGTGGATCAACGCGGTGCCGCGCGTATCGGTCAGCAACTGGCTGCGCAGCCCAATGAGTCCACGCGAAGGAATTTTGAAGTCCATGCGCACCCGGCCGGAATTATGATTGCTCATCTTGAGCATTTCGCCGCGCCGGCTGCCCAGCGTCTCCAAAATGATGCCGATGAAACTCTCGGGCACGTCGATGACCAGCCGCTCGAGCGGTTCGAGTTTCTTGCCGTTTTCCGTACGGACAACGATTTCCGGCTTGCCGACCATCAGCTCAAAACCTTCGCGCCGCATAGTCTCGATCAGAATGGCAAGTTGAAGTTCGCCGCGTCCCAGCACGCGAAACGATTCCGGCGTGTCCGTATCTTCAACGCGAATCGAAACGTTGGTCAGCAATTCCTTAGCCAGCCGGTCGCGCAGATCGCGCGATGTCAGGTAGCTGCCTTCTTTTCCGGAAAGCGGGCTGCTGTTCACCGTGAAAATCATGGCCAGCGTCGGCTCGTCGATCAGCAGAGGCTCGAGAGGCAGCGGTGCCGCAAGGTCGACAATACTTTCGCCGATCTGAATTCCCTCGACGCCGGCGATAGCGACAAGATCGCCCGCGCCAACCGCTTCCGCTTCGTCCCGTTCCAACCCGCGGAATGTGTACAGCTTGGTGATGCGCGTCGAAATAATTCTCCCGTCGAGCTTGCTGATGCCCACATCCTCGCCGCGCTTCAGCGTGCCGTTAAACACACGGCCAATCGCGATGCGCCCAAGAAAATCGCTATAGTCCAAGTTCATAACCTGAATCTGCAACACGCCATCCGGATCGCCGGGCGGCGCAGGTATGCTTTCGACGATGGTTTCAAACAACGGAAGCAGGTCCTTCGAGCTGTCCCCGATTTGCCGGTGCGCGATGCCCTCGCGGGCATTTGTGTAAACCACCGGAAAATCCAGCTGGTCTTCGGTCGCGTCCAGGTCGATGAACAAATCGTAGATTTCATCGAGCACTTCTTTTGCGCGCGCATCGGTGCGATCAATTTTGTTCAGCACGATCACTGGAGGCAGCTTGGCCGCGAGAGCCTTCTGAAGGACGTAGCGCGTTTGTGGCAGCGGCCCTTCGCTGGCGTCCACCAGCACGACGACCCCATCCACCATGCGCAACGCGCGCTCGACTTCGCCGCCAAAATCGCTGTGGCCCGGCGTGTCGACAATATTGATCTTCGTGTCGTGGAAAAAGAGTGCGGTATTTTTCGCGAGAATGGTGATTCCCCGCTCGCGTTCGAGGTCGTTGGAATCCATCACGCGCTCGACAAGGGCTTCATTGGCGCGGAAAATTCCGCTTTGGCGCAGCATGGCGTCGACCAAGGTCGTTTTACCGTGGTCCACGTGCGCAATAATAGCGATGTTGCGAATATTTTGGCTCATGATTTCTGCGTCTGTCTGCGGACTACTCTTGCGGCAGTCACTGCGAAGACAAAAATAGCTGCTGAAACAACCAGCAGCCCGGACGAATCTCCTTTGTTCTCAGGTGCGGTCGAGCAACCTATAGTTTAGCAGAGAGGCCGCGGACGGGACAGCCATTCTTGACTGTCACTTTCTTTAACGTCCGTACGGCGGCAGAGAGAAATAGAAACATCTGTTTCTACCTGCGTTTCGTGTACTATCCTCAGCCAGATTGTGTCGGGTGGCCCGGCACCGAAATTGCTGGAGGAAATCTCAATGCGACTCGCGCGTCTATTCTGGAAGAGCAGAATTTATTTGTGGGCCTTGGTCATCGTGCTTCTCTTTATGCTCACCGGCCGAGCCCAAGCGCCGAATCCGCCGGACTATTCCCTGCTCTTCGACAAGACGGACGTCATGATCCCCACGCGGGACGGCACGAAGCTGCACACGGAAATCTACGCGCCGAAAAATTCCACCGAGCCGCATCCCATCATCCTCGAGCGCACTCCGTACGGTATCGCCGACGATGACAAGGGTTACAGCCGCAAGCTCGCGCGCTACGCCGAGATGATTCCCGACGACTACATTTTTGTTTTTCAAGACATTCGCGGCCGCTACGGTTCCGAAGGTACCTTTGTGATGCAGCATCCGGTGCGCGATCCAAAAGACCCAAAAGCGATCGACGAGGGCACGGATACGTACGACACCATCGACTGGCTGGTGAAAAACGTCCCCCACAACAACGGCCGCGCCGGTCTTGTGGGAATTTCCTACGGCGGCTGGCTCACCGTCATGGGAATGCTTGAGCCGCATCCCGCGCTCAAAGCCGTTTCGGAACAAGCTTCTCCTGCGGACATGTTTCTCGGCGACGATTTTCATCACAATGGCGCTTTCCGCCTGAGCTATGGTTTCGAATACTCGACCATGATGGAGACGGGAAAAACGAACTTTGCTTTCAAGTTCGATCAGTTCGACACCTACGAGTGGTATCTGCGGTTAGGCGCGCTCTCGAATGCCGACAAGAATTACATCCACGGCTCGCTTCCCACCTGGAAAGATTTCGTTACGCACCCGAATTACGATGCTTTTTGGAAAAAAGAGGCCATGCCGTACATCTTGACCAAACCCACGGTGCCGAATCTTAATGTGGCGGGCTGGTGGGATCAGGAAGATGCCTACGGACCGATGAAAATTTACGAGCTCCTCGAGAAAAACGATCCCGATCATTTGAACTATCTGGTAGCAGGCCCGTGGAATCACGGTGGCTGGGCTCGCACCACAGGCACAGGCAAATCGCTCGGCGCGATTCCTTTTGGCAGCGACACCTCTCTCTATTTCCGCCAAAAAATCGAAGCGCCGTGGTTCGCTTATTGGCTGAAAAACAAAGGCAGTCTCCCGCTGAAAGAAGCCCTTCTCTTCCAAACCGGCAGCAACCAGTGGGTGCAGTTCGACTCCTGGCCTCCGCGAGACTCAAAAGCGAGCGAGCTGTATTTCCGCGAAGACGGCAAACTTTCTTTCGACCCACCGCAGGCGGCCACTCCGCAATCGTTCGATAGTTACGTTAGCGACCCAGCTCATCCTGTCCCCTATCGCCATCGCCCCATCGACATGACCTATCCCGACGATCATCCCGGCAGCTGGTCCACCTGGCTCGTCGAGGACCAGCGTTTCGTCGACAATCGCCCCGACGTGCTCACGTGGCAAACCGACGAACTCACCGGGGACATGACGCTCTCGGGAAGTGTGACCGCAAAACTCTTTGCGTCCACGACGGGAAGCGACTCTGACTGGATCGTAAAGTTGATCGACGTCTATCCGGAAAAATACGCCGACGACTGGAAACTCTCTGGCTACGAATTAATGATTGCGGACGAAGTGTTCCGTGGCCGCTTCCGCAAATCATTTGAAAAACCGGAGCCCATCAGGCCGGACGCCATCACGCCATTCACCATTGATCTGCACACCGCCAATCACGTCTTCAAAAAGGGCCATCGCATCATGGTCCAGGTGCAGAGCACCTGGTTCCCCATCATTGATCGCAATCCGCAGACGTTCGTGCCCAACATCTTTGAAGCCAAGGAGTCCGACTACCAGAAAGCGACACAGCGTATCTATCGTTCGAAAGAATATCCTTCGGGCGTAGTGCTTTCGCTCGCGCCCGCAGCGGCCGGCCACTAGCGATTTTTTATCTGCCAATATCATTACGTGCGGCAACGGCGCGCTGAATCTCTTGTGGTATTCTCAACTTCGCTGAAAAATACCGATCATCTGCGTTACGCCGGGGGAGTTCCCATGCGTTCGGTCACAAAGACAGTCAGGGTCACAGTTTTTCTCGCTCTAGCCGGGCTTTTGTTCGTGCCACGCTTTGGAGCCGCGCCGCAGCGCCAACGCCCCGACTTCTCCGCGCTTTTCGACAAAACCGAAGCGATGATCCCCATGCGCGACGGCGTCAAGCTGCACACCGAGTTCTATACGCCGAAAAACGCCGCTGGCCCGCTTCCGATTCTCATGAATCGGACTCCTTACGGAATCTCCAGCCCCAACAAAGGCATCAGCGGCATGATCTACCGTTACGCGGATATGGTTCAGGAGGGCTACATTTTCGCGTTTCAGGACATTCGCGGCCGTTATGGCTCTGAAGGAAAGTTCGTCATGCTTCGACCGCTGCATGACCCGAGTGATGCCAAAGGCGTGGACGAAAGCACGGACACTTACGACACCATCGATTGGCTCGTGAAAAATGTTCCGAACAACAATGGCCGCGTCGGTCTCGACGGCATTTCTTATGACGGCTTTCTCGTAACCATGGGCATGATCCATCCGCACCCAGCGCTTAGAGCCGCCTCCGAACAAGCTTGTATGGGCGACACCTGGCTCGGCGACGATTTTTTTCACAACGGCGCCTTTCGCTTGAGCTACGCCTTTGAATACACGGCCTTGCTCGAATCCTCGAACGAGAACTTTAGTTTTGCGTTCGACCGTTTCGACGTTTACGACTTTTATCTTCGCCTCGGCGCGCTTTCGAATGCCAACGCAAAATATTTTCACGAGAAATTACCGACCTGGAACGAATTCGTCGCCCATGCAAGCTATGACGATTTTTGGAAGCATCACGCGGTGGCCTACGGCTTGAAGGAACCCACGGTTCCCAATCTCAACGTCGCCGGCTGGTGGGACCAGGAAGATTTCTACGGCCCGATGGCGACCTACGCGCTCCTGGAAAAATCCGATTCGAAACATCTCAACTATCTAGTCGCCGGCCCCTGGAATCACGGCGGATGGGGCGGCGGCTCCGGCAAGTCGCTTGGTGCGATTCCATTCGGCAGCGACACGTCTGTTTACTTTCGCCAAAAGATCGAACTCCCCTGGTTTGAATACTGGCTCAAGGACAAAGGCACGCTGCCACTCAAGGAAGCATTGCTCTTCCAAACCGGGAGCGACAAGTGGGTTCAATTCGATTCCTGGCCCCCGCGCGAAGCGGAGACCAAGAATCTCTATTTCCAGGACGACGGAAAACTTTCCTTCGATGCTCCACAAACCGATTCCGCTGACGCCTTCGATAGCTACGTCAGCGACCCTGCGCATCCCGTACCCTATCGGCACCGCCCCGTCGACATGACCTATCCAGAGGATCATCCCGGCAGCTGGTATACCTGGCTGGTCGAGGATCAACGCTTTGTTGACGAGCGCCCCGATGTGCTCACGTGGGAAACGGATGAACTAAAAGAGGACATTACGCTCGCCGGCCAGGTCACTGCCAAGCTCTTTGCTTCGACAACCGGCAGTGACAGCGATTGGATTGTTAAATTAATCGACGTCTATCCGCAAAAGTATGCGGAGGACTGGAAACTCTCCGGTTACGAACTCATGATTTCCGACGAGATTTTCCGTGGGCGTTACCGCAATTCCTTCGAAAAGCCCGAGGGCCTGAAGCCGGGCGAAGTGACGCCTTTCACGATCGACCTGCACACTGCAGATCACGTTTTCAAGAAGGGCCACCGCGTCATGGTGCAAGTGCAAAGCAGTTGGTTCCCCCTATATGACCGCAACCCGCAGAAATTTATTCCCAACATTTTCGAAGCGAAAGAATCCGACTACCAGAAAGCAACGCAGCACGTTTATCGCTCCAAGCGATTCCCCTCGAGCGTCGAAATCATGACCCTGCCGCAGAACCCTCTAAGCGCGGGAAATTAAATAGCCATGGTATTTGAGCCGGGACAGCTAATCGCAGCGTCCCAATAACGGACACTTGTTCACATCCGGCCAATATCTATCTTTACGAAATTCCTAATCTACAAAAAAATTGATTTTTTCTGGTCCCTGTAACCTTCAAGGAGTCTCTTTCGTCTTTCCTGTGTGACTTGAAAGTTGATTAAGCGGCAAATGGGAACCTCTTCATCAGAATCTCGTATTCTCCAGTAAACACCCGGACGTTTTCTGCGTCTAATGTCTATGAAGGATGGGGTGTATGACTCCAAACGTTATCTCAGCACTGGATACCGGGATGGACGAACGATCAAACTTCGTGCCTCTTTCAGGCCCTCGTTTCATGCGCTTCGGTCCATTTCAGGTCGATCAAGAGAGGCAAGAAGTAACCAAGAATGGCTCGCGCCTAAAGCTACAGGGAAAGGTATATCAAGTCCTGGTTGCGCTCTTGGACAAGCCGGGTGAAGTCGTAACCCGCGAGGAATTGCGGCAGCGCCTCTGGCCCGCCGACACGCACGTAAATTACGACGCCAACGTCAACACCACCGTGAACAAGCTTCGCCAAGCGCTTGGTGATTCCACGGAAAAGCCTCTTTACATCGAGACGATTCCCCGAAAAGGGTACTGTCTTCGGGTGTCCTCCGAAGCCTCGCATGTTCCCGGCGTGCCGCTCGCAGCAGATGCCGCTCCCGAGAACGCCCTTGCCGAGACAGTTCCGGTTCTCTCGAAAGAACCGGCAGCTACACGTTCCGGGTTTTGGGTGCCTCTCGGTGTGGTAGGGCTTATCCTCGCCGGAATGCTCCTCGGCGCCGGCATCACCATTACCACTCTGCTCATCGGTCATTTCGCCCAAGCCACTCGCTGGCCATAGCAAGAAACGCCAGTTTAACTTTGGAAGAGACGGCTGTATTTGAACTGGCTCTTTAGCTGGCTTCTCCTCTCGCTTACTACTGTACTTGTGGACCCGCCGTTTCCCCGGAATGAAACTCTGTCCACGGGCCCGCCTTCATGTCGCGCAAATAAGGTTCCTGCCAGGCGTATTCCGGATGGGCCGCAAGAAACGGCTTGGCAATAAAATCCGCTCCGCAGGGATGTCCCATCCGCGCCACCAGCTTCATCTCTTTGGTCATGCTCGAATCCGTGGCTTTGGCTTGCACGGCGCCACCGGGAAAATACGGCGCCCATCCCCAGACATCTACGCCGCGCGGCGAGGAATCCACATGCCCGCAGAGTGTTCGCTCATTCGTTTCCGGTTTTTGGTGATAGCTGTCGACATGATCGCCGAGCATCTTCTCCGCCACGTTCACGTCGATCTTGCCTTTGTTCTCTTTCAGCAGTTCTTCCCAACGTACGCGCCGCGCATTGGGCGAAGTTTCCAGATTGTTCGGCTCGAATTGCGGCGCATCCGCTTTGAGAACTTTCGGATCTCGTGCCCAGTTCGAGCCGGCAAACGCGCCGTCTTTCGTGCGCCACAATTTATAAGCCTTTAGCCCCAGCTCGAACTGGGCGATCTCGCCGGTCTTGCTGTCGCCGAGCAGCCAGTCGTTGGCGTAGCCGCCGTTGTTTCCGTCCAGCATGATCTTCGTGTAGTCGTCGATCGAACCCGCGTACTGCAGCGCTTTCCTCGCACGCACGAATTCCGCTTTTCCGTTGGGGTCCCATCCTTCGAACTGCGTGATGGTCGTCTCCGTCACCATCAGTCCGTCGCCGTTGATTCCGAAGTCGTCGTCGCTTGCGATTACTCCCGGAAAACCGTCCATCAAAATCCGGTGGCCGTTTTTCGGCACAATGTCAAAGACAATGCGCCAGCGCTCGCCGTTTGCGTAGTTTGTCCAGTTGTTGTGGGCCATCACGATCTTCGCGTCTTTCGTCCAGCTTCCCGTGGCCACAAACGCGCTGCAATTTCCCGGGCTCTTCAAATTTGGCGCATGCGCCACTTTCTGCTGCTTGTCGAACCATGGCACGTAGTAGTCCGGCAGCTCTTCAAACGCGTTCATGGCTACGATGTCGTCCACGTCCAGCTTCGAACCAGTCCGTGCGCGCAAGCCCTCCACAATTCCCTGCAACTCCTGCTGATACTCCTCGTCGATCTTGGGCCAGAGCATTTCATGTGCAGCCTTGCGGAAGAAAGCCCAGTCGCGCTGCGATTCATGCATCATTCCCGCGCTGACTGCCCGGAAGCCATCTTCAATATCCGCCGCCAGCAAATAGCCGTGCTGAAAGCCGATGCTTGCCGGATCGCCTTCCAGATGCACGTAAATCCAACCGCCGTCTTCGAAGCGATGCGCGTCCCGAAGCCGCGGATCGTTCGCGCCGGTTCGCTTCTGTCCCGGGGCGATGCTCCGATCCAGCAAGCCTTTGCCAGCTGTGACATCCGACCCGCTTCCGCCTAGCCACCAGAGCGCGCCCGCACCTAAAAGAATCACGGCAATCGCCGCCACCCGCCTCGTCGAGCCCCGTCCCGCATCTGCTTCCACAGAGCCTCCTACTTCTCCGCGCCGTCGCGCCGCGTAAAAATCATCCCCAGCGTGCGCCCCGCATCTAGCTTGAACCCTCTAATCGTCTGATCGGAATTTCTCTCGAAGTGAATCTTGACCCCCATCCTCATCAAACTGAACTCATCCTGGCTCGTAGCCGCGAACCCATCGGGGGGCAAGGTACTCGGGTGCACAAATCCGCCGCCGTCCAGCATGCTCACTACCTTTAGTTTTCCGTCGGCAATTCCCAGGCGGTACGTCACGCCCAACTCACTGCTCCAATAATCACCCGCGTACGCGCTAAGTTTTTCCCCAGTCAGCGGGATCTCCTTTTTTTCCGCCACCTCGTGTTCAACGGCCTTTTTTTCTTCCTTCGGCTTCATCATGCCGCCAAGATAAATGTCCGCAACCTGGTGCGCGCGCCTCGTGGGAGCCGCGTCGCCCCGGTTGCACAGGCACGCCACCGAAAAATGCTGCTCCGGAAATCGCAGAAGCTCCGCGCGATACCCGCCCCACGAGCCGCCGTGGCTCACCGTATGTAATCCGCGGTAATCGGCGATAAAAAGCCCTTTGGCATAGTCCAGCACTTTGCCGCTGTTCAGCTTTCCCCGCTCCTGAATTTCCGTCAGAAAGTCTTTTCCGCCGACTTGCCCGCTATAAAAATTCTCATCCCATTTCAGCAAATCTTCGACCGAGGTATGTACTGCGCCATCGCCCGTCTGTTCGAAGTAGGAAACATTCAGCGTGTAACCATCCTTTAGTTCTTCAGGATCGTAGGCCATCGCGCGATTCGAAATCAGCGCGGTATGGTCGTCGCGAAATTGCGTGTGGGTCATCCCCAGCGGAACAAATATATTTTCCGCCGCAAACTCGCGCAGCGTCTTGCCGCTCACGCGCTTCACGATGATGGACAGCAGGAAAAATCCCGTATTGCTGTAAAGCCAGTCGCTCCCGGGCGCAAAGTTCAGCGCCTTCTGTCGTGTGATCATCTGCAGCGCATCTTCGTCCGTCGTTACGCTGTCCGTGTTGATGCCCGCGAGGTCCATCAGCGCCAGATAATCGCGCAACCCGCTGGTGTGATTCAGCAAATGAAGAATGGTGATCCTCGGTCCGTAATCGGGAAGCTCAGGAATGTATTTCCGTATGTCGTCATTGACCGAAAGCTTCCCCTGTTTTTCGAGCAACAGAATGCTCGTGGCCGTGAATTGCTTCGAGGTCGACCCGATATCGAATACCGTCTGCGGTGTAATCGGAACATCTTCTTCGATATTCGCCAGCCCGTAGCCTCTGCTGTAGCTGACCCTGCCATTTCTATAGATCGCCACCGCACATCCCGGCGAACCCGCCTTCGTAAGGTCCGCGAACACCTCATCGACGGCGGAAGCTGGCTTGTCCTCTACAGGCATCGCTCGGGGCACGCTGCAGGTTGCCAGCAGCAACGCGCACACCGCAACGCTTCCTCCTGCGCTTCGCCATACACTCATGCCATGTCCCCTCGCCGGTTCCTGAGCGCCGAGTCTATCTTCTTCGCACTCAGGCTTCAATCCTTCGAGGAATTCTCGTGTAAACTCGCTCATCCGTCATGCTCACTGCCATTACGCGCGCCGTCAGCCCGGCCATCGTAAATTGCGAATTAAGTTTCATTTCGCGCCAGCCGATCGATCTGGAAATCGCGCGCGCGCAGCACCACGCCTACGAGCAACTCCTCGAAACACTCGGCGCTCGTGTCCTTTCGCTTCCCGCCGAGCCGGACCTTCCCGATTCCATGTTTGTAGAAGATCCCGCCATCGTTCTCGATGAACTCGCCGTCATCTTCCCTCTCGGCACCGCATCGCGCCGCCCCGAAGCGCCGTCGCTCGCCCAAGCCATTTCCAGATTCCGCAAACTTCAGCATGTCACGCTTCCCGGCACACTCGAAGGCGGCGATATTCTCCGCATCGGCAGCAATCTTTTCGTCGGCGTCACCAAACGTAGCAACCCCGAGGGCATCCGCCAACTCACCGCCATGCTCGCGCCCCACCACTACGAAGTCATCGCCGTGCCTGTCACCGGTTGTCTGCATCTCAAGTCTGCCGTCACCTCCCTCAGCCGCAACACGCTCCTCGCCAATCGCGCCTGGTTCGATCCATCTCCCTTTTCCGGTTACGACTGGATCGAGATCGATCCCGCCGAACCACACGCCGCCAACGCCTTGTCTCTCGCCAATACAGTCATCTTTCCCGCATCCTTCCCCCGAACGCGCGCCCGCATCGAAGCCGCCGGCTTCCACGTCACTTCCCTCGACATCTCTGAACTCCAAAAAGCCGAGTCCGGCCTCACCTGCTCCAGCCTGATCTTCCAAACCTAGTCTCTTATCAGATCAGGTCTAGGTTCTTAAGACCGTCCACAAGAGCAAACGGCCACTCCGATTCCTCGGAGCGGCCGCCGCGGTTGAACTTGTTCTTTTGTTTTCCTAGTTCGTCAGCTCCATCACGCTGCGCGCCACAAATACCGGCTGGCCGCTGATCGGATCCTTCAGCACCAAGCCGACCACCCGCAACGTGCTCGTCGGATTGTTCGTGAGGTCCTGCAGACTCTTCAGCCCGCCGCCAAACCTCGTAAACGGCGTCACATAAACGGTCACCGGCCCGTTGAACAACACGCCCGCCAGCCCATTCGAATTGAACTGGAACGTGCTTGTGCCAGTGTTCGCGCTGCCCGCCACCAGCGTTCCCGTATGTCCTTCATGCCGAAGCACCACACGCTTTACCGTGACCGTCCCGTTCGAAAATGGTCCACCGATGCTCACGTGTTGCCCCGGAACCAGAAGCGACGAGTTGAAAAAGATATTGCTCCATCTCGGATTCACGAAAACATTGTGCATCCAGTAGACGAAGTACTTCTCGTTCCCTGTCAAATCGATCGTCGAGATTTGCCCGGAGTTGAACCCTGTGCCTGCCGGCAGCACGTCGCGCGCGTACAGATCAAAGTCCTGTGCCGTGCCCGTCGGTGGATCCACATAAGTGATCAAGCCTCCTGCAAAGAAATTGTCTTGCGAAAGAATCGCCACGGTGTCTGCCAGAAACGTCCCGTCGGTCCGGTCCAGCGTGCCGGAGATCGCCACGATCGAAGAGGTGGTCAGGTCATTAATCGTCTCACTGCCTTCCCATTCCGTTTGATCGTTCACATTCACCGTAAACGCGTGCCCGTGGGGTCCTTGGATCGTGAAGGAATTTCCCGCCGGGTTCATAGTCGTTACTCCGGCGATAAATTCATCGATATACGCGTCCGCGTCGCTCGGCGTAATCGCATTCACGTTGATTGTAGGATTCACGGCGCCCGTGATCTGGCCGTTCATATCGAGCGCCAGCGACTTTCGGATGTCGAACTCGAAGCCCAAACCAACAACATCGCCCGTGCTTACGGTCAACGGGCTGCTGAGGCTGATTGTCACCGTCGACATCGAAAGCGTGGCCGGCGGCGTGGTCGTCGCCGTCAGCGAACTGATCGTCGGCCGGGTCGGCGGATTTGTCTGTGGATTCGTCACGTTGAGATAGTCGATTTCTGGACTCGCCAATGTGACAATCACGGTGTTATACGTCCCCGCCGGAATCGTATTCAAATCCAGCAGCGTATGCATCCCGTTCAGTTTGGCAAAATCCACCGTTTGCGGACCGGTAGTCACGGTAATCGGTGTTCCCATGCCTTCCGCCACACTGATGCCCGACACAACTACCTTGAACGAAACGACGCTCGGCAGAGGCGCGTCACCGCCGGACACAAAAACCATCCCCGACTGCTGCTGCGCGACCGGCGGCGTGCTCATGTTTCCGGCCCCGCATCCCATCTGAAAGGCAATCAGCGCAAGCGCAAATAGCCCACTTAACCACTTCCATAGATTCATGGCTTTCTTTCCTTTCCTGCTTGAGTACCCCGGAGGCGCACCCTGCGCCCACCGACCCTTGTCTCATCTAACCCATTGGGCTGAATTTAGTCGCTTTCTGTAAGTTATTGAATTTATGTAACTTATATAGAAAATGAGGTAAATTAGGGCCCCTCTGCTGGCGGTCGACGAAAGGGAAACCCCTGGCTGGAAAGTTTCTAGGCACTGTTCCAAATCACTTTTCCAATCTTTACTTTGCCTCCGCTTTTTCTTGTGCTAGTCTTTCTTCCGGTATGATTTCCATCGCGACGAAGCGAATTACCACGACGACGTCTATGTCGATCACCTCGACTAAGGCGAAGTCCACTATTTTCGCTTCCGGCGCGTGGAGAAACAGCTAGCAAGCTAGAAAAAGTTTCCAACCCACCGCCTGAAGCGAACCTGGCGGTGGGTTTCTTCTTTTAACCCCCCGCCAGAGACGCTCCAGCGGAAACCAGGAGCGGATGTCATGAGTCCCGAACACGTGCAGGAAAACGCAGAAGCGGAACCTTCCTTAGGTGGCGGCTTTGCCGCCGAGGCAAGCGCTCGCCAGAATGTCGTTGCGTTAAAATTTGGCGGCAGCTCTTTACTGGGAGCCGAGCGCATGCTGCACGCGGCAGGTCTAGTGCACGCAGCCGCCCAGGATGCCAACGTCATCGTTGTGGTTTCCGCGATGAAGGGCGTCACCGATCGTCTGCTCTCGATCTCTCGCGCTCTCGCCGAACGGAAGCTCTCCCACGCCCGCAATGAAGCCGAAGGCGTCGTACATCTCCACTTCAATGTGCTGCAGGATCTTCGGCTCGGCGAAGAGCAGCACGACCGCGTTCGCCGCGGCCTCCAGCTCCTCGGCCGCGATCTTCTCCACGAAGTCCCGTCAGAGGGCCGCGTCGTTACCACTGCGGAACTCGCTGACCGCCTAGCTTCGTTTGGCGAACGGTTCAGCGCACGCCTCTTCGCCGCCGCCCTCGAGAAATCCGGCGTCGCTGCTGTTCCGGTTTCCTCTTCCGACTTCGTCCTCACCTGCGACACCTTTCGCGATGCCAAGCCTCATCTGGAAGAGACCAAAGAGCGCGGGCGAAGCGTTCTCCTCCCGCTTCTCGATGCCGGCCTCGTTCCCGTCGTCACCGGCTTCATCGGCGCCACTCCCGACGGCCGCATCACCACGCTCGGCCGCAACAGCTCGGATTTTTCCGGCGCGATCATTGCTCACGTCGTGGATGCCGAAGAGCTCGTCATCTGGACCGATGTGGACGGTGTTTATACTGCCAATCCACATGATTCCGTCGAAGCTAAACTTCTTCACGACCTGAGCTATGATGAAGCCCACGCTCTGGCAGAAAGCGGAGCAAAAGTGCTTCATCCACGCGTTCTGCCGCTTGCCGCAGAAACGGAGATGACTATCTGGATTCGCAACACATTTAAACCGCACGTTCGAGGAACGCGCATTGGCCTGCCCCAAAACGCAAATGGCCGCCCCCAATGCGGAGGTGCGGCATGAGCGCGCATTCTTCAGAGAATGGCGAGAAGGGCGGCATGGCTAAACACGGCGCCCAGCAAGCCGGAACTACCTTGCCAGCCGGCGTCGCGAAGAAATGGCGCGCCGGTGTATTAGGCGCAACAGGCCTGGTAGGTCAGCGCCTCGTGAAACTTCTCACCTCCCATCCTTGGTTCGAGTTGAAGGAAGTTGCAGCTTCCGAACGCTCTTCTGGCAAGACCTACGCCGAAGCCGTCCGCTGGCATCTCGAAGGCCCCATCCCCGGGGCTGCGCGCAGCCTCGTTGTCAAGAGTCTCGACCCCAGCCTGGATTGCGATTTCGTTTTTTCCGCGCTTGATTCGAGCGTTGCCGGTGGCGCCGAGGAAGACTTCGCCCGCGCCGGATATCCCGTCGTCAGCAACTCAAAAAATCATCGCATGGATTCCGACGTCCCTTTGCTCATCCCCGAAGTAAACGCCGCGCATCTCGACGCCATCCCAACGCAACAAAAAAATCGCGGCTACGACACCGGCTTCATCGTCACCAACCCGAACTGTTCCACGGCGGGCCTGGTGCTGGTCCTCAAGCCACTCGCGGACGCCTTCGGCCTCGAAAAAGTTTTCGCCGTCACGCTGCAAGCCGTCTCCGGCGCAGGCTATCCCGGCGTCGCCTCCATGGACATTCACGCCAACGTCATCCCCTTCATCAGCGGGGAAGAAGAAAAAATGGAGTCCGAACCCCAAAAGCTCCTCGGCAAATGGGACGGCGCCCGCTTTATCGACGCTGGCCTCGGCTTGAGCGCCCACTGCAATCGCGTCCCGGTCCTCGAAGGGCACATGGAATGCATTTCCGTCAGCTTGAAAAAGATTGCTTGCCTGAAAGAAGTCCGCGAAGCCCTGCGTAATTTTGAAGTCGACGCCGAACTCGCCTCACTGCCATCAGCCCTACGTAATCCCGTGGTCGTTCTCGATGAAGACGATCGCCCGCAACCACGCCGCGATGTTCACGCCGGAAACGGCATGGCCGCGGTAGTCGGCCGCGTCAGGGAATGCCCGCTCCTCGACATCAAGCTCACCATGCTCTCGCACAATCTCGTACGTGGAGCCGCCGGCGCCGCTCTCCTCAACGCCGAACTCCTGGCGGCACGAGGCTTCCTCAATCGCCGCGTCCAGGCCGAAGACGAGAAACAGCTTCCAGAGCCGGCCACTCGATAAATTAGCTCGCAATTTCGAGTTGGATATTTTTCCCCGAAGCGTGTTTCTGCAGAAGTTCTGTCGTTTGCTGGCCCCAGCGCTGCAAAGGTTCCGCACCGCCAAAAGAGATGATGATCGCAATCACGTGCTTCGTCCCTAGCGTCACCATCGTCCGTTCGGAATCGCTCGTGGGACTCCCATGCGGCCCAACCGCATCGCAAAACACCGGCAGCCCTTCCAGATTCAAATCGTATTTCCCGATTCCTTTGTAAGTCTCTCCAGCCCGCCCCGCCCGAAACAAAATATCCCCTTGCACATGCGCGAGATCATAAAGCCCCACCGGCAACCGGCTCTCCACACTCACGCAGTTGATCACATCCACCACATTATTAATCCGCGGCAATCCTTTCCCCGCGATCACCCGCCGCAACAGGGCCTCCGCCGACCCGCGATACCTCGCCGGATCCTTCCCGAGGGCCTTATACCCCGCCCGTGTCGCTAAAATCGCCTCCGAATCCAGCACCGCCTTCGGCTCCGCCAATTTCAAAACCTTCTCCTCGCAAACACGCAGCTCCTGATCCAATCCCTCCGGCGTCGCCCCCGTTTCCACCTCCGCCGTCACGCACGCCAGCGCCACTCGTGGGCATTTCGCCCTCAACTCTGCATCCATCTTGACGGTTTTCATCGCCCTCTCGATGTGCCGCGTTTCATGTCCTGTTCCGATTAGTCTCGATGGAGTTGCCCTGCCGATTTACACTTTTCGCGAGCGACCCAAGACAAAGGTAACAGATCTTGGCGGACACAGGCTGGCGGAGGAGTAGGGATCGACTTGATCAGACGATAAGAACCGGCTGGCAGCCGGGTTTAGCATTCAACCTGCGAGACTTTGGCACGGTGTCGGTGCCAAAGGTGGGAAGTGGACCAAAGGTCCGCCTGTTCGGTTCGAGTGAATCTAAAGTTTAGACTTCATCAGTTGTCGGGGCGAGGCGCAAATCCGCTTGTCCGTCATCGCGTTAGTCAGGCAGATTACCAGCCAGATTGCATATCGACTTCCTAGCGTTATAATCACGGCCACATCGTCGCCCCCTGAAATTGGAAAGGAGATTCTCCGGATTTTCTTTCGCCGGAATTGCCGCTGTACAGGACCTTTTCGAGCACGCGGTGCAACGAAAATGACAAAGGTCGCACATTTATCTGTATCGGGAGTTGCACGCCGATCGCTGATCGCGAGGCATTCATGTCGACGCTAAGTTCGGGCGGGTGGCGCGCATTGAGTCCGTATCTGGACAAAGCGCTCGCACTCCCGGAAGACGAACGCGCCATCTGGCTGGAGTCCCTTCGCGCCGAGCAGCCAGAAGTCGCCGAGCAACTTGAGGAAATGCTCGACGAACACTTTGCTGCGCAGCTGGACCGATTTTTGGAACAGGGCCCTCTCGCCGGTGCCGGCCTCGCCGGACAGACCGTGGGGGCGTATCGCTTGATTTCGCCCATCGGGCAAGGCGGAATGGGCACGGTCTGGCTGGCGGAGCGCAGCGACGGACGCTTCGAACGGAAGGCGGCGGTCAAGTTTTTGAGCGCATCACTGGTGGGTCAAGGAGCCGGAGCGAGGTTCCGACGGGAAGGTGCCATTCTCGGGCGCCTTTCGCATCCGAACATCGCCGAGCTTCTGGATGCGGGCGTCTGCGAGACGGGACAGCCGTATCTGGTCCTCGAATACGTGGAGGGCCAACCGATCGATAAGTTTTGCGATAAACGTAATCTGGACGTGCGCTCGAGGATTCGCCTGTTCCTGGACGTGTTGCGCGCCGTGGCGCATGCCCACGCGAACCTGATCGTCCACCGCGATATCAAGCCATCCAACGTGCTGGTGAGCAACGACAGCGTCGTCAAGCTCCTGGATTTCGGTATCGCCAAGTTGCTGGAAGGAGGAGGGCGGCACGGCGCGGCAACCATGCTCACTCTTGAGGCGGGTGGGGCGTTCACGCCGCAGTTCGCCGCGCCAGAGCAGCTCACTGGCGGAGTCATTACGACCGCAACGGACGTCTACGAACTTGCTGTTCTGCTTTATTTGCTGCTCACGGGCCAGCACCCGACCGGCCCCGGGCCGCATTCACCTGCGGACCTGGTGAAGTCCATCGTGGAAACGGACGCGCCGCGTGCCTCGACCGCTACGGACACCGGGGGGCCGGCCGTGGCGGAGAAGCGTGCGACGACGCCAGAAAAACTGCGTCGTCAACTGCGCGGAGATATTGAGGCGATTCTGCTGAAGGGGTTGCGCAAACAACCGGCCGAGCGTTATGTCAGCGCCGATGCGTTTGCGGAAGACTTGCGCCGCTATCTTGACGGCGAGCCGGTGCTCGCTCGACCGGAAAGCAAATGGTACCGCACGAGGAAGTTCCTGGCGCGGCGGCGATGGGCCGTTGCGGCAGTCTCCGCCGTTCTCCTGGCGCTTGCGGTGGGCCTGGGATCCGCCCTGTGGCAGGAGCACATCGCGCGCCGTGAGTCGCGCATTGCCACCTCCATGGAGAAATTCCTGGAGGATATTTTCGTGGCCAACAGTGCGTTCCAGGACGATCCCCTCAAAGCGCGGCAGACCACCGCGCGCGAATTGCTGGACCTCGGCGCACAAAAGATCGACGGGGAGTTGAACGACGTGCCCGAAGCGAAGCTCCGGATGCTGGATACGCTGAGCACCTTGTACTTCGACCTTGGGCTGGGAGATGAGACGGTCAACCTGCGGCGAAAGGCGGTCGACCTGACGCGCAAGAGGTACGGCAACAATTCCGAGGAACTCGCCGGCGCGTTGATCGGTCTGGCAAGCGCGATGCATCAATCTCGCTCTGTGAATGAGAGAGAGGGCGTGTTGCTGGAGGCGAAACGCATCCTGGATCAACGCCGCGACTTCACCTCAAAGCAGCGGGGAACGCTGTCCAACACGCTCGCCCAGCAGTACGAGACCACGGATCTGCCGCGAGCGATCGAGTTCGCGCATCAAGCCGTACAGGTCTATCGAAAGTATCCCGACGATCCCGAGCTTGCCGAAGCGTTGTACCAGTATGGTGTTTTGCTCGCGGATAATGCCCAGCACCGCCAGGCGGAACCGCTGCTGGTCGAAGCGATCCAGGCGTCAGTCAAGGTGAATGGAGATCCTAACGCCACGCTGTCGCGCTTCTATGCCTACCTGGGGCAGACGCAACAGAGCTTGACGGAGTTCGGTCCCGCCGAGACGAGTTTTCGGAAGGCCCTCGAGGTGTCACGAAAGCTCAACGGCGAGGATCACGTGGACACGCTCGAAACGGAATTGCGGCTGGGGATGTTTCTTGGCGGATCGTCACGCACGAAGGAAGGCCTGGAGGATATCGAGCACGCCAAAGACATTCTGCTGCGCACGCGCGGCGCCGACGACCCATTTTTTGCGCCGCAAGTGTTTCTCGAATACGGGCGGTCGCTCGCGTATGACGGACGCCTTGAAGAGAGCCTGACCTACGTTACAAAAGCCGTGGAAAACCGGCGCAAAAACCGGCCGGGCACAAGTTATCTGGGTTCGATGCTGGAGCTCCAGGCCTTCATCTTTACGGAGATGGGACGCTATTCCGAAGCCGTGCGCGCGATGGACGAGGCGGATGGTCTTTTTGCCAAGTCAAAGGTTCCAACTTCCTTCCTGGCAGTGGACAACCGGGCCAGGTACCTGATGATTACCGGGCGCGTTGCGGAAGCGGAGTCCGTTGCGGACAACTTTCATCCTCTCGCACCGGCGGAGGGCGCACTGCCAGCCGATGCACTGAGGCTGCAGACGTTGAAGGCCGACCTGGCTCTGGAGCGTGGCGACGCCGATACCGCGGCTCGGCTCGCTGCACAAGTGATCCAGCAGGTTGCGGCCAGCTCCGTACGGGAATACGTCAAGCCGCTCGAAGCTCGTGCAGCGCTGATCCAGGGTCGCGCGGATTTGAAGCTGGGGCATGCTTCTGAGGCACTCCCGCTGTTGCAACGGTCCGTCGAATTGCGGGAGGCCATCGTGGAACCGATCAGCCCGGGTTTGGCCGTCGGGCAAATTGCGCTCGCCGAGTGCTACCTCGACCTCGGCGAATCCGCACGCGCTATCGCACTGGCCGATAGTGCCAGGAAAGCTTTGAAGGCACACGCAGAACTTGGGCTTCAGTATCTGCGGCCAATGCAGGAGCTTGAGAAGCGTATCGCGCGCA
>DATMKS010000032.1:0-15672 GCA_035571045.1 Verrucomicrobiia bacterium
TAAGCACCTCGTCGGTAACGCGACGGATGTGCATCACGATCCCATATCCGTGCATGGAACCGAGCTGTGAGAGTGTCTTGAGGATCAGGAGGTCGAGCGCGCCTTGGAGGTCATTTTTCGCCATAGCTCTTACCCTAGACAGCAAGGGTAGGAAGAGCTTAACGTTGACTTACCCTAGATGTCAAGGGAAGATAAAGGTGACTAAAGGTGACTGGGAAGATAAAGGTGACTATCTGTCCAGATCAAACAGCGGCCCGCGCGCGCCGCGTCATCAAAACCAGCCGCCGGACGGCTCGAGGCCATTGATGCGCAAATACGTGACGAGATTGCCGTAATGCAAGGCGTCGTGATTTGCGGCTTGCGTCAAGAGGAACATCTTGTTTGTCTTGACGCCAAAGAAGTCCGCCGGGTCATTGAGGTGCGCATCGGTGAACCCGGAGTACACGCCATCGCAGTAAGCGAACGCGCCTTTGAGGTAGGCCATGATCTCGGTCTTCGAAACCTTCGCCGTGGCCGAGACAGGGTTCGCTTCACCCTTGACGCTTGAACACAGAAAGTAGGATATATCCGCCACATGAGTCAGGATCTCGGCAAACGAGCGAACGTCCTTCGTCGGCCGGTAGTTGTACTTGGACTCTGGCATCGCTTCCGCCGACTTCATGATCTTGTCCTGCATATTGCTACGAAAAATGGATATCGTCGTCGTTAGCGGATTCGGCGCCGCGATCGGATTGGGCATGCCTTGTTGGGCGTTGGCCGAGGACGCTAAAAGGAAAACAGATACCATGGCAACAGGAACCACGACACGAGCAATGGATCGGAACATTTAAGAATCCTCCAAGATGTTGTAGGCCATACGAAATCCCGAACCGCAGATCCTGCCAAAGCGCTAGCATCGGCGCATTCCTGCGAGCACGTATTCTTCCGATTTCGCCATAGCTCTTACCCTAGACAACGAGGGTACTAGGTAGCGTACCGCTGGCTTACCCTAGATGTCAAGGGAAGATGAACGTGAAGATGAACGTGACTATCTGTCTAGATCAAACTGATTGCTCACCGGATTGTGGGGTCTGGGAAGTGCGAACAAATCTTCCAGTTCGGCCTAACCAGACTAGAAGTCCATCGTCTGATTCTAAGACCGTCTATGGGAACCGAGAAACCGAAGCCCGACCAACGATACGTCCGGCGCGAGAACCAGCAGCTCTATTCCACATTACTTCCGAGTTGCCCCGTCAACCTGCTGGAAACAACAGCCCGGCGTCGCAGATCTAAACCACTTCTTACCGGCCCATGGTCGTCGTAATGTGGTCATAACTTAGCGCCAACTTTATCTTCATTCCGCGGTCCCCGCCTTGAATGAGATGTGCGAATGTACCGACCGTCGTTGCCGTAACCCGATTGGTCTCGCGGGTCGATATGGTAAACCGGTGGTTCCCGACCTCTAGCACTCCGTATCCGGGAATTGGAAATAGCCGCAGAGACTCTTGAATAAGCTCGCGTTGGACAATCTGATGACGTTCAACATAATCACCGTCGAACTTATTGCGGAATGTGGCAATCACAGCATCCTGGTTGAGTGTTCTTCCCACTTGATCATGAAAGAACTCAACGTCCTTTGCGTAGAAGGGCCGCATTGCTTCTGCATTTCGAGAATTGAAGGCCTGGAACAGTCCGGCATCTTGCTCGATCGTCTTCTTGATCGCATCCGGGGCGAGTGTGCTATGCCCCAACCCATATCCGATGGCCTTGGCTAACCGCCAGTGATCATCCTGCTTAGCCCATATGTGAATGAAATTTTGCGTTTCGCTGGACCGGTCCGCAAAGGTATGGGATCCGACAGCAAGCGCTCCGAAGCCCGGCAGCGGCAAGACAGTCAGGCTGGTCCTGTAGCGCATCCGGTCATAAACACCCAAGGATCGCGAATCAACGTGTTCGCTCCCAAGAATTTCCGACCTTCCTACTAAACCCGCAACGTCGCTATAGAGAACGAAGTCAGACGCGAGCAGCTTGTCGAGCTTCTCAGTTTTCGATTCATTTACGGCCATGGCAAGGATTTCTTCCATCCTCGCAATGTCTGTGAACCGGCCTCTGGACTCCGAAACGACCGTGTCATCCTCCTGGGTTACATTTGCGCGGGGGGGCGCACACAAGGTTGAAAGAACAATACAGATGAGCGGTCGGCATTTCATGTATGAGCCTCTCGAGTACGGTCTTCGGGTATAGACCTGGCGACTGTTTAGACGATGGCTACGGATGAAACGTCAGGGGCGGTAGCGTGGACGAACCTCTTCGTGACGAATCGTCGGATCGACGGTGGAGCTGAGGCCACCATGGCAACCCGTGATCGCTGTGTACGCGGCGCCTCACCGGTGCCGAGCCGGTTGTCGGTTATAACCGGCCAATATTCTGAATGACACCCCTAAGAGCTGCAGTCCAGAAGGGTTATTCTCTTCCAGTTGGATTTTTGTTTCAGGAGGAAGGAGCTCCGCTTCCGGCTCAGATCTTGGCAGGTCAACGCCGGTGGGGCAGAGCTCCAATGAGCTACGATTGTTTTTATCCCACTTTCCGCGCCGCCGCACAAGCTCCAAACGGATTGGGCCGCGAGCTGCGCGGAGGTCATCTTGCGGCAATGTCCCGCTTGTGAACGTGATTCGATCATCGGTCACGGACGCCGCCGCAAGCAGGCGCACGATGAACATCACGACTGGATTGGTATCCGTCGCGGTCGCTGCCCCGGTTGTGGGAGGACCTTCACCTTTCTCCCGTGTTTTTCGCTCCCTTACACCTACTACAGTTTGCTGGCGCGCTGTCAGGCATTGCGGCGGCGCTCGGTGGAGCACTGCTCCTGGGAAGAGGCAACGCCTACGCTCACAGATCCTGATCGCGTGCCCGATCCTTCTACACTTCGCCGCTGGGCCCACGGCCTGGACCGCTCCCAACCGGCACTTTCCTTTCTCCACCAAACGCTCGCCCGCATGGCTCACTGGCTGGCGCGTGGCGATCCCGCCGATCACCTAGCTGGGTCTTTGTCCTGGCTGACTCCGGTTTTGCAAATTCTCTGGCCCTTGCGGCTCTGAGAAAATTCCTACACCCACCATCCTTGCCTGGAAATGCTGGCAACTGTTTCCTACGCTCGCCTCCAGAGGCAAAACTGCGTCGTGGGCGAGGACGTCGAAAAATTGAAACAGCGCCTTTCGCTGCTCGATTATCTGCGACAGCAGAATTGGTATCTGGTGAACTCGCACTACGGTCGACGATGCAGCGAGCGATCAGCCTTCGTCGCGAAGCGTGGCGACAGGGTCAACGCGTGCCGCATGGACGGCCGGAAGAAAGCCCGCCAGCAGGCCAATCAGCGTCGTCGCAACGCACGCAACCGTCAGCGCCCGGGGATCGAGGGGGGACACTTCAAACAGCAAACTTTTCACGACTCTTGTCAGCGCAAAAACACCGAGCATTCCGAGCACAAGCCCAATCAGGATCATACTCAGCGCGTTGCGCAATATGCGTGAGAGCACGTCAAACTGCCGCGCGCCCAACGCAATGCGGATACCGATCTCCCGCCGCTGTTGCGTTACGGCTTGCGAAAGCACGCCGAACAGGCCGATCGCCGTGAGCAGGACAGCGACGGAGGCGAAAGCGCCGATGAGCCAAACCGGTTGGCTGGCTCTCGAAAACGTGCGCGTGCGGACCTGCTCGAGGGTGGCGACATCCCCCGGCGACAGATTGGGGTCGACTTCGCGGAGGGCTTCGCGAACCCCGGGCATGACGGCTGCGGCTTCGAAACTGGAGCGGATTACAAATCGCAGATGCGGGTCTGGTGCCTGCGCGAACGGGACGTACACGACGGCCGGGTCCGCGTCGCCGGGTGATGCGACGCGCTCGCTACGGATGATGCCGACGATCTGAACTTCTGGAAGGAAGTCTATTTTTTCGACGTAGCCCGGATAGCTCACGCGAACCGTCTTGCCTACGGGATCCTTCATGCCAGCAACATCCGCCAATCGTGCGGCGAGTGCCTGGTTGATGACCATGACCCGCTGGACCCCGTCCCGGTCTTGACTGGTAATGCCCCGGCCAGCGACTACGGGAATGCCGAGCGTGTCAAAATAACCGGGATCGACACGCTTGAAGCGCACCCAGACAGTTTTGCCTAGCCCGGCGATCTCGATGCCCTCGCCATTCACGATCCACTGCATCGGCAATTGCGTTGAGATTCCCACTTGCACAACTCCAGGAGCGGCCTTCAACCGCTGCGCGACGGCCTGATAAAAGAGAGCGGCCTTTTCCGGCGTCGGGTAAGCGCCAACCGGGAGGTCGGTGGACATGGTAATCACATTTTCGATGTGCACCCCGGTATCGAGGCTCTGAAGTTTGAGCAAGCTTTCGAGAAGCAGAAGCGCGCCACAGACCAGCACAAGCGAGACCGCCACTTCGCCAATGACAATGATCTGCCGCACACCGGCAAGCGCTTTGGAGGAGCCTCGGTCCGACAGATTCGAGGACGCCGCAAGATTGACAAAGGATGTTCTGAGCGCGGGTAGCGCGCCGGCGAGCAGGCTGGCTCCCAATGCGATGGCTCCGGCGAAGGAAAGCACACGGAGGTTCAGGCTGACCTCAGCGGTAAAGGGAAGAGACTTGGACAACATTGGCGTCGCAACGCGGATGAGGACATAGGCGACGGCGATCCCAGCGGCGCCTCCCAAAAGGCCCAAGACAAAACTCTCCGTGAGCAACTGTCTAACGAGCCGGCCACGGCTGGCGCCGAGTGCGGCTCGAACGGCAAGTTCCTTCTTGCGTGTGGCACCTTTCGCCAGGAGCAGATTGGCGACGTTTGCGCAAGCGATCAACAGAACAAGGACGACCGCTCCGAGAGCCACGGAAATCGAGCGCCGCAAATCATCGCCGACCAGCAGCCGAGCGAGCGGCCAAACCACGATACTCCCTTCACGAAAGTTGATGGGCTCTAGTTCCAACAGCGCCGCGTGAATGACCTGCATCCGATCGCTAGCCTGGGCTAAGCTAACGCCACTGCGAAGACGCCCGTAGACCGTGAGCCAGTGGATTGCACGCAGTTTCTGGTCAGAAGTAAAGATCAGCGGCTTCCAAAACTTGGTCTGGTCTCGGTCGAAGGCGCCCGGCAGCAGAACGCCGATGATCTGATGCGATTCGCCATCCAGGATCACCCGGCGATTCAAGATTTTGGGGTCGCCGCCAAAGTAGTTTTGCCAGGCTGCGTGACTCAGCACGATCACCGATGCGGCTCCTGGCTGATCGTCTTCCGCTGTGAAGGTGCGACCAAGCTGTGCATTTGTGGCGAACACTTGGAAGTATTCGGCCGTGACCGCCTTACCAGACAGCCGGATCGGCTCGCCATTTCCATCCAGTGTCCCTGAGATCGGCTGCTCTGCCGACATCGCCTCAAAACCAGTTGCCAGCCGCTTCCAGTCGAGAAAGTCTGGCGCGCTGGTCGCGTTGACAACGCCGGGCTTCGGCGCATCCCATATCCGCACAATCCGGTCAGGCTCTGGAAACGGAAGTGGCTTTAGCAGAACCGCATCGACCACGCTGAACATGGCCACATTGGCCCCGATGCCCAGTGCCAGCACGCTCACCACAGCGGCGGTGAAGCCGGATGCGCGCAGCAGGGACGCCATACCGTACCGGGCATCCCGCAGAAGCGTTCCGATCAACTGTGTACTGCGCTGCGCGCGGTGTTCTTCCTTCACTTGTTCGATTCCTCCCAAGCTCAGACGAGCCAGTCGGCGGGCTGCTTCCGGTGATAAACCACGCGCAATCGCGTCTCTTTCCGCCAACTCCAGGTGGGATGCGATTTCGTTTTCCAACTCGCAGTCCAGCTCTCGCTTGCGCAACAAGGCCAGCAGCCTCTCGATTGCGCGGCGAATGTTCATATCGACGCCTTGAGAAAGCGGGCCACCATTCCGGTTGCTTTTTCCCAGCTATCCACGGCGACGCGCAACTGGCGCCGCCCGGCTCGCGTTAGCGAATAGAATTTGACCTTACGATTCGTTTCGGAAATGCCCCAGTCCCGGCGAATCCAGCCCTCCTGCTCCAGCCGAATCAGGGAGGGATGGACGGAGCCTTGGGACAACTGCAGGACATCTCCAGAAACCTGCTCGATTCGCCGGGCGATGGCATAACCATGCATGGTCCCCATTGCTTCTAGGGTCTTCAGTATGAGAAGGTCCAGCGTTCCGTAGGGTACTTCTGTTTTTTGTTTCGACATGTCGCCTATCGACAGCTTAATTATGGGAGGCTGATGGCTAAATGTCAACAGGTCGCAAGTACTCCTGCCTGGTGCCGCTAACTCTCAACGCAAGGTCCTGATTCTCGTGACGGGGCGATTCCTGTCGTTGTGATTCCGAGTCGAGGTTCCGCGTTCAGTACTGGCGCAGGTCGCAAGTCGGACACTGGCGGTCCTTGCGACATTTCGAACTCTACTAAGGCCTTCCCGAATCATTCTTGAGTTCAGCTGGATCAGCATGGAATTTTATGGCCGAAGCATTGCTGTCGCGCCGCGCCCACTCCTTGTCCTTCTCATCCAAAATTGCGAAGATACCAGTGTAGGTTTTTTCCTCGCGCTCGCGCGGTCCAGCAGCCGACTGCGCAATAGAACCGGTAAAATAGCCTTGGACGGCGCCGCTGGATTCAAAACTGAGCGTTTGAGTAGGCAGCTGCGAGCGGCTCGTCACCAGGATGGTCCACGCCAGCTGGAACGCCGCCCAAACCACAAAAACAAACGACGTGAAGCCGCGCGCATCGAACACACCGAGAAAAAGGCTGGGAACGAAGGGATAGGCCAGCGGCAGGGCAAGCGCGAGAATTCCAGCGAGGCAAATCTGGAATCGCAGAAGATAAGCGTATTCAACCCAAAGCAAGACAGAGTCCGCTGGATACGGGAACACGCGAGCGAAGATGAGCAAGAAAGAAAGAGCGAAGCCATACGCGGCGTAGACCATTACCTGCGGAGTCCCGAGGCCCAGGAGTGTCAGCACACCCGAAACAAAGAGCGCTATTGCTGTCAGGCGATACAGACGGCCTTTCTGCAACCACACCAGAACGCCGAGAAGGCCCAGTGTAGCTCCGAGCAGCGCCCATTTGAAGAAGGAGAAGTCCCGTGGCAGGAGACCCGTCCATGGACGAAGAACTCGCAACGCGAGCGAGTCCTTTGAATATTTCCAGGTTCTCCCCTACATCGAGTGCGGCCGAAGCGAAAATGAGTCCGATGACCGTCCATTTCGTCCAGCGGCCATCTAGGGTGTGCGCGAAAAGAATGAAAACGAGCAAGTACAAGACGATAAACAGAAAATCCATCCGCGTATTCAAGCGAACGAGGCGAAGGTTGTGCGCGACTTTGTCTGACTCAGCTCCTTCGGTCGTCACGGCCACAAAGCACTCGGGCCGCTCGGACAACTCCACGTCCAAAATTGGCTTTCCGCTAAAGTAACAGCCGACCGGCACATGGTCGGCCGCAGCGATGCCATTCGCTTCGACGCCCATGGCCACACTCCAGACCATCAAGAGGGCTGGGCACAGGAATTACCTCGGAGGTATTGCCGGCTACACTACCGTATAGCTGCAAATAGCCAGCCACATCGTCTCCGCCACTCTACCCAAGCAACATGTCTGCATCGTTTCGTTCACGGAATTAACTGCCGCAGGGCTTGGCTCACACCGCGCCACGCATTCAGGGCTTGCTGTTCTGCAATCGCGAGATGCGACCGGACGGCGACGACAAACTCCTTCACAAGATGCTGAGGCTGTTGCTCCACCGGTTGAACATGTATTCACCCGGCAAAGCGTCCCCCGCAATCCGCCACATGCAAGAAGCGTCTTGCTCGAATCCGGGGCTTCGATCATTCAGGTCCAAAAGCAGCCGCGGCGCACGTCGGCAACGACCACTTTTAATATTTACGGCCACGTTCTGGGCGATTCACAACGCTGGGCAATCAACGAGCTGGCGCGAGCGTTCGTTACTTATGTTCACACATAATAAGGATACAGGCAGATTGTTTCATAATCTAGGTACTTACGCACATCTACCCAGAGTTTGATACAATGGACGCGAGACCAACCATGCGTACAACCCATACCGACCGACTTCTTTGCCTTACCGTCGAACGCCAGATCGTTCGTACCCGGGACGCGCGCGCGCTGAGCATCCCCTCGAATTATCTTGGACGCCTGGTCCACAAGGGCCTGCTCAAGAAAGTCCGGCGCGGTATCTATACTTCACCCACGTTCTCGGATACCGAGAATGCCACGCTCGTCGAGGCGGCCTCTCAGCTCTCAAAGGGTGTCGTCTGTCTCCTCTCCGCGCTCCGCTTTCACGACATCACGACCCAGTCTCCGCGTGAAGTTTGGATGGCCATTGGACAAAAATCCTGGGCTCCCAAAAGCCCTTCAATATCGATTCGCTTTGTCCGCATGTCCGGACAATCTCTCAGCTTCGGAGTAAAGGAATACGAGACTGGCGGCACAATGGTACATGTCTTCAATCCCGCAAAGACCGTGGCCGACTGCTTCAAGTTCCGCAACAAGATCGGACTGGACATCGCCATAGAGGCCCTCCGGGAATCGCTGAGGCGGAAGAAGGCTTCCATGGACGAACTCTGGGCCGCCGCCAAAGTATGCCGCGTCGCGAACGTCATGCGCCCGTACATGGAGTTCCTCTAAGTGACCGAGCGCTCTCCGAGAAATCTTCCGGCATCGATACCACGACGCTGGAGGCTAACGCGGCCAAGCGCTCGATTTTGAGGCGGGACACGGGCGAGGACTAGGAGGAGTTTCTGCGGCGGCTAGTGGAGGAATCGGGCATCGCCACGCCGACTCCGGAGCAACTGGCGAAGCTGGATCGCAATCGCGCGAAAAGGGATCGAATGAAGATCGGGTGAATCCGCACGATGAGGAGGCGGGGATCACCAAGCTGAAAGATGGGCGCACACACCTGGCGTATAAGGCCGAGGAAGAAAAAGAATGTCGAATGACATGTGGTGGCTGAAAATTGGGCTTGCCGATTGAGAAGAGTCACTGTTAGTAGAAGGCGCGAGGCGCCACGCTATTGCTCGTCTGATTTGCAGGAGCTTCTAGTCTAGCCAACCGGTGGGTATAAAGGGAGATGGAACAAATGCGTTTGGACTCTTCCACTTTTCGGCAGGTGACGATATGGGCGTTGTACGCAGCGATCGCCTTGCCCGTTATTTACTTTGGAACGCAGCTGGTTGCCGCGCCCTTCTACCCGGAATACAGCTTCTCGCAGAACACGGCGAGTATGCTGGGAACGACGGACTCCAACCATCCGTGGATATTCAACCTGGGGGCGATGCTGACTGGAGTGGCGGGACTGGTCGGTGCGTTTGGACTATTTCGGGCACTCCGGACGGTGACTTGGACGGCGTTGGCAGGGCTTGTGGCACTCTCCGTTGTCGCCAATGGTGTGCTTTCACTGAAAGCCGGAATGTTTCCGATGCCTGATCCACGGCATGCTTCCTGGCAGTTCCTGATGCCGGCGATCCTTGCTACGCCGTTGCTGTTGTTGGTTGCCTTGTGGCGGCAAGGCGTGGCCTTGAGGACTTATCTGCTTTGTAATATCGTTGCACTGATGTTGATGGTGCCGCTGATGATGCACAGGATGGCACCGGTGTTTGCGGAGGGGACGATGCAACGGCTGTTTGCGCTGGCAGTATTCGTGCCGGTCGGGGTAGCAGGGTATGCGCTAGTCCGCGGGGTGACTAGCTAGATTGAGTGAAGTACACTTCGCTCCTATTCCTAAAAATCAGTTGGCCATAAATCCCTTCTCTAACAATGTCGGCGCTGTCAAGTTCTTTGCGAGCGTACTAACCCGTGCACTCCGAGGAGCGCGCCATTTCGCTCTAGCTGAACAACCGCCATATCCAACCAAGCAACGCTCGCAATCGTTTCAGGTGCGGAACTCAGTCCGACCCATCCGTGTCTTTGGTCGCTTGCGCGATCATGATTCCTAGTTCAAACCCCTCAGTGAAGAGGAGCCGGACGCTCAATCATTACGTCGGTGATTTACTGCACACAAACGAATCCCCAGCCTTCGAGCCATTCGTCAGCTACTGTTGAGAAAAATTCCCGCTCTGCTTCTCCGCTGCGGTACTAATCTTCTTCATTGCCGGTCTCCTTTATTCCTTGCGCTTCGAGCGCGTCGATAAATTGGGAACTTACAGCCTCCCGTCGGAGACCGGCCTTCTCATCCCAACTGGTTAAGTAAACCATCCCCATTCCGTGCGCAAAACCGGGTTCCCCTTCAAAGCAGGTTACTTACGGTTAAGCCCGTCACTGATCATGCATGGGCTTGCAGTGAACATAAGTCCTTTGAGGTAGCAACACTTACAAAAAACGAGGGAGAGGTCCAACGATTCCCCTTGCAGGCGACCCGTCGATTTCCCTCGGCCGCACAAGACGTTAGGTCCTCTCTTCGTCTCAAGATCAGGCAAGCAGGTACCTAGCGGACCGACTCGGCCCTTTGCTTTCGCCGGAACAATTCCGCTCGAAACTCGTAGTCACAATTGTTCGGCCAAACCCTCAGTAAAGGATAACCATGGAAATGAATACCATCGCCTCTCTCGACACCACATTTCGCGACTTCAAATACGCCCTCCGCACCCTCGCCCGTACTCCCGGCTTCACTGCCATCGCTATCCTCACGCTCGCGCTCGGCATAGGTGCCAACACCGCCATTTTCACCCTCCTCGACCAAATCCTCCTCCGTCTCCTTCCCGTCAAAAATCCCCAGCAGCTCGTTCTCCTTACCATACGCGGCCATAACTACGGCAGCCACTTGGGCGACAACGCCATTTCCCACCCCATGTTCCGCGATTTCGCCGCCCACAACGAAGTTTTCTCCGACATGTTCGCGCGTTTCCCCTTCTCGGCCAGCCTCTCATTTAACGGGCAGGCCGAACGTGTCGATCTCGAACTCGTTTCCGGCACCTACTTCTCTACCCTCGGCCTCAATCCCTATCTAGGCCGTATCTTTACCGTCGAAGACGACCGCCTCCCCGACGCCTATCCCTATGTCGTCCTGAACTACGCCTACTGGCAATCTCGCTTCTCCTCCGATCCGCAAATCATCGGCAAGACTATCACCCTCAACAACTACAACATGACCGTCGTCGGGGTCCTTCAGCCTGACTTCGACGGCGTCGAACTCGGCCGCTCGCCCAAACTCTTCGTCCCCATCATGATGGAGAAGGAAGTTCTCGTCGTTAATCCCACCGACATGCTTCACGAGCGCCGCAACCGCTGGGTCAATGCCTTCGGCCGGCTCAAGCCCGGCATCGCGCGCGAACAAGCCAAGGCCTCGCTGCAGCCCTTCATGCATTCCATGCTCGAAATGGAAGTAAAAGACGAAGCGTTCGCTCACGCCTCGCCTTACGATCGCGAACAATTTCTGAAATGCACGATTGACGTTCTGCCCGGCTCGCAAGGCCGCTCCTATGCCCGCCAATCGCTTTCCACGCCGCTCTGGGTGCTCATGGCGACCACCGGCCTCGTCCTGCTCATCGCGTGCGCCAATCTCGCCAATCTTCTTCTCGTTCGCGGCTCCGCACGCAAAAAACAAATCGCCATCCGTCTTGCCATGGGTGCAACCCGGCCCCGCATCATTGCGCAGCTTCTCATCGAGAGCCTTTCGCTCTCCGCGTTCGGCGCGCTCGCCGGCTTGGCCCTAGCCTATTGGGCAGACAAAGCCCTCATGGCCGCCTATCTTCCGTCCGACTCCGGCGGCCTCAAAATCTCAACGACTCCCGACCTTCGCATCCTTCTCTTCACGCTCGTCGTCACCGTTCTGACCGGCGTTTTCTTCGGGCTTCTTCCCGCTCTTCAAACCACCAAGCCCAATGTCGCCGACACGCTCAAAGATGAAGCCGCCGCGCTTGTCGGCGGCGGCCACGGCGCCCTCAGAAAATTTCTCGTCATCGCACAAGTCACGCTCTCGCTTCTTCTCCTGATCGGCGCGGGCCTGTTTACTCGCAGCCTCGGCAACCTGCGCAATCTTGGTCCGGGGTTTTCACCCCAAAATCTGATCGGTTTTGAAATCGATCCTTCCTACAGCGGGTATACCGTTGCGCGCCTGAAGGCGTTTTATCCTCAATTGCTGGACTCTCTCTCTTCCCTCCCGGGCGTGAAATCGACCGGCTTGGCCAGCCAACGCATCCTCGAAGACGGCGAATGGGACAGCACTATGACTGTCGAAGGTTTCAGCCCGCCCACTCCCGATGCTCATCCCGAACCCTCCATGAATGAGGTCAGCCCCGACTATTTCGCCACTCTCGGCGTTCCCATCGTCAATGGCCGCGACTTCCGGCCCACCGACACGCACGAAATCAAACACCATCCCGAAAAAAAAGGCGACATGGGCTGGGAACCTGCCGTCGTCATGATCAATGAGACCTTCGCGAGAAAATATTTTCCCGGCCGCGACCCCGTCGGTCTTCACGTAGGTCTTGGTTCCGATCCCAGCACTCCCGCCGACATGGAAATCATCGGCGTCGTGAAAGACATCAAGTACACCAACTTGCGCGACGAAATTCCTCCGCAGGCTTACCTGCCGTACATGGCGGACCGCTTTATCGGCGGCATGGTAATCTACGTTCGCACCACCGCCGATCCAAACTTGCTCATGACCTCAATCCGCTCCAAAGTGCGCGACCTCGACGCCAACATACCCGTCTTTGCAATGCGCACCACCGAAGTGCAAATCAACAACTCGCTCTCCAGCGAGCGCATGATCGCCAGCCTCTCCGCTGTTTTTGGTTTTCTGGCCACGCTTCTCGCCGTCATCGGACTCTATGGCGTCATTGCCTACACCGTCGCGCAGCGTACCCGCGAGGTCGGCATCCGCATGGCTCTCGGCGCCGCACAAGGCAATATCATCTGGATGGTGATGCGCGAAGTCCTCATTCTCGTAGCCATCGGTGTCGCTGCCGGAGTGCCCGCGTCCTTGGCCCTCACCAAGCTCGTGCAGAGCCAGCTCTTCGGCCTCTCGCCACACGATCCCGCAACTCTCGTCATCGTCACGATTGCCTTGGCTTTCGTCGCCTCCGCTGCGGGCTACGTTCCCGCGTGGCGCGCCAGCCGCCTCGATCCAACGAAAGCCCTCCGCTACGAATAAATCATCGAGCTCGCCCAATGACCGGTTCGTGTGTTCTCTCCCTTGAAAGGGCGTTGGCGATGGCCGACACGAGCCAATTCTGGTCACAGCCGGAGAAATTCCCATTGCTTCCTCGTTTTTCTCCGTTTTGCCAATTTCTTCTGGCGTGGGTCGTTCTCTACGATTCTCGAAGTCCGCATACGCGGGTTGTTCCGGCGGAGATTCCGACTCCCTAGTTGGAATCTAGGCGCGGATCAGTATCCCGGATTGCTCCCTGTGGCTCCCTCTTTTCATTTTTTCAGCTGGTTCGTCAGACCGAGTCGTTGATTCTCTTGGCGGAGCCCACTGCGTCCAGGAAGTCCATCCATCGAGATCTCTTGCGGCCGAATGGTCGGCTTTTTGTACCAGGGTTCGCCTTTGCCTGATGCAAAGTGCTTGGTGCTACAACCAATACACATAACCAGGATTACAAACATCACTTGGGGTGGCTACTTCAAGCGCGGGAGCAGCACATTCCGCTCCGGGGGACACGGCATGAACTACAGCGCATCCAAAGGCCAACGCTACATCTGTTCGAACCCACACTGCCGTTGCGAGATGGAGGTGCGCGCCGCTCCCGGCTCCGAGGCCATCACCAACCCGCGATGTGTGTGCGCCTCGCCCATGAAATGGCCGTACCAGAAACCCACAATCACCAAGGTCACACGAAGGGAGGCGAGGAAAAACTTCGGAAACGAAGCACTCGACTGAAGCAACACGTCCGGGGACCGCTCGGCGGATTCTCTGCAGAAAGGCATTAACGAGGTGCCCCCCTATGGAACGCTTCGTCAGAGATTTTGGTTTTTTCGTCTCCCTGCTGCTCTTGCCCGCCGGAGTCTATTGCTTGCGTGTGGGGAGCGAAAACCGCGGGTCAGACGCCACTCTCTTTCTCATCGGCGGCGCGGCTCTCGCTTCCGGCGGTTTCCTGGCCATCTGTTCTTCCATCCAGAAGCACTTCCTCATGCGGAATTACGTGCGCCATGCACACGGCAAAGAGCGGCAAGAAACGTCCGAGCCGGTCGCCCATGAACATTGGCCCTCCGCAGAAGAACAAACCAGCGGGCGAACACCTTTCGCGGAATCGTCTGCTGCGTATCGAACGCCGCGAGTCGGGGTTGTGGGCTATCGCCGTCGTGATCACGGGACTTCTCACGGCGGGCCTGGCATCCTTCCTCGCCCCTCTCTTGCATTCGAACGAAACCTGGGAGGCTCACATCACTTTGCAACAGGCCATCTGGGGGCTCGTCGGCATGGTGCAGCTGTTCGATCTCTACAGCATCTACCAGCAGCTCCAGATTCACCGCATTCGGAGGCAGCTGTTTGAAAGCCAGGAACTATTCCGGCTGATCATGTACCTAACCGATGCACACCTCTCCGAGGGAATGGGCTGCTGATTAAGTTCCACTTGGGCGTTTAGTTTGAATGCATAGGTAGGACGAGGAGCGCTTGGTGTACAAAAGCTGAACTCAGCTGACGCTGATTCGGACCATTTGCCGTCACGCTAGCGTCAGCGCCTACTCCCAATTTACGCAATAACTTCCGTTTTTGGGGAGCGCAACAAACTAGATGAAACATTCGGGCCACTTCTTCGTCTTTAATAGTGGGGGCTAAGCCGGCAATCTTACTTTTCATTCACCCGGCCCCGGGGGATCCTGTCAATGCGCACATTCTTAGCGCATCTGAAGCAAGTCTTTCGCCGCCTGGCTCACGCCCCGCTCTTCACTGCCTTCACACTCATCACCCTCGCAGCCGGCGTTGGAGGCAACACCGTGGTCTTCAGCGTTCTCGAAGGCGTCCTCCTCAAACCTCTCCCCTACCCGAAACCCAACGAGCTCATCGGTGTCTGGCACACTGCCCCCGGCGTCAACATCACCGACCTCAACATGGCTCCCTCGAACTACTTCATCTATCGCGAACAAAATCAATCCTTTCAGGACGTTGGCATCTACAACCAAGATGCTGTCAGCATCACGGGTCTCGCCGAACCCGAACGCCTCGCGGCTCTTGACGTTACCGACGGCACTCTGCCTTTGCTCGGCATTCCGCCCATGTTGGGGCGTTCCTTCACTCATCAGGACGATTCGCCTGGCGCACCCGACACCGCAATCATCACGTATGGTTTCTGGAAAAAGAAATTTGGCGGCTCCAGCTCCGTCATCGGCCAATCCATCACGCTGGATGGCAAGCCGCACGAGATTATTGGGGTCCTTCCCCAACGCTTTCATTTCCTCGATTGGAACGATTCCTCCGTGATCCTTCCGTTAAGATGGGACCGCAGCAAGACCAATCTCGGCAATTTCAGTTATGAAGGTATCGCTCGCCTCAAGCCCGGCGTCACCATGGAGCAAGCGAACGCCGACATCGCTCGCATGTTGCCGATCGTCTCGCGCACTTTCCCCGCGCCTCCCGGCTTCAGCGCCAAGATTTTTGAAGACGCCCGCATCGCTCCGAATCTCCGCCCCTTAAAGAACGACGTCATCGGCGACGTTGGCAGC
>DATMKS010000033.1:0-65850 GCA_035571045.1 Verrucomicrobiia bacterium
CGGCGTAACGCACCGCAAGCGCCTGCTGGAAGTGCGCCGTTTCCCGGTCAACGGTGAGCCGTTCAAGTTCCTGATGCGCCATGACCAGCAGCGTCCCGCCAGGGGTTTCGTACGCCCCACGCGACTTCATTCCCACCAGGCGGTTTTCGACCAGATCCGTGCGCCCGATGCCGTGCTTCGCGGCGATTTCGTTCAGTGTATTCAGCAGTTCAATCGCGCCAAGCTTCTTGCCGTTCACGGAAACCGGCGTGCCGGAATCGAAACCGATTTCGACTTCCTCCGCTTTGTCCGGAGCCTTCTCCGGCGAAACAACCCATTGCCACATCGCCTCGTTCGGCGCGTTGGCGGGATCTTCCAGTTCGCCGCCCTCATGGCTCAGGTGCCAAATGTTGCGGTCCCGGCTGTAGATGTTCTTCTTGCTCTGCTCCACGGGAACCTTGTGCTTCTCCGCATAGGCAATGGCGTCTTCGCGGGAATCGATGTCCCACTCGCGCCAGGGAGCGATGATCTGCACGTTGGGAGCGATGGCTTTGTAAGCCAGCTCGAAGCGGACCTGGTCGTTGCCTTTTCCGGTGCAGCCGTGGGAAAGACCGTCGGCGCCCAGTTGCAGCGCGAGTTCGGCTTGGCGTTTGCCGAGGATCGGGCGCGCCATGGAAGTGCCGAGCAGATAGGTGTGCTCGTAAACCGCGCCTGCGCGCAGCGTCGGCCAGATGTAGTCACGGACAAATTCTTCGCGCAGATCCTCGACGTACGCTGTCGAAGCGCCGGTTGCTAGCGCTTTTTTGCGGGCAGCTTCGAGGTCCTCCCGTTGGCCTACGTCTCCGATCATGGCGATCACTTCGCACTGATAGTTCTCTTTCAGCCACGGGATGATGATGGAGGTGTCGAGACCTCCGGAATAGGCGAGAACTACTTTTTTTGGTTTTGGCAGTTGCGTTTTCACGGTTCCTCGTTTGAAAAGAAGTTTAAGAGTTTCACGGTTCAAAGACCGGCACGGCGTAGAGTGCTCCTACAAATACAAATTGGCGCTGCCTGCCAGCGAATATTCATTCCTTAAAACAAAGTATGCAGGATGGCTTTCTGCACGTACATGCGGTTTTCGGATTGGTCGAGCACGACCGACTGCGGGCCGTCGAGGACTTCGGGAGTGACTTCGAGGCCGCGGTGCGCCGGAAGACAGTGCATGAAGACGGCGTCTGGCGCCGCAAGGTTCATCAGCTCGGAGTTGACCTGGTAGGGTGCAAAGACGGCGCTGCGGACTGCACCTTCGGCTTCGAAGCCCATGCTGGTCCAAGCATCGGTGTAGACGCCCTGGGCGCCGGCGACGGCTTCGCGCGGGTCGGTCATCAGTTCGATTTTGGCGCGGGTTTCTTTTGCTACGCGTTTGGAATCGGCAACGACTTCGGGCGCGGGCTGATAGTCGCCGGGCGTGGCCACGCGCAAATGGACGCCCAGGCGCGCTGCCAGATACATCAGTGAGTGGCAGACGTTGTTTCCGTCGCCGACGTAGGTGAGTTTGAAGCCGCGGAGCGCGCCGAATCTTTCTTCGAGAGTGAAGAAGTCGGCGAGCGCCTGGCAGGGATGAAATTTATCCGAGAGCGCGTTAATCACGGGAATCGTGGCGTTGGCCGCCATTTCCTCGAGGACTTTTTGCTGGTAGACGCGGGCGACGATGCCGTGGACCCAGCGGTCGAGATTGCGCGCGACATCGGCGATGGATTCGCGCGCCCCGAGAGAAGCCGAGGCTTGCGTGTGGTCCAGGAAAACGACCGAACCGCCCATGCTCTGGATGCCGACGTCAAACGTGACACGCGTGCGCAGCGAGGGTTTTTCGAAAATGAGCGCGATGAATTTTCCCGTCAGCGAGGAAGCATAACGGCCCGGGCGTGCTTTGATTTCGGCGGAGAGCTGGAGCAGGTCGCGGGTGTGCGAGGGGCTCCATTCCGCTCCGGTAAGCAAGTCATTCGACAAAGAAATAGGCGTAACAACCGCAGATGTTGTCATTTTTTCACCTTGCCGCGGCGAGGGCAGCATGCGACGGAGGCGCGGATTTCGCGGGCTCTGGGGCGGCGGCCTTTTGCGGAGTGGATACAAAGAGTTTTTCCAGGAGACGCAAGAATTGGCGCACTTGCGCCCGAGTGACGAGAAAAGGAGGTAGGAAGCGCAGCGTGAAATCGTGCGTGCAGTTGATGAGCAGACCGCGTTGTAGTGCTTCGGCGACAAAGGGAGCGCCGTCGATCGAGAGCTCGACGCCGGTCATCAAGCCTTCGCCGCGAATTTCACGGATGAAAGGGAATTTCGCGGCCAGCCCGGAAAGGCCTTCGCGCAATTCGGCGCCGCGCGCGCGAATGTTTTCCAGAAGTTTTTCGTCTTCAACGATGTTCAGAAACTCGAGCGAAGTGGCGCAAGCAAGCGGGCCGCCGCCGAAAGTAGAGCCATGTAAGCCGGGCGAAATGCGCTGGGCGACGGCTTCCGAAGTAAGGACGGCGCCCAAGGGAAGGCCGGCGGCAAGCGGCTTGGCTACGACTACGACGTCGGGCTTTTCGGAGAATTTCTGGTACGCGAAGTAACGGCCTGTGCGTCCCAAGCCACACTGAATCTCATCGGCGATGAGCAGCGCGCCGTTCTTTGTGGCCAGGGCTCGGGAGCGGTTCCAGAATTCTTCGCTGACAGGATAGATTCCACCCTCGCCTTGAATGGTTTCTAGGAGGATGGCGCAAACGGTGTCGTCGAATTTGGCTTCGAGATCGGCGGCGTCGTTGAAGCGGACAAATTCGACGCCTGGCACGAGCGGAGCAAAGGGCAGGCGATATTTTTCCGTGGCCGTGACACTGACGGCGCCAAAGGTGCGGCCATGGAAGGAATTTTCGAGCGCCAATATGCGGTACTTACGGGCGGGAGCCTCTGGCGCGTCGGCGGAAGTGCGGCCATGGAGCCGGGCCAACTTGAGAGCGCCTTCGACAGCCTCCGCGCCGCTATTCGAGAAAAACACGCGATCGAGGCCGGACCAATGCGCAAGTTTGCGGGCGAGCGGGCCCTGGAACGAGTTGTGAAAGAGATTGGAGAGATGAATGGCGCGCGCGGCTTCGCGGCGGATGACTTTGACAATGCGAGGATGCGCGTGGCCGAGAGCGTTGACGGCGATGCCGCCGAGAAAATCCAGGTACTTCTTGCCGCGCGAGTCATAAACGTAACAGCCGCGTCCGTGCGTGAAGACCAGGGGCTGGCGCTTGTACGTAGGCATCAGAAATTGGTTCGCATCACGCAGAATGGATTTTGCGTTCGATAGACGAGGGGAGGCCTTCTTCACCCGTCGAGCAGCGGAATTAGCTCTCTTTTTTGCGCTGAGTTTGGACATCACGCCGCCGAAAGAGCCGCCTGCGCGGTTGGGAAAGGCTCACGGAGAACGCGAGTGCCAGGGATTGCCGAAGCATGGTCTTCCCCGCTTGGTTCGGCCGAATGAGAGGCCAGAAGCAGCGCATCTGGCGCCGAACCTCCGACGATTCGCACTTCGCGGACGCCGCCTTCGAGGGCGCGCTTGGCGGCTTCGAGCTTCAAAACCATTCCGCCGGAGACGACGCGGCATTGGACCAGGCGCTCACTCTCCTCGCAGGTGATGGCGGAAAGAACTTTTTCACCGTCAAGAACGCCAGCAACGTCGGTGAGATAGATCAACTGGTCGGCTTCGAGAAACTCGGCGCAGGCAGCGGCCATGTGGTCGGCGTTAATGTTGTAAAGCTCGTTGTCGGAGCCAAGGCCGAGGCAGGGAGCGACTGGAATAAGGCGCTCGCGCCAGAGCGATTCAATGAAGGCGTTGTTCAGGCCGGTGAGGTAGCCAACGAAGCCGAGGCTGCCGGCCACCTCGCCGTGCGACATCGGCTCGGCGCGGAAACACTGGGCATCGGCAGCGGAGACGCCAATTGCGGGATAGCCTTCGGCGGAGATAGCGGCGGCGAGGCGCTTGTTCAGCAGCCCGGCGAAAACCATGACGGCGGCGTCGCGCGTCTCGCGGTCGGTGACGCGGAGCCCGGAGACAAACTTGCTCTCAATACCCATGCGCTTGAGCGCTTCGGTGAAGGCGCGGCCGCCGCCGTGGACAACGAGTATCTCGTGGCCTTCATTAGCAAGGGCCACGACTTGGCGCGCCAGCGAGCGCATCGTGGCGTCGTCTTCTAGCAAAGCACCAGCAAACTTGATGACGGTTTTCATTGAAGTGCGGTTTTCTCCTCGATTCCCAAAACATGGTTGAAATTCTGAACGGCCTGGCCTGCGGCGCCTTTGCCAAGATTGTCGAGGCAGGAGACGACGATCAATCGCCGGCCAGACTTGTCCAGGACAAAGCCGATGTCACAAAAATTGGTGCGCGCGACGTGCTGCAATTCGGGCAGCGTGCCCGCGGGCCAGATGCGGACCATGGGGCGTCCGGCATAAAACTTGCGATAGAGGGCTTCGATGGCATCGGGCGATTGCTGCTCTCTGAGCGTGACGTAAATCGTCGAAAGGATGCCGCGCGCGAGAGGCAGCAGGTGCGTCGAAAAAATGAGCTGCGACTCGCCCAGTCCAGTGTGCTCGAGAATCTCCGGCGTGTGGCGATGCGAGAAAAGATTGTAAGCTTTGAAGTTTTCGTCGACTTCGACGAATTGCATATCCTGACGCGGATCTTTGCCTGCGCCGCTGGCACCGGATTTGCAATCGCAGACGACGTTCTGGCCGTCTGCTATCGAACCGGCGTCGGCAAGCGGGCGGAGGGCGAGGATAACGCTGGTGGCGTAGCAGCCGGGATTGGCGACGAGGCGCGCTTTTCTGATGTCCTCCGAATACAGCTCGGGAAGGCCGTAGACGGCTTCACCGAGATAGCCGGCGTGAGGCGTCGGCAGCTTGTACCAGGAGGAAAATGTTTCCGGCTCACGAAAGCGGAAGGCGCCGCTCAGGTCAATCACGCGCAAGCCCGCTTCGAGAAGCGCGGGAGCCAGTTCCGCGGAAACTTCGTGAGGTGTCGCGAGAAAAGCCGTTCCCGCCGCCGAGGAAGTGATCGAGTCGAGAGAAAGAGGCCGGAGCGGAGCCTGTCCCCAGCCGCGGAATTGCGGAAAGAGTTCGGCGATGCAGTGAGCGCCGCGCGTTTCCCGCACATAAAACGTAGCCGAGGCGACCGCGGGATGGCGCAAGAGTATCGCGGCCAGCTCAAGGCCGGTGTATCCGGTGACACCAACGACGGCGATTTGACGAGGGTCTCTCATTTCACCAGGGCTTCGATCTTTTTTTGGAGCGAATCTCGAGTCTTCTTGTTGGGGGTGATGATGAGAACAGTGTCATCCCCGGCGATAGTGCCGGCGATTTCGGGAAATTTTGAGGCGTCGACGGCGGCTGCGAGAGGTTGCGCGCCGCTCGGTGGCGTTTTCAAAACGAGCAAATTCTCGGCGGGGCGAATATCCAGAAGAAACTCGCGAAGCGCGCGCGCCAGCGGAGGAAGAGGGAGCGCACCGTTCCCGTTCTCTTCGGGAAGAACGGCTTCGGGCTTGTATCCTTCCTGAGTCTTGACGAGGCGGAGTTCCTGCAAGTCGCGGGAAAGAGTGGCCTGCGTGACGCGCATCTTTTGCTGGGCGAGGCGGCGGCGGAGCTCTTCCTGGCTGACGATTGGCTGGCCACTGACCAGCCGCAGGATTTGACCGTGGCGAAATGTTTTACCGGCGCTCATCGCTCGTACAAATATACAGCCTCCTGCATTTTTATACAATCGTTTTTGCATGCGAGCAAGCAATTTCTTCGCCGGCGGCCGCGGGCAGGGATTGGCGGGAGGGATACGGGGTGCGCGAAGAGGCTATGCAGGATTCGCAACCTTTGGCGGATAGGGGCTGGATTTTCGGGGCCAGGAATGGTTACCTTTCTTGTTGACCCCAGATTCGGCGCTCCATGGCTATATCGTGCAAAGTAACGGGATGCAAGAACGACTCGCCGCCAGCTCTCGCCGAGCAGCAGGTTTGCGTTTTGCACTTCACGCTATCGATTGAAGGAAGCTGCGCGGAGATGCGGCGCGAGACGGCGCTCGGAAACGCTCCGCACGACCGGCAGCGCGATATCATGCGATTTATCACGGAAAGCGGCGAGCGATTGGCGCGCGTGGCCACCAGCGGCTTGCACTTGACCGATGACCTAAAGGCGAGAATTCTGAGCACGTTTCTGACGCTCATGAACCTGCGGGAAAACCTGGACAGAGCAAACATGCGGAGTTCGTTTGGGCGAACCGGGCAGACTCGCTGAGACCGTCCCGGGCAGATCCCCTCGAAAGAGCGACGGAGTCAGGACCCGATGTAGCGGGAGTACAGAGAACGCGCTAGTGCAGGATCTTTGGTGCCTTTGAGAATGGCGCGGCCATCCGCGAAAACGGTCATTTGATACGGGTCGACGCGAAAACAAAGTAAGAATTCGTTGTGGCGGACATCGGAGACGGTGGCCGCCAGCCTCTCCTGCAACGCCCCCAGATCGAGAGTACGGCCGCGCTCGTGAATTTGTACGGAATCGCGGCCGCATAGAGTGATGTGAGGCTGAGCTTGTCCCTGAAGATAAGAGAATTCGCGGCGGATGCAGGCGCGGCAGGCGGGGTTCTGGGCTACCCGGACAGACTGGAAGTGGCCGCTCCAAACATCCGAGGAGATGAGCCGATGGTGAAGAGATTCTTCGCGGCCGGCGAGAAGTTTGAGGGCTTCGGCGACTTCGAGAGAGGCGATGAGATTGACGATGGGGCCGAGGACGCCAACGGTGTCGCAGGTTTCTTCGATGCCGTGGCCGCTGGTCGAGGATTCGAGCAGGCAAGCGAGACAAGCAGTCAGGCCGGGGCGGACGGTCATGGTTACGCCATAACTGGCGACGGCGGCGGCGTAAATCCAGGGGCGACCGGAATGGACGGCAAAATCATTGATGAGGAAACGAGTCTCGAAATTGTCGGTGCCATCGAGGATGAGATCGAAGCCCGTGAGCAACTCCTCGGCATTGTCAGGGTTTAAATCAGAGACCAAGCCCTCTATGGCGACGCTTCCATTGATAGCACGGAGCTTGCGCCGAGCGGCAACGGCTTTGGGAAGAGCGGCGCGGGCGTCTTCCTCATCAAACAGAGTCTGGCGCTGCAGATTAGAGGGCTCGACGAAATCACGGTCGAGAATTCGGACGCGTCCCACCCCCGCGCGTACGAGAAGGCCAGCGGCAGCCGCGCCTATCGCGCCGCAGCCTACAAGGACGGCGCTCGAGGCGAGGAGGCGCTGCTGGCCTTCCTTGCCGATGCCGGCAAAGAGCATCTGACGCGAGTACTTTTCCTGGAGCGAGTCGTGCAAGCGCGGACCTGGTTGGGCGGCGGCGGTCATCGTCCCCCTTACATCATCATAACGCTAGAGATAGCGGGATGGGCAACGCCCTTGTGCTACGCTTCGTCTGAGCGATAGTGGGCATGCAATTGAGATGGGGCAGAGGATTGAGGGGAGTCGCCGTCTTCGCGCTGCTGTTAGTGGCAGCGAGGAGCTACGGACAAGCACAGGCCGAGGGAGAGGCCCAGTCGCCTCCGGCGGAAGCTCCAGTCGTTGCGGTGCGGATTGTCACTGAAGATGGGCGCGTACTCTCGGAATCACCCTCGGGGCTTGCTGTTGAAATCGGGAAACCTCTCGATAGAGACCAGGTTGCGCAGAGCCTGCGCGCCTTGTACGGCCTGGGCGAATACACCGATTTGAAGGCTGTTGTAACTCCCATCGGCAGCGGAGTGCGGCTCGATTTCGTGGTTCGGGAGAGTCTCTTCTTCAATAGGGTGCTGATCGAAGGGCTGACGCCACCCCCGACAGATGCAGCTGCTGCCGCGGCCATGCAAATTACGCTGGGCCGGCCATTTCGACAGGAAGACGTAGAGGAAGGGCTAGCCCGATTGCGCGATGTGTTGAAAGAAGAAGGCCTGTATACGGCGCAGGTCTCGGCTAAGAACGTGCCCTACCCGGCCACCCATCAAATGGATATCTTGGTGCATGTAAATCCCGGGCCGCGGGCGCGTGTCGAATCCGTGCGACTTCAGAACGGCACTGAGTACCGCGACGCGGAGCTTCTTTCGCGAATGAAGATGAAGCCGGGACAGTCGGTAACGACCGCGCGCATACAGCGCGGGACTGGCCGGATCCGAAAATTTCTCGTGAAAAAGGGGCGACTCAGCGCGCGGGCAACAGTCCGTCGAGGCGAATACAACGCGGCGAAGAATACGATCACCCTGGATCTCGAGGTCACCGAAGGTCCGCAGGTGGACGTGGCGGTGACGGGAGCAAAATTTTCCAAGGGCGAATTGAAAAGGCTGATCCCTGTCTATCAAGAAGGTGCCGTGGATACCGACCTCTTAGAGGAAGGAAAGCGGAATATTCGCGAACGGCTGGAGCGGGATGGATACTTTGACGCGCAAGTGAATTACACGACCGAAACAAAGGAAGTGGAGGTCAAGGAGCAAAAATCGAAGGGCACGGAAGAAGTGATTACCTACCACATAGAGCGGGGCGACCGGCACAGGCTGGTGGGAATTGAAATCAGCGGGAATCATTACTTCAGCACGGAATTGCTGCGGAGCCGGCTGCAAGTCTTCGGTGCGGCATTCGGTTCGCGGGGGCGATTCAGCCGGCGGCTGATTGATTCGGATGCGGACTCGATGCGAGGGCTGTACGACGCGAACGGCTTTCTGGATGCGAAAATTGACGGGCAGATCCTCGACAACTACAAGGGAAAAGAGGGAGACGTTTACGTACGATTTGCGATCTCGGAGGGTGAGCAGACGCGCGTCGCATCAATCGCCATCGAGGGAATCCACGCGTTCAAGGAAGAGGAGTTGCTGGGGGTCATTGGCTCGACGCCCGGGCAGCCGTATTCCGATTTCAACGTGACGACGGACCGGGACAATATTCTGGCCATGTATTTCAATGAAGGATACCCGGAGGCGACTTTTACGTCGACGGCGGAGCGGGTTGCTCGAGAAACGGGCGGGACTGGGAAGGATACAGAAGTGGCTGGAGAGGAAAAGAGCCAGAAAAGAGTGGAAGAGAAGGAAAGGAAAGCGAAGCCGGAGGCGGCGCAGGCAGCGCCCGTGAAGCTCGTTTATCACATCACGGAAGGGCCGCAGACGCGGGTGCGGCGAATTCTTTTGAGCGGGTACAGCCGGACGCGGCTAAAGGTGATTCAGCGGGAAATCCGGGTGAAGCAGGGAGAGCCGTTGAGGGAAGGGGACGTCGTGGAGTCCCAGCGGCGTTTGTACAACCTGGGGATATTCAATCGAGTGACGATCGAACCGCAGAACCCGGATGGGTCGGACCCTGACAAAGACATCGTGGTTTTGGTGGAGGAAGCCAAGCGATACACGATGGCATACGGCGGAGGATTTGAAGTGCAACGCCTTGCGAGCACCACAAATCCGACAGGCGGCGAGGTGCAGGCTGCGCCGCGGGGGATTTTTGAGTTAACGAAGGTCAATCTGACGGGGCGCGCGGATTCGCTTTCGCTGAAGCTGCGCGGAAGCACGATTGAAGACCGGGCCCTGCTGGGCTACTCCATCCCCAACACGTTTGGAAGTTCGCACTACAGCACGCAGGCAACGGCGTACACGGAAAAAACACAGGACATCAACACGTTTACCGCGATGCGTTACGAAGGGTCGGTGCAGTTGACGGACCAGATTACCTCGCGAACCACGATCTCGTACCGGTATGCATTCCGCAAAGTGCTGGTCTCGGATTTAAATACACACATTGCTCCGGAAGAGATACCGCTGTTCGAGCAGCCCACTCTGGTGTCGGAGTTTGGCGTGACCTGGCTGCGAGACGCGAGAGACAATCCGGCGGACGCCACGAAAGGAAGCTTCAACAGCGCGGATTTCAGCGTGGCGAGCACGAGCATTGGCTCGAGCGCAAGCTTTCTGCGATTTTATTTTCAGAATTCGACGTATTACCCGATCAAACGGAGATTCAGCTTTGCACGTTCCATCCGGATCGGGATTCTCGAGCCCTTCGCGAATACGGAGTCACTCACTTTTCCGCCTCCTGCGGCGACGCAGTGCACCGCGCCGCCGCCGCCGGGCCCGGAGCCGGAAATCATACCCCTGCCGGAACGGTTCTTCGCGGGAGGAGGAACTTCTCTGAGAGGATTTGCGCTGAATCAAGCAGGACCTCGCGATCCCTGCACAGGATTTCCGGTGGGCGGCCAAGCCCTGCTGGCGCTCAACCAGGAGTTTCGCTTTCCGATGCGATTGCCATTTGTGGGGGCGGCGCTTGGCGGGGCGCTGTTCTATGACGGCGGAAATGTTTATAGCCGGATCGACCATATCACGCTGCGGGCGTACTCACCGAAGCCCATCTTCCAGCTGCAGGATCCCTCACAACCGCCCAGCGTCACAAATCCCACGCTGTGCGTCTACAACTGCACGAACGAGCTGAATTATTTCGCGCATACCGTGGGGTTCGGGATTCGCTATGCGACTCCAGTAGGACCGATTCGAGTGGATTTGGGTTACCAGATCAACCGCCCGTTCTTCGTACTGCCCTGCGTCCCTATCGGGAGCAGCACGCCAACGAATCCGCTTTGCCTGAAGGGAGCGCAGCTTCCGCGGTTGCAGATCTTCTTTAATTTGGGGTCGATTTTTTAATGCGCCGCGGATCCATTTTCGGGTGCTGCTCCTTGTTACTTATTTTGGCAACGGCTGCGTTTTTGAGGGCGCAGGAAGTTGTGGATCGCATTGTGGCGCGGGTGGAGAACGACGTCATTTTGCTGAGCGACGTGCGGGAGCTGAAGGAGTACCAAGCGATGTTGGATGGGAAATCGGAAAGCGACAGCGCGATTTTAGACCGGCTAATCGATCAGTGGATCGTACGGTCGGAAGCTCAGCTCTCGCGTTTTCCCGAGCCGAAAGACGAGGAAGTCGACCGCGAAGTTTCACGAGTGGTGAAGTCCTTCAGCTCCGCCGAGGAATATGAAGCGCGGAAGAAGCAGAGCGGCCTGAATGACAGGGAAGTGCGAAAGATTGTGGCCGCCCAGCTGTACCTGAGCAACTACCTCGATTCGAGGTTTCGGCCGTCAGTTCAGATCGATGAAAAGGCTATCGAGGATTTCTACCAGAATGCCGTTGTGCCGAGAGCGAAGGCACGCGGGCAGGAACCGCCAACGCTGGATGCCTCACGGGACATCATCCAGGATGCCCTGGTGCAAAGCGACATCACCGAACAGGCGGATCGCTGGCTGAAGGAAAGCCGCGACCGGTTGCGTGTTCAAAAGTATTTGGAAGAAGGGCCGAAGTGAAGGTCCGCAAGCGCCACCCGATCTGGAACTGGGTGATCCATACACCGTGGGTGCTGACGGTGATTGGAATTTTGTGCGTCATTGGTTTCTTCGCTAGCGGCGCGGGAAATCCTATCCTCGAGCGGTGGATCGTGCACCGAATAGAGAAGACGACGGGCGGCCGGGTGGAATTGCGGGCGATTTCGATCCAGTGGCTTTCGATGCGAGCCACGCTAAAGGGATTGGTGATTCACGGACACGAGCCTGCGGGCACCTATCCCTTGTTTTCGGCCGAGGAGGTGGTAGCCAAGCTCGAGATCGATTCCTTTTGGGGACGAAAGGTATCGCTTAGCGAATTGGCTTTGAAGGCGCCGGAGGTGCACATCCGGGTGGCAAAGGACGGATCGACAAACGTGCCGGCTCCACCGGGAGCGAATGGTTCGAATCAGTCGCTCGAGGAGTCGCTTTTCGATCTGCAGGTACGCCGGGTGAACATCGAAAACGGATGGTTGCTGTACAACGAACTGAAAGTGCCTCTGGCGGTCGAAGGCGGCGAGATGAGCCTGGTTTTGGACGCCGGCGGGACACCGGAGCATCCGTTGTATCTCGGGAATCTGGAATGGCAGAGCATACGATTCAGCGCCCAGAGAATGGCGCCCGTGCCTGCAAATCTCTCGGCGAAATTTACGATTTGGCGTGACGGATTTACATTGGAGCAAGGGGTGTTGAGCGCCGGAAGGTCTCGCCTTGATGCCCAGGCGGAAATGACCGACTTCGCAAAACCGAAATGGAGTTTCCGTTACCGGGGGTGGGTCGAACTGCTCGACTTCCGCGAGACGTTTCTTGCGCCGCAGGTGCCGACCGGGCACGTCGATGTGCGCGGAGCGGGGACGTTGGCGGACGGCCAATACCGAGGGACGGGCAGCTTCGCCGGACGCGACATTCAGCTGAGTTACGACATTTTTCATACCGCCGGACTTGCGAGCCACGCGAGCTACAGCATCGACAATGACGGGATTGTCGCGCCGGATTTCGTGGCGGAAGGTTTTGGCGGAACCGTGAAAGGAAAAGTGACTCTGCGTTTTGCAGGTGTGCAGTTCCGCGCGGTTACGCACACGCAGGACATGCACCTGGCGAGGGTGTTTCCGGCGATCGAGCATCCGGGTTTTCCGATCGACGAGCTGGAATGGGATGCGCTTCTGAGCGGCGACACGATCGAGACGTGGAGCAATGCATTTGAACACTTTGAGATTGGCGGGAAGATAGATTGGTCGCCAGTGGATGTTTTGGCGGCGGGCCACGTGCCGGTCACGGCGAGTTGGCAAATCCACTACCGCTACGATACCGCGGTTTTCGCGATTAGCGAGGGGGAGTTCGAAACACCGTCGTCGAAGGGCACGATTACGGGCTTACTGGCGCCGCGCAATACTTCTCTGGATGTGCATTTCGAGACGGGCGCTCTGGAATCTTACAAGGATTTCATCGATGCGATTCGCGGCGCGAAGCGAGGTTCCCTGGACGCAACCAAAGAAATCTCTGGGAGCGTGCAATGGGACGGCAAGATCACCGAGCCCGGTAGCCAGACGACGTTTAGCGGGCACGTTCGCGGAGAGCGCGTCCGCTACAACGGCACTTCTTTGGATTCCCTCGAAGGCGACTTAAGTTATTCGCCCACGGAATTCGCAATCGCCAGAGGCAAATTGCGGTTCGGCGCGATGGATACGGAGATCGAGGGAACCCTGGGCTTGACGGACTGGAGTTTTCTGCCGAAGAACGAGTGGACGGCGGACGTCAACTTCGATAAAGCCTCGGTCGAGACCATCCAGAAGTTCTTTGGGTGGTCCTATCCGGTCAAAGGAGTGCTCAGTGGGCAGTTGCATGGACACGGAACGCGCGCGGTGCCCGGCATCACGGGGCTTTTCGATCTCGCCGAAGGAAGTGTCTATGGCGTGTCCTTCAATCGATTGCGGGGCCAGCTGAATCTCTCGCCGGACGAAGTACGTATCGCGGACGCAGAGTTACGCGTGTTCGCACCGGGAAAGGAGAGCGGCCGGGGCGCGGGCATCGTTACGGGGACGGCGGGCTACCGGTTTGTGGATCAGAAAGTGACGGTGGATCTCGTGGGAGCATCGCTCCCACTGGAAGACATTGAGAAGTTGCAGTCGGTGAGGCTGCCGGTCGGAGGATTGGTTACGTTTCGCGTAAAGGCCAACGGGCCGCTTTCGGCGCTCGAGGGTGAAGGGACATTCCGCGTGGTGGATTTTCGGATTGGAAAGGATGTGATCGGAAGCTTCGATGGGGGTCTCAGTTGCGACGGACGTACGGCGAAGCTGGAGCTCGGGTCGGCGATGACCACGGGGGGAATATCCGGAGAGGTGACGCTGGGATTGGCCGATCCTTATCCTTTGAAAGGAAAAGTTTCGATTGCCAACATCGATCTAAATCCCTTTTTGATAACCGCTTTGCATCTGACGCAGTTCAACGGCCATGGCGTGGCCGACGGCGACATCACCGCGACTGGCGAATTGAAACATCCTGAGAACATCGTGATGGACGCCAAGTTTTCGCGGCTGGCGGTAAATTACGCCAACGTTCAGCTGGAAAACGTGGGACCGATTCATCTGCGGACGTCGAAGGAAAGTCTGGAAATCGATCAAGCCACATTCAAAGGGACCGATACAAACATTGCTATTGTTGGCGGAGTCCGGTTTGCGGGAAGGGGCGCTCTCGGTCTGAAACTGAATGGCGCCCTGGACCTGCGGCTGCTGACGGGATTCCTGCCCGTCTTGGAAGCGAACGGTCCTGCACAAATCAACGCGACTTTCGAAGGGCCTTTTGACCGTCCGAGAATCACTGGAAAAGTGCACATAGAAAACGCCTCAGCGCGAGTGGCAGATTTTCCGACGGGGATGAGCAACATCACAGGCGATTTGGTTTTTGACGCGACCCGGCTATTCTTTGACAATCTTACGGCCGAATCCGGCGGGGGCACGATGCACCTCACCGGGAACGTCAACTATATCGAAAGCCCGCTGCGGTACGACATCACTGTGCGCACGGATCGCGCGCGCATCCGATATCCCGAAGGAATGAGCTGGCTGGTCGGAGGCTCGCTGCGACTGGCGGGAACGCCCACTTCTGGAGTGCTTTCGGGGAAAGTAGTGATTGAACGGGTGACGCTGTCGCAAGGCCTTGAGGTTGCGAATGTACTCGTATCTTCAAAAAGCGGCATTTCCGGGCCGTCGACGAGTTCGACCTTTTTGCGGAATCTGCAATTTGATATCTCGGCGCTATCCGCGCCGGACGCACGCATGGAATGGCCGGGTGCCGAGTTGGAAGCAGAAGCGAACCTTCGCGTACGAGGCACCTGGGAGCACCCCATACTCCTCGGGCATATCCACATTCTGGCGGGCGAGATGACGTTCCACGGAGACAGATACAAGGTGACGCGCGGCGACATGAACTTCGCCAATCCGTTCCGGCTGGATCCGGTGCTGAACGTGGAAGCCACGACCACGATTCAGCAGTACGAGATCACTCTGAATTTTAATGGGCCGGCGAGCAAGCTGACGCTGGCTTATCGCTCCGACCCGCCGCTGCCGGCGAACGACATCATCACGCTGTTGGCACTGGGACAAACGAGCTCGGAAGCGAGCATTCGAGGCGGCGGGACGGCCACTTCCCAAACCGCCAGCTCGGGAGCTTCAGCGATTCTCTCTGAAGCAGTTTCGAGCCAATTGGGCGGGCGGGTCGAACGGTTGTTCGGCATCACCAGGTTCCGGGTCGATCCCGGGCTGGCCGAAGTGGGCTCAGCGAGCTCCTCGCAGAACGCTGCCGCGCGGGTCACAGTCGAGCAGCAGGTTACGCGAGACCTAACGATCACTTATGTTTCGAATGTGGGGTCCACACAGGAGCAGGTCATTCAGGTGGAATATAACTTGAACCGGAATGTGTCGATTGTGGCGTTGCGAGACCAGAACGGCACGTTTGGAATCGACGTCAAGTTCAAAAAACACTTTCAGTAGAGGTGCCGAAGCCGCCCCATCTTTAGAATTGTGGAGGATCGGGTTGTTGCGCCGCTTGCTGCGATTGGCCTTGTTGCGCGCGTGCGCCCGGTTGCCAGCGGCGGGGGGTGTTGTTCAGGCGCGCCGATTGGCCGATTTCCGGATTCTGCGCTTTCAGTGCCTGGAGGGCCTCTTTCGCGGCCTTGGCGCCGGTGGCGCGGCTGGCAGCTTGGATTTCGCGTGCGATCTTGGGCATTTCCGCGGCGACCTTCTGCCCTACAGGAGAGCCGTAGAACTGTAGCAAGGTCTTGATCTCATCGTCCGTGTAGTGTTTGTCGTAAATGGTGACGAGCTGCTCGGTCATCTGGCCGACGTCGAATTTCTTCTGATAGCTTTCGATAAATGAAGTTACAAAGGCCTGACCCTTGTCGTTGTTCGGGACGGTCGCGAGAAGCTTTTCCCGGTACTGCTCACTGGAGTTGTTGACGGCGTCTTGGATCTGATCATGAGCGCCGATGAGTTCCATCAGTGAGCGAATGTCCGCGTCCTTGACGGGATCGATGGGCTTCGCTTCCGCCGGGTTTGCCTGATCCTCCGGTGCCGTGCTTTGTCGTGCGGCGCTGACCGGATTTTGCGATGCGCCTTGGATCGCAAGAAAAAATGTTCCCACATAAATAATGACTAGGGCTAAGACGGCCTTCATGACTTCATTTCCTCCGCAGCGGAGATTTCACAGCCTTTCCGCCACTCTTAGGATTTTAAAGAAGGATGCGGAAAGACGCGCCAAGTGCGGGGTACAGGCGTGCCTCCCGTTTAACTGGCCGTTCGTTCAGGGGACGTTGATATCGGCAGATAGGGCTTTCTGCTACCATGCCGCGCCATGGCGGAGACAAGATCTTCGAGTGCAACGGAATCTGCCGCCGCCGACCACACGGAAATCCTCGGTCGAGAGGCTGGTCTTCATCGCAACCTAACATCGCGTCAGCTCTCCATGATCGCCATCGGCGGCGCGATAGGAACGGGACTGTTCCTCGGCAGCGCCATTTCCGTTCGGCTCGCGGGGCCGGGCGTAATTTTCAGTTTTTTGGCGGCCGGAGCCATTGCATTGTGTTTGATATGGGCGCTTGGCGAAATGACCGTGGCGCATCCCGTCGCGGGATCCTTTGGCGTGTACGCGGAGATGTACGTGCATCCCTGGGCGGGATTTGCGATGCGCTATTCCTACTGGTTGGCACAGGTGATCGCGACCGGCAGCGAGGTCGTGGCCGCGTCGATTTATTGCCGACACTGGTTCCCAAACGTGCCGTCATGGATGTGGATCGCAGGATTTTCGGCGGCGCTCGTCTACGTCAATGCTCGCAGCGTAGCGAGCTTTGGCGAATTTGAATATTGGTTCGCGATGATCAAAGTGCTTACCATTACCGTGTTTCTGGTTCTCGGCGCTGCCTTGCTATTGGGAATCGGATTCCCTCGGATTGGGACGGCAAACTATACCGGGTATGGAGGGTTTCTTCCGAACGGCTGGCAAGGCGTGGGGCTCGGCGTCGCGATGGCGATCTTCAGTTTTCTTGGTGTGGAGATCGTGGCCGTTACTTCCGGCGAAGCGAAAGATCCGACAATAGCCTTGCCCAAGGCATTGCGGTGGACGCTTGGGCGAATGGCGCTTTTTTATGTGGGAGGTCTGGCGATCGTTGTCGGAATCGTGCCGTGGAACGAGGTCGGGCTAGGCGAAAGCCCGTTTGTGCGTGTGTTCGAAATTGTGGGCATTCCCGCGGCTGCGGGAGTAATGAATTTCGTGGTGCTTACCGCGGCGCTTTCCAGTGTCAATTGCAATTTGTATCTGATGTCGCGGATGCTTTTTTCGTTGGCGCGCGGCGGGTATGCGCCGGCTCGACTGGGGCGCTTAAGCGGACGCGGAACACCGGCGGCGGCATTGCTGGTCTCCAGCATTGGAATGTTCGGAGCCCTTCTTGTAGATCATTGGTTCCATGCGAAGGCGTATGTTTACATGCTGGGGGCAGCGGTCCTGGGCGGCATTTTTGTCTGGCAAATGATTTTTGTTACGCATCTTTTGTTTCGGCGCCGAACCGCGAAATGGGCTAAACCGCCGTTGCGGCTTGCTCCGCGCGGGCCCTGGAGTTCTGCGTTCGGACTCACGGGGCTTACTGCAGTGCTCATTTCGACGTGGTGGGTCCCTGGACTTCGCATCACGCTCGAAGCGGGAGTTCCCTGGCTTGTGTTCATTTCGCTATGCTACCTTGTGTGGAGGAAAGTCCGTTCCCAGAAGTTTTCCGATGGAGCTTTGCAAGATGGATGAACTGCTGAAGTGGCGCGGCGAATTCCCCATCCTTGAACGCACGACTTATATGATCAGCAATTCGCTGGGGGCCATGCCTCGCGGCGTGTACGACGAAATGCGCTCTTACGCCGATGCGTGGGGCGGTCGCGGGGTGCGCGCATGGGAAGAAGGCTGGTGGGAGATGGCCGTCAACGTGGGCGACAAGATCGCTTCGTTGATTGGAGCGGGACGGGGCGAAATTTCGCTGCATCAGAATGTGACCTTGATTCAGGCGGTAATCAGCTCGTGTTTTGATTTTCGCGGGCCGCGGAACAAGGTAGTGCTGACGGACCTGGAGTTTCCGTCGATTCAGTATTTCTACCATGAGCAGCGCCGTAACGGCGCACGAATCGACCTCGTTCCGAGCGGGGATTCGGTGCGATTCGACCTTGGCAAATTTCTTGACTCCATTGATGAAACAACGCTGCTCGTGCCGATTTCACAGGTGCTATTCCGAAGCGCCTACATAGTGGATGCTCGAGCGATCATCGAGAAGGCGCATCGCGTTGGGGCGCACGTCATCCTCGATCTCTTCCAGGCTGCCGGGACGATTCCCACCGATGTGCGTGGTCTCGGTGCGGATTTTGCTTGTGGTGGTGTGCTCAAGTGGCTCTGCGGCGGGCCGGGCGTCGGTTATCTTTACGTGCGGGAAGATTTGCGCCTGAAACTGCAGCCCGCGATCGCGGGCTGGCTTGCGCACCAGCGCCCCTTTGCATTTGAGACTGGCGCCATCGACGCCCGCGAGGATTCTTTCCGCTATTTGAATGGCACGCCGCACATTCCCGCGCTCTATGCGTGCCAGCCGGGGCTCGACATAGTTAACGAAGCCGGGATTGGCGCGATTCGCCAAAAATCCATGCGCATGACTGCGCGTCTGTTCGAGGCCGCGAAGGCGCATGGATGGCGCGTCAACACGCCGGAGAGTCCGGCGGAGCGCGCGGGCACCGTCTCCGTAGACTGCCCGCACGCCGCCGAGGTATGCCGCGAGTTGCTCGCGCGAGAGGTTCTCGTGGATTACCGTCCCAAAGCTGGCGTCAGACTTTCGCCGCATTTTTACAATCGCGAAGAAGAGTGCGACCTGACGATTGCACAAATCGCGGATATTCTCGAAACGCGAGCTTGGGAAAAACATGCGGTTGCGCTATCGCATGCTTGATGAATTGAAATGTACATTTATTGGAGATGAGGGAATGGGACGACTAAGGTGAAACTGTTTCGCGGTCATGCGGCTAACGAATTGCCATCGAAGGGTTCCGGCGGGGACGAGTTTGCCGTGCAGTGCGCAGAAATGATCGAAAAGCAATTGCGCCGGCGTGGCGTCCATGATTCCGGAGTGCTTGGAGCGATGGCTGCTGTGCGGCGCGAAGAGTTCGTGCCCAGGGAGTTTCGCCAGCGGGCGTACGAAGACGCGCCGCTGCCCATCGGTGAGGGCCAAACCATTTCGCAGCCTTATATCGTCGCCGCGATGACCGCTGCCCTACACCTCACAGGCAGCGAACGCGTTTTGGAAATCGGGACGGGGTGCGGTTACCAAGCTGCGATCCTCTCGCACTTGGCGAAAATCGTTTTTACCGTCGAGTCCCGCTCCGAGCTGGCTTCCTCGGCCACGGCCAGGCTGGACCGTCTCGGATTTGAAAATGTGCATGTTCACTGCGGCGACGGCACTCTGGGGCTGCCGGAACTTTCTCCGTTTGACGCAATACTCGTTGCCGCCGCAGCGCCCGCGGTCCCGGAGCCGCTTCGTGCGCAGCTCGCGGAGGGTGGCCGGCTGATCTTGCCGGTGGGAGACGCTGACAATCAAGAATTGCTCCACATCGAGCGCCACGGCAATTCCTTCGAGACGCGCACTATGGAAGCCTGCCGTTTCGTTCCCCTTATTGGCTATCACGGATGGAAGGAGCCGCCCGCGCGATGAGCGCACCGGCGCCCGAGCTTTCCATCATTATTCCGTCGTATAACGAAGAGCTCCGCCTGCCCGCATCTCTCGAGCACATCAGAGCTTTCCTTCCAACCCTGGGAGCAGAAACGGAAATTCTCGTGGTCGATGACGGCTCGAACGACCGGACCGCCGAGGTTGCGGAGTCCTTTCGAAAGACGCTTCCAAATCTTCGCGTCATTTCCAACGGTGTGAATCGCGGGAAGGGCTTCAGCGTTCGTCATGGGATGCAGGAAGCCCGCGGCCGAAACGTGCTCTTCACCGATGCCGATCTCTCCGCGCCGATCGAGGAAGCGCCAAAACTTCTCGACGCCCTGGTGACCTACGACGTGGCCATCGGCTCACGCGCTCTCGACCGCAAGCTCATCACCGTGCATGAGTCGCCTTTCCGGGAGTTCGCCGGCATCATCTTCAACGCCATCGTGCGGGCAATCCTTCGCCTGCCGTTTGTGGACACGCAGTGCGGCTTCAAGGCCTTCCGCCGCGAACGCTGCCAAATCCTTTTCGAGCAGCAGCGTATCGAGCGGTTCGGGTTCGATCCGGAATTGCTCTATCTGGCGCGTCATCACGGGCTCCGTACGATAGAAATTCCCGTTCGGTGGGGGCACTCGCCGGCGACGAAAGTGAATATGTTCCGCGATAGCATTCACATGTTTCTGGATGTGTTCACGATTCGCTGGAACTCGATCCGGGGCCGCTATCCGAGGCCGCTTGAGGCGCAATCCGGCGGTTAACTTTGTGATATAAAGTACTTGACAGAGCCCCGTTTTTCAGCTAGCCTGGTGACATGCTAGCCGCTGGACCCCTCCGCTCCAACAAGCGCGAGCCCATCCCGATAGACGCGCGCGCCGCCGATCATCTCAAGTACATTCGCGAAACCATGGAGAGCGCGGCCGAGTTTACCGCCGTGCCCGGCTGGGGCGGCGTGGCCATGGGCATTACCGCATTAGCCGCTTCTTTCCTGGCCGCGCGCCAGTCTTCGCCCCGCGCCTGGCTCGCCGTTTGGCTGGTGGAAGCCTTTGTTGCCGTTGCAATCGCGGCACCTGCGGCCGCCACCAAAGCCCACCGGGCGAATTCAACACTTTTCTCCGGACCGGGCCGAAAATTTCTGTTCAGTTTTGCTCCGCCGATCATCGTGGGCGGCTTGTTGACGTTTGCACTTTTCACAGCAGGCGCTCTGGCCGCGTTACCGGGCGTTTGGCTGCTTCTTTATGGAACGGCGATCGTCACCGGTGGTGCTTTTTCCGTGCGCATCGTCCCGGTCATGGGTTTTTGTCTGATGAGCCTTGGCGCGGCTGCGCTTTTTGTGCCCGCTGCGTGGGGAGACGCCTTTATGGCCGCGGGCTTTGGAGTCTTGCAGATCGGCTTCGGAATTTGGATTGCCCGGCATCACGGCGGCTGAAGACAAGCTTATGGCGAAGTCATCGACAGCTCATCAGGAACGGCTGCAGCGTATGCGCGAGCGTGATGCATCGCTGGCTGCTGTCCGCGGATCCCGCGAAGCCGTCTCCCCAGATCTCGATCGGCTGATCCACGAGCGCATTCGTCTCGGAATTGTGAGTGCACTGGCCGTAAACCGCTCGCTGACGTTCAACGAGCTCAAGGCCCTCCTTAAAACCACCGATGGCAACCTGAGTGTTCACGCCCGCAAACTAGAGGAAGCGGATTACATCGTTTGTTCGAAATCCTTTGATGGCCGGCTGCCGAAGACGGAGTATCGTCTGGCGGCGGCGGGGAGGCGCGCGCTGGAGCGCTACCTGAACCACATGGAAGCGCTGATTCGCGCGACGCGTGAGGGCTGAGGGCGCCAAAATTTTTTGCTCAAATGCTTTGCACTGAAAAGTAGTTTGTGACGATTTTCCGGCGGCGGAGAAAGAAGTAGAAAACATGCAGCATCTGACCACGCAGCACATCATGACTACAAAGACCAAGTTGCGGCTAGCCCCCGGCCTGCACGTCGCCATCATCTCCGACGGAAACGGGCGCTGGGCCACTTCGCGCGGATTGCCTCGCTCCGCCGGCCACCGCGCGGGCGCCGAATCCGCCCGCCGCATCATCGAAGCCGCGCCCCGCCTCGGAATCCACACCTTGACTCTCTTTGCTCTCTCTTCCGCCAATTGGAAGCGCCCGGCAGCGGAGGTGAATGCCATCCTTCGCCTTTTACACGAATACCTGCTGATAGAAACATCGCACTGTATCGAGGAAGGCGTGCGCCTAAGCATCATCGGGCGCCGCGACCGCATTCCCGCCACCCTGCGCCAGGCCATAACGGATTCCGAAGCTGCCACGGCAAGGGGCACACGGCTTCATCTTCGCCTCGCGATCGATTACTCCGCCCGCGAAGCGATCTACCACGCCGCATGCCGGTTTTATAAAGTAACCGAACTCTCGCCCGAATCCTTTTCGAACGTCCTCGCCGAAGTTCTTCGCGGCGGCTCGACGGAGGTCGACTTGCTCATCCGAACGGGAGGCGAGCAGCGCCTTTCCGATTTTCTACTGTGGGAGTGCGCCTTCGCCGAGTTCGTTTTTTTGCCGAAACGCTGGCCCGATTTCAATGCGGCCGACCTCGAATCCGCCGTGCAGGAATTCGGCAGACGCGAGCGAACCCGTGGAGCCCTGCCCGACGCGATCGCCGGATAATCAGCCTTGCAAGCTGAAAAATCGCGGAACCCGTCTTTGGGTCTGCCCCTCATCGCTGTTTTGTGCCGACTAAACCCGTCTAATCAATCCGTTGGCAGTTCCGAGCGGAGGCTCCACGCCGGCCGTTGCCGCTCTTTACGCCAGACGTTTTGGGCTTCTCCGGCGTCTATATCCCAGGAGCAAAGAATGGGAACAATGGGACTTGCGCTGCCCTGGGAGGCTAGACTCTCTTCCGTGCCGCGCGAACGGGAGATGCGAGTGGAACCTTCCGAAGACCTACCAGGCCGCCCGAGCCAGACTGTGGCGCCTGCTGCTACGACTGCGGCCGCTGCCGAGGATGCCGAGCTGGCGGAGCGCTGCCGGGCCGGCGATCTGGGTGGATACGAACGCCTCTATGAGCTGCACGGCCGGCGCATGAAGAACGTGGCGCGCAATCTGCTGGGGAGTCCGATCGACGCGGAAGACGCGGTGCAGGAAACATTTTTGAAAGTGCAGCGAAGCATAACCGGCTTTCGTGGGCAATCCAGCTTTGTCACCTGGACGTACCGGATTCTCATCAACACTTGCTACGATGCGCGGCGCAGCCGGGTGCGCAAAAAGGAAGTGGCGAATGACGACACGGAAGAGTCGCCGGGGCTGGAGCCACGCGCACCTGGAGCGCATCCTTCGCTGCGCATGGCGCTGGAACGGGCGCTGGCCGGTCTAACGAAACATCAGCGCGACGTTTTTTTGTTGTACGAAGTCGAAGGCTTCCATCACGCGGAAATCGCCGGGATGCTGGAAATTACGGAGACGGCTTCGAAAAACACTCTTTTTCAGGCGAAGCGAAATCTTCGCCAGGTGCTTGAGCCGCCGCGCGGCAACAGCGCCGCCGGACCACGGTAAACGACGATGAACATCAAATGTGAAGAACGCGACAGAATTTTTGAGGATGGCACGCCCGCCGAATGGGCTGCTCTCGAAGCGCACAGCGCGAACTGCGCCGTCTGCGCCGAGGAACTCCGCGCTTGGAAGGCTGTGAGCGTCGCGGCGAAGGAACTGCGCGACTACTCTGATGCGCCTTCGCTGTGGCCCCGCATCGAGCGAGCACTCACGGCGGAAGCTGCCGTCAAGAAGCATCGCGCGGAGCGATGGGGCTGGCTCACTCTCGGGTTCGGTCTCTCTCTCGGATGGCAAACCGCAGCCGTTGCTGCCATGGTGCTGATCTTGACGGTTTCGACTGGCTGGGTTTATCTGCATCGCGCCGGCCGTGGGCCTGGTGGCGACCGCGACCAGTCGCTTCTGAAGAGTCCGGCGCTTGCCGAGGTAGAACGCGCCCAGGCCGCTTACGAGCAGGCGATCGACAAGCTGGCTGCGGACGCCAAGACGCAACTCGAAAACCCGGCGACACCTTTGCAAGCGAGCTACCGCGAGAAGCTGCTCGTGCTGGATAGCGCCATCAACGATCTTCGCGCGCAGACCGGGATGAATCCGTCGAATGCGCATCTTCGCCAGGAACTGCTGGCGATGTACCAGGAGAAGCAGCAAACGCTGCAAGACATTTTGGAGGAAAAGCGATGAAGTTGTTTTTGCCGAATAGGAATCGAGAGCGTTTACGCGGCGCGCGCCTGGCCGGCGGGATTGCGGTCGTCCTTCTGCTTACGTCATTTCCTGCATGGGCCTCTGGAAACTGGCCGCAGGATGAGGTCACGCGCAATTTTGAAAAGACTTTGACATTGAGCGCGGGCCAGTCCGTTCGCGTCGAACACAAATTTGGAGAGGTCAAGGTACACGGCGAATCCGGCCATGAAGTCAAAATCTCCGCCGTCATCCGTGTTCAGGCTAGTTCACATGAGGAAGCGGAGTCCTTCGCGCAAAAAATCCAGATTGAAGTGCAGCAGACCGGGGAGGGCGTCAGCATTCGCACGATTTATCCGCCCGAGGAAAACCGGTGGTTTCATACCAGCAAACATTCCTCCTGGTCCGTAAATTACGACATCGCGGTGCCGACGGATGCCGCGCTCAATATCCGCAACAGTTATGGAGGCGTCAACGTCGACCGCGTCCACGGTGCGGTGGAAGTCGAGAACGGCTATGGTTCGCTCGTCGTGCGCGATGCAGGGCCGGCGCGTTTGAACAACTCTTTCGGGAGCATCGAACTCTCCGGCGCCGCGGGCAACGCCATCATCAACGACAAGAACAGCTCCGTGCAGGTTTCTGATGTGAAAGGCACTCTCGAAGTGCAAGACCGGTTCGGCAGCATCACCGTGCTGAACATTCAGGGCGCCGCCACGATCACCGGCGGAAATGGAGCGGTCACTGTCTCCGAGGCCGGTTCAGCGAACGTCACGACTTCGTTTGGAAACGTGAACGCCCGCAACATCCGCGGCGATTTGTCGGTCCACGACAATAACGGCAACGTAGATATTTCCACAATCGGCGGCGCGTTAGACGTCAGCGACAGCTTCGGAAACGTTACATTCACCGACGTCAAGGGCCGCATAAACTGCACGACGAACAACGGGCGGGTCAACGCAAACTCACTTGCGGGAAGTTCCGTGACCATCCGCGATTCCTTCGGCAACATCGACCTGGAGAATGTTAATGGCACTCTGGACGCGGAAACATCCAACGGCAAAATCACTGTGCGCGACATCCGAGGGAGCGTCACGCTCAAGTCCTCGTTTGGGGCCATTGAAGCGACAAACATTCCGAAAGGGATCCGCGCCGTCACGGGGAATGGAGCCATCTCACTTACCGACATCGGGGCAGACGCTTACGCGAAAACCAGCTTTGGCAGCATCGATGCCGAACGCGTCAACGGCAACTTCACAGCCGAGGACAGCAACGGCTCGGTCACCGCGCGTAATGTAAAAGGTGAGGCCTCGGTGACCACTTCTTTCTCCGGCGTAACGCTCGAGTCCGTAGGCGGACGCATCCGAGTGGACAATCAGAATGGAGGAATCTCTGTGACGGCCCTTCGTCCTGCCAGCGGCTGCCGCGATATCTCTCTCAAGACCTCCTTCTCGTCCATCCGCGTTCGCATCCCGGACGGCTTGGGCTACCACATTGCAGCGCGCACCTCTTTCGGAAGAATTTCTTCTGAGCTGCCGCTCACCACGACGGGTAACATTGGCGGAGACTCGCTGAACGGGACGATCGGGGCGGGAGGCTGCCAGCTGCAGCTAACCGATTCAAATGGAAGCATTGAGATTGCCAAAGCGCCTTGATGAGAACTGCCGCCGCTCGCGGGCTGGCGGACAGCTTGGCGCTTAGATCAGCGCACCGAACCCCGCGTAAGCGCCATGGCAAAAGCTCTCTTTAGCACGCGAGTCGCGGTTTCGGTCAGATGGTATTGACTGAGCTCATCTTCGCTTGCAAACGCTACGTCCGTCACATCGCTTCCAGCGCGCGGCTCTCCCCCAATCCGCTCGCACAAATAATCCACAATCACGAAGTGAAAACGAGGATGAAGTTTCGCGCCCGCAAGCGGCATGCCGTCCTCCGGAAAGATCCGGTCAAACACTTCAATAAGCTCAAGCACGCGCACAACGAGGCCGGTTTCTTCAAGCAGCTCACGCGCTACGCCTTCCTCGAGCGACTCGCCGAGCTCCAGCGTCCCTCCTGGAATGGACCACTCGCCGCGGAGAGGTTCGCTGCCCCGCCGGATCAGCAGCGCCCGCCGATCGTCAATGATCACGCCGCCAACACCGACTACCGGACGCTCGGGATATTCGCGGGAGGAGGTCACTTTAGGAGTTCTGCCCTGGCTCGGTTTACAATCGAAGCAGCCCCGCCGCGCATTCAGGTTGACTTAGGGCAGCGCGGTATATAATACGCCATGAAGGCGGCGGCGCAATCTGTGGGGGCCCCCGCCCTGCGAACATTTCTACGGAGGATGGAGCCGTGATCCGCTGCCCTGAATGTTCCACCGAAATTGACGTGGACGAAGACGAAGTCGAAGAAGGCGAAATTTTGAGTTGTCCCGAGTGCGAATCCGAGCTCGAGGTATCACAGACGCATCCCGTGCATCTGAACCTTATCTCCGACGACCTCGATGAAGAAGATGATGATGAGGAAGAAGAAGCCGCGGAAAACGGCGACCTCCTCAAAGACGATGAGGAAGATGACGACGAAGAAGAAGAGGACGAGGAGTAACCGGCGCCGGCCGGCCCGTCCAGCATCCCTAGTCCTCAGCCCAGGCATCTAATTTGGCAGGAGTGGACTTATGAAGAGTCCCCGGTGGGTTATCTCTGTGGGAACGGCATCGCTGTTTATCTGCTTTGCCCCGGTATCGCTCCGTGCACAGGAGCCGCCGCCCCCACCTCCGCAGCAACCGCTTCCTGCTAGTCAGGCGCCCGCTCCGGAGAAGCCGCAGAAACAGAAGTACAGCCACGCCAACGATTTTTTGATCATCGGGACGATATTCGATCCCAACGGATATGCGTTTCCCGGCGTGGAACTCCGCGTTCGGCGCAGCACCGAAAAAAAATACCGCTGGGATAGCTACACAAATTCACGGGGCGAGTTTGCCGTTCGCGTGCCCCAAGGTTCGGACTATGAAATGGTAATCCATGCCAAAGGATTCGCGGATCAAACGCGCGCGCTGGATGCCAAGACAGGCGTCAGCGAAGCACGTATAGTGTTTCGTATGGAATCTGCAGGGGGTGAGAAGAAATGAATGCACCAAAACGATTCCTTTTTATGGCTGCAATTCTGACGCTGGCATGCGTTACCGCTGTTGCGCAAGACGCCAAGCGTGAAGCCCAGCTTCGTACCGTTCACGGAATTGTCCAGGACAAGTCTGAAAATCTAGTGTCGGAAAGCGTGGTTTTTCTCAAAAACACTCGAACCAACGTCGTGCGCAGCTCCTACACGGACACTACGGGCAAGTACCGCTTCAGCGGTCTCGATCCCAACGCCGACTACGAAATCCACGCCGAAAAAGAGGGTACCAAATCGTCTACCCACACGATTTCGAGTTTTGACAGCCGCAAGGACATCTCATTGAATCTGAAAATTGAAAAGAAGAAAGATTGACCACATCGGATCCGAAGCGGGTCTTTCGGTGCGATAAATGGCGACGCTTTACCTGGCCAGAAAGTCCCGGCGAGTGCGGTTGCTCTAGAGCAAATAACCGTCTGCGGAAGAGTGAATGGTCCGCTTAAATGGACGAATTCCCGATAAAACCATTTCGGATGGTGGGGATTCTAAGTCAAGAGCATGGTTTTCTCGAACCTCGGTCAGCCCATTTTTCGCAAGTCCGTTCTCTCAGGAGAGAATCTGAGTTCTGAGCAATTAGCGATATTGGGAGGCCGAACCATTTGTTCTTACGAATCTTGATTGTCTTAGCTTTTCTAGCTCCATCGGTGCTTGCGCAGCAGCCGCAACCGCCGCCACCAGCGCCCGCTCCGGCCGAGTCACAGCCAGCTAAGCCCAAGGATGCGAAGGATGACCAGAATAGAAAGACGCCTGATGATCAAATTGGGAAGAGCAAGCTCGAAAAGGAAACGGGAACCGTAAACGATCGCATTTTCGAAGTCCTCCCCAACTATGGGACCGTCGAAACCGCCCAGACTCTTCCACCACTCACCACCGGCCAAAAATTCCGGCTTGCCACCGCGGGTGTCTTCGACTGGTCTGCCTATCCGTTCAACGGCGCTCTTGCCGCCATCGCGCAAGCCAAAAATGATCCTCAATCGTGGGGACAGGGCTGGGCAGCCTACGGAAAGCGCTATGGGGAATCCTTCGCGGACAACAGCATCGGCACGTATATGACCACGGCTATTTTCCCGAGTTTGCTGCATGAGGATCCTCGCTACTATCAACTGGGAAAAGGCAGATTCGTGCACCGAGCCTATCATGCGGTCAACCGCCTCTTCGTCGCCCGCACGGATCGAGGCGATGATCGCTTCAATATCTCAGAGTCGCTAGGCAATGCCGTGGCCGCCGCAATCTCCAATGCCTATCATCCCCCGGAAGACCGCACGGCGGCCCGAAACGCCTCCTCGTTTGGGTTTCTGATCCTTTGGGACGGTCTCTCGAACGAACTCAAGGAATTCTGGCCGGATATCCGACGCAAGGTTCTTCACAAAGAAACGCCCTGAGAATCTTCGGCGCAACGTGTCATTCGAAATCAAATCTGTACTGGCGCAAGGACTCGCACCGCCTGCGGCACGATCTCAATTTCGACCGGCGTCGGACCCAAAATCTCGCCATCTCCGTGAAACATCGAGGGCCGGTCCGTGGCGAATCTTACAGCCTGAACACGGAGTCGTTTTACGTGCGGGGTTCGAAGCTCTCCGCTACTCAAGAGTCCTGGCAATATCCCCAAGACTTCGAAAGCACTAAGATCTTCCACCATCACCGCATCGAGCCAGCCGTCGTCCAAGCGGGCCCCGGGCGCAAGCCTAATACCGGCACCGTAGGTCGGCGTGTTTAGCACGGCAGCCAGCAGACATTTGCTTTCGATCGGCGCCAAGCCGCTCAACGGAAATTCCGCTCTCACTCCGATAGCGCAGTGTGTCGAGAATGCCCGCAGTGCTGACGCAACATAGCGCGACCTGCCGGGCAATCGGCGAAACGCTCCGCTTGCAAGTCGCGCCGCTTCCGCGTCTATCCCCAACCCACCTCCGCCCAGGTAGAGGCGCACTCGTCCGTCCCCAGTTCGTACGCGCGCCAAATCCACTCGCTTCGGCTGGCCGCGAAGAACCGCTTCTGCGGCCGCAACCGGATCCTCCGGCAGGTGTAGAGCGGCGGCAAAATCATTCCCGCCTCCGGCTGGCAGAACGCCTAGGACAACATCGAAGCCGCAGGCCGCGTTCACCAACCCATGAAACGTGCCGTCACCGCCGAGGCCGAATAACAGCCGCTTTCCGCTCTTGATAGCTGCGTGCGCGTTCGACTCCAGCTCCTTTAGGCTCCCAACGGAGACAAACTCTGCAGGAACGGAAACTGCCTCAAACGCCTTTCGAATTCGCGGGAGACAAGACTCGGCACGCCCGCTGCCCGCCGCGGGGTTCACAAACACAACTGCAGGCAGTAAAGAAGAGATGAGGCTTGTATTGGACACTCGATTTAGAATCCTGCCGAACTCGTTCTGTAGCTGTCAATCGAAACGCTGAGCAGTCAAGTGTGTAGTCGCGGACTGGAAACTTGCCGAGAGTTATTCTCCGGGCCGCGACTCGGGGCTCGGAGAAGCGATAAACTGTCTTGTCCTTACTCATTCGCTCGGAGCCGTTAGAGCGGCAGTGATGGCCGCGAGATTATTTTCTGTAAGTGCGTGGTTGAACGTAGGAAGATCTTGTTCGATCAGCTTCTTGTAGTCCGCCACCGCTCCGCCAAGCTCGGTTTCTATCGTTTGAAGCAATCCGAGCGCGGTCTCCGTCGGCGCAAAGTCCGCTCCGCCTGCGACGTCTCCGCCTCCAGTCCCAACCTCGGCGTTAAGCCAAATTAGGTTGAGATAAACCTTGTCGGCCTCTACGAAATACTTGTCGTCGCTGTTGACCTGCGATGGCGTAACGAGTTTGAACTCCACTACTTGGAGTTTCTTGTCCATCTCCTCGACTATCTTTAGAAGTTCGGCCTTGCGCTTGGATTGCGCCTCGTCTTCCGCTGGTGCGGGCTCTGGTTCGTCGTAGTCGTCCGGTTCGGCCGATGGCGGTCTTTCCTTCTCTTTTTTCTTGGGCGGACGAAGCATCGTTTCCAGGACCTCGATCTGCTTCCGCAACCACTCGATCTGATTGAGCGTGTCGGAAGCCTTCGTGATGTCGTCGCGGATTCGAAGTTGCGTCTTCACGGACAATGTAATATCCGCTTCCGAGGTTGAAATACGAGGATCGGGCAATACCGTCAGTGCCTGCGTAACGGTTTCCCCAGCCACGGTCAGACGAACGGAATATTTGCCGGGAGCGACCATAGGGCCAACTTCAGCTGAGCTAATTCCCCAGTGTGTGATCGGCCGAGAGTCGGCATCGCGGAAGCGCGGCTCCTGCCAGATGTGCGGGTTATCCAAAGTCGCAGTGCGTAGCGCGATCAATCGCGGTGACTCGTAGTGCATGTCCCACTTCACGCGGTTGATTCCTTTGTGCCCTTTCGCCTTCAGCTTGCGAATCGTCTTGCCATCCGCACCTGCGATTTCAATCACCACGGGATCTTTGGGCGCCGATTTCAGCGAAAAAGTGAACAGGGCGTCACCACCGTGAACAAAACGATAAGTTGGCCGTGGCTCGAACAGTACAGTCGCAGCATCCAAGTGGCTCTTGGCAAGCTGCTCGAGGGGCGTAATATCGTCGAAGATGTAAAGCCCGCGCCCGTAAGTGGAAATTACCAGGTCGTGAAACTCTTTCTGCACAACCGCCCAAGTTACCGGCGCATGAGGAAGGCCGGTCTCGATCGCCGTCCAGTGCCCGCCATCATCCAGCGAGTAATAGAGGCCATTCCCAGTCCCGGCAAATAACAAGCCTGCGCAGTTCGGATCTTCGGCGATGGTTCGCACATACGCCAAAGGGTGCCGGGGCAGATTGCCGGTAATCGGTTTCCAAGTTTTCCCAAAATCCGTTGTCTTGTAAAGAAATGGATCCCGGTTATCCATCAAGTGGATATCCACAGCGACATAAGCGGTGCCGGCATCGAAAGTCGATGGAGCAATGCTGCTAATTGTTCCCCAGGGAGGCAATCCGGAAATATTCTTGGTAACGTTCGTCCAGGTGGCAGCGCCGTCTTTCGTGTACCACACTTGACCGTCGTTCGTGCCCGCCCAGATCAATCCTTTCTGTATCTTCGAGGGAGCAATAGCGAAAACGACCTCTCCATAAAATTGCCCGAGGTTGTCCCCGACGACTCCCCCCGACGAAACGATGCGGCTCGGATCCTGCGTCGAAAGATCCGGACTCGTGACTGCCCAGCTTTGCCCGCCGTTGGTCGTCTTGAAAATGACCTGGCATCCGTAATAGACGACGTTGTGATCAAAAGGATCGATAGCCAGCGGCGAAGTCCAGTGGCATCTATACTTGATGTCGGTCGGCGGTGCATCCAGCGTGTGAAGATAGGGGCTCACAGAGCGCGCCGTTTTGATTCGCGCATCCCAGCGGGTCACTTCATCGCCATAGCATGTAGCCCACACCACGTTGGGATCCGCGAGGTCCGGAACAGTAAAACCAGATTCGCAACCACCCATGTGCCGGTCCCATCCCGTTTCTTGTGAATCGATTGGCACGCTGGGCCCGCGCATGTTTCCGTCATCCTGCATGTTGCTATAGAAGTAGTACGGGGTCTGGTTGTCCACGTCCACGTGATACATTTGCCCGATCGGCAGAGTGACGCGGTGGAACCCGCGCCCGTGCACGATTGTGATAATCATTCCGGCGTCATCCGTAATCACAAATCGGTCGGGATTTGCCGGGTCAATCCAGATATCGTGAGTATCTCCGCCCCAGCGAACCTCTTGAAAATTTTGTCCGCCATCCAGCGATTGATGAAACGAGCTGTTCGCCACCAGGACTTCGTTGTCATTTCCCGTGGATACCGCGATCCGGATGTAGTACCCGGCGCGCCCAATCAAAGCTCGCTGATAATTGACGGCTTTCCAGTGCGAGCCTGCGTCATCCGATCGCCAGACGGACCCTTGGTCTTTCGTTTGTACCAGCGCGAATACACGGTTTGAGTTTGTAGGCGCGACCGCCACATCAATCTTGCCGAGCGGTGAATGTGGCAAGCCGTGCTCTTCGATCCGCGTCCATTTCGTCCCTCCGTCGCGCGAGACGTACACTCCGCTGCCCGGTCCCCCGCTAAATTCAGCATAGGTGTGCATTTCGAGCTGCCACATTCCGGCGAAGAGCACTCGCGGATTGTGCGGATCCATGGAAAGCCCGGAGCACCCGATGTTCTCTCCGGCAAAAAGTACTCGTTCCCAATGCGCTCCGCCGTCCACCGTGCGGTAAACGCCGCGCTCCTGTTGCGGTCCAGTCGCCCGTCCAAGCGCGCAAGCAAAAACAATCTCAGGATTCGATGGGTGAACAACGATTCGGCCTATGCGGCCGGTTTCCTGCAAGCCCATGTTGGTCCAGGTCTTCCCGGCATCGGTGGACTTGTAGATTCCGTTACCGATCACATCGCTATCTCGTATGACCCACGCTTCGCCCGTCCCCGCCCACACCACACTCGGGTCCGTTGGTGCCACCGCAAGCGCCCCAATCGCCGCGGCGGGCTGCTTATCGAAAATGGGAGACCAACGATTGCCACCGTCCGTCGATTTCCATACACCGCCGGAAGCCGCTCCTGCGTAGTAGGTGCTCGGATCTCCGGGCACGCCGGCGACGGAGGCAATGCGGTTTCCTACGCGCGGGCCCACAAAGCGAAATCGAAATTGGCTATCTTCATCCGCATCTGAGTCTGGTTGCTGCGCGTGTGCCTGGGAAGCCCAAGACAACGCCAGCATCAGCACGAGGCTGACCTTTCCGCTTCGGATGAGCGCCACGAGAACCTCCGGCAAATAAGGATTTTGGAATTCGATGTCCCAGGCCTGCCTGGATCATGCCGAACGCGCAGAGTATACCTTATCCGCCCAGTCCTTCGCGGCTGCGCAGTGCGGCCCGGACAATGGTTTGAGAGGTGTCGGGTGAGTATGGTGCCGGCGGAGGGAATCGAACCCACGGCCTAGGGATTATGAGACCCTCGCTCTACCACTGAGCTACGCCGGCACAAAGACAATTCCTAATGCTACGGAGTCGGTCGCAAATGTGTCAAGCATTCCCGAGGTAATCTCGCCAAAAATGTCCCCTAAACGCGGCCCTGGCAGAAAAGGCGACGTAAATCGGGGGGACACTTTAGAAGAGTTTAACAATTTGATCCCTTCCTCATGACAAAAAGTAGCCCTTATCGAGTAGTGTTCAATAGGTAATATCGCGGCCAAACCCGAGAATGCCAGCGCCTCTGCTGGCGTTTTGTTCTAGCACGAAGTTTTGTCCCTAAACTCTTTAGAATCCGCATTTACAAAAAGGGGAGGGGTGCGGAAGTCTAAGACTTCGCTAAGAGTCCCATGTTTCGTTCGGCTCAAAACCGGAGCGTAGCCATCTGCCCTCGAGTCCTACGGTTTCTAGTACTACTGTACCGTTGACCATAGGAGTTCTAAATCCTATCCTGAGCGGGTAGTGAAACAGCGGTCCCGCGTCACTGGGCGAAGGCCTGGCGAAAGTGCGGGACGAGTAAGTGTGTACCGATACGGTTCAGGGTCCCTAGCGCGAGCTACTTGACATCCCTATATATAGGGATAGACTGTCTCCGGGTGTCTTTCCATCCCCGGAGGCAATATGTCCAGGAAACTCGTGGTGGTATTTCTCGTCATGCTCGTTTTGACGGGTGCAATGGGCCTGAAAACCGCAGTAATGGCGCACAGCGACGGCTCGTTGATTATGGCGAACGGGTCTTCGCCGGCACCGATAACTCCTTACAGAAACGGGAGTTCGCCGGCGCCGATTACGCCTTACAGGAACGGCAGCTCGCCGGCACCAATAACGCCCTATTGATCGCCGGGCAATACCGCAGACGTTGAGCTAAGGTCTTCTGCGGCGCGAGGATCAGGGGCGTAGATAGGCAGGAACGTGCCTGGTCCATTTGCATATTTCATCTGGTTCGTAGGCATCCTATGCGAAGCCGCCGTGGTTGTGTGCGCGCTCAAGAAGGGCGCATTCCGGCGCTATCTCCTCTTAAATCTTTATATGGCTGGCCTGATTGTTGTTGAACTTGGCCGCTACAAAATTGTCAGTGAATTCGGCTTAAGCTCCACGCAATATATATATTTCTACTATTACTCCGATGCGATCCTCACCATCATTCTTTACTTCGCGTTAAGCTCTCTTTATTCCCACGTCTTCAGCGAAATGAATGCGGAGCGCTACGTAAAAATGGGCACGCTGCTGCTCCTGGCCGGGACTGCGCTTTTCACTTATGCCGTTGTCGCGCAATCGACTGCCAAGTTCGTCACGCATTTCGTCGTCGACCTCTCCCAGAACCTCTACTTCGTTGGCGTCGTTTTGACTTATGTTCTGTGGGGCGCAATCCTGAAGTTGCGGGAGACGCGTACGCGGCTCATTCAATTGGTGCTCTCACTAGGAGTCTATTTCAGCCTGCTAGCCGCGAGCTATGCCATACGGAACCTCTATCCGTCGCTGAGCCACTATTTCATCCCGCTCATGGGAGTTTTTGGCACTTTCTTGCCGCTGGCTTGGGCCTACGCCTTCTGGCGTTTGCCTGAAGAAGCCCGGCTGGCGCCTGCGCGCCTTGCGGTGATCCCCCGATGATGGCCGCAATCATCCTCGTCTGTTCCGTAGTTTTCCTGCTGCAGTTCTTCGTGTCCTATTGCCGCTCTCTGATTGCAGCTTCGATCAAGCATCCTCTTTCTGCCGAGGTGCAGGACGTCACCGGAATCAAGAACTCCGCGACCGGCGACGATTTTGCCCGCGTCGTTCAGCTTCTTCAGCTCTGCCCAGACCGTCCCGAAGACCGAAGCGGCATCCAGGCCATAGGAGCCTATTTCGGGCTTTTGGGTTTTGTCCGCTCGAGCGTAGCGCGACTGGTTCCTTCGCTGCTTGCCTGGACGGATAACGAGCGAGGGCAGTGTACTTACTTTGCGGCCGTAACTCTCGAGCGGCGCATCGCCTTCAGCAGAGACATGTTCGCCCAACAGCTCGAAACGTGACGGCAAGTTGCAGCCGGCATCTACTCCCAGCCCCATCCGCTTGTCTGATTAGCTACATTGAGACATCAATCTCGGCTTGACTTTTCCAGCCACGTGTTACTCTCAAACCGTTCCCTCCTCACCGGAGTGGACGCGTCCGCAGCGCAAAAACGACCGGTGACAAAAACATGTCTGCAATGTGGCGCCGTATTGCCTTCGAGCATACGCGTCTGCAATTTTTGCGATTCATCCCTCACGCTTGATCTTTCTTCCGAAGCGGAAATTTCTGTGTCCGGGGTAGAGGAAAAACCCGGACCGAGGATTGGGCGGAATCACGCCCAGGCGGCGTCTGGCCGCGATCGGGATCCTGCCTGGCGTGGCGAACTCTCCCAGCGTCTTGAAGCCTATCGGGTCCGGAGGCGAAAAGTTGCGCCCAATCTTGCGCAATCCGAGCTTCCGTTCGAGGCGCCTCCCTCGGACACGCCTGTTCCTGCTTCCGTTGGTGTCGCCGAAGCTCCGGCCATGCCCGATGAGGACTTCGCCTTCACGATCGCGATCGGCCGAAATGCGGCGACGCGCGAACAAGCGCACATGGTCATTGACGTATCCCTGCCTCCCAGCGGGGAGCAGGGTTTCGACCAGGCGCCGTCAAGAGATGCGCGCTACGAGCAGACCGGATTGTATCCAGTCGCCTCTATCGACGAGCGCCGGATCGCCGGATTGATAGACGCGGGCTGTCTGCTGTTCGCCTATGGCGGCTTCCTCACACTCTTTGGTTCGCTCGGTGGGCAATTCACATTCAGCAAATTGAGCGCAGCAGTGTGCATCGCGACATTCGTGATCGTGTACCTGCAATATTTTGCGCTCTTCACGGTTTTCGGGGGCACCACACCCGGCATGATGATGCGCGGCTTGCACGTTGCCAGTTTCGCAGGTGAAACTCCGTCGCCGCGGCAAATGCTTTGGCGCAGTGTGGGCTATATGCTTTCCGCCGGAACTTTCTTCATGGGCTTTCTGTGGGCTATGTGGGACGAAGATGCCCTGACCTGGCACGATCGTTTGTCCCGCACCTATCTTTGTCCGGCTCCGACTTTCGCCGACATCGATGCGACCCACGTCGCTCATAGCCGCTGACGCGCGCGCGAGAAGCACCCGCATTCCTTCAGAATACTTTAAGAGCGGACTTCTCTCGCGAGGCGCAAAATCGTCTCGAGGCTGAGCCGCACATCGGCATCCGTCGTCGCCCAGGAAGAGACGCTCACTCGCATCGCCGACTTTCCTTGCCACACCGTTCCCCCGCACCAGCATGTGCCGTCTTCCTGAACGGCTCGAATCACTTTCTCGGTGATTTCCCCGCTCCCGAAAGATACAAGCACTTGGTTGACGACCACATCGTTTAACACTTGGAATCCTGCGCCCTGAAATCCCTCGGCGAACGTCTTTGCGTGCGCGCAAGTCCGTTCGATCAAGGAAGAGAGTCCTTCTCTCCCGAGAGACTTCAGCCCCGCCCACACTTCGACACCGCGTGCCCTTCGCGACGACTCGGGAGCGTGGTACATCGGCTCGCGCTGAGCGCCCGCGGCGAGGTAAGCGGCCGTGATCGTCATCGCCGCGCGCAACGCCGTGCCGTCTTTCACGAGGACGATGCCGCTGTCGTAATTGACGTTTGGCCATTTGTGCAGATCGGTGGCCCAGGAATCTGCTTGCTCGAATCCTTTGGTTAGATGGTTGTACTTTGGTGAGGCAGCTGCCCACAAGCCAAAAGCTCCGTCCACATGAACCCAGGCTCTTTGTTCGTGCGCGCGCGCGCAGATTTCCGCGGCTGGATCGAAGGCCCCAGTGTTTACGTTGCCGGCTTGAATGCACAGAATTGTGCGTTCGCCCAGGGGAGGCAGTTTGTCTGCGCGCATTCTTCCTTGATCGTCCGCTTCGACGCGCGTCAGGCGCTTCTTACCAAACCCCGCAAGGCTCAGGGCCTTGAGAATAGAAGCATGGACTTCGTCGCCCACCACGACATCAATCGGCGGGGCTCCAAACATTCCGTCATCGGCAACGTTCCACCCAGCGCGGGCAAGCAGGGCATGACGTGCCGCTGCCAGCGCCGAGAAATTGGCCGTCGTAGCGCAAGTCACAAGGCCGCCTTCGCATTTCGGCGGCAAACCAAGCGCCTCGCACACCCAGCGCAGCACCACGTCTTCCAGTTCTGCTGCCACCGGCGACATCGCCCGCAATGCCGCATTTTGGTCCCAGGCTCCGGCCAGCCAATTCGCCGCGAGAGACGCGGGCAACGTTCCACCATTTACGAAACCGAAGTAGCGGCCGCCGGTTGTCGCCATTGTCGCGGGAGAGCCGATTTCATCCAACTCCTTCAAAACCTCGACGGGATTGCTCGGCCCGTTTGGAAATGGTTCATGGAATTTTACGAGGTTGTCCAAGTCTCGTTCGGTTGGCGGGACGCGGCGCTCCCCGATTCCCTGGACATATTTGCGCGCTATCTCTGCTGCCAGCTGCAAGAGTTCATCTCTTTTGGACAATTCATCTGCACTTTTTTCTATCGCCATTCGGAACCTTTCGACGAGGCCGTCTTTTAGAGAAGCGGCACACCGGCCAGCACGGCCGAGACAGCGCCGGTCTTGTCAGACTAGTCGTTAGACTAAAGGATTGAAAAGGGAAGGAAAGAGCCGAATTGTCCGCTGCTTCTTGCTGGCTGCTACTTCTTGATGACGGCTTCGTCGGAAGCGATTTTGCCGTCGCGGATAAAGATAATCCGGTGCGCGTGCTGCGCGATATCGTTTTCGTGGGTGACTAGAATGATCGTGTTGCCCTGCTTATAGAGATTCTCGAAGAGCGCCATGATCTCTTCGCCGGTTTTTGAGTCGAGGTTGCCAGTCGGCTCGTCTGCCAGGACAATCGACGGCGAATTGACAAGAGCCCTGGCAATGGCCACCCGCTGTCTTTGTCCGCCAGAGAGCTCATTCGGTTTGTGACTCATCCGATCGACGAGGTCCACGCGCTCAAGGGCCTTCTTTGCTTTTTCGATGCGTTCCTCGGCGGGAGTGCCGTTGTAGATCAGCGGAAGCTCGACATTGTGCAGCGCCGTCGCGCGCGGCAGCAAATTAAACGTTTGAAAAACGAAACCAATCTCTTTGTTGCGAATGTACGCCAGTTCGTCGTCGTCCAGATCGCTCACCAGGCGTCCCGCAAGCCAGTATTTTCCCTCGCTGGGGGAATCCAAACACCCGATAAGGTTCATCAGCGTGGATTTGCCCGAACCGGAAGGCCCCATAATGGCCACGTATTCGCCTTTGCGAATCTGCAGATCAACACCACTGAGAGCGTGCACCTTCTCCGAGCCCATTTCGTATACTTTCGCGAGGGCTTCCGTCTTGATCACGATACCGGAGCTGACCAAATCCTCGCGGTACGAATCCGTTGCTGTTGTCTCCACGGGCATTCGCGTTTTCCTCGTTACTCCAACTTTTCCGGCTCTAGCTTTGTTGATCGTCCTGTTTCTTAGGCGCGGAATTATCTACCTTCACGCTGGCCTCGGGTTTGAGCGTTCGCAATGCCTTGTAGCTCCCAACGACAATTTCATCGCCGATTTGCAAACCCTTGGTGACCTCAATGTCCGTAACGCCCGTGATTCCAGTCTCCACCGGACGGAAGAATGCCTTTTTTCCGTTTACGACGAAGACTCCCTGTATCTCGTCCTTCTTGGGATCGCCAGGCGCAGCGGGCGGAGGCGCGGCCAGTGTAACTCCCGAATTTCCCTGCCCCTTTAGATTCTTGGCAGCTTCCTCGAGGTCCTTGCGTGTGCGCACGGCCAGCGCTTGAATCGGGATAGCAATCACACTTTTCTTTTCCGCGGTTTTGATTTTTGCCGTCGTTGAGAGCCCTGGACGCAAATTGTCCGGCGGATTGTCAAGTCTGACGACCACTTTGAAATCCTTAGCTTCTTGCGTGCTCGTCGTGGATTGCGTTGTCGCAAGGCCTGAGCTGCGCAACGTCGCCTGCGAGCCAATTTCCGTCACTTTGCCTTTGAATATTTTCCCGGGCACGGCATCGATGGTCACATCCGCATCTTGGCCCAACTTCACGTTTACGATGTCCGTCTCGTCCACTTTGACTTCCGCGGTTACCACGGACATGTCCGACAGCGTCATCAAGAAACTGCCGTTGGAATTCTGAATGCCGGGCACGACGTAGTCGCCGACGCGCTCCGGCAAGTAGCTAACGATTCCATTGATGGGCGAGGTGTACGTGGTTTTTGACAAAACGTCCTTCGTCCGCACCAGCATCGCTTCGTTTTGATTGACCTGCGACCGCGTCTGATCCAATTGCGCTTTCAGTGACTGAACCCTCGCCTTAGCCGAGTCTACCGCCGCTACCGCGCCGTCATAGGTGCTCTTCCTCTGGTCGAAATCCTGTTTCGGGATCAACCCATCCTTGTACAGTCCTTGCCCGCGCTCCCAATCCAACTTGGCCTTTTCCATGTTGGCCTGCTGAGAAACCAGGTCGGCCTTCGCAGCGTCGAAACTCGCATCAGCAGCCTGTACGCCCGATTCCGCCGAATGAATGGCAGCCGCCTGGGCCTGTACGTCCGCGCTTGCCTGGACGTTTTCCTGGAGCAAGAGCCGGTCGCCCTTCTTGATATGGTCGCCTTCTTTGACGAGGATCTCGGTGATTCTGCCGAACCCCTGTGCCGTCACATTGGTATAGGTCGTCGGCTTAATCTCTCCGGAAGCCGTCACCAGAGATACCAAGTCGTCCGAATTTGCTACTTTGGCTGTTTGGACCGTGACCACACCTTTGTTCGCCTGGTTGACGCTGAACACCACAATCCCTATCAGCACCCCGGCGACGCCCACCCCGATAACTGCCTTTTTCCACGTCTTCATGTGATTCCTCTTCCGTCCACCCTGGCAGGGTCACTTTGAACGTCACCGGGCAGGCCACCCGAACAGGGACACTATTCCGATGATTACTTGCCCGTCCTCTACTTTACATACGCCCGCGTGGGTCGAAATGTTTCGCAAGAGGCTGCTGCGTACTGCGTGGTTGGAGTCCCCCGATGGGAGCGCCTGACCAGCCGACGGGGCAACTCGGCCCAAGTTCCGTAAGTTGGGCGCAGATCTCCCCTATATTCTAGATTTAAAACAGCCTAAAGGAAAGAACTCCTCTTGGGAGCTCGTTGATACCCTCGCGACGAACCGACCTACCCCTTTTTGACGTTGTAAGCCCTGTTTTGTTAACGATAAGCCGCATCTTTCGCAACATTTTGGCTAAACCAAGTCCATTCTGAGCCACCCGCAGATTCTAGTCATCTGAGACAAAAGCTGGCCCCTTTCTCATAGACCTGAATGCGAAGCAACTCCACAGCCAGCATCAACTGTCGATGAACGATGAACCACCAACTAACCCAAAGACTCTTAAGGCGGTTCCCGGTCCTCTATCAGGACTATCGCTCTCCGATGACCCAGACTTGTATGTGCTGGGGGTTCGATCATGGGGACGGTTGGTTTGAAATCGTCTGGCAATTGAGTCTAGCTATCGAGGAGGAACTCCAATATTCATGGCTGCGCAAGCGCTGGTTCCTTTTCAAGAAATCCTTTTTTCGTTCCTGGAACAGATTCATATACATGCTGTCGCCAGTTCGTTCCGACAAGCAGGTACGAACTGGTTCAGGAACAAAAGAAGACCCGTATAGCTGGGTCGTCGTCGAGAAGGCTCCCCGCGACTGGCTGGCGAGAGCAGCATCCGTCTTGCTGCCGGAGAAGGAGACCGACAGGATTCGCTGTTGGCGGAGAAGCATGCGGAATCTGGGCTTCAAAACGTTCGTCGTGTGGCCCTCGACCGGCTTTGCGGTCCAGCAAGTGAAGGAAAAATTCGGAACTCTCCGATTCTATTGTTCTGGAAACGATGCGATCTATAGATATGTGCGTTTGGCCGAACGGCTTTCCGCCGTCACCTGTGAAGACTGCGGAAAGCCAGGAACCACCAAGGATTCCGGCTGGATTCGCACCCAATGCGAGGAATGCCGATCAGCCCTGGCACGAACCGACTCATTTGAGCCTGCCAGCGACTAGGAAGCAGCTATCGCTACCGCGTCTTTCGCCGGCCTCCGCGAAGGGGAACTCCGTGGGCTTGAATGGTCGGATTTCACCGGCGACTCGCTCTCCGTCATTAGGTCGATCTGGAAAAGCGTAGTGAATCGACCTAAGACACGAGCCAGCGCCCAAGCGGTCATTCGGCAGCTGGCGGAAATTCTGAATGCGCATCGTCTGTCCATGGGGAACCCGCAATCCGGTGTGATGTTCACTCCGGCGGGGCCAACACATGGATTTCGACAAGCTGGGACAAAACCTGATCCGTCCAGTCGTATAAGCTTTACGGCTCGCCTCAGCAGTTCCAAAAACATTCTCCTTCCCTTCCACAATACGCACGTGTAGCTTGCTGAGCCTCGATCGACATTACCGAGGAGCAAAGACTAATGAACACCGAAATGCAAAAGCGGGCGCTTGCCGTTCGCGACGCCCGCCAGGCCCTTCTGGACTTGAAGAAGCTCGTTGACGAGGCAGCTCAGTCGACCCACGCCGTCGAACTCGAAGCCGTGCACTTGGCCATCAGTCCGCGGCCAGGTGGCGATATTTCCTCATCGTTGCGCGATGTTCTCGAGCGTTTTGGATCGGCTAACTTTGAAGCCATCTTGAGCAGAGCGCGCCAGAGCCTGCAAACAGCTATTTGCTGAGCGCACAGTGTCAAACGGCTGAGATCTCAAACCGGCGGCGCGACATCCATTACGAACCACAAGCTGACTTCTCAATACTTGTCGATTGTGCAGGAGGACCGCGCGCGTTTAGAGGAGCGCACAATCCACAACCCGGTGGGTCTTGACCACCCGAGAATCAGGCGAGTTTCTCTGATACTTCATTGACGAGCGATTGCAGAAGCGTTGCTGCGTCTGGATATTTGACAAGTCCAGCACTTTGGCCGGCCCATAAGGCCAGGAATTCGCTGCGTCCGGACTGCTGCGCAGGCAGCGCGAGGTTCCGCATGAGAGCCCGTTGCAGGGGGTACGGGAGAACGGCGACGCCGGGCCGGTTCATCTCTTCCAGAAGTTGATTGTGGATGCCGCGTGCCAGGCGTCCGGTGAACGCACGTGTAAGCGAGGTTCGGCTCGCCTTTCCGCTCAGGATCGCCTCGCGGTGCAACGAGCTTGCTCCAGACTCTTCGCAGGCGAGAAAGACCGTCCCCATCTGCACACCTTCGGCGCCGAGGGCGAAGGCTGCAGCGATGCCGCGGGCATCCGCGATTCCTCCGGCCGCTACCACCGGTATCCCCACGGCATCCACGATCTGGGGCACCAGAGAGATCGTCCCTGTGAGGGAATCTTCCGAAGAGCGCAGGAACGATCCGCGATGTCCGCCGGCCTCGAATCCGGATGCCACAACTACATCGACATCGGCCTCCTCCAGGGCGACGGCCTCGTCCGGTGTCGTCGCCGTGCCGATCGCGAGCATGCCCCGGCGATGACACTCATCGAGAATCTCCTTCGGCGGAATTCCGTAGATGAACGAGAAGGCAGACACCTTGGCATCGAGCAGAACGCGCACCTGATCTTCGAAGCGAAGTGGCTGGTAGGGTGAGAACCGCGGCTTGCTCGCACCGACCGCCTCAAGATGCGGAGCTAGATGAGAGAGTGCGCGCTCGAAGGCTTCGCCATCGGAAGTTGCTGCACCCTCATCTTCCATGGAAACCCAGAGGTTCATGGCAAAAGGTTTGCCGGTCAAAGAACGAATCTCGGCGACGACCTCCTGAATCGCCGAGGGAGCCAAGCCATGCGCGCCGAAAGAACCCAGACCCCCGAAGTTTGATACAGCGGCGGTAAGGCGCTGCGAGGAAAAGCCTCCTAGCGGCCCCTGGATGATCGGGTACTCAATGCCGAGTTTGTTTGTAACGCGCGTCCTGTTCCATGCTGCGTTTTGTTTCGCCATCGGATACCGTCCCACTCGTCTCTTTGCCACTTGAAGGACCTTTCCTGCAAAGTGTGCCTGTGTCTCAAGTTAAGGGTTGAGTCCAGGCGATGCGCTTGGGGGAATGAGCCTAGGGACATCCATCGCCTTCCTTCAAAGTATGAACGATGAATCTTGTCCTAAACCACAGTTTCACGCCAACAACGTCACTCCGAGGCCCTTAGACTGCGTGCTGGGCCGAAGCTTTTCCGAGAAAGTTCAACAACTCGGCGTTCACTTCGTCTGCGTGTGTCCAGGTTATGCAGTGCGGCCCGCCCTTTACCACGACAAGGCGCGCTCCCTTGATCAGCTTGGCAGTCCGCTGCCCCGCAGCAGTGATCGGAAGAATCCTGTCTGCATCCCCGTGCATGACTAGCGCTGGAACATCAACTCTGCTGAGGTCCTTCCGGAAATCTTCATGCCAAGTTGGCACGCAAGCGAGACTGGCGGTAGCTGAGCAGCCCGCTGCTACGTTCCAACTTGCCTGCACAACCTGTTCGCTGACGCGCTTGTTGAGGAGCAGATCAGTGTTGTAGAAGTTCTTGAAAAACTCCGTGAAGAACGCGTAACGGTCCGCAGTGACGGCTTTCTCGATTCCCTCGAAAACGCTTTTGTCGACACCGTCCGGATTGTCTGGCGTCTTCAGAAGGAACGGCGGGACTCCCGAAATGATGACGGCCTTGCTGACGCCCTTGGATCCGTATTTTCCGAAGTAGCGCGCCACTTCTCCGCCTCCCATGGAGAAGCCAACGAGCGAGAAATCATGCAACTCGAGGTGTGTAATCAGTTTGTGCAGATCCTCGGCAAAAGAGTCGTAGTTGTAGCCCGTGGTTGGCTGGCTGGATTTGCCGAACCCTCTGCGGTCATAGGTGATGACACGGTGGCCTGCACTCAATAGAACCGCTATCTGTTTTTCCCACGAAGCACCGCTCAGTGGATATCCGTGAATCAAGACAACCGGCTGACCGGAACCGTGGTCCTCGTAGTAGAGATCGATCTTGCTCGAATTTTCCTTACCGACGGTTACGTATGACATTGCGCTTCTCCTTTTTATCTGGTTTGTTCGTGCTTTGCGCCTTCCAGTGATTGAAAGGTTCTTTTCTAGCTGGCTCCTGTAAATGAGACCCCACTTCCAGGATGACTTCAACCGCCACGGGCATGCCCAGAGGCAGACTTGCAACGCCTAACACCATGCGGACTGAGGTTTTGTCTTCTCCAAAAACATCGCGGAATAGCTCGGAGGCAGCGTCGGCAACTTTTGGTTGATCGAAGAAGTCTCCATCAGTGGCAATATAGACGCATAGCCGAACAACGTGGGTTACTTTGTCGAGCGAGCCTAGCTTCTGCCTTGCCGCTGACAAAACATTCAGAGCGGCAATGCGGACCGCCTCTCTACCGGCGTTCGCATCCAGTTCTTTCCCGAGACGGCCGACGAACTTCGGTTCGTGTCCGATGGCAGGAAGCATACCGCTGAGGAAGAGCAGGTTGTCGGTCAGTACGGTCTCGACATAGGCGCCGAACGGAGTGGGCGGAGGCGTCAGTTCGATGCCGAGCTCCTGCAGTCGCCCTTCCGCATTGGCCGGCTGCGAGCCCTTGCCGCTTACCATTTTCCTGAGTGCGCTCCGCCGTCCACGTGCAGCACCTCCCCCGTGACCTGACGGGCCTCTGTGAGATAAACCACGGCTTCCACTATATCGTTCACGTCAGAGATTGTGCCCATAGGCGAGAGCGTCTTCAGGAAATCCTTCGGGTTGTCCTTGTGCAGCGGGGTGTCCACGACGCCGGGCGCGACCGCGTTGAAGCGAATTTTCTCCTTCGCATACTCCATTGCCAAGCTCCGAGTGACGGCTTCGAGTCCGCCCTTGGTGATCATCGGGACAGACGCCGTAATACCTGCGATCGGGTTGGCCACCAGCGCGGCCGTGATGGTAACGACGCTTCCGCCAGACTTCTGAGCAAGCATCTGCCTGACCACTCGCTGTGTGACGTGGACGAAGCCTTCGAGGTTGGTGGAGGATAGCTCCTTGAAGTCTTCAGCCGTGTAGTCAGGAAAGGGTTTTGTGAAGAAGATGCCCGCATTGTTGACCAGCGCGTCAATGGATCCAAACTTTTGGACGGCTGTCTCGACGATCTTCGAAGCGACAGCACTCTCACCGATGCTGCCATCTACGAGAGCCAGATGATCAGAATCGGTGAAGGTATCCAACTTCCTGATGTTGCGCGAGTTTGCGACAACGTTGTATCGGCGATCAAGGAAGGACTGGACTACGCCGGCTCCGATGCCTTGCGAAGCGCCGGTTACAAGGACCGTTTTCTGTTTGCTTGCCATATCAGCCTCCTTGGCTGTCGGTAAAAATGAAAGAGGATGCAAGTCCAGGCGTTTGGCTGCTTCTGGACATTCCCGCTGCTCTGCTTTCACAGCGCCACCAGCAACTCGCCTTCGATTCCCAGGAACCTAAACTCTTCAAATTCCGTCATAGCGGGAATATCCACGTTCGGCCCAATAGTCTCTTGGCTCGTCCGCGACGTACGAAATCCTAGTAATGGCCTTCACATTCTTCAAACCAAGTTTCACGGGCACCAGCAGACGGAGAGGCGCTCCATGATCCACGGTGAGAGGCTGACCGTTGAAGTGTGTGGCGAGCAATGTCTGTGGATGGCGGGCGGTCGCCAGGTCGAGCGACATAAAGTAAGGGTCAGGATTCCCTGAGGCATCGAGATTGACCGAAGACTCCACACGCACCCATTTGGCCTGCGACATCGGCGGGTAGGCGCGGAGCAGATCATCGAATCGCAGACCAGCCCACCACGCGACTGCACTCCAGCCTTCGACGCAAACCAGGCGCGTAATCTGCTCATGCACCGAAAAGCGAGTCTTGAGATTCCGAATATCAAAAGAAATGCTTAGGCCAGAAGCGAGCCCATCGAGAGTCAATTTCCATGCAGAAATGTAGCCAGGATCGGGAGTAGCCCCGTTGTAGTTGTTCTTGAGCGGGGTGATCTGCGATTTGGTGTAGGTGGGCACTCTGCGATTTCCCGAGTAAAGTGCTTCGGCCACGTCCTCATCGATACGCAGTGCTTTGTTCAGAAACCACTCCTTCGCGGGGGAGTCCATATTTGGGCGCAGACCCAAGCGAGTGAGCGTATCTTGTGGCAGGAGAAATCCACCGGCTGCTAGCGCTGCCACTGCGCCAGCGCCAAACAATAGAATGTCGCGCCGGGTGAGATATCGCAAACGCCCTCGAGTCATCTCAATTGCCGGTAGGGATCGCTCTTCAAAGAAGCTTTGCGGCTTATTTATGGGGAGAGAGCCGACAGCAACAGGTGAAGCGGCTCCTTCAGTTCGTGGCGCGCACTTCGCTGACAAGGGCGATACTGTCGAACGCATTTCCTCCCGTGGTAGTGAATCGCTTCTGTTGTCATCGCTCATTTGCGATGGCCTCCGAGCGCTTCACTCTTGTTGACCAACCCACGATCATGCTGCGCAGTGTGTCCCAGCCGTCGGCGAAAACCAGAATCAGATGCGGGAAAACGAAGAGAATGTAAAGCCACATAAGCCAGAAATGCCAGACACGCGCTGCGTCATACCCTCCAAAAAGCGCAGCCAGCCAATGGAGCTGCATGGGTTTGTGAATTGCCCAGCCCGTAGCGACCGAAAGGCACCCGGCGACTGGAATAGAGAAGTATGCTGTGCGCTGGAGCGCGTTGTACTTTGTGTTGAAACGGGGATGCAGCCATTTGCGGCGGATTAATTTAGCCAAGGGAAGGCCGAGGTAGTACCGAAGCATCCTGAGCGCGTCGAACAGATCATCCCGGCGAGGCAGCAAGGAGCGCCAGCTTCCTCCCGTGACCAGCCCTGCAAGATACACCATGCCATTCAGCATGAATGAGTACGCGCACAGCCAATGCAGACGCAGAGCCAAAGCCAACATGCCCGGCCCGAGGCTCATGTGGTTGTAAATCCAGTCGGCTGGACTGCTGTAGTGATTGAGTCCGGGCAGATGGGCGCATATCCAGATTCCAAAATCCGCCGCCACGTCGAAGTTTCCCGTAAACGGATCTGGCTTGTGTTGATAGATCGGCGAAGCCCAGTAAATCGAGATGCCGCTCAGAATAAGACCGACGAGTATAGGCACGTTCAGCCAGTGGCTCCAGCGAACCAACAGATGGTGCCGCTTGACCACGAGCACGTGGGGCTGATGCGGCAACGTGCTCGTGGTGGTCGGCTTATTCGCGGGAGTCATTGAACGGCCCATTGAACGGAACCCCTACTGCCTGGAATCGGGAGACGCGGCGGGAATGAAGAGGAAAATCTTGTCCGTCACAAGTGTTCCGTTTGGCTGCTTTTCAGTCGCCGCATACACGATATCGCCAGTCGCGAAAGTGACTTGTTCAGGTGCGACCTGCGTCACGGGGACGTTTGCAGGCACGGAGATCGTCTTAGAGCCGTCCTGATACTGGACCACCAGCGTGGTGCCACTCCCTTTCTGTACCGTGCCGTTCGTCATGCGTGAGTGCGATACGGCGGGCCGAGAGACGGAGCCATTGGTCATTCTGCTGTGAGTCGTTGCACCCGGCGGGTCTGTCAGAACACTACCTTCTGCAGCTCCACTCAATTCCGCTGGAAATATGATGATCTGCTTTGCTACTTCTTTTCCATCCGCCTGCTCAGTCGACGCAACGCCGACATAAGACGCGGACGTGACATGACTCAAATCCGATGGTACCTGCTTATAGGTTGTGAGGGGCTGCTTGGTATCAATATGGACCACGCCTGAAGGTGTCTGAACGTCGAGTGAGCTGCCTGTAAATGACTGGACTTTTCCAATAACTCCGGAGATTGGAGGTGCCGCCTGCGTGCTGCCGTTGACGGCTTGCTGCGCCTCGGGAGCCCCGCCGGCACTCGCAAAGCCGGTCGCACCGAAGACGAGCGCACACACGAGAACGGTTAAGCAGACACGTTGCCTCAGTTCTCGGAGCGTTAACTTGGGATCCTGGGACAAGGAAGCAGGTCCGTAAGTCCGTGAGATTTTCATTTCTTTTTTCTTGATTTTCATTTCCATCTCCTTTTTTTCCCTTCTCCGTGGTTGTCATCTCTTGTAACCAGAAACCACATTTCTCCTGTTTATGAGCGGGCTGTCGCTCACCCCTTTAAGGGTGTATTTGCTAGCACCTCGACCTTTTCGACTTGCGGAGGAGCCGCAAACAGTTCGCTGGTCCGCGCCGTCAATGCCTTCGCGATCTCGCCAGTCAAGTGGGCACTGCGGCCCGCTTCATTTGCAAAGGTATCGAAGATGCCGAACTTCCCCGGCCCGAGCTTGATCGCATACCATTTCAAGGTCGCTTTTTCATCCAGCGCGAGCGGCCGAGCTGACTTCAGAAATGCCTCGGCATCAGCCTCCTTGCCTGGGCGTGCTTCGAGCGTGACTAACAATCCGATTGCTTCCATTGACGATTCCTCCTGTGTTCGATTAGTTCCGGCCGATCGAACGACCTCTGCTCACAACAGTGAGTAAACTGCAGATCGAAAACGGACTTGTGCGGATTTCTGCTGGGATGGTCGGAATCTTGCTAGATTCGTGATCGTCGAGAGATCTCCAGTGGCTTAGGCCTGGGTCTTAGGTTTGGCTTGAGGGAACGACGAAGAGGAGTTCGAATGACCTACAGCGTGGCACCGTCAGAATTAGTGACCAAGGACACCGTGCTGAGGCCGATTCAATTGGCGATCAGTTACAAAATTGCGGACAGGTTGGGAGTTAAGAACGAATCAAAAGGCAGCCAAGGAAAGTGACATGTCTTCGGAGCCGATAAAATCCTGGCGATACTCGGTTGGGCTAACTCCACAGATATCACGAAAGACCTGTGCGAAGTGCTGCTGGGTTTTGAAGCCACAGGCCACGGCCACGTCCAATACTCGCGCATCGGGAGCACGCAACATCGCCTTAGCGCGCTCAAGCCGCTGGCGCAGGACAAATTTATGGGGGGTCTCGCCCGTGGACTTGCGAAACATACGCGCAAAATGAGCGGTGCTCAATCCAACCGATTGCGCCATCTCGTCGAGACTCAAGTCGTCTTCCATCTTCGCATGCACCAAATCCTTAATCCTTCGCAAGCGCGCTGAGCCGAGTCCGCCTCGGTACATCAGGACAGGGCGGTGCCTTACAGCATGACTATTGACCAGGGCTACGGCCATCGCCTGTTCGACAGAGTCCAGAAACAGCCTCCCGCTCGGAAAGCCAGCAACCATCTCCTCATGAGCGGCCGCAACCAGCGCGCTCAGGCGTGGGTTTCTAAACTTGCGAGAAGGCCGCAGTTCTACCTCGCCGTAAGCTCCGTCAGAGCTGGCCATCAGAGCTGCATCGGAAATACCGAGCTGCAGGTGCGATACGTTCATGAGCCCAACCCACTCGCCAATATGACGGTCGCACAGCGCCAAGTCGCCCGCAGTGTAGTCGAATTTTTCGAGCGCGGAACGCTTCGAGCCCCATTCAATTGAGCCAGGCCCAATCATCATTGCGAAAGCCTGGTCATGCCGGACCCAGTGACGCGGCGCTGTTTCAGAGTCCGGGGGGAAGAGTTCAACTTTCATTCTTTTACTCCATGCCGTCGTGTTGTGGATATGGCCGAAGGGTCTCTAAGTGCTGTCCAGAATCATCCGATTTGATGTATCTCTGCGGCAAGGCGATACAGGTATCTCGACGTGAATCTAAGGCTTTCAAACGAGTTCTGGGCACGCCACCTGGTGGATAGTCGGCCATCCCGAAGCTAACGCTTAGATGTCCTCTTTGCCTTTGATTAGCTCTGTGGGCAGATAGGGAAGCATTTGGAAAATGAAGTTCCAGTCCCTCTTGAAGTCCGACAGTTGGATGTCGTTCGCTAAAGTCACGCCCGGAATGCCTCTGTCGATGAGTGTCAGCAACTTAAAATCGGGATTACTTCCGGTTGCCCATAATTCGAAAGCAATCGCGGAAGACTTTCCGATGTGCGAAGTTCGACTACATCACCAGGGGAGCGGGCCGTTCTCGTCCGAGAACGTGCCCGTCGGACCGTTCGCATCGAGGAGCGCGAGGCGCACGGCCTCACGTGCGCCCTGTTGGACAGTACGCGTGCCCTCGAAGTTGTTGAGGTCCGTCGCGGTGAAGCCCGGGCACGCAGCGTTGACCTTGATGCGTGTCGACTCCAGATCCAAAGCGAAGGCGACCGTGATCGCGTTGAGGGACGTCTTCGACCAGGAGTAGGTGCCGAACATCCTGCGATGCGGATTGGTTGGGTCCGAGTTCCTCGTGAGCGAGCCGCTGGAGCTCGAGACGTTGACGATGCGTGCTGCTGGCGCCTCGCGAAGGAGGGGGAGCATCGCTTGCGTGACGGCTATGACGCCGAACACGTTCGTCTCGAACACCGCGCGCACCTCGTCGAGAGACGCGACGCTCGCGCGGCCCGACTTCGCGATCTCCTGAAGAGGCCTGCCCGGCTTGCCCACATGCGAGACGCCCGCGTTGTTCACGAGCACGTCGAGACGGCCGAGCTCGTTCTGGATGCGCTCCGCCGCGGCGGCGATCGAGGGCTGATTCGTGACGTCTAGCTGGAGGGCGCTGGCATCCGCTCCGACGCTCTTCGCGGCCGTCTCTCCATGCTCGAGGTTGCGCGAACCGACGAGCACGGTGAAGCCGTGCGCCGCGAGATCCTTTGCGATTTGAAGACCGATTCCTTTGTTGGCCCCGGTGACCAGGGCAACGGGTTTGTTCTGCATAGCAATCTCCTTATTCATTTGTACCCTTCGAGTCAGTACTTGGCGCTTCAGATGAAGGCCATCTTAGTTCTTGATTTGGCTTACGACTGGGGTGTAGCCGCCATTAGTCGCTTCCCAGGAATTCCCCCGATGGAATCAAGAGTGGCAATCATTTCGGGAGGAATTTGTAGCGTTCGAGCCTTGAGATTCTCACGAAGATGTTCGACCGACGATGTGCCAGGGATCAACAGCATGTTGCGCGACCGCTGAAGCAGCCACGCGAGCGCCACCTGCATCGCTGTGCTCTGCAACGATGCTGCCACTGTGTCGAGTTTCGACGATTGTAGCGGGCTGAATCCTCCCAAAGGGAAGAACGGGACATACGCGATATCCTGCTTCGCGAGTTCCTCAATAAAGCCGTCATCGTTCCGCTGTGCCACGTTGTAGAAATTCTGCACGCACACTATCTCCGTAATTCTCTGGGCCTCCGCTAGCTGCTTGGGAGTTACATTGCTTAAGCCGATGTGACGAATCAATCCCTGACGCTGGAGTTCGGCAAGTACCGTCAGAGGTTCTTCAATCGATCCCTCCGACGGCTCCGCGATTCCTCCAACCCGCAGATTGACGACTGCAAGCCTGTCGAGTCCCAGATTTCGCAGATTGTCATGCACGCCGTCGATCACCTCTTGCCGCGAAAGAGCGTGAAGCCAGGACTTGTCTTCGCCGCGCCGGGCGCCCACCTTCGTGACGATCACGAGCTCATCCGGATAGGGATGGAGCGCCCGTTTGATGATCTGATTGGTCACATGCGGACCGTAAAAGTCGCTGGTATCGATATGATTCACGCCAGCAGCGACCGCCTCTCGCAGGACCGCAATCGCGGCGTCAACATCCCGCGGCGGCCCCCACACTTCGGGGCCGGCAAGCTGCATCGCACCATAGCCCATGCGATTAACGGTCAAGGATGTGCCAGCTAGTTTGAAGCTACCGCCAAGTTCCGTTCGTTTCGTCATTTTGTCTGTCCTCTCGTCGTCCCCGACTTGTCGTATTCGGCTCACCCGTGATTAGATGAAGAAAGCTTCAGATTGTGAGTTCGCATTTGCCCCAGCGTTCCCAAGTCGTATTAGAGCCGCGTAAGAGGCCCGTTCAGGCGCGTTCCGCCGCGAGCGTGAACGCCATTCTCGATGCCACTATTCAGGTTTTGCTGAAAGTGGGAAAAGAACGCCTGACTACGACCACGGTGGCCCTTCGAGCCGGCGTGTCGGTAGGAACCTTGTATCAGTACTTCCCGAACAAAAGCTCCGTTTTGCGAGCTGCCTTAAAGCGCCATCTCGACGAAGTAACGGACGCCGTCGAACTCGTCTGCAAGGAACAGAGGGGGGCAAAGCTCGAGCAGATGGCCACCGCGCTCATCACCGTGTTTTTCGAAGCGAAGATGAGAAAGGCCCAGACAAGTGTCGCTCTCTACTCGGTAAGCTCCGATGTGGATGGAGCAAAGATCGTCCAGCAAATCGGAATACGTACGAACAAGATGATCGTAGAAATGTTGAAATCATCATCAGAGCCGCTGACCAAAGATCCGGAACTAGTCGGTTCCATACTGCAGGGCGCCATGGCCGGCGTTATCAGGAGACTGCTCGAATCCGTTGCCCCGGAAAGAGAGTTCGAGTCCGTGCAGCAGGAACTCATTCTGTTTGCATGCGCTTATCTGGAAGCCTGTTCTGCCGCACCATCAATCTAGCAAAGATGCCGGGTTGCCTCCTCATGCGCGGTATTTTGTTTTCGTTCACCTTATGGACTTCAACCATTGCGCTAGCTGGAGGGGTGGCGGCGCGTACGAGGTGCGCGCCGTCTTCTCATCGGGCGCGCGGCGACTGAAAATTCAAAGAAGGTACTCTGAAGTGAAAGTCGGAACGATTGGCTAAGCACTCGAAGAAGATGCTCGGTGCATATGCCATGGAAATAGGCGACATCAGTCGGCGAGGGGATTGGGTCGAATTTGAAAGTGAACCACTTTCGGGCTCGTCCCTTTGCCTGTCTCGCTGTGGAACGGGGTGCGGTTACCCCAGGTCGTCCAGACTCCTTTCCCTTTCCAGCCGGCCTTTGGATCGTCGAAGCGTCCGTCCATTCCTTTGGCAAAAAAGCCCATTGGATAGGGCACTCGCAGTGTCATGAACTTCCCGTTGACCAGGGCGAGCAGCGAATCGGAAGAATTGCCAGTAATGAGGGGTGTATTCCTGCCTAGCCCGAGAGTATCGAACTGATCCACCCAGACGTAATAATGAGAGTCGGCACTGCCGGAGTCTGACACATTCTTGAACTTCGGGCCCGGGGTCGGGTACAGCGCCCACCCTTCTGGGCATTGCCGTCCGGTGGCCTTTGGCCCGTTAAGAGCACTCTTGCATTTGCGTCGATCAAAGCTTGCCAGATGCCCGCTCCCGAGTGCCACCCAGACGACACCATTGCTGTCAATGTCCATCCCTCGCGGCGAATAACCCCACACCGGGGCCCCCGGGTCGTTCCACGGCACTTCGTAGTATTCCGCCAGTGCTGTCTCTGGAGGGTTCGGCCCCGGGTTCAGCCGCACTACCCCGCCCGGGAAGCCCAGCACCGTGCCCCAGACCATTCCGTCCGTTCCGATCGCTAGTCCGTAGAACGCTGCATTTAGGCGCGTATCTTTGGTCGGGTCCGCCACTGCGTCCAGAGTGGTCGAAGTCCCTAAACTTTCGCCGCTCGGCGCAACGACTACTCGCTGCCCGCCTTCCGCATAGGCGTCCCGCCTTCCGTTGCCGTTGGTGTCCAGCACAAGCGCCGTCCAGCCCTGCGACTTCTGTGCGTCGTGTGTCTGGTCCCAAATCTTCGTGTTCAACCAGCCCACTACTCCGCCACCGCCGCCACTGCTGGTCCACAGCGTGTCATTGGAATCCTCGCCGAATAGCAAGTGGTGTGTCCCGAAGCAGGTATCGACCATTGAAATTTGCTTGGTCGCTGGATCGTACATTTCTAACTGGCGGCCCGAGCTCTCGACGGGAGTGAGCTTTGCCGAAGGATGGCTGGATCCCTCCTTGCAGAACGCGGGGTTGTCGCTCGGACGAATTCGAGCCGTGAACCACACGCGCCCACGCCCGTCGAACATGGGGTTATGAACCGTCGTGTGGCTGTCCCAGATCGCTTCATCGCCCCACACCGGGGACGATCTCAGCGGCTTCGCCTGCCCAGGCGTGTTCGGATCGCGATATAGAACCTTGACCTGGCTGATCGTATTGTGCACGGGGTCGAGTACAGGTAAATAGTCGCGGCTCTCCTCGGGCGATCCATAGATCAGCCCGTAGGCGTTAAGGCTTGGATTGCGCTTGTCGGTGGAGATTTCGTCATGCAGATAGGCTTTCGGATCAGCCCAGTCCCACTGGGTTATTACCACGTTGCGCTCAATGCCCTGCGGGCGCGGAGGGGCTTCCGCAGGCAATTCTCCGTTCGCGATCCTGGTAGTCCAATCACCAAATAGTTCGGTGGCTCGCTTGGCGCCGAGTTGAGACAATCCGTACATCATCGCCGTGCCAGCCTGTCCGGATTGCAGACGGCGGAGCCAAGCTTGCGCTGGATCGAGGTCTCTGAACATTCCTGGAATCGTCCGTGTATATAAATTGCCGAGTTGATGGCACGACTCACAGCTATCGGTCTTGATCAAGTGGATCCACTGGCTCTGGCTCTTGATGTTCGATGAAATTCCGTTTCCGGCGTCTGTGCCGGGAAATTCGGTTTTCGCGGGCACCTCCAGCAGGGCATACCAATAGTTTGCCGGATAGTGCTGTGCGGCGGTCTTCGCGTCTGGCGCCACAGTTGGTTTGAGATCCACTACTTTGCCCGGCTCGGTCTGCACTCTGGGTGAATCCTCCAATCCGTAACCGCGCGCCCAGACGGTGTACTCGGCCTGGGGAAGGTCGGGTATCAAGTAGCGGCCGCGATCATCCGTTACCACTTCCTTGATATAGCGTGTCGGCAGGCCAGTTGTTTCGGCAATCACCCAGACACCGGCCTCTGGTCCCTTTGAGCTGGCGACGATACCGCCAATGCCATTGCTGTCGATCCGGATTCCCTCGTTGCTGATTTGCTTTGGACTCGTCCTGCCGAGCGAGACGACTAACAATGCGGCGGCGCCGACCGCCGCCAGTCCGAGAGACAAAACTTTTCTGGTCATGTTAGCACCACCGGAAAATCATAAATGCAGAGGAGAATTGACATTGGTTTGCCGATTCTCAAATAAGATACACACGGCGTTCCCCACTGGCAATGATTCGGCCCGACCGTTCCCTGTTCGCACGGCCGGCGGACGTGTCCCCCGAACGCCATCGAGAACTTCTTGCAAGCGTCAATGGCAAGACCATTCGATGCAAATGAGGCATGTACCCGTTGGTTTCGTCACTCATCGCGAATTCCTGCGAAAAGGACACTGGGAGCTCCATTACGGGTTTTTTTTTAGAATGTTATATGCTGTCCGGTCACTGGTTCTGCTTCCGTATCACTTCGCTTCCCGGCCGAACACCAACAACCTGAAGGAACCGGGCGTCATCGAGGGAGGCTGATGGGGTTCTGTCGGCTCGGGACCGAGGTCAGCCGTCACTGTGTAGATGCGGTGCGTTTTCTTGTCAAGTTCCATGGTACGCGCGCCGCGTTCTGTCTGGACGTTGTCTACTACCGCGTATGCGTCCGGTGAATCCTCATGAATAACTGTCAACGTCCCTTCCCCGTTCGAGGTCAAGACGAGTTGGCTGCTTGGATCAAAGCGGGCAGCATCCACGCCTTCGCCAATCGCTGGAGTCGCAACGACCTTGCCGGTATCAGCGTCCATAACGACCATCATCTTGTTATGGCATCCGATGAAAAGCCGCCGGTGCCTGAGGTCAATTGCCATCGCAGAGGGGCTCTCGCCGGGAGCAAGGGGCCACCGGTTCAGGATCTTGAGCGTCTTCGCATCCATCTGCACCACCTCGCTCTTGTCCTCGAGATTGTTGTAGACGTGCCCTCGGCCGTCTGCTGCCGCGAACTCCGGACTGCCGCCAAGGTCAGTGCTGCCGACGACCGTCCCAGTGGCAGCGTCGATCGCAGTTGCGGTTCCGTCGTGGTTGAAAGCGAATACGCGCTTCGAGACAGGATCATAAATGATGCCATCCGGATTTTGGCCCGTCTCGGCGCTCCCCATCGTTTTCAATGTCTTGAGATCGAAGATCGCAACCCGATTGGCCTGGTCCTCACTAATGAAACCGCGGCCGAACTCGGGTACGATAGCAATCCCGTGCACTCCCTGAATCCCAGGAATATCGCCTACTATCTTGTAGGTGTCTGCATCCACAACCATGACGTGTGTCCAGCGGGAGATATAGAGCCGCCGAGCCTCGGCATCGATTGTTAAGTAGTCCCAAAAACCTTCTCCGCCAAGCGTCAGCTTAATGAGTCGATGGTAAGCGGGAGCGGCGGCGGCCATCACCTCGAGAGGAGCGGGCTTCGATAGCAGCGCCAAAACGGTAAGAGTGCCGACCGCAAGCAATTGTGCATGCCATTTATTTGTCACTTTCAAGATCCTCCCCGCCGTCTGGCACCAAAGTGCCGGCAAGCGTTTTGCGCATTCTGTAAGGCCCCAGCCAGTCATACGATAGGAGTGTGTATCGCTTGTTTTCTACGTATTGGTCGCGAACTGCTGGTTTTTCGGCGCAGGGTGAGGTGAATCTCGGAACAAACCGAATTTACCGACTCATCTGATTGAAGAACGATTCGCGGAAATTCCGACTCAGTGTGAGCTCGGCACCATTGGCCAGTTTTACGATGTAATCTCCGTGAAACAGCGGGTGCAGCCCGCGTACGGCTGCCTTGCGAACCAGAATGGATCGATGAATTCGAACGAACTGTTTGGGATCGAGTGCGTCTTCCAGGCTCTGAATCGTCTGTCTCGCTAGGTGTTCGTGGTTAGTGGTGTGAACCACCACGTATTTATTGGCCGCTTCGATCCAGAGAATCTGTTCGACGGGTACAAAGACAATGCCATCCTTTTCTTTGATTGTTAGCCGGGTGAGCCAGTGATTCGCGCCTGCCTCGCCTCGGGAGACCGTATTCCGCGTGCTCAGCCGCCGTATGGCTCGGTCGAGTGAAATCGACAGACGTTCCTTATCGAAGGGCTTACGAAGATAATCGGCAGCCTCGACCTCAAACGCTTTGACGGCGTACTCGCTATAGCCTGTGACAAAGATAAAAATCGGTCTGTTTTTGGGCTCAATCTGCTCAACGACCTCAAACCCGTCTAGGCCCGGCATCTGAATGTCGAGAAATACCAGATCGGGTGAGAGGTTCCGGACTAGATCGCGACCTTCCAGTCCGCTCAACGCCTCGCCGACAATAACGACGTCCGTTTCTCCGTCAAGCAATTCGCGCAAGTAGCGGCGCGCGTGCGGCTCGTCGTCAATGATCAGCGTGCGTATCGGCGATTGGAGCGGTGGCATATAGTTCGTTGCTGCGCATTCGGCCATTATGGGCTTTTTTGTAAGGAATGGTGAGGTCGATCTGAACCCCGCCTTCGGGACGATCTGTGTACTCGAATTGGAACTGGTCCTTGTAGTAGAGCCGAAGCCGGGCAATCGTGTTGGCAAGACCCACACCGAACGGCGGCGAGCTTGAACCCGGAGAGCGTACCGGGCCATCGTTGTAGAGCGTGAGGTGCAACTCAGGCCCTTGCCGATGCGCGCGGAAGCGAACTTCGCACGCATTCACTGTACGAGCGGCCCCGTGCCGAACCGCGTTCTCAAAAAGAGGCTGCAACAGCAGTTGGGGTACTTCGGCAGAGGTGGCTTCGGGTTCGATATCGTATCCAAGCATCAAACGGTCACCGAGACGGAGCTTTTCGATACCGAGGTAAAGATCCGCGAATTCCAATTCTTCGGCCAGGCTGCGCACAGAAACCTCCGTATCTTTCAATGTGAGCCGAAGAAGGTCTCCGAGTGCTACCACCATGCGTCGTGCAGTCGGGGGCTGCTCGGCGATTAGACCGGCTATTGCGTGCAAGGTGTTAAATAGAAAATGGGGGTGCAATTGCATGCGAAGCGCGTCCAGGCGTGCGACAGCAAGCTGCCGCTCCAATTCCGTCGCGCGTGTGCGTTCCGCCTGAAAGTCCAGCCAGATCCGCCAGCCTTCCAGTGCAACCACCAGAACCATCCCGATGAGAATGTCGGACGGAAGGAACCTGACCAGTTCGGACTTCATAAATGACCAGAAGGATGAAGAGTGATATGGAAAATAAGTCGAATAGAGAATCGCCCATTGACTGAGCATCACGACGAATCCGAACCCCGCAACGGTCAGCAACAGCACAACCGCGTTCCGGATTCTCTTCGCGTGGCTGAGCGGAAAGCGCCGAACGCATCTTGACAGAACCGGAAGGGCGAGGGCCCACAGCGCGAAGTGCACTGCGTTGGCGTAGAGCGCAAACGCAAGAGGTTTGTCGCCGCCGATATCGCTTACCATCAGGACGGCTGTGAAAAATAGGGATGCAACGGCCCAGCCAAGAATTACGAGTTTGAGGCGCACAACGTTAGGCATATTGTTGGTTAGTATCATCTCAAAACAGGAGAAAGAACAATCCTGCTGCAGGGCTCGTCATGGCTATGCGACTGGATTGAGAGGCAGCGCCCGCAAGCGTTTACCTGTAGCGGCAAAGATTGCATTGGATACCGCCGGGCCGATTGGGGGAACCGCGGACTCGCCGATTCCGGTGGGCGGCTCGGTCGAGGGCATGATATGAACTTCGACCTTCGGCATTTCGTTCATGCGCAAGAGGCGGTAGTCGTGAAAGTTCGATTGTTCGACTTTGCCACTCTTCAAGGTGATAGCGCCATAGAGAATCGCGCCCAACCCAAAACCCACACCACCCTCCACCTGTGCGCGGATAACATCGGGGTTAATCGCCACACCGCAATCAGCGGCGCAAACCACGCGATCGACCTTAAGCGCGCCTTTCGAGCTAACCGTCACCTCCGCCACATAAGCCAAAGAGCTACGGAAAGAATAGTGCACCGCCAGTCCTCGTCCTTGGCCGGGCGGCATCGGCGTTCCCCAGCCGGCTTTCTCAGCAGCTAGCTCGAGGACCTTCCGATCGCGCGGGAATTTGGCGAATAAACCAGGACGCATTCCGTCAGGAGCGGGCAACTCGAGTATCGGTTTGCTTCGCGGATCCTTGGCAAGCAGCGCACGTCGAAGCTGATAAGGGTCTCGACCCGCCGCATAGGCAACGTCGTCGAGGAACGTTTCGACCGCAAACGAAGTATGGCTATTCCCGACGGAACGCCACTGGTCGACAGGAACGCCAAGCACCGGCGAATGGAGATCCACGAGAATGTTAGGAATATCGTAAGGAATGTTGCTGGCACCAGCAACCGAGGTGATATCGACGCCGTTCTTTATCCAGTCGGGGTCACTACCAAGAAGTGACTGGCCGACGATGCGGTGATGCCATGCGACGAGATTGTCCTGCTCGTCCAGGCCAGCCGTGAGCTTGTGGAGATACATGGGCCGGTACGTATCACCCCGCATGTCCTCTTCGCGTGTCCAGAATAACTTCACCGGAGCACGGCCGCCGATGGCTTTCGCGATCTCTACAGCTTCGGACGCGCCACTACCCCGTCTTCCGAAGCTACCGCCTCCGTAGAGCGAATGAATCTGGATTTGTTGAGGTTTCAGGCCCGTAATGCGAGCCGCATCATCTTGGACTCCTGATATCCCCCAATCGCCCGTCCAGATGTCGCACTGAGTCGCTGCAAGTCGAACAACAGCACTGAGTGGTTCCATGGTCGCGTGAGCCAAAAAGGGAAACTCGAAGGTTGCGGACAGTGCGCGTGCCGCACGGCTCAGGGCCTGTGCGCAATCACCATCGCGTCGGGCGACCGCCCCGGACTGTTCGAGGAGCGATCGATACTCAGCGAGGAATTCGGGCGTACCGCGCTGCTCCGCCTGTGACTCATCCCATTCGATGCGCACAACGTCGCGCCCTCGGCGTGCCGCGGGGAACGATTTTGCGACCACTGCCACGCCGGTCGAAATCTGCGCCACATCGACCACACCCGGCACAGCTCTGGCCGCTGTTGCGTCAAAAGACTTCACGATTGCTCCGAAGCGAGGCGGGCGGGCGACCAGGGCTGTCACCATATCCGAAAGTACGAAGTCGATTGCAAAAACCGCGGTCCCGCGGGTCTTTTCCTTACCGTCGAGGCGAGGCAGATGCGGAGCGCCTATGAGCTTGAAAGTTGTAGGATCCTTAAGGGTGACCTGCTCAGGTATGCGCATCGCTGCGGAGTCATGAGCTAGGTCACCGAAACTTGCCTGGCGCCCTGACAGGGGATGCTTCACCACACCCCTTTCCACCGTGATCTCATTGCTTGCTACCAGCCATCGACGGGCCGCGGCATCCACCATCATGGCTCTCGCCGTAGCTCCTGCCCGGCGATATTGGTCATAGGAGTTCGCGATGGAGTTGCTGCCGCCAGTGGCCTGAGAACCAAATTGCAGATTCTTGTAGCGATCGCGGTCCGCAGGCGCGGGCTCGACGCGGATTTGACACCAGTCAGCGTCGAGTTCCTCCGCAACAATGGTCGCTAATCCGGTGTAGATGCCTTGCCCTCCTTCGGAATGCTTAGAGACAATGGTTACGGTATTGTCCGGAGCAATTTTCACAAAAGCGTTGGGGGCGAAGACATCGTCTTCAGGTTCTTTGGTTTTGCCGGCAAAAACTCGAGCGCCCCAGGGCACGTAGAAGCCGACAACTAAACCTGTTGCTGCTGAGGCGGCAACTTTGAGAAATTTACGCCTGCCCACGCCCAACTTTTCACTTTTGATCCGCACGGCTCATCTTTCTGATCTGCGCAGCTTCATGAATAGCAGCTCGGATGCGCATGTAGGTTGCACAACGGCAAATGTTTCCGCTCATGGCAGCGTCAATATCCGGGTCGGTGGGCGACGGTTTCTGTTCAAGCAGCGCAATCGCGGACATGATCTGTCCCGATTGGCAATAGCCGCACTGGACCACGTCCAGCTTTTCCCATGCGCTCTGCACCGCGCGTGCTACCGGGCCGGAAGCACCTTCAATCGTAGTAACGGATTTTCCTGCAACCGAGTTGACCGGCGTAACGCACGATCGAGTGGGTGCTCCGTCAACGTGCACTGTGCAAGCACCGCATAGCGCCATGCCACACCCATACTTCGTGCCCATTAATCCGGCATTTTCACGGATGGCCCACAGGAGCGGAACGTCGGGAGGAGTATCCAGCGTCACTCTGCGTCCATTCAGCACCAGCGAAGTTGGCATGCTATTGCCTCGTGAGGTCACCTTAGCGGCGATATGCCAACCTGATAAGGCATTTGTCGCGAAGCGGGAATTCAGCGGCGTGAGACGGTATGTCGCGGTGAGCTAGCGCAAATTGCCGGTCGAATTGCGGGCCGTCTCAAACCACGAGGCTTTACATTTCATCGATTCAATCAATTCGGGCGCGCTTCGCACCACCTTTCTGGCGCTTGGCGACAAAAGCTTCGCCTGCATCCAACGCGACCGCTATCTTGCGCGAGAGAGTGGACTCAATGAAGGCGTCGCCTGACGGTGAAGAACCTGACAGGAGACGGCGCAACATAAAGTATGTCCGAGCTTCGGAAAATTCTGGACTTGTGGCGTGACGCGCGAGAGAGCGGGGAAGAGATTTGTCTGGCGACGGTTGTCGAGATCGAGGGCTCCTCCTATCGAAAGCCGGGAGCGCACATGCTGCTGACCCGCGGCGGGCGCCGGGCAGGCACGATCAGCGGAGGCTGCCTTGAAGTGGAAGTCCAGAAGAAGGCCTGGTGGCTCACCGAATCTGGCGCTACCGTTCAGAGATACAGCACCTTCTTCGAGGAGGATTCCGAGATGCCTTACGGGCTCGGCTGCGGGGGAACTGTGTCCGTCCTGTTCGAACGCGGACAAAACGCGCATCGCGTGCTTGCGGCGCTGGAGCAGAGCGCGGAAAGTTGCGCGGCGGTAGCCATTGTATTCGTTATTGATGCAGATACTTCGGAGTCGGTCGGCTCTCGGCTGATCCTGAGCGAAAACGGGAACGCTTTGTTTGAGGCTTCGGCCCCAGCGGGCTCGCTGGTGCTGGCGCAGCACGCGCTGAGCGAGCGCCGCTCGCTGTGGGTCCAAGGTCCAACTTCGTTCTTCGTTGAGTACGTTGTTCCGACCACGGAGCTTTTTGTCTTCGGGGCGGGCGACGATGCGCAGCCTCTCGTCGCATTCGCTCGCGCGCTAGGCTGGCGGATTACCGTCGTCGATGGCCGGTCCAATCTGGCAACCAAGGAACGCTTCCCACTTGCGAACCAAGTGTTCGCGCTGCGGTCCCTTGACGATCTCGCGTTGACAGAGCGCAGCGCCGCAGTGATCCTGACGCACAGTTACGAACAGGATCGCGCGGCGTTGCAGGCGTTGCTGCCACGAGAGCTCGCCTACCTCGGCATTCTGGGTCCGCGGCGGCGGACCGAGCGCTTACTCAAGGAGGTCGCGCCTCACCTCGGTCGGACGTTGGCAGAGTGTTTGTTGCAGTTGCGCGCCCCGGTTGGGCTCAATATCGGCGCAAAAGATCCCGCAAGTATTGCGCTGGCGATTGTGGCGGAAATTCATGCGGTAATCGAAGGACGACTTGGCCTGAAGTCGCCTGGGTGCGCCTCAGTGGCCCATGTCTGAGCGGCCATGCGTAGGCGTCATTCTTGCGGCGGGTGCTTCTTCGCGGCTGCAACAACCAAAACAATTAGTGGAGATCGACGGCGAGACGCTCTTACGGCGAACCGTGCGCATTGCCGCGGAATCCGGTTGCCATCGGGTCGTTGTGGTGCTTGGCTTTGCCGTTGGCCGGATGCGCGGCGAACTCGAGGGCCTCGATGCGATCGCCGTTGTCAATGAAAGGTGGCGCGCAGGCATGGGATCGTCCATGCGTTGCGGCGTGGAGGCCGCACTGCAGATTAATCCTCGTCCTGAGAACATCCTCCTTCTGGTCTGTGATCAGTTTCGCCTGACGGCCGATTTTCTGCGGGGACTGATTCGTGTGCACGGCTGCCCCGAGTATCCGATTGCGGCGGCGCGCTACAACGGACGGCTGGGCGTACCGGCCGTTTTCTCTTCGATCTTCTTCCCCAATCTGCTCGCAGTAAGCGAAGAACACGGGGCGCGCCGGATTCTCGAGCGAAATGCCGAGCATGTCGCGCCGGTCGACTTCCCTGACGGCGAACTAGATCTCGACACACCGGAAGACCTCAAACGGTTAACCCACTTTAAAATCGCTTCAATATTATAGGGTTCGACAGACGGTGACTCTTCGAATCGCATGTCGATGAACTCCAACCGTTGTTGCTGTTGCTTTTCCGTCACCTACAGTCCGTGCGTCAGTTTGGACACCGTGGATTTTTCGGATATGTCCACGGGCGACGACGTAATTCTCAAACATTACTACCGAAGGCCCAACCCCTAATGGGCGAAATGCTCGATACATTCGTAACTCGAGGCTGGCCAGCCGCCATGACTTTGACGTTTTGACTCGACGAGGTTGTTCGCTGAAGAGACTGGTTGTTGAGTGCCTCGGTGCGAGAATTCGGTTTTCGAATGAATGAAACGGCCTGTTCGGGAATTGGGGTTTGGTGCTATCTCTTCACGTTGGGCCAGTTTTCTTGGACTTCCGTCTGACTTATCTGCAAACGGGGAATGGATCCACTTCCCCGGCTACTAGCCTCACCGATTGTCCGCTTCTGTGTTTCCTCTGGTACAGCAAGATCTGAAAGGAATGCCTCCAATGATTTGAGGGTGGCAAAAGTCTTCGCTTCCCGCCGATCCCCGCCAAAAGTGGGCGTGAACGTGACATCGAATACGCCGTCCCGCGTCTCCGAAGCCTTCAGGCGAAGAGTTCCCTCCTGTTTCCGGTCGAGCATGTCCAATACACCAAGGATTCGCAGCACGGACGAAAGTGTCACATCGCCGCTCTGGTTTTCGAAACGGTTCAACGTCGAACGTCCAACGTTGGCCAGAGCCGCCAGATGCTGCTGCGTCAGACCACGCTCTTTGCGCCGCTTGCGCGCTGCGCGCACGATCATTTCCCAATTGAGGCGAACGTTCCGTTCCATCGTTTCCCCATCAGTTCGATCAACTGCTTCTTCAAATGTGTGCTGCCAACCTGCGACTCCCGGATAACTTCTTGCGCCCCGCCAATCTGTCGCTTCAGGTCCGAAACGGCAAGCTGTAGACCAGCGTTGTTCAACCCGAATGACTTTGCCAAGAGTGATAAGTGCTCCGGGCCAAGATCGCTCATCGAATGTGGGCTCGTCCCCGGCGTGATCTTGAGCGCCAGCCCCGTGCGTCGTAATCGTGGGTACACACTCGGCGCCACAATGTCATAGAAAGGACCGAGCCGGAATCCTTGCTCTGTGTAGAGCAGCGCAAAGTTCTTGGAATGAGCGTCGTTGTTACCGAGCAGAATGCACACGAGAACCCGGCGGAAAAGCCGGTCGATATCGATCTCGCGCTGCTCAGTCTGATGGGCCCGCATGAACTCCGCCATCTCTCCATACGAACCCTCATATTTCGCTTCGGCAGGCCGTCCGAGGAGTTGATTGAATTCCTCGAAGTGGATTTTTTCGCCCCGATCGGTGCGATCGAATCTCCGGACGAGCAAACAGTTTCCTTGGATCTTTTCTACCGGGGTAACTTCGACTTCGACGATTTGATCCGCAGGCAGAAGGACCCTCGCCGCACTCGTCGTCAAATACTCCAGTTCGACCAGATGTTCCAATTCAGGGGAAGGAAGTTTCGCGATGTGTGTGCTCGGCTCGCCGCGCTGCGCGGGGCGGAACTTCTTTCCCTCCTGTACCGCGAACAGCTTGGGTTGGACGCCTGAAATCGAGGCTCGATTCGCGAGCGCCGCAATTTCTTCGCCTGAACCGTGCGTAAGGTCCGGAGTAGTGGCGGGCTTCGGATCGACGACAGAAACCGCGCCAGGGCAATCCAAGCCAAATGCCAGCAGGCGCGCGAAACGATCATCTCCCCGGATTCCGAGCGCGCGCGCTTGTGCCCGCGCCAGCCATCCTTCGGCTACGAGATTGTCGAAAAAAGGATGCAGCCCGAAGTTGTAGTGGGGCTCCTCTTGGCGCGGCAGCGTGTACGCGATCTGCGCCCCACCGGCATCTAGATAGCTTTGAGCGTAGCCAAATGCAAATCGACCGTCGGGAACCTGTTCAAGGGTTCCGGCGACATTCTAGCCGAAGAAAACGCTGCCGTAGAGTCGCGTGGCCATGTCCTGAATACGAGGCACATTCAGGTATGTCTCGTATATGAAGCATATCGTGTATTTTTGCTGAATGTACTGTATATCCTACATGCTGCAACGCGAGGATTCATCCAGGCAAGATTGAGCGCTCTGTCAAAATCAACGCGGAGATGCGTCATGGCAGCCAAAGCTCTTTCTCTCTATCATTGCCCGTGCTGTGGAACGACGTTCGTTCGCCGGAAAACCCAAGAGTGCCCCGCAGGCGACTCTCGAAGAACTGGGTCGTGGCCAGCAATTGGCCGGCAGCTTTTGCCGATTGATGGTAAGCTGTTCAAAGCACACCGAGGAGAGGTGGCAGAGCGGCTGAATGCGGCGGTTTGCTAAAGCCGATAGGCCACTTCGCTATCTGATACAGCCCCCACACCCGGAGCGATCAAAGTGAACCTACCTTCGCGGGAATCCGGCCCACGGACGTGCCGCCTTTTCACGCCGAGCAAATCGTAGGAGCACGCTTCGCATTTTTTGTTTCGCTGGCTCATGTCAAAGACCGCCTAAAGCAAGGCGACGGTGTTCTCCGCCTTCGGAGCTGGTAGCGGGATGGTGGGTTTGTGATGTAGTTACCACATCTATTAATTACATGATGAGTACTATCCCCGATCGCTGGTTGGTCGGCAGAACTTGCCCGAATCGTTGTTCCCCGTGGGGGGAGAAGAAATGAGCGAAGATGGTTCATGTCACACGGCATCACGGCAGCAAGCATGGTCGGACCGCAAGGCCGTGCTCATGAGCAATAGCACATTGGCAGAAGCCGCAAACTTGGGCCTGCTGGTCGAGAACCGCCCTCAGTACTTTCAATGTCGCGAGATCGACGACACACCGGAGCTGCTCGAGCAGAGCTTTGGCCTGCGCTATCAGGTGTACTGCCTCGAACGGGCCTTCTTGAATCCGGAGCACTA
>DATMKS010000034.1:0-47658 GCA_035571045.1 Verrucomicrobiia bacterium
AGCAAGAATCAAGAGCGGCTTTCCGAGCTTGGCAATCTGTTCGAGAAGGGGCAGCAGATCCTTCATCGAGCTGATTTTCTTTTCGTGGATCAGGATGCGCACGTCTTCCAGGACGCATTCCATGCGCTCGGGGTCTGTGACGAAGTACGGGGAGAGATAGCCGCGGTCGAATTGCATGCCTTCGACCACTTCCAGCGTGGTTTCCATGGTGCGGGATTCTTCAACGGTGATGACGCCGTCCTTGCCGACCTTCTTCATCGCTTCGGCAATGATGCTGCCGATTTGACGGTCGTTGTTTGCGCTGATGGTGCCGACTTGAGCGATCATGTCGCCCTTGACGTCTTTGTGGAGTTTCTTGATCTCTTCGACGGCCACTTCGACGGCCTTTTCGATGCCGCGCTTGAGAGCGGTCGGGCTGGCGCCTGCGGCGACAGTCTTAACGCCTTCGCGGAAGATCGCCTGTGCAAGCACGGTTGCGGTGGTGGTGCCGTCGCCCGCGACGTCAGACGTCTTCGAAGCGACTTCACGAACCATCTGCGCGCCCATGTTCTCGAGGGGATCCTGCAGCTCGATTTCCTTGGCCACGGTGACGCCGTCCTTGGTGATGATCGGCGCGCCGAACTTCTTTTCGATCACCGCATTGCGACCTTTGGGGCCGAGGGTGATCTTTACTGCGTCGGCGAGTGCGTTCACGCCGCGTAGAATCGCTTGGCGGGAATTCTCACCTGTTACAATCTGCTTCGCCATACTGGTATTTCCTCCTGATGTTCTTTCTGCCGACTGCCAATTTTTGAAGAGAACTGCGCCGGTCTAAATACCGGCCACTACAGGGCCGAACTGCCGGGCTAAAGCCCGGCGCTACGTGGTTACTTCTTGGCGGCCTTGGCTGCGCCGCTTAGTTTGGCGAGGATCTCTTCTTCGCGAAGAATGAGGTACTCTTCGTCCTCGATTTTGATTTCGGTGCCGCTGTATTTGCCGAACAGAACGCGGTCGCCTGGTTTCACGTCGAGAGGGATCAGTTCGCCTTTTTCGCGCTTGCCAGCGCCAACGGCGATGATTTCACCCTCCATGGGCTTTTCTTTCGCGGAGTCAGGGATGATGATGCCGCCCCTGACGGACTCTTTTTCTTCAATGCGCTTCACGATTACGCGGTCGTGTAGCGGGGTCAGATTCACTGCCATCTTGGAAGAACCTCCATAGTTGATCTTGCGGTTTGAACAGAGACTGGGAGCACAGAAGAGGAATTAGCACTCCTCGCAGCCGACTGCTAATATAGCAGAAAAGTGTTGCATGTCAAGGATTTAGAGGACAGATAGACGGTATGCCTGTGGATTTCGAGCACCGTTAAGCCATTTATTTATAGTAGCTTAGCTGGTGCAAGAAAAATACGACACTTGGCGATTGCCGTGCTGCCTTTCGGGGGGATAGAATCGCGACCGAGTCAAGCTTTGCACTACTCTATTTATTTCCGGCTGATTGTGCTTACGGCGGGGACGCTCTTGCCATTTTTTTGGATTGTGGTGATTCTCGGGCACCGTCGGCAGCGGAATTTCGAGCGGATATTTTTCTTCTTGTGTCTTTCGCTAGTTTGCCTTTTCGGTGGGTCTCTTCTGGCGCTGAATGCGCAGTTGTTCTACACGCGGGTTCCCGTGTCTCTTGCGATTTTCTGCTGGACCTTGGTGTGCCTGGGATTGTGGTTCCTGCCCTCCCTGCTCGTGCACCTACAAGTCGAGTATGCACACATCCGAGAACTCATTCCCCCAGGGGTTCAGAGGCAATTGTGGCTGGCGCTGGCCTATTTGCCAGCCGTCTTGCTTGTTCCGAAGCTTTACGGCGCGCTTCGGCTACGCAGTGGGTTTGACTTTCTTCTACCGAGCAACAGTTTGGGGTGGCTGTTTCAGCTGTGGCTCATTGCAGCGCTGGTGATTGGGGCCATATGGCAATGGCGATTCATGAAAGCCGCGCCAGACGAGGAACAACACAGGTTCCATCGCTCACTGCTCGTAGACCTTGCGTCGATCGCTGGCTACATGCTCACGCTTCACTTGATTGTTCACAGATGGGGAGAGGGCACGGCAGACAGTGTCTCCATCGACATCAACATTACACTCGTCGTTTGGCTGGCTGTTGTGCCTCTGGCGATGCTCATACGGAATGTTCAGAAGTTCAATTTCTTGCAAATCGGGAGGCAGAGGAATCTTATTTACGCGGTTTTTGCCACTTTTCTGGCGCTCCTGTATCTCAGTCTGGTTCGCCGCGTGAGCCTGTGGATGGAGCCGTATCTGCCGCCCGAGGCCTCGGCGGCCCTATTGCTGTTTCTTCCTGTGGTGTTCTTCGAGCCACTGCAGCGGCTGATGCGAGGGATTTTGCGCCGGACCGCGCAAAAAGAAATGGATCATGCGCAGCGCATGATGACGCCGATTCAGGAAGTCGCTCGGCTGGGCAATCTGGGGAAGTTAACAGCTTTTATCGATAAGTGGATTGGAGAGGAGTTGGAGCTGGCTGAGGTGAACCTTTTTCTTGGTAGCGCAGTGGAGCTTGTCGCGGACGCAGATGACTCTGAGGGTGTATTCGCCATCCGGCAATCCGGCCGAGTTCTGGGAACGCTGCGCGTGAAGGCTCACGGGGCAATGTTGTCGGGCGAGACGGCGGCGGCGCTGGAGTTTTTGTGCGAGCAATTGCCAGGGCCCCTGGATTTGTGCCGGTTGATCGAGGAGAAATTGCAGCTGGAGAGGGAATTGGCGGAGAGGGAGCGGTTGGCGGTGTTGGGGCAGATGGCGGCAAGCATTTCGCACAATTTGAAGAATCCGCTGGGGTCGATCAAGACGATTTTGCAGGTGCAGCTGGAAAACCCGGGATTACCAGAATCCTTTCGCGTCGAAACGAAGATGGTTTTGGAGGAGATTGGACGGTTGTCATCGAAGCTGAACCAGTTGCTGCAGTTCAGCGGGCCGGCGATTCGGGGTGGGGTTGCGGCGGCAAGTTGTGATGCGAGCATTGTGGCGGAGGAAGTTGGCGGGGTCTTGCGGCACGAGGCGGAGCGGCGTGGCATTGCGCTTGAAGTGGGAGTTGAGGACGGCGGAGCACAATTGGCGGCTAGTTCGGAGGCCGTCAGCGAGATTTTGTCCAATCTGGTGGTGAATGCGTTGGAAGCGACGGCTCGCGGCGGTCACGTGATGGTGAGTGGTTCGGCAGATGGCCGCGGATTTTTGTTTGCGGTGGAAGACGATGGGCCTGGCGTGCCAGAGAACGCGCGCGAGAAGATCTTGCAGCCATTTTTTACTACAAAGACGCAGGGGACGGGGCTGGGTTTGGCGATTGTGGCGCGGCGTGTGGTGGAGTTTGGTGGAAAGCTGGATTGGGAAAGCCCGGTCAAGGACGGCAAGGGAACTCGGTTCGAAGTCATGATGCCAATCAAGAAAGAGAACAAGCAAGGAAGCAACGAAGTAAGAGTTAGGAAAAAACATGAAAACGATATTGATTGTGGATGACGAACCGGCGGCGCGTTACGGGCTGCGCCGGGCGCTGGAGGCGAAATACCGGATCGCTGAGGCGGATTCGGCAGAGGCCGCGCGCTTGGCTTTGAACACGGAACAGCCGGATCTCGTTTTGCTCGATGTGGTGTTGCCGGGGCAGAGCGGATTGGACTTTTTGCGATCGATGCGCGAGAACGGGAGCGAGTTGCCGGTGCTCATGGTTTCGGCTCTGGACACGGCGAAGACTGCGGTGGAGGCGCTGCAGCTTGGAGCGGCGGATTATTTGGTGAAGGGGTTTGAACTGGAGGAGTTGCGGCAGCGCGTGGCGAACTTGCTCAAAGTAGCGACGCTGGAAAAAGAAAACGATTCGTTGCGACGGCGTATGGCGATGGAGGGACAGTTCGGGCAGATGATCGGGCGCACCGCGGAAATGCGGCGGGCGTTTGAGATGGCGGATCGCGTGGCGCCGGCGGATTCTACCGTGCTCATTCTCGGCGAGAGCGGGACGGGGAAGGATTTGATGGCGCAGGAGATTCATGCCCGGTCGTCGCGTGCGGGGAGGGCCTATGTGGCGGTGAATTGCGCGGCGTTGCCGGAGACTTTGATTGAGTCGGAACTGTTTGGGTATGAGCGTGGGGCGTTTACGGGGGCCGCCCAGCAGAAAAAAGGAAAGTTCGAATTGGCGTCGGGCGGGACGTTGTTTTTAGATGAGATTGGAGACATGAATCCTGTAACGCAAGCGAAAGTCTTGCGCGCTTTGGAGAATCGGACGATTGAGAGGCTTGGCGGGACGCAGCCGATCCCCGTGGACGTGCGGGTGATCAGTGCGACACACCGCAATCTGGCGGCGGAGATTCGGGCGGGGAAGTTTCGAGAGGATTTGTTTTACCGCTTGCGGGTGGTGACGATTGAGTTGCCGCCTTTGCGTGCGCATAAGGCTGATATTCCGGTGTTGGCGGAGGCGTTCTTGCAAATGCATGGAACGAGACTCGGCCGCACAGCGCGGCTGAAGCGGGAGGCCATGGCGGCGATCGAGCGCTACGACTGGCCGGGGAATGTTCGAGAGTTGAAAAACGCGTTGGAGCGGAGTTTGGTGCTGTGCCGCGGGGAGGAGATTGGGATGGACGACCTGCCGCCTGAAGTTGTGAATGGAGAGTCGGCGTCGAATAAGAAATCCGACGACGCCGGCGAAAATGGGTTTGGCGACAAGGATTTTCGCGGGGCTAAGCGGAAGTTTGAGGTAGCGTATCTGACGAAGCAGTTGGCGGATCACCGGTGGAATGTCTCGCGGACGGCGGCGACGATTGGATTGCACAGGCAAAGTCTGCAGGAAAAATTGCGCGAGTTGGGAATTCGGCGGCCGGGAAGAGAGCCGCTCGAAGAAGAATAAAACATCTACCCAGTGGTCGCAGAGGACCCGGAGAAAAGAAAGGACCCCGCGAGCCGGAGAATGGGAGAGAAAAGCAGCAAGGAGAAGATCGGCGCGTACGTCTTGGCGGGTGGCGGAAGCACGCGCTTTGGGCGTGACAAGGCACTCGTGAAACTTGCGGGGAAGTCCATGCTGGCACGAATGATTGAATTGCAGAGGGTTATCACCGAGCGTGTGAAGATCGTTGCCGCGGCGGGAAAATACGCGGATTTCGAAACAGAAATTGTGATGGATCGCTGGCCGGGACAGGGGCCATTGGGCGGAATCGTCACAGCTTTATTGCACACGCAGGAGAAGGAATCAGCGTGCGCGTGGAACGTGATCGTCAGCTGCGACATGCCGTTTTTAACCGTGGACTGGATGAACTTTCTCGCGGAGGGAGCGGCGAAGAGCGAGGCTCAAGTGGTTCTGGCGCATTCCGAACATGGACCTGAGCCGCTTTGCGCATGCTGGCGAACCGATGCCGTGGAGACGCTGCAATCCGCATTCGAGCGAGGCGTTCGCAAAGTGACCCAGGGCATATCACTACTGCACGCAGAAGTTCTTGACGCGCGAGACTGGAAACGATTTGATAGCGCAGGCCGGCTTTTCTGGAATATGAATACGGCTATGGACTACGAGGAAGCGCGCCGGATCGCGGAAGCGGGGCAAACCTAGCGGACGCCCCCCAGCAATGGACGCGGGGTTTAAGCAAGCAAGGGACAAAGAAAGCTCAGAATGGCCGACACAAACGACATTAATCGCGGTGTGGCAGCGATGGAAACGGGCGGAGCGCGCGAGCGATCCGCCGCAGCGGACGCTAAAGCAGGCGGCGGCCCTGCGCCACATTCGGAAAACTTTTTCGAGTTTCGCGACGTGAATAAATCGTTTGACGACAATTATGTCCTAAAAAACGTAAGCTTCACGGTGAAGCGCGGCGAAACTTGCGTGATCATGGGACGTAGCGGCGTGGGAAAATCGGTCTCGCTCAAACACATCATGGGATTCATGAAAGCGGATTCGGGGCGCATTTTTGTGGACGGCCAAGACGTCACGGATTTCAACGAGCAGCAGTTTGAAGAAGTTCGACGAAAAGTGACGATGGTGTTTCAGTCGGGCGCTCTCTTCGATTCGTTGACAGTCGCGGAAAACATTGCATTCCCGCTCGAAAAGCAGCCGGGGCTCGAAAACGAAGATATCGATGCGTACGTGGCGAAGTTGGCGAAGATGCTGGAAGTGGAAGAGGTCCTCGATAAACTGCCGAGCGAATTATCGACGGGAATGAAGCGCGCGGTGGCCATGGCGCGCGCGTTTGCGCAAAATCCCGACGCGATTTTGTTCGACGAGCCGACGACCATGGTGGATCCCATCATGGCGGGGCACATGGGCGATTTAATTTTGCGTTTGAAGGATGCGTTTCACCGCACGTCGATCGTGGTGACGCACGACACGCATCTCGCGAAGAAACTCGCCGACACGGTGGTGTTCTTGCAGGAGGGCCGCGTCGGGTTTTTCGGGCCCTGGGACGATTTCGAAAACTCGAAAGATCCTTTCCTCCACAACTTCCGCATGCAGGATGCTTTGATTCCCGCGCTGGACGTGACTCTGTGAACCAGGCGGCGCGGGGATGAAGCGCCGAAATTTTCTGAGGGGCATGGCTGCTGCGCCGCTGCTGGGTTCTGCAACGGTTTTTCCAGCGTCGAAAGGCGTGCTCGTCAATGACGTGCACACCGGGCTCAATCCGACATGGGTCGTAAGCATTTCACGTCCAACCTCGCTCGCAGAAGTTCGGAATCTTGTCGGCGACTGTGCCAAACACGGCCGATCTCTTTCTGTTTCCGCCAGCCGTCACGCCGCTGGCGGGCAGCAGTTCGCGACGGATTCCGTCCTTCTGGATATGCGTGCGATGAACCGCGTCATCAGTTTGGACGACAAGACGGGAGTACTGCATGTTGAAGCGGGCATCGAGTGGCCGGAGCTTATCCATGGATATACTGCACTACAAAAAGAAAATGTGATCTGGGGAATTCTCCAGAAACAGGGCGGAGCCGACCGGATGAGTCTCGGCGGCGCGATTTCAGCGAATGCGCATGGCCATGGTCTCGGCACGCCCCCGATCATCAGCGACATAGAATGGATCGAAATTGTTACCGCGGATGGGTCAATAAAGAAATGCAACCGCAAGGAAAACGCGGAACTCTTCTCGCTTGCCTCGGGAGGCTACGGACTTTTTGGAATTATTACCGCGGCTGGATTGAGGCTGGCGCCGAGAGGCAAGGTCCGGCGGCACGTCGAGACGCGAACCACAACGGAGTTGGTAGCTCTGATTGAAGGGCGCAAGGCTGCAGGTGCGCCATTTGGTTATTTCCAGTACAACATCGATGAGACTTCTCGCGATTTTCTACGCACGGGCATTTTGACGACGTACGAAAATGTTCCGCCGGAAACGCCGCTTGGAACGGAGAGCATGGATATCGACGCGAAAATGTTGACGGCGTTGCTGGAAATCGCGCATCGCGATCGCGGGTCGGCATACCGGCGTTACGCAAAGCTGGAGTTATCGAAGGACGGCAACGTGGAATGGTCGGATTTACATCAGCTGAGTACCTATCCCGCCGGATATCACCAGGAGATCGAAAAGCGGCTTGGCGCGGACTACGTGGGCGCGGACTTGATTCTCGAGGTGTACGTCCCGCGCAACGAGCTGACCTCCTTGTTCGAAGAGGCGCGGCGCGTTTTGCTCGAAAGCGGGATGCCGCTGATTTACGGAACCGTGCGCTTCATAGAGCAGGACAAAGACTCTTTTCTTGCATGGGCGAAGAAGCGCTACGCGTGCGTGATATTTTCTCCGCACACTTCCGGCGAGACGCAAGCTTTGAAGAAAACCGGCGAGGTGTGCCGCCAGCTCATCCGCGCCGCCAACAAAAGAGGCGGAAGTTTTTATCTCACCTATAACCGCTTTGCCACCCGAGACGACCTCGCGTCCGCGTATCCGCAGTTCCAGGATTTTCTAGGCCTGAAGAAGCAATACGATCCGCGCGAGACCTTTCAGAGCGATTGGTACCGATACTATAAGGGTCTGTATGCCTGAGGCGGCGAGTTTGGAATGCGAATTGAGGAGGACGGCTGCGTGACTGAGACAAGCGGCGCGCAATCCAATCCGATCCGGCAACTTCCTAAGACCATGGGATTTTGGGATGTCTTACTTTTCAACATCGCCACGGTCCTGGGCCCGCGATGGGTTGCCGCAGCCGCGCACAACGGCCCATCTTCGATCAGTTTGTGGGTAATCGCGGCGGTTTTGTTCTTTATTCCATCGGCGATGGTGATCAACGAACTCTCGTCGCGATTTCCGGAAGAAGGCGGCCTGTACGTTTGGACCAAGGAGGCCTTCGGGGATTTCCACGGTTTTGTCGCCGGATGGAATTACTGGGCCTATACCGTTTTTTATTTTCCCGGGCTCTTGCTCGCCAGTGCAGCGATGAGCGCTTACATCCTGGGAGAACGGGGCGCGGCGCTGGAGCACGACCGCACATTTTTGCTTCTCCTTTCTGTCGGATACCTGATCGTGGCCGTCGGGCTGAACATCATCGGGCTGAACATCGGCAAGTGGCTGCAGAACGTCGGCGGCGTCTCGACGTACTTGCCGCTGATGGCAGTGGTCGGCGTCGCTGCGATTATCGCTATGAAGCACGGCGCGGTAACGCTTTTTACGCTGCACAACATTTTGCCGACGTGGAACTGGGACACGGTGAATTTCTGGTCGCAGATCGCGTTTGCCTTCAGCGGACTCGAGCTTGTGTCTGCCATGAGCCAGGAAGTGCGCGATCCGCGGCGAACACTGCCGCGCGCGCTCTATGCCGCCGCTGTGCTAATCGCGCTGATGTATATCCTGGCGACGATCGCCGTGCTGATCCTGGTTCCCGCGGCGGAAGTGTCAAACACCAGCGGGGTGTTTCACGCCATCACGGTGGGATCGATCGCCTTGCGCATTGGATTTCTGGGAGTTGTAGCGGCGATTGTCGTGACGCTCGGAAACGCCGGCGGAGTTGGAAGCACGGTGGCTGGGATTGCGCGCGTGCCGTTCGTCGTGGGAATTGACCGCTATCTGCCGCAGGCGTTTGGGAAAATTCATCCCCGCTGGAAGACGCCGTACGTTGCGATTCTGGTACAGGCCGTGCTTTCGTGCGGCATTCTATTGGTCAGCCAGATCAACGAATCGACGCGGGGCGCGTACGACGTGCTAGTGAGCGCGACGAACATCCTTTATTTCATCCCGTTTCTGTACATGTTTGCGGCGGCTATACGCCTTTTTTCGCGAAAAGATCGCAAGGAAAATTCGGAGGCAATTCTGATCCCCTGCGGCAAAGCTGGCGTGTGGGCCATTTCCGGCACGGGCTTTCTGATTGTGCTGATCGGCATATTTGTTTCGCTGGTTCCGCCCGGTGATTCGACGAACAAGTTTGGGTTCGAAATGAAGCTGGTGGTCGGCACGGTCGCGACCATTGTGATTGGACTCGTGCTTTATTGGCGAGGCGCGCGTGCGAAGGCGCGAGAGGCGGTAAGCTGAAGGCCCATCGAGAAGCGCACCGGCAAACAGATCAACGACAGGGCTGGGTTTTGTTCAGAATCCTTGCTCGATCAGCTCTTCCAGACTAATCTTCGAAATTGGTTCGGCCGGTAGGTCGTTGCGCGCTTCGAGATAGCGTTCGACGTATTTTCCCAGAACATCACCTTCGAGGTTTACGGCGTCGCCGGGTTTGCGGTCGCGAATGTTGGTGTGCTCGTAGGTGTAGGGAATCACGGCAACTTCCACGATGCGCGTGCTTTTATTCCAGCGCGCGACGGTGAGGCTGATGCCGTCGATGGTGATGGAGCCTTTCGGCACGATATAGCGCGCAAAATCTTCTGGAAGTTCGACGCCGAACCACCAATTGCTGCTTCCCGTTTCTTCTGGGTTCAGGTGCGTCACGCGGCCGGTGCCGTCAACGTGTCCTTGAACAAAATGGCCGCCCAATTCTTTGCCGGCGGTGAGAGGCTGTTCGAGATTAACGCGCGTCCCTTTTTTCTGTGTGCCGTCTTTTGCGCCGAAAGTCGTTCTTTGGATGGTTTCGCCAGAAAGATCAGCGGAAAAGCTTTTTTTGCCACAAGCGACGATCGTGAGGCAGCAGCCGTTTACGGCAATGCTGTTTGACAGCACTAGCGTGGGAGCAAGGCTGGGGGCATGAATCGTGACGCGCCCGCCGCCCGCCTTCAGTTCAAGCGACTCAATGGATCCGACATGCTCAATGATTCCTGTGAACACGGCCTGCCTATCTTCCCCGCTTTGCCCGGTTTGTGCGCTTTTCCTTTTGAGTGTACAGCATTTCGCTCGGAGGAAAGAAAGCACTAAACTAAACCTTGAGGGAACAGCGAAAACTATCCGAGGTCCCGCCATGAAGGCCTGCCTGCTTAACGCTCCCGCGCGGATTGAAACGAATCCTCTGCAGTTCACCGACGTGCCGGTGCCAAACCCCGGCAAGGGCGAAGCGCTGATTCGCGTGCGCGCTTGCGGTGTGTGCCGGACGGATTTGCATGTGATCGAAGGCGAATTGCCGCCTCGGAAATCACCAGTCATACCGGGGCATCAGGTCGTAGGCATTGTTGAGAAACTTGGCGAAGGCGCGCGGCGTTATGCGGTTGGCGCCCGTGTTGGCGTGGCGTGGCTGCACCACACCGACGGTTTGTGCGAATACTGCCGCCGCGGCGAGGAGAATCTATGCGACAACCCGACCTTCACCGGCTACACCGTTGATGGCGGCTACGCGGAATACACCGTTGCGCCCGAAGATTTCGTTTACGCGATACCAGAGGGATTTGCCGACGAGCAGGCCGCGCCGCTGCTCTGCGCGGGGATAATCGGATTCCGCTGCCTGCGCCTTTCGGGAATCAAGCCTGGCGGTCGGCTTGGCTTTTATGGTTTTGGCGCAGCGGCGCATGTGGCGATTCAAGTGGCACGGCATTGGAACGTGACGGCATACGCGTCGACGCGTGATGCGCGTCATCAGAAACTGGCGCTTGAGTTGGGCGCCGCGTGGGCGGGCGGCACACTCGATGCGCCGCCGGAAAAGCTGGATGCCGCGATTGTTTTTGCACCAGCTGGCGAGATTGTTCCCGCGGCGCTTAGGGCGTTGCGCAAAGGCGGGGTGCTAGTGCTGGGTGGGATTCATATGAGTGCGATTCCGTCGTTTAGCTACGATCTGCTCTATCAGGAGCGGATGATTCGCAGCGTGGCGAACAACACGCGCCAGGATGGCGAGGATTTTCTGCGGGTCGCGGCGGAGATTCCGGTCCACATGCACACGCAGGTCTTTCCGCTCCGCGAAGCCAACCGTGCGTTGAATGCCCTGAAAAATGACGCCATCGAAGGCGCAGCGGTGCTGCGCGTCAGCGAGTGATGCAGCTGGGTGGAGTGCGGGAGCCGGGCTCCCGTTTTCCGAGTCAGCGCCCCTGTGACGCCGCAAAAGCGGCAGCAGGGCGGCCGCACTCGAAAGTCAGCGGTATACGTCTTGCAGGTACGCTTCGATGGCGATGTCGGGTCCGAATGCTTGGGTGCGAACTTTTTGTAGCAGCGGGAGCGTGAGATTCGGCGCGATAGCGAACGGAACGCGTGCTTCGCCCGCGATTTTGGGGGCGTAGAAGAGGAACAATTTCTGCACTATGCCCGCCAGGAGGGCCGACCCGTTGAGCGTCGGGCCAGCTTCGAGAAGTACGCTGAGGATTTCTCGGCGGCCAAGTTCGGCGAGGACGGCTTCCAGATGAATTTGTCCGTTGCGCGAAGCGGCGCGGACGACTTCGACGCCGGCTTTCTCCAAAGCCCGAACTCTTTGCGTATTTGGATGCTGTTGCGTAAAAACCAGAACATCGTTCCGCGCGGACTGCGCGATGCGGGAGTACGGCGAAATCGTCAGGCCCCCGTCCAGGATGACGCGCAAGAGAGGCCTTCGCCGCGGCATTCCGCTGCGATCCGTGAGGAGCGGGTCGTCGATCTTGATTGTGCCAACTCCGGTGAGTACAGCGTCCGCGGCGTGACGCATGCGGTGAACTTCGGCGCGAGATTCTTCCGAGCTAATCCAATTCATCCGTTTCTGCTTGCTGCGTCTCTTGTGTAACTTGCTTCGCTCGCGGGGAAGAGCGAGTTGCCCATCCAGTGTCAGGGCGGACTTCAGCGTGACGAACGGTTTTTTTGTGCGAATCCAGCAAGCGAAGGCTTCGTTCAAATCGCGAGCCTCATCTTCACCGGCGCCGGTGAAGACTTCGATTCCGGCTGCCCGGAGTCGATCGAAGCCCCTGCCGGAGTTTACGGGATTGGGGTCTTCCATCGCTGCCACCACGCGCCGAACGCCCGCGGCGATAATTGCTTCCGTGCAAGGACCGGTGCGGCCGGTGTGATTGCACGGTTCCAGTGTGACGTACATGGCGGAGCCGCGCGCCTTTTCGCCGGCGGATTTCAGCGCGACGATTTCCGCGTGATCGCGCTTTTCATATTCGTGAAATCCCTCGCCCACAATTTGCCCTTCGCGGACGAGAATGCACCCGACAACGGGGTTGGGACTCGCGAGGACGATGCCTTTCTGAGCCAATTCCAGCGCGTGTTCCATGAAGCGAGTGGCGTGAGCGTCCATTTCGCAGTCGAAAGTTTAATCGAAAAGAGAGTTGGCGTAGGTTTCCGCGTCGAAGGGCACCATGTCGTTGATCTGCTCGCCGGTGCCGACAAAACGGATTGGCAAACCTAGCTCGCGCGCGATAGCGACGACGATACCGCCCTTGGCCGTGCCGTCGAGTTTCGTAAGAATGATGCCGGTGACGGTAACCGCGGAAGTAAATTCGCGGGCCTGAGCGAGACCGTTCTGGCCGGTGGTGGCATCGAGCACGAGCAGAACATCGTGCGGAGCTCCGGGAATGACTTTAGCTGCGGTGCGTTTCATTTTCTCGAGTTCGGCCATGAGGTTGGATTTGGTGTGCAGGCGGCCGGCAGTGTCCACGATGACGGCATCCGCGCCACGCGCTTTCGCGGCGGCCATCGCATCGAAAACGACGGCAGCGGGATCGGCGCCTGACTTTTGTTTAATTACGTCGATACCATTGCGCTGCGCCCAGATTTCAAGCTGCTCGACAGCGGCGGCGCGAAACGTATCGGCAGCGCACAGCACAACGCTGAGACCTTCCTGGCGCAGGCGATTCGCGAGCTTGCCGATGCTGGTGGTTTTTCCGGCGCCGTTCACGCCGACGATAAAGATCACGCGCGGGCCGGAACCGTTGGATGAGCTTGCCGGATTTTTGGCCGGCGGCGCGATCGTGCTGCCTGTCGTGCCGTCGGGCAGCTTGCCCTCGCTCATCGTAAGGATGCGAACGATGTGCGACTTAATCTCGCGTTTGAGCTGGTTGGCATCCGAGAGCGCGTTACGATCCAGCTTTTCCCGCACAGCGTCCAGAATTTCGCGTGTCGGCTTCACGCCGAGGTCGGCGGAGAGCAGCGCCGTTTCAAGTTTTTTCAGAAGCGCGGGGTCAATCTTGCGCTCGCCGAGGAAAATGTTTTCCACGGAATCAGACAGCGCCGCCTTCGTCTTGCTAACTGAGGCTTTCAGCCGTTCGAGCAGCGACGGTTCGACTTTTTCCGGCTTTCCAAAGAGCGAAATCATGCCATTGAGCGCTTTGCAGTCAGCGCGATCTAAAATTGTAACAGAAGCGCTCGGCGCGAGGCCGCCGCGATCTCCATGTCTTGCTCATGTCGGCGAAACCCACACTTCCCCGACTATTGCTTGGCCTCCTCGATCCTCTCGGCCCGCTCTTTGGGAGCCACCGCCGGTTTGTCTCCGCCTCGTGGGTGCAGAACGACTGCGAAGTCTTCGCTACAGTTCGGTGCCGCCCACCCGTAGTAATGCTTTAGGTGGTAGCTCTTGGAAAGTGCAAGCGAGAGTTTCGCTGGACCACCTGGAATTGCATTCAGTTTGTAGACGTTGAACGGATCGTAGGTAAGCAGGCCGTTTCCCCATGCTTGCGAAATGCAAGCTTTCCCGGCAATCTCAGGGATGCCGTCGCTGTCCAAATCGAGAAGCTCCTCGAGCATGAGCTGGTCGCGATGGCCCCCGATGCTGGGACTCGAAGATAAACTCGGCACCATGATGATCCCAATCGTATTGAAACGACGAGACTCGCTTCCATTTGTCTTCGGACGCCGATAACCAGCCGCCCAGCGCGATGAGCAACGCGGGAACGGCTGCTGTCGCAAACTTGCTCACGGCGACCTCCAATTTTTCTAAACGGTCACTTCGACGGCGCTGAGGCGGAGCTTCCCGGAATTGATGGCGGATTCGAGGGCGTTCACGACGACGGCGTCGAACTTCGAGCCAGTCAGAGACTTGATGCGGTTCAGCGCGAACTCGATGTCCATCGCCGACTGGTACGGACGATTGGTGGTCATGGCGTCGAGCGTGTCGGCCACGCCGATGATGCGCGCCATCAGCGGAATCTGCTGACCTTGCAGGCCGTACGGATAGCCGCGCCCATCGATATGTTCGTGGTGCAGCTCGATGCCGGGCAGCATCTCCTTCAGCTGTGAAACCGGGCGCATGATGTTCGCGCCCTTCACGGTGTGTTGTTTCATCAAATCGAATTCTTCCGGGGTCAATGCACCGGGCTTCTTCAGGACGCGGTCTTCCACGCCGATTTTGCCAACGTCGTGAAGCAGAGCGGCGACGCGCAACTTGTCCAGCTCTTCAGCCGAAAGTCCGAGTTCCCGTCCGATAAGCCCGGAGTACTTCGCCACGCGGCCGGAGTGACCGCGCGTGTACGGATCCTTTTCGTCGATGGCCGCGGCAAGCATACGAATCGAGCCGATAAACAGTTCGCGGTTTTCCTCCGCCGCTTCTTTCAGCTTTTCGATGTACTCTTCGATGTCGCTCGCCATCTTGTTGAAGTTTTCAGCCAACTCGCTAATTTCTGAAGCGCCGCGCACCGGCGAGCGCTGGTGAAATTCTCCGCGGCTGATGGCGCGCGTGGAAGCCGCGAGGCCGCGAATCGGCCCGCTGATTCCCACGGCAAAAAAATAACCGAAAAGGATGGCCACAAGAACCACCACGGTAACGAAAGCCAAAGCCTGGCGGTTTAATTCCGTCACACCCGCATCGGTACGAGCGTCGTCCAGGCTGCGTTCGGCGACGACCGCCCAATTGACCTCTGGGAACGTGCTGTACGTACCGATCATCTCGACCGGATGCTTGGTCCCCTTTTCTGTAAAGCGAATCGTTTCCGTATTGCGCAGGTCCCGGGGCAGAGCGCGAATTTGGTCGACGAGCTTTCCACTGGCTTCGGCGCCGGGCACAAAATTCTTTGTATCCGGATGGGCGACGATGTGGCCGGAGTGGTCCACCACGAAAACCATTCGTCCGCGCACGCTGGCGTCCCGTAAGCGGTGCAAAATCGGCTCGAGCGAAACGACCGCGGCAAGCATGCCGGTATAGTCCCCCGTCAAATCCTTGAGCGGCACAGCGAGTACAAAGGCCGGCTCGTTGTCCGGTGCGAGCGCAAGAGGATCGCTGCGAAACTTAACGATGTGTAACTGGTCGGATTGCATGCAGTTCTGGAAGGCCCGCTGCAGCTCTTTGGCCACAAACGGATCCTGATCCGCGCGGAAATTGCCTTGGGAGGCGCTGGTGCCTTTGCCGTTCTTATCGACCGCCGTTAGATAAAGAAATGTGTCCCGGTTGCTGTTGACAAATTCCCCGAGCAGCCGGGTGACCTTGGGCTCGGCGGCGGGGTCTTCGACATTGTCGATGAGCCCTGTCAAAGTCAGAATTTGCCGCTCGCTGAAGAGCTGCTGGGTCTGGTTGAACTCGAAAAGCTGAATTTCCTGGGCCAGGGAACGGGTCAAATCGGATTGTTGCACGCGTTCGTTGTCTCCCAGCTTATCCTGGCTAAGCTGGAGCACCTGGCGGTGGTAAAGCCCGATGGGCAGGGCGCTTACGAGCAGCAGCGCGCCCAGAACGAGCCACAAAATGCGCACGCGTCCCTTGCGCAGACGTTGCCACGTAGTTGAAACGGCTTCCGGCATATCGACTCTTAATTTTAGGGGAAGAAAAGGACCAGCGGGGGTTGCGAATGGCCGGGCGTCGCGCATCTGCAACTGGAACCTTGGTACTAGTGGCCGTTCCCGCGCTCGACCTGCCTCCGAAGAAGACCGGACAGGTCTTGAGAAAGGGCTGAATTCCTGCCGTTATTCGCGCTTCAGGGGCCGGTCCATGATGCTTCGGATAGCTTCCCGAGGCGGCTTGCACAGATGCAGGATGGCGTCGACTTGTTCCGTTATTGGCATTTCGATCCCAGCCTCGCGCGCGAGCGCCAAGAGAGCTCCGGCAGTACCTACGCCTTCGGCGATCATCTTCATGCCTTCCAGGATGTCCGACAGCGAGCGGCCCTTACCGAGTTCAATGCCGACATGCCGATTGCGGCTCAGGGACCCTGTGCAGGTCAGAACGAGGTCGCCAAGACCCGCAAGCCCGCTGAGCGTTTCCGGGCGCGCACCGAGAGAGACGGCGAGCCGCGTCATCTCTGCGAGGCCCCGCGTGATCAGCGCTGCCAACGGATTGAAGGCGAGGCCGATGCCCTGACAGACACCTGCCGCGATGGCCATCACATTTTTCATGGCCCCGGCAAGTTCGACGCCCAGGACGTCCCCGTTGGTGTACAGGCGAAAAGTCGGGCCAGCGAATTCATCCTGGAGCTCATCGGCGAGGGCGAGATCGCTCGACGCAAGAACAACCGCCGTAGGCTGGCCGGCCGCTGCTTCCGCGGCGAAAGACGGTCCGGAAAGAACCGCGATACGCGGAGGAAATTCCGGCCAAACGTCTTGGGAGCTCTGGAAAATGACTTCGCTCATGCGGGCGTGCGTGCCGGGCTCAAGTCCCTTCGTGGCGCTCACGATCGCCGCGCCCCGAACGATTTGCGGCAGAACACGCTGGTAAACGCCGCGAGCGTGCGCTGCTGGGACGGCGCCAACGATCACTTCCGCGCTTTCCAAAGCCGCAGCTGCGTCGTGAGTGACCTGGACCGTCTCCGGCAGTTTGTGGCCGGGAAGATAGAGTGTGTTCTCGCGGTCCCGCCGGATCGATTCCGCAAGCGCGGCATCGCGAAGCCACAAGGAAATCTCATGCGTCTTGTGCGTGCGAGAGAGCACAATGGCCAGTGCCGTGCCCCAGCTTCCGCCGCCAAGTATGGCGATACGCTTCAAGGCGCGTCCTCTTTACTCGCTCTCTTGCGAAATGAAAATTTCGGTTCGTCGCCCTGCACTAGCCGCTGTATGTTGGCGTCGTGCTTGTAAACGATCAGCAGTGCCGCGGCCAGCGAGCCGAACGTGACGACGTAGGGAGGCGCATGATGCGGCGCCCAAAAAAAATAGATCAACAAGGGCATGGCCGCCGCCGCCGAGATCGATGCCAACGACACGAAGCGCCAATAAAGAACCACAAGAATAAATAAGATTACCGCGCCGAGAAACGCCGGCGGGCACAACACCAGAAATACGCCCGCCGCAGTAGCTACGCCTTTGCCTCCGCGGAATCCCAGCCAGATTGGGAAGCAATGCCCGACGAGCGCGCACAAGCCGGCAATCATCATCCAAAGGGCACTGTCGTTTGTGAGCCGGGCGGCAAGCAAAACGGCAAGCGCCCCTTTCGCCGCGTCCAGCAGCAAAGTGAGTATCCCCGCGAGCGGCCCAGCGACGCGCGCAACGTTTGTCGCACCGATATTGCCGCTGCCCGCTTTGCGAACGTCGGCCGCGCCAAAGAGCTTGCCCAGCAGCAGCCCGAACGGCATCGAGCCGAGCAGGTACGTAGCCGCTGGAATTGAGAGAAGTGTCGCGTTCAACTCGGCCATCTGGCGCTAGGCCTCCGAACTGATGGGAAAAGAGGCGAGGGCAGTGTACTCGGCTCCCGTGGGCTTTAGCTTGCTTTCGAGTAGATGAAATTCGCGAGCCTCGAACGAACCGAACTCGCGCTCGCCGTTCTGCTTGATGGCGACAAGCAGCTTTTTCTGCATGCCGGGAGGCGCGAACCGCGCCAACGTCAGGTGCGGGACGAAAGGGCGGTTTTCTTTCCTTATGCCCTGGGATAGGAGCGTGCTGTCGATCGCTCCTGCGAGAGATGGAAGAGTCGCACTGGCGTCCAAGCCAGTCCAGAGGACAGTAGTACGCTTTTCATCGGGGAAAAAGCCCATTCCGCGGAATCGGACTTCGAGCGGCCCATTGCCTCGAACCGTCGCGAGAGCAGTGCGGATGTCACGGAGCTTGCCATCCGCCACTTCGCCAATGAATTTCAGCGTTAAGTGAAGATTCTGCGGGCGCACCCAGCGCACCCACTTTTGTTCGACTTGCTCGGAGAGAGCGCTCATGTCCTTAATGAATGCCGCCAGCTTGTCTCGCACAGCAGCGGGAATCTCTAGCGCGACAAAGAGGCGCATATTCAAGCCCGTGTCGAGAGCTGCTTGCCGCTGTAGAGAAAGTGGATGCGGACCATGTCGAGCGCGGCCTGCGAAGCCTGAAAGCGAATCGATTCGCGGTCGCCGGGGAAGCGCACGCCGCGTTCTTTGACGCCGCCCGCATGTGCGAGCGCGATATGCACGGTTCCCACCGGTTTTTCTTCCGTGCCTCCGCCGGGTCCCGCGATTCCTGTGATGCCTACCCCGAAAGTGCTGCCCACGCGTCGGCGAATTCCTTCCGCTAGGGCCACGGCCACTTCCGCACTGACTGCACCCTTGGCTTGAATGAGTTCCGCAGGCACGCCCGCCCACGCCGTCTTGAGTTCGTTGCTGTAGCAAACCACTCCGCCCAGAAAATACGAAGAGCTGCCCGCGATGCTCGTCAGCCGCTGCGCCAAAAGGCCGCCCGTGCAGCTTTCCGCCGCGGAGATCGTGGCATTGTGCATGGTTAACTCCGCCGCGATCACTTCCTCGAGCGGCGAGCCATCCTGGCTGAAGATGCGATCAGTAAGAGCGATCTGGAAGCCGCTTACGATTTCGTCCAAAGTTTTTTTCGCGTGTTCCGGGTCGCCCGTCCAGATGCGCAGATGGACCTGCGTCTCGCCAGGCGCCGCGAGGACAGTGGTGTTCACCTCGGGAAAGCGCTTGTAGATGCCCATAATGCGCTGCTCTACGTGCGATTCGCCCAGGCCGGTAACGCGAATCTCGCGATGAAACATGCGCACGCTGGAAGCGCGGCGCTCCAGCCGCGATAGCACCTGTTCGCGGAACAACGGCTTCAGCTCGCGCGGCGGACCCGGGAGCAGCACGATCAAGTGTCCGCCGTCTTCCAGCCACAAACCGGGAGCTGTTCCGCGCGGATTCTCCAGGATTTCCGCGCCCTCGGGCACCATCGCTTGGCGCACGTTTACCTCCGGCATTTCGCGATTCAACGCACGGAAACGCCCCTCGATGTAACGCAAAATATCGTCGTTCCGACGAAGCTTGCGATGGAGCAGGTCAGCGACGGTCTCGCGCGTAAGATCGTCTTCCGTTGGACCGAGCCCGCCCGACGAAATGATTAGCGGCACGCGATTCAGCGCATCGCGAAACGCATCGCTCAACAAATCACGGTTGTCGCCTACGACAGTCTTTCTCACTACCTCGATGCCAATCTTGTTCAGCTCTTCCGTCAAGAAGAGCGAATTGGTATCAAGCCGGTCCGGCGTGAGCAGCTCCGAACCCACTGCGATGATTTCTGCTTTCATGGTGTCAATTATCCGAGAAGTGGCAAGCCGCGAACATCCCAGTCGAGCGTGAAGAGCGCACCGGTGGTAGCGAGAATGGCGCGGCCGGAGGATTGCAGCGCCATGCCGACAAGCCCCGAGCCACTTAGAACTAAGTCGGCGTGCGCTTGCGGCGTGATGCGAATGATGCCGCGACGCCCGCCATACGACGCCGCGACGTAGAGATTGCTATCACGATCGAACGCCAGACCTTGCGGACGCCCGAGGCCGCGAAAGAATGTACTGACTTCGCCGCCCTGCGTGATGCGGTAGACGCGATCGTAGCTCGAGGTCGTCGGCCCCGTAACATAAAGATCGCCGTTCGGATGAAACGCGAGATGATACGCCGCGAGCGACGGTTCGATGGTCGCAAAAACAAAAACCTCGCGGCTTGGGCTAATCTTGAAAATGGTTCCGCTGCGGTCGCCCACATAAAGATTCTCGGCGCGGTCGAACGCAATGCCCGTGGCGACGCCCATGCCTTCGATCCACTGTTCGGCGCGGCCCTCCGGAGTAATCCGGTGAATGGTCCCGTCGTTCCGGCAAGAGACGAAGAGGTTTCCCGCGCGGTCCAGCGCCAGGCCGCTGGGATTCACCAGCGAAGTGACGAAAGGTTTCACGCTGTAGTTCGCTGTAATTTTATACAGCGAAACAGGAACGCGCTGCCCGCGGTTGCCGGAAAACGTAACGTAGGTATTGCCATACGAATCGACGGCGGGATTTGCAATGGGATGCAAATTGTCCGCGATTTGCACGCCGATCGAGACGGGATGCGGCTGGCTTTCGTTTGCCGCGCTGAACACGCGGACCACGCCGCCGGTCGCCCCTTCTGGAACCCGCGCAATCAGCCGGTTTTCGCTGGCGAGTGCGAGCCCGGCTTCCACTTCGCCAAAACGCACCACCGGCAGCGGGTGCGCGCGCGAAGCGAATCCGCTTCCGTGCAACACAATCTCGCCGCCAGGAATGGCAGCGGCAGGCGCAACTCTATCTATACGGGGGATGCCGTTTTTTTCTGCCGAAGACCCGAAGCCGAATTTCATACCCAGCCAAGCAACCCAAAGTGTAGCGCCACTCGCAACAGGATAGCAGCGTAGATGCCTGCCATCCAGTCATCCGCCATGATGCCCCATCCGCGCGGAAGCTTTTCGAGTTGGCGCACCGGAAAAGGCTTCCAAATATCGAACAAGCGAAAAAGCAAGAATCCCAGCAGCAGATATTTCCAATTCAGCAGGCTCAATCCCGAGTAAAGTGCGAACACGGATGCGCTCTCTGTAGGTAGAAGATGTGTTGGAGGACCTAGCGGTGCGATTCCAAGCACCAGCGTCAAGAACATTCCGGCTACCTCATCAATGACGACGTATTGCGGGTCTGATATGCCGGCGTAAGCAGCGGCTAGTGAACTGCTCCAGACGCCGATCGAGCTGACGCAGAGAAAAAAGAACATCGAGGGCGCGAGAAGAACTGCGAATGCCCACCGCTCATATAGCGGCGGCAGATCGACTCCTATGGCGGCGTACAGTGCATGATGGTTGATCGTGGAATCTAGCAGAATGAACAGACTTACTGGGTGCGTAAGGATCGCGACCGCGATTCCTACAAGCGAGCCAAACGTGCCCGGAGCCTTCGGCAGATAGCCCACCCCGAGGGCGGTGGCAATCGCAAGCGCCAAGCGCGGTTTTTTCGGCGGAGCAGCCTCAGCGGGAACTTCAATGGATGGTGTCATCGGGCTTGCGGAACCCCTTAAAGTCCTCGTCTTCGTCGACAGCTTTCTGCTCGTTCGGATTCTTGCCGGCCTCGAGTTCGCTCATATCGAACACCGGTTCGGACACGACGTACTTCTCGGTGGCCCAGTTGCCCAGATCGCGGTCGCGGCAGCGCTCGCTGCAAAAGGGAAAGTCCGCGTTACTCTCTGAATCGGTCGGTGTTTTGCAAATGGGGCAGCGATGTTTCATCAGAATAGCTCCCGACGGCTCGCGGTTCGCCTCTCGCCAAACCACGATGCCGTTATTTTCTCTTCTCTGTGAACTCAGTGTTCTTTGTGACCTCTGTGTAAAAAGGATTTTACACACAGATCATAGAGACCGCCGAGTAGAGTTTCTTGAAGAGTGAGTATAGCTCAGCCGAGGACGCGAAGCGGAGCGCCAGTGGAAATCCGATGGAGTTTCTCGGCAGGCGGAACACGGGGCATCGACGACGCGTCGTTGATTCCGCTGCCGATAGGCCGAAACCGAGGCAAGATCTCGACGACGCGGCCGATCAAGTCGTAGGTGTCGGCTTTGATGATTTCAACCCGCGCGATGTCGCCAGTCTCGGCGGTTTCGCCTGTCGGCAACTCAATGTCCGTCAAATAGAGCTTGCCGTCGATATCCGGCGCCATGCCCTCCAGGCGCGCTTCCCACACCAGCGGATTGTCCTTCGACGCGCCTTCGACGAGTGCCGTGGCCGTGCGGCCTTTCCAGGCGCGCAATTTCTCGCGCGAGATTTTCTTTTGGATAGCCATCAGGCGGTTGCGTCGATCGGTAATCGTATCCGCGTCGACTTTCGCGTCGAGTCCGTAACTGTTCGCGTTGTCCACATCGGAATACTCGAACACGCCCATCCAGTCGAGATTCGCTGCACGCACAAAGTCGCAAAGTTCCTCGAAGTCCTTCTCCGTCTCGCCCGGAAAGCCCGCAATGAACGAAGTACGCAGCGAAACTCCAGGAATCGTCGCGCGAATGCGCTCTAGGAGTTTCAAGAAGGCGTCGCCGTGCGAACCTCGCTTCATCCGCGCCAGAACATTACGGCTGGCGTGTTGCAGCGGCATGTCCATGTACTTGGCCAGCCGCGGATGCGCTGCGAGTGTATCCAACAATTTTTGCGTAACGCGATTCGGGTAGGCGTAAAGAAAACGCACCCAAAGCAAATCCTCGACTTGCGCCAGCCGTTCGAGTAATTGCGCCAGGCCATTCTGGAGGCCGAGGTCTTCGCCGTAAGAAGTCGTGTCCTGGCCGATCAAAGTGACTTCGCGCGCGCCCGAAGCCGCGAGATTCTCCGCTTCGCGCACCACGGATTCAAAGCGCCGGCTGCGAAATGCTCCGCGCAATTGCGGAATGATGCAGAACGTACAGGGGTGATCGCAACCTTCGGCAATCTTGATGTACGCGGCGTGGCGCGGCGTAGTGATCACGCGCGGCGTCAGGTCGTGATAGAGAAACGCTGGCGGGGTCCGAGGCAGCACGCGCAAATCGCCGTCGACCGCTTCGAGAATGCGTTCCACTTCGCCGGTTCCCACTACGGCGTCGACTTCCGGAACCTGCTCAAGGATCTGTTCGCGAAACCGCTCGACAAGACATCCCGCGACAATAAGCTTGCGCGCCGCGCCAAATTTCTTGTGTTCGGCCATCTCCAGAATCGCGTCCACCGACTCCTTTTGCGCGGATTCGATGAAGCTGCAAGTATTGACGACGAGAATCTCAGCCTCATCCGCGCGCGGCGTCAACTCATACCCTTCGCGCGTAAGAATACCCATCATCACCTCGCTGTCCACGAGGTTCTTCGGGCATCCCAGGCTCACAAATCCGACCTTAGTCATAGGCAGTAAATCAGCGCCTTAGCGCAATTGTCAATTGTAACACGCTGCGGAGGGAGGAAACCAAACGGCTCGGTAGTGCCTCAGTTTGCCCAATGAACCAATCCAAATGCGCGTTCAAGAAGAAAGAGGCACCCGAAAAACAGTGCCACGTACCCGACGAACACGGCTCGCTTCACTTGCTTAGCATTCGGAGTCTTCTATTTCCACCATGACTAACCGAATGCCGGATGAGAAGCGGCGGGAGCGGGCCGCTGAAAAGCGCGGCTACTCAACCGCAGGCTGTTCTTCGGCCGTCCAGCTAGTCTCGCTGTAGGTTCAGCGGGAAGCGAAGGATGAACGGATTTGCTCGAGGAGGGCGCGGAGCCGAATCGTGTCGCAAGGCGCGCCGCCAAAACGAGCTTGCGCGTAGTGCTGCGTGAATTCTTGCAGAGCCGGCGCGACACGTGGCTGCGAGATGGCGGCCGCAAACTCGAACGGCGTTTGCGTAGGGTGGCGCGTGAAGCCACGCCGAGCAAGCAAGTATAGGAGTTCGCCGTACAGCCGCGAGGCAAGCTGCGGATTCGAACGCGCCGATTCCGGCGAACGAAGCTGCCACGAGAGCCACAACCGCCGCACCACAGCGACAACCAAATCGAACCGCAGCGCCAGCAAGAACAACGCGACGGCGAGAGGGAGCAGCAAGCGCAGCCCGCCGTTCCAGGTCCTCATCCACCGCCGTCCTTTCGCCTGCTGGTGCACGAACCACGCGCGCGCGACCTCCGTCCACGAGCGCGTGTTCCGCTGCATGGTTTGCGCCAGCAAGATTTGGTGAATGAAATCATAGTTGATCACCCACTCGTTCCAGGAAAGCTCGAACCAGTCCATGTACTGGCCGAGGCGTGAGAAGAAACCGCCGGCATCTTCAGCTCCTGGCGGCGTGGGATCGAAAGTCATCCAGCCCGTGCCGGGAAAATAGACTTCCACCCAACTGTGCGCGTCGCTGGCGCGCACGATGTAGTCCTCGCCGAGGTCGTTGTACTCGCCCGGCAAAAACCCGTTTACTTCCCGCGTGGGGATCCCCAGCGTGCGCAGCATGATGGCCATCGCCGAAGCGAAATATTCGCAATGGCCCGAGCGTGTCTCAAACAGAAAATGCGCGAGGGGATCGTCGCCGGGTTTTCCCGTAAGGTTTAGATTGTAGGCATAGTGCGAGCGCAAATAATTTTCCAGCGTGATGGTTTTGTCGAAGGGGGTTAGCGCGCGCCCCGTGATCTGCTTCGCCAATTCCGGTATCCGCGGATCGAGTTTCGGCAATTGCAGATAAGTGTCGCGAATCTCTTCGGGATAGTCCGTCGAAGCCGCCCGCAACCTGGGCACATTCCTCGCCGGAAGCTGGGAAAAACCCTCATACCGCAGCGTGGTGAAATTATGGAAAGGGTTGAAGAGTGAGCCGGTCGCATCGCGGATAATGTAACTGCGTCGCGCGCCTAGCTCCTGGTTGGAGCCCTCGCCGGAGAGATTTCCGCGAATGGAAATAGCGTTTGCAGGTGCGAATACCGTGTCGGTTGCGACCGGCTGGAGAAGAATGGTGTAGCGCAGGACGGTCGTGGTCGGATCCAGCTCGGGTGGCCGTTCCATGAGGCTTATCCAGCCATTCATTCCCGCAGGAATGGTGACCGAGTCACGGTCGGGCGAGGACCAGCGCTTGCCATCGAACGCGGAGAGCGCGATGCCGCGCCAGCGGAGCGCCGGATAACCCACCGGCTTGCCGGTGCGCACGCGCATGACGACGGCCGAGTTTTTCTTGATCTCGCCAATCTGCCCCAGTTCGACATCGTCGCTGAAGCCGGACATGAGCGTCGGTTGCAAACTGGTGCGGCCCAGATAGCCGGCACTGAAACGCGGAAAGAAGAAGAAGAGCGCACCGCCGATAATCATGGCTCCCAGGGCCACGCTGAGCGCGGCGAGGACCAGCGCGCGATCGAGACGGCGTTCCTGTTTGGGCTGGACATCGACTTCCGGAGCGATCGCGCCCTTCGATCCGCGGCGCATTTCCAGGCCGACGAAAGTAGCCACGCCAAACAAAAGAAAAAGAAAGAAAAGACCCAGGAAAGTCGTGTCGATGGTGAGAACGGCGGAAGCGAGAATGGCCGCGAAAGAGAGCATCGTCAGAAAAAGCGCGTCGCGGTCCGTGTTGGCGCTGTAGAGCCGGACAAGCATCACAAACAGCAGAAAATGGATAGCGCCGAGAAGCGCGGCATAAAGCGCGGGATTGGACGAAGCCGACACAAAGGAACGCGAGAGGAAGACGACATCGACCGGGAAAACAAGCAAGTACGCAACGACCAGCCGGGTCGCAATCCGCTGAGGAATTTCCGCGGGGCAGCGCCGCCACCAGCGGACACCCTTATAGAGGACGGCGGAAGGCGCGACAATCATCGTGATCAGATCGAGTTTTCCCGTGCTGACGAGAGTGGCGACGGCAGTTGTCATGAGCAAGAAGAGAGAAGTGCGAAAGAAACGCTCGGCGGGGAGCGCGGGGACACTCGCGACGGATGCGGAGGCGGCCATAGAGGACCATTTCATCCTAGCACTACGTCGGCCCGCAGCGGAGAACACAACGCGAAACGATAACGTTTATGGTTTCAACGATAACTTCAAGGTGTCCGGCTTCGCGGCGGGCTCCGTTGATTCCAAAAGGGCGGCGCGCGCGATTTTGCGCGTGAGATTCGAGACGGGCAGCGTTGAGAAATCTTTTAATGGAATGCTCCGAGCGCCCTGGATGCGTGGGATTTTTGCAATGGCGATGCGGAAAGCAAGAACCGTGACGCTGCGATAGGTCACAGCATGGCGGACTCGATTGAGCGGTTCCAACTGAAGAGCGCCGTTGCCGGGCGGCAATGAGTCAGCAAGATAATTTCTCAATTCCGTCGACGCATCCTTGCGAATCGCGACCGTTGGGAAATGCCACATTCGCGAGACGAGCGTGGCGACGTCGTCGGCAGCAGGCTTGTTCTCCTTTTTGTCTCCAGGCGGAGGCATGAGAAGAGTTTGGCCGCGCGGAGTGGAAAACACCGCGGCGGCGAGAACGATTTGCACGGCTTCGCGCTTTTTGCGTTTTCCGGGAAAGGCCTCGGGATCGCCCGATTGGCGGGCGCGGCAGAATTTGGCCACGGGGCAGAGCAGGCATTGTGGTGCCCGCGGCGTGCAGACCATGGCGCCGAGTTCCATCATGGCCTGATTCCAATCCCCAGGTGATTTCCGGTCCAGAAGTTCTCCTGCCGACCTTTGAAGCGATTGCCAGCGGCGCGGCTCGCGGAAATCGCCGCGAACGGCGCCAAGCCGCGCTAGCACCCTCGCGACGTTGCCATCAAGGACTGCTTGTTTTGCGCCGAGCGCGATGCTGAGAATGGCAGCACCGGTATAGGGACCGATGCCAGGGAGCGCCATAACCTCTTCTTCGTCCCGCGGAAACTCTCCGCCATACAGAGCGACGATCTGCTGCGCCGCCTTTTGTAGATTTCTCGCACGGCTGTAATATCCGAGGCCGGACCACAGTCGCAGCACCTCTTCTTGCGATGCCTCCGCGAGGGCACGCACGTCGGGGAAGCGCGCAAGAAATCGCTCGTAGTATGGAATCACAGCCGCGACGCGCGTCTGCTGCAGCATGATCTCCGAAATCCAGACGGCGTAAGGATCTTTGGTGTGCCGCCATGGCAAATCCCGTTGAAATTGCGTAAACCAGGCGAGCAATTGCTTGCGAAAAGTTTTGATCCCGTCACGGTTTAGCATGGCAGGCAGGATTCTCCCACAGAAAAGGAAACATGCGCTTACCTTGCTGGGTTTTCTCTTGGGCTTGTCCGGCGGCGGACGGTCAATCCCAAAATCGAACGCCAATCGCCTCCGCATTGGCTTTTCGATGTTTTAAGCTGCTGAAAACGGGCAAGTTGCTAGCTTTGCCGTGGGCGTCCCATTGCTGGCAATCTCGTTGTATAAAGGTGTTTTCCGCGGCGCGTTTGCTTTTTGGAGGGAACATGCGCGGTTTCAAACAGGACTTGGCTTACGCGATCAGGGTTCTTTTCAAATCCTGGACCGTGACATTAATCGCAGTAGCGACTCTCGCCCTGGGAATTGGCGCCAACACGGCGATTTTTTCCGTCGTAAACAGCGTGCTCCTGCGCCCGCTGCCTTTCCCGAATTCTGACCGCATCGTTTATATCCTCGAAAAGCTTCCCGGGTTCAGCACGAGCATTCCCATGAATGCGACGGACTACACCGCCTTTCGCGAGCGCCAGCAAACCTTCGAGCAAATGGGAGTTTACGGCAACAAGCATTTCGATTTGTCCGGGACGGGAACTCCGGAGCGCGTCACGGGAGCTCGCGCGTCCGCCTCCGTTTTTCCCCTTCTAGGGGTTTCTCCGATTCTGGGCCGCACCTACACCGAGCAAGAAGACCAGTCCGGCCAAACGCTTGTCGTCCTCAGTTACGGCTTGTGGCAGCAAGCCTATGGCGCGGACCCGAGCATTCTGGGCCGAGGGATTCAACTAAACCGCCAACCTTACACGGTCATTGGCGTGATGCCGAAGACGTTTGAATTTCCGCTTCGCGGAGGAGTCTGGAGCACCACACCCGCCGATCTGTGGGTGCCCATGTCGTTTACACCTGAAGAGAGACAAGGCTGGGGCAACATGTACAACCATAGCGTGGTGGCCCGGCTCAAGACCGGAGTGACCTTTGAGCAGGCGCAGGGCGATGCAAACCGCACTATTGGACAAGTCGAGGCGCTCTACCCTGCGCCGTTGGTGGCTTTTTTTAGGGGTGCGCATGTCGGCGCCGTCGTGGCTCCGTACAGCCAAGTTGTAACCGGCGACGTGCGCCTTCCCTTGCTGCTCCTTCTCGTCGCCGTAGGTTTTGTGCTCCTGATTGCCTGCGCCAACGTCGCCAATTTGCTACTCGCGCGATCCACCGCCCGGCAGAAGGAGATTGCTTTGCGCGCGGCGCTCGGAGCTGATCGTTGGCGGCTTGCGCGGCAAATGATTACGGAGAGCACGGTCCTCGGCTTGCTCTCGGGTCTTGCCGCAATTCTGATTGGCGGCTGGGGCATGGAGCTGATTTTGTCGCTTGCGCCCGCTGGCCTTCCCCGCATGGAGGAAGTACGGATTGATTGGCACGTGTTTCTTTTCGCTTTGGTGCTGTCGCTGTCGACGGCGATTCTTATCGGTATTACGCCAGCCATCGAGGCCACGCGCATAGATCCGCTCGAATCGCTCAAGGAATGCGGCAGAGGCGGAGGCCCATCGCGCGGGCGGCGCAAATTGCAGAGCCTGCTGATCGTTTCGCAAACGGCGCTGGCCGTGATGTTGCTCATCGGCGCGGGTTTGTTGACGCGAAGCTTCGCTACACTTCTCAAGACGGACCCCGGCTTCCGGCCGCAGCGCGTGGTTACGGCAACAATTGCTTTGCCGCTTCGCGCGTATTCCAAAGCCGACTCCATCCGTGGTTTCTGGAAGGAATTGCTAGCCCGCTCGGAAAATCTGCCGGGTGTCAGCGCCGCGGGCTTCTCCACGGATTTGCCGCTGGCCGTGGAAGAGCGTGACGCCGTCACCATCGAGGGCAACGAAAGCTCCGGAAATAACCTGCCGAGCATCACGCAGAGCTGGATCATGGGCGATTATTTTGGCGCCATGGGCATTACGCTCAAGCGGGGACGAGATTTTACTCCGGCCGAGATCGTCGGAGCTCCCAACGTAGTCATCGTGAGCGAAACTGCCGCGCGAACGTATTGGCCGGGCCAAGATCCTCTTGGCAAGCGCATCAGATACAGCGGCGACTTTTGGCGCACGGTGATTGGCGTCGCCGGCGACGTGAAGGATGACTCGCTGCAGGCTCCGGCCGGTCCACACGCGTACACGCCTTATTTGCAGGAACAAAACGCCACGCTGGAAAGCCAGGACTTTGACGAGCTGCGCACGCTTCACCTGGCAGTGCGAACCAGCACGGATCCTGCGCTAGTGTTCACTTCGATACGCTCTTCGGTTGCCGCGATAGATCCGCAAATTGCGCTCGACGATCTAAAGACCATGGACGCGGCGATTGATAAATCTCTGGCGCCGGAGCGCTTCAATCTCGCCCTGGTGGCACTGTTCGCGGTGCTGGCCATTTTCCTGGCAGCCGTAGGAGTATACGGCGTGCTCTCCTATTCGATCAGCCAGCGCACTCGAGAGATCGGTGTACGCATTGCTCTTGGCGCTCAGCGTTGGCGCGTGTTGCGAATGGCGGTCGGCGAAGGGATGAAGTTGGCCATTCTCGGCACGGCCATTGGAATGGCAGGAGGCTTTGTGCTGACCCGTTTGATGGCCAGCCTGCTCTTCGGAATTACCGCGCGTGATCCGCTCACGTTTGCGGCGGCAGGAGTCGTGGCCGCTACAGTCTCGTTTGCCGCATGTTACATTCCCGCGCGACGGGCGATGCGCGTTGATCCGATTGTGGCGTTGCGTTACGAATAAAAGCTCAAAGCCTAACGCGCGCAGGTCAAGGGGCCAAATCTTCGAGAAAGATGACCCAGGACTGGTTCCAAATGCTGGAGGGGATGGAGCCGCGGGATTCGCTGGTGACGATCACGCGGAAGATCTCTGGCGCGTTGGCCAGTTCCGAAAGAAGCGCTCGCTTGGGGTCCGGCGGACAAGGTTTTGCGGTAGCGAGGTGACGGAGGATATTGAAAATGACCTCGTCGGCTTCGACGAGCGGAGTTTCAAACCCCGCAGTGCGAAATTGCAGTACGGCATTGCTTTCGTAGAAATGCCAGGCTAGCGCGGCGCACATCGTCACGGCGCGCTCGAAGCGGGCCTCCGCTTCTTTTGCGGCGAGGCCGGCGGAAGCATGCGGGTCAAGCACGAGAATAACCCGGCAATCGTCCTCGCGCGTGAACTCGCGCACCATCAGGGAACCCAAGCGTGCGGAGGCTTTCCAATGCACGTGGCGTGAACTGTCGCGCGGTTGATAGTCGCGCAGCGCGTACAAATCCTGGCCGCGGCCCTTGGCCAGGTTTTCGAGCGCGCCTTGCATGCCAGGGAGAACTTCAAAAAAGTCCCGCGTAGGTTCGACCGAAGGGTAGACGAGCGCTTCGGACTTCAAATCGATGCGCCGCGCTTTCTGCAAAAAACCAAAGGGAAATCTCGTGACGATGCGAAACGCTTCTTGCGAATAGATGCCGCGGCGCGGAAACGTCATGGGTACGTGCTGTTGCACACGGTCATGTTTCGGAATGTAGGGAAAATAGACCGGCGTCTCGAGCATGGGGGAGTTCACGGTATTTCTCCCGCGGACAGCTTCGACGCGCAGGGAGAACGACGGCAACGTCAGCTTTTCGTTGTGCACTTCGACCAGTGAGCGTACCGGCTGGCCCGCGAAAATGTGATCGGGCAACTGCAAGCGCATCTCGACGCCGGAGAGAGTGACGGAAGAAAGAATTCCGGACATTAAAATGATGGCGATCAGGCTTGCGAGAATCAGGAAGAGCAGATTATTGCCGGTGTTCAGCGCGGCCACGGCCACCAAGAAGATCCCCAGGATGTAGATCCATCCTTCGCGGGTGACTCGGTACTCCATTTTGTAGCCGATCCAGCGAAGAGGCGTGCGTTTGGCGAGAACCGGGACGAGCGTGACGGCTACCCAGGCCGCAACGAGTAGAGCGCCGAGGGCGGAAGCAATGGCAAGCGCCAGATGGCCCAACTCCGCGGCTGTGCCGGAATAGAGCGCGAGGAGCAACGCAAAGGCCAGCGCTGAGACCGAAAGAAAGAAAGCGCGCACAGCGGAGCGATCGGCTTTGGCCCAGAGTTGCGCGACTGTCGAGGATAGACTCACAGAGGTACGCGAACGGAGTCGACGATCTCCCGGAGGACGGATTCGGTCGTCTCCGATTTTTTCTGAAGGGAAGCGTGGCGCGAGCTGGCTACCACGCGGTGCGAAAAAACGGCGACAGCAAGCACCTTGAAGTCGTCCGGCAAACAGTAATCGCGGCCATCGAGAAAAGCGCGGGCTTGCGCCGCGCGCTGCAACATGAGCGTGCCGCGCGGACTGACGCCCAAAGCGAGCTGCTCGGTTTTGCGCGTGCGATTGACAATCTCAAGAGCGTAGTCATGCAAGCTGGCGTCCACCTTCACGCGAGCGACGGATTCCTGCATTTCCAAAACATCGCTGACGTCAGCGACCGGCTCGAGGGTTGCGAGCGCGTCATCATGGATATGCTTGCGCAGGATTTCGCGTTCGGTCTCGTGTGAGGGATAGCCCATTTTGATGCGCATCAAAAAGCGGTCGAGCTGCGATTCGGGCAGGGGGTAGGTGCCGTGATGCTCGACGGGGTTCTGCGTGGCGATGACCAGGAACGGGTGCGGCAGCTTAAGAGTTTTGCCGTCCACGGTGACTTGAGCTTCGTTCATCGCTTCGAGCAGAGCCGACTGCGTGCGCGGGGTGGTGCGGTTGATTTCATCGGCTAGCACGACATTGGCGAAAATCGGCCCCGGGCGAAACTCAAACTCGCGCGATTCCGGGTTGTATACGCTGACTCCGAGAACGTCGCTGGGCAGAAGGTCCGAAGTGAACTGGATGCGCTGGAAAGTGCAGTGAAACGATTTAGCGAGAGCTTGCGCGAGAGTCGTCTTGCCAACGCCGGGAACGTCTTCAATTAGCAGATGGCCGCGCGCGAGAAGCGTGATCAGCGCGAGTTGAATAGCTTCTTCCTTACCGTAAATGGCGCGAGAGATTGAGCGCTGCAGCTGCGAGACGATCTGTGAAGTGGCCGTGGACATCGGTTGAAAACCTGGGTCCTTCCTGCTACAAATAGGTAGATGACGTTTTAGAGCGTTGTGGCTGTACTGGCTCCGGGCGACTAGCTCAGTTGGTTAGAGCGCTCCCCTCACACGGGAGAGGTCAAAGGTTCAAGTCCTTTGTCGCCCACCATAACTTTCTCATTTTGGCACCAATCCCTCCAGCGAATCAAAAAGTAGCGAATCGTGTGCTCAATCGGTGGTTACATCAATCGGTAAAACGGGGTTGAAAAACACGTTGAGGGGCGAGACTTCTGTTGAATTAATTTCGGCTTGGCCGTATAAGTGACCATCCAATAACTGCGTGCCAGTTCGAGCGGTCTGGGCCCAATCCATTTTTCTGCTTTGTCGAGGAGGCATCCATGGGTACGGTGAATCCGAATCCGATGAATATGGCAAGCCCGGTCAGGCCGGACGGCATGATGGGACAGTGCCAAATCTGCGGGAATATGCGGCAGACCAGCCAAGTTAAGTTCCACCACAACATTGGGATGATTGTTTTGCGGCAGACGCGAACCATACAGGCAAATATGTGCAAGACCTGCATGCGCGGCAAGTATTGGGAGTTCATGGGGAAGAATCTGCTTCTAGGGCCGTGGGGCGTCGTTTCGATCATCGTCACGCCGATCTACATGGTGACCAACACGGTGACCTACGTGTCGGGTACGCGCAAGCTGAGCGGCGCGGTCGAGTAGGAGCAGCATCCTCCAGAAGTTACGCTGACAGCGTATAATCTCGCCGTGACCTCGATTCTTCGCACAGTTGAATTTCTGGCTTTGAGCTTGTGGCTTGGAAGCGACGTGTTTTTGAGTTTTGTAGTGGCGCCGGGGACGTTTCACGTGCTGGCGCCGAATCGCGACCAGGCCGGAGCCGTCGTGGGGTTTTCGCTTACGCGCATGCATCTTGGCGGAATCGCACTGGGGGTTTTGTTTTTGTTGGTGCGCTTGGTGCGGACGCGAGGCTTTGCGAGTTTTGTGACTCCGGCGGCGCTTTGCGTTTTGCTGATGATCGCATTCACGGCGATCTCGCAGTCTACGGTGAGCGCGAGGATGGCCGTTTTGAGGGTTCAGATGGGCTCGATTCAGGCAACGGCAGCGGACAACCCTTTGCTTGCTGAGTTCAGCCGGTTGCACCGGATTTCGGTTTCGCTCGAGAGCGGCGTTTTGCTGGCCGGAATTGCCGCCATGTACCTGATAGTAAGGGAGTTAGTTTCTGCGCAAGGGTTCTCTCGCTAGAATCCGTTTCCGCTATGCCCCTATCCCGGCGTATCCATAGAACCGTGAACTAGACCCATGAAAAGACTCTGCTCGCGGGCGTTCCTCTGCGTAGAGGAGGGGCAAGGCTCTCTCCTTGAGGGTAGATTTTTGGCCAGGCATCAAAGGGGTTTGTGCAGCGGCATCCGGCTCGGATTGGAAGGGGCGCGTTTCGGAGAGTGAGTTATGCCGGACCAAAGGGTTTGGTGAAAGAGGGCGTCCATCTGGGCGGCCGTTGACGAGCCGCCATGACGGAGCCACCAGTCAAGCAGGGAGAAGAGGGAGCCGGCGCTGGCGTGGGCTAAGGCGGAACGGCGAGCGGCGGACAGGTTGCGGGTTGCGGAAAGCGCGGCGAGGCGCTGGTCGATGGCGCGTGCGAAATGTCCCTGTCCGAGCTCCATGACGTCGCGAACTTTCTCGGAACCGGTTAAGGAGGAGATGAACTGGCGCATGTCGGCGACGTGGGAGAAGAACTCCTGGACGGGGGCCACGCGGTTCGAGGTGTCGCCGCGGCGGATGAGGACGGTGGAGAACATTTCGAAGAATTCTTCGACGTCGCTGAGGAAGAGATCGTTTTTGTCGCTGTAGTGGGCGTAAAAGGTGGAGCGGCTGACTTTGGCGCGATCGAGGACGTGCTGAACGGTGATGGTTTCGAAAGGTTTTTCGTGCATGAGGGCGATGAGGGCATCGCCGAGGCCATCGCGTGTGGCGCGAACGCGGCGATCGATTTTCTTTTTGACTAGTGAGAAGGCGACTTTTTTCTTTGCCGCGGGCCAGGTTGAAGATTGTCGCGCGGTTCCGCGAGCGGGTTTTGGCGAAGGCGGCAAGTTTCTGGACATTCGGCGGCTCTTTGTTCGGTATCTCGGTGCGTGCTGCGAATTGGCGTTGACGGTCCGGTGAACCATCCTTACTGTCGGACGCATGACTGACGAACGCAGAAGCGCAATCACGCTGATCGCCGGATCCGCGGGCATGATTATAACAATGATTTTCCATCCGGGCGGGAAGATCCGGCCAGAGCAACTCGAGCACATGATCCGACTGAGCATTGGCGTGCATTCGCTGGCCCTGCTGACTGTTCCCGTACTATTTCTCGGAGCATGGGGAATGTCGCGGCGGCTGGAGGGCGGGGACCGGCTGGCGTGGGCGGGGCTCGTGCTGTTCGCGTTTGCCAGCGCGGCGGTGATGAACGCGGGGACGCTCAATGGGTTGGCGGCGCCGAAGTTGATGCGGCTGATCGAGGCGGCAACGCCGGAGACTCGCGAGACGTGGCGGATGATAGCGAATTTCAGTTTTCAGGTGAATCAGGCGTTTGCGCGGGTGTATGCAGTGGGGGCGTCGCTAGCGATCGCCTTGTGGTCGGTAGCGATTTTGCGGCACCGAAGCTTGGGGTTGGGAGTGGGCATCTATGGCGTTATCTTGGGGCTGGTGACGGCGTTGGCGATTTGCTCGGGACTATTGACGCCGGATCGGCACGGATTTGCGATATTGATTTTTGGGCAAGCGATTTGGTTTTTAATTGTTGCCGGGGAGATGTGGAGAGCGGCCGCTCCTGAGCCCGGCTAGTTGATGGGGAGGGCTGGTGCGGATTGAGGTGAATTAGAGAGAAAAGGGAAGGATGAGAAACTAGGCTGGGCTAAAGCCCGGCGCCTACATTTTACGGGCTTTGGATTTGACCTTCCTGCGGGGCTTCTGGCGGACTTTGGCGGGGCGGATTTTGCGCATGGCGGCGTTGCCGGCGCGATGGCAGGCGCGCCACATGTACCAACTGGCGACAGTGCGGTAGGGACGCCAGCGTTCGCCGAAGGCCAGAAGTTCTTTGGGTTTGGGCTTGTGTTTTTTGCCGTAGGTGATGGACCAGCCTTTTTGGATGCCGAGGTCGTGGATGGGGAGAACGTCGGGGCGGCCCAGGCGGAAGATCAAAAACATTTCAACCGTCCAGGCGCCGATGCCGCGGACGGAGGTTAAGCGCTCGACGAGTTCTTCGTCGGAGAGTTTTTGTGCGTTTTCGAGGGTGGGGACGACGCCTTCGATTGTTTTTTTTGCGAGGTCCTTCATGGCGACGACTTTGGCGCCGGACAGGCCCGCTTTGCGGAGGGCTTGTTTGCGGAGCTTGAGCATTTCTTGCGGGCTAGGGGGGCGGCCGGTGGAGCTGAGGGCTTTAATGCGGGCGAAAATGGTGGCGGCGGCTTTGCCGGAGATGGATTGGTAGGCGATGGCTTCGAGAAGGGCTTCGTAGGGGCTTTCGGCGAGAACTTCGTCGAGTTGGAATTGCTGCGTGGATTGGATCAGCTCGGCCAGGCGCTCGTCTTTCGCGGCGAGATGTTGCATGGCCGCGGCGAGGTCGAATGAAAGCGTGGTGATCGGAAGCATCATGGCGGGGAATAGCTTAGAGTCGGGAGAAGAAAAAGCAAAGAGAAATGTTAAGGACGTTTCTGATTCATTCTCTCCCGCTTAGGCTCCCAAGTTCACGCGTCGGCCCGCCGTGCCGGCAGGGCGAGATTTTTTCCGGGCGCGGCGGGCGCGGAGAATGACGGTTACCAGGATGATCGCGGCGCAGATTTCTACGAAAACCTTTCCGCCGTCGAACCAGTCAATGGGGGCGCCTTTTAGGTCGGGGTCGGTGAAAAGGGAGTGGTAGAAGAAGGCGATTGCGCCGAGGTAGACGGTGAAGTGGAAGGCTTTCCAGGTGCGGCGGCCTAGTTGGATGCGGAAGTAGGAAGTGATAACCATGATCGCGACGATGTAGAGGGCGATGGCGCCGATGGTGTTTTCGAGGGGTTGTTGGGGGGAGTGGATGGGATAGATGATATCGAGGAAGCGAAACCTGGGAGATTTGTTGAGGAGCAGCGGGAGCGGATGGAGGAGCGTGACGACTAGGGCGATGTAGCCGGTCCAGTTGTGGAAGCGGAAATAGTTGAAGCGGCGGTGCGGCCATTTGCGCACCGGGCTGTAGCGGAAGGCCATCATGACGCCGAGGAGCATGTTGATGGTGATGGCGCCGACGGCGATGAGACCTAGATAGGCGCAAAGATCCAGAAGTGTAATTGGCATTGCATAGCCCGCAGAGGAAAGCGTCCGCTGCGGGCTACCCATTATGCGTAGAAAACGGAGATTTTCCAGCGCAGAATGCCGAGGTTTATTTATTTCGAGCCGATCGCAAAGACAAATCGCGTCACAAGATAATCAGTCTGATTCGACGCGAGTGGCGCGCGACCCTTTTGGAATCGGCAACAGCATGGAAGTGCGAAGCCGATATTCGCGGTAGGCATCGCCGAAGTACGAGATGAGGTCGCGCTCTTCGAATTGAATCGCGAGCAGGATGTAACCGGTGGTAGCGATGGAAAAGATCAAGTGGCCCAAGGTCATCGTGGGAGCGCACCAGAAGGCGATGAGAAATCCCAAATAGATGGGGTGACGGACAACCTTATAGAAGGCGGGCTGCTTGAAGTTGATGGGCGTGTAATGCTCGCCTTTGGCGAAGAGACCGACTTGCCGCAAACCGAACAGATCGAAATGATTCACCAAAAAAGTGCTGATGAGAAGAATCCCCCATCCGAGCCAGAAGCCCGCCTGAAGGGTGATGACTGCTGCTTTGGCGTGAACGGACCAGATTACTTCCTGCATGGGACGCCATTGCCAGTAGAGCAGAAGCAGACAAAGACTGGCGAGCAGGACGTAGGTACTGCGCTCGATGGGCTGGGGGATGAAGCGGGTCCACCTTTTCTTGAACCACGGGCGGGCCATGACGCTATGCTGAATGGCGAAGAGTCCGAGCAAGAGAGCGTCGATGGCCAATGCGGAAAGGGAAAAGTTTCCCGAGCCAGAATCGACGGTTTTTGGGACGAATATATCGCCGACGAATGCGATGGCGTATAGAAACGTGGCGAAGAAAATGACATAGGCGATGACGCCATAAAACACGGCCACAACCTTTTGCATTTTGCACCTCGGAGCAAGTATTTTTTTATCCCATTGGGTAGACAACGGTTGGAGCCCAATTTGTGTGGGATGATAGTGGAGAACGGCGGCTAGAACAAGGCCCTAGACGCAATCCATAGACGCAATCCGGGAGCGCAGCGGTCTGGAAATGGATGAGCGCAAGGGTGTGCTAGGATCGTTAGTTTATGCAAACAGGAATTATTGGACTACCACAGGTTGGAAAGACGACGCTGTTTCGGATTTTGACGAAGGCGAATGTCGAGGGGAAGGGCGGCGGGTCGGCTACGCACGTTGGCGTGGCGAAGGTGCCGGAGCCGCGGCTGCTCGAGCTGGCGAAGCTTTATAACCCGAAGAAAATCACATATGCGACGGTGCAGTACGTGGATCTCGGCGGGATGCAGAAGGAGAAGAACCGCGATGCGCTGGCGCCGCTGCGCGAAGTGGATACGATCGCGCACGTGATACGCGTGTTTGACGATCCGTCGGTGCCGCATTCAGAGGGGAGTATTGATCCTTTGCGGGATGCGACGAATCTAGAATTGGAATTGATACTTTCAGACCACGACCAGATTTTGCGGCGGTTGGAGCGGTTGGAGAAGGATCTGAAGAAGAAGAGCGATCCTCTTTTGCTGGCGGAAAAGGCGGTTTTGGAGAAGTGCAAGGCGCATTTGGAATCGGAGAAGCCTTTGCGGGAGTTGGAGTTGACGGCGGAAGAGCGGAAGCCGATTGGGGGATTTTTATTTTTGTCGGCGCGCCCGGTTTTGTATGTGCTGAATCTGGGCGACGACGAAGCGGATAAGCTGGATGCGGCCGTGGAGCGGCACAAGTTGAGCGCTCTCGAAGGCAAGCCGAATTCGGCGGTGGTGGCGATTTGCGGGCGGCTCGAAGCGGAACTTGCGGAGATGGATGAGAAAGAAGCGGCGGAGTTGCTCGCCTCGTATGGATTGAAAGAGCCGGGGTTGAACCGGTTGATTCGCGCGACGTATGACTTGATGGGATTGATTCAGTTTTTTACGGCGGGCGAGCCGGAAGTGCGGGCTTGGACGATTCGCAAGGGGTCGACGGCGCAAAAGGCGGCAGGAGCGATCCATAGTGATATCGAGAAGGGATTTATTCGGGCGGAAGTGGTGAAATGCAGCGATCTCTTGGCGGCCGGGAGTATTGCGGCCGCGCGGGAGAAGGCGCAGGTGAGGTTGGAGGGGAAAGAATATATTGTGCAAGAAGGGGATGTGATTTTGTTTCGGCATTCGGGATGAGAAATAGAGAAGGAATGAAGTTGAAAAATAAAGATTCGGAAAAAAGAATTCACACAGAGATCCGAGAGGACATGGAGAAATTGAGATCGAGTGGCGTTGAGTAAATTAGAAAAGCGGCAGCAGGGCTGCCGCACTCCATATGGGACACGATTTGGCATTTCGGACGGCGCTGGCGGCGGGGCTGGGGTTGGTCGCGGCGGCAGGGAATTTGGTTGGCGGGTATTTCGTTGTGCGGCGGGATTGGCCGCGGAAGTATCTGCAGTATTTTTTGGCCTTGGGCGCTGGCTACATGCTAGCCGTAGCGTTTGTCGATGTGATTCCCGAATCTATTCATTTGGCGGGCGAGCAGGCGCTGGTCTTTGTTTTAATCGGATACTTTCTCGTCCATCTTTTTGAGCACACCATTGCGCCTCATTTTCATTTTGGGGAAGAGACCCATCACGAAGAGATGAGCCATCAACATGCGCGAACGACCATTTTGCTGGGGTTGACGATTCACACTTTTTTCGATGGCGTGGCGATCGCCGCGGGATTTTTGGTTTCGGTGTGGCTTGGGGCGATGATTTTCATGGCCGTGTTTCTGCACAAGCTGCCGGAGGGTTTCACGGTGGCGTCGGTGGTGCTGGCGAGCGGGCAGGGGAGGCGCAACGCAATCCTTGCAGCCGGGTTATTGGGAGCAGCGACGCTGCTGGGAGTTTTGTCGACCAGCGTGTTGCAGAGCCAACTCAAGTACGCGCTGCCGCTTTCTGGAGGAGTGACGGTTTATGTCGCGGCGACGGATTTGCTGCCGGAAGTGAACCGCGAGCCGAATTGGAGGATGGCGGCGCTGGTCTTTGTAGGCGTAGCCACGGTGTTGATAATGCAGCACTTGTTTCACGTCTAGTTTCGTTCGCTCTTCGCCCCGCGTTCGCCTGAACGCCGGATAGACTTTTGCAACTTTAAGAGCCCGCTAGGGTTCGATAGAATGTGGCGGCTATGGCCAGGTCGGACGTCCAACTAATGCTGGACGTGAAGGCGGGCGACGAACAGTCGTTCGAGCTTCTGCTCCAGCGCTACAGGACACCCCTTGTCAACTTTCTCTATCGCATGGTTCGGGCGCGCGAAGAGGCGGAAGACTTGGCGCAAGAAGTATTTTTGAGAGTGTATCGCGCACGGAAAGATTACGTGCCGAGCGCCAAATTCACGACGTGGCTTTTCCGGATCGCGACAAATTTGGCGTTGAACTCGGTGCGGGACAACCGCCACCAGCGAATGGAAGTCTCACTGGATGCGCCGGTGACCGTGGATGCGGAAGATGGCGATGAGAAGGTGATGGACATCGCCGAGAAGCATCCGAACATCGAGCAGTACATGGTGGAGGAGGCGCGGAAAAAGATGATCCGCCACGCGATTGACAAGCTGCCGGAAAAGCAGCGCGCGGCGGTGCTCCTGCACAAGTACCAGGAGTTGGATTATGGAGATATTGCAAAGATTCTCGAATGTTCGGAGAGCGCCTTGAAATCGCTGCTCTTCCGGGCATACGAAACGCTTCGAGTGGAACTAGCCCCCCTCGTGGCTAGGCACGGGAAGTAGAGGAACCACAACCCGCGCTGCAAGTGAGTGTAGAAGTAGACCTTGGGTAGAGAAGGAAGGTTGTTATGAGTTGTACGCGAATGGAAAACAAAGTTTTGGCGTACGTGGACGGGCGCTTGAAAGAGAGCGAACGGCTGGAGATGGAGAAGCATCTCTCCGCGTGCGGAGCGTGCCAGCTGCGCGTGAATGAGTTTCGCGCGGTGGCGGGCTTCTTGGATGAGTTGCCGCAGATCGAGCCGTCGGCGGCGTTTGATGTGAGAGTGCGCGCGCGAGTGGCGGCGGAGCCGGTGAAGCAGGGCTGGTGGGCATGGTTTACGCCGTCGCCACGCGTGGCGTTTGCGGCTTCGTTGCTGTTGCTGGCGACGGTGTGGATTGGTTCGCGGCCGCCTGATCCCAGGACGTTAACGGCGGCGGATGAAGCGCAGATCGATCAGGACTTGCCGGTGCTCGAGAACTTTGACGTACTTTCGGACTTTGGAGCCCTGACGGATTTGCCGCAACCTGTGCAGCCGGATGATGTAAACGACAGTAATCAGGATCAAAACCAAAACGAGGGCCAGCCGAAGAACGACGGTAATAGTCAGACGATGTAATTGATGAGACTTCGACTCCAACTCGCAGGATGTTTGCTGGCGATGGGCCTCAGCGCAGTGCTGGCGACGCCTTCGATGGCGCAGCACGGCCGCGTTGCACATTGGGCGCCGCAGCAGCATACGCCTCCGAAATCTCAGAACCGGCCGCCGCAACATCAGCAGCCGAAGAATGCGGCAAAACCGCCGCAAAACGGGGGACGTCCGAACTCCGTGCCGCGTCCTAGCCCCAATCCTAACAACAATCCGAACCGGCCGCCGTCCTCGTACAATCCGCCGCAGCCGCAGAGGAAATTCAGCGACCTGCCGCCGCAGGACCGGCAAAGGATTCTCGAGAACAACAACAAATACAAGAATCTACCTCCGGCGCAAAGACAGGAATTGAAAGATCGAGCTGAACAGTGGAATAGGATGACTCCTCAGCAGCAGAGTCACATCCGAAATGATGTGCTGCCAAAGTGGAGGCAGATGCCCGTGGAGCGACGGCAGGCGATTCGGCAGAGACTACGCGTGCTTCAAAATATGCCGGAATCGGCGCGGAATCAGCGGTTGAATGATCCGAAATTCACCGAAGGCATGAGCGACGAGGATAAGGCGACGCTGCGGGATTTGAGCCATTTGCATGTTGGCGGGGCGCCCGATCCTCCCGGCGAGTAACGAAGCCGACAGTTCACAGCTGACAGCTAACAGCCCAAAGCAAAAGTGGGAAATAGAAACTGTTTCGCTCCACAATAACGGCGACACAGAAGCAATCCACAGCAAGGCGGGGCAAGCCCCGCCCCTACAAACTTAAATTGAGCCAATCTGGCACTCGCGGGCGCAGGAACATTTTCGCGCGCTCGTTGACAATGGCGCTCTTCTCGCGGCATCGTGACTAGGTTACCTCGCGCGCATCCAACGAGGGGAGGGCACCATTCCCGTTTTGTCGCCGCGCTTTCGCGCACTGCAGCATCGCAACTTTCAATTATTTATCGCGGGCCAGCTTACTTCGCTCATTGGCACCTGGATGCAGACCACGGCGCAGTTGTGGCTGGTCTATAAGCTGACGAATTCCGCGGCGCTGCTGGGCGTGTTCGGGTTTGCGAACCAGGTTCCCATCCTATTTCTAGCGGCGCTGGGCGGCTACATCGGCGACCGCTACAACCGCCATCATGGCGTGATCTGGACGCAGACGGTCTCGATGGTGCTGGCGTTTGTACTGGCGGGATTGACGTTCGCGAACATTATTCAGGTATGGGAACTGATCTTTATCGCGTTTCTCGTGGGAGTGGTGAATGCCTTCGACGTGCCGATCCGGCAGGCGTTTCTCGTTGAGATGGTCTCCAAAGAGGATTTGCCGAATGCGATTGCTTTAAATTCTTCCATTTTTAATGGAGCGCGTGTGGTGGGCCCGGCCATCGCGGGGTTTGCGTTGGCGTGGAAAGGGCCGGCGTGGTGTTTTTTTCTGAATGGCATCAGCTTTCTGGCGGTGATCGGCGCACTGCTGGCTATGCGGATTACGAAGAGAGAAACGAAGAAGGAAGCGGGTTCGCCGTGGCAGAGTTTGATGCAGGGTTTTCGTTTCGCTATGAGCGATCTGCCCATTCGTTCGACACTGCTGCTTTTGAGCATGTTGAGTTTGCTCGGACTGCAGTACTCGGTTTTTTTGCCAATTTTTGCGAGCGAGGTCTTGCATCGTGACGCTAAGGGATTTGGATTATTGATGAGCGCGGCGGGAGTGGGGGCGGTACTGGGTGCGCTCCATTTTGCGGCGAGGACCAGTTACAAAGGTTTGGCGCGGTGGATTGGCGCGACGTCAACACTTTTCGCGGTGGGTTTGGTGATTTTCTCGCAATCGAAATTTTTCTGGCTTTCGATGGCCGTACTGCTAGTGGTCGGATTTTGCGCCACCGTGCAGATGGCCGCGACCAATACGACTTTGCAGAATCGTGTGCCGGATCAACTGCGCGGGCGGATTATGGCGGTTTACGCAACGATGTTTATGGGTGTGCAACCGATTGGATCGCTGATCGCCGGCGGTGTGGCAAAACATATTGGAGCGCCTTATACGTTGGCGGTGTTTGGCACGCTTTGTTTCCTGGGGAGCATGATATTTATTTTTCTCGTAGTCATGCCTTTGCAGCGGCAGCCCGAGGCGCCCGCAACCGCCTAGGAAGGATTCGGGCGGTAGAGCCAGTCGGGATTGGTGAGCGATGGCTCAACGGACGGGGCAAGCCCCGCCCCTAGAGAGTTGATTGTGTTTAGGATGGCGTCGACTTTGGGGCGCTGCGGCGATAGCGAGCAAACGGGATCGGTTGCCGCCGCGTCACCGGCCAAAAGAAAAGCTTGGCACCGGCAGCCGCCTAAATCCTTTGAGCGGCGGTCGCAGGTTTTGCAAGGTTCCTGCATCCATGCCTCGCCGCGGAATCTTTGAAACGCATCGGAGACTTCCCAGATTTCACGCAGGCTACGGTTGTTCACGCTTTCGAAAGTTAGACCGGGAATGACCCGCGCGGCGTGGCAGGGAAGCGCATCCCCGCTCGGCGTGATAAGCATGAGTTTGCAGCCCCAGCCGCCCATGCAAGGCTTCGGATATTTCGCGTAGTAATCCGGAACGACATATTCCACTCTGATTTTCCCCGCCAGGCGTTCCTGCGCTTTCTTCAAAAAATCGATGGACTGCGTGAGCTGCTCGCGCGTGGGCAAAAGCCCATCGCGGTTGGCGAAGGCCCAGCCGTAATACTGAACGTTGGCGAACTCGACGCGGCTAGCGCTGGAAGATTCGGCGATCGCGAGCATCCCGGGCAGCTGCTCGATGTTGCGGCGGTGAATGACGAAGTTGAGAGTAACGGCGATGTGGTGCCGCTTGAGCCATTCGAGGACGCGCAGCTTTTGCGCATGAGCTTTGGTGCCGGAGATTTCTTGTGCGATTGCTTCGCGCGCGCCCTGAAAGCTCAATTGAAAGTGATCGAGGCCCGCTTGGACGAGGGCTTCGAGCCGCGATTCGTCGAGCGGCAAGCCGGAGGTGATGAGATTGACATAGAGGCCGGCGGCGCGCGCGCCGCGGATCAGTTCGAGGATGTCCGGGCGAGTGAGAGGTTCGCCGCCGGTGAAATCGGCTTGAAGGACGCCGAGGGCAGCGGCCTCGTGAAAGACGCGGGACCAATCTTCGGTGGAAAGTTCCGTAGCACGGGCTTGGAGCTCAAGAGGATTAGAACAGTAGACGCAGTGCAACGGACAGCGGTGAGTGAGTTCGGCGATCAGAGCGAGCGGATTGGAGGTAGCAATTGTCATGCGTGTTGTGCCGCAAGTTGCGAAAAGCGGGAGCAGGGCTCCCGCACTCCACGGGCTATGGCACGAAGTCCAGTGCGCGTTCCTTCTGCAACAGGGCCAGATAGCCGAGGATGTCTTGTTCTACCTTTGCCGGGTCAGCTTTTGCGTAGAGTTGCTGTAGTTCCGCAATGATTTCTTGAACGGTATGCTGGCCGTCGCAGCGCTCGACAATCTCCAGACTCGGGCCATTCAGGCGCAGCGCACGTTCGGGCATCAGCAACGTGCGTGGCTGTTGAGTCTTTTCGTTCATGCGGCAGCCCGGGGCAAGACGTGGGTGGCTGTTGAGATCAACACTCACGCGGAGCCTGCCTCGGCTACTGGTCGGAAAGCGCCGGGAGGCGGCCAGCCGGGATTCACGTAAGAGAAATAGAGAGCATCGAGCTGGGCCCAGAGGATGTCGCATTTGGCGCGCAAGGCGGCGTGGGCTTTCTCCTGTTGTTCGCGCGTCTCAGCGTGCTTGACCACCCAGGCGAGGGCAAAGTCCGAGTCTTCGGGAGCTTGGGTGAGACGGCCGGTGAAATAGTCGAGGCCACTCGAGAGCCATGGATAATGTTGGCGCAAACGATCCATGCGCAGCGTGATGAGTTTTTTCGAGAACAGTTCAGTAAGGGAAGAAGCTACAGCTTCCAGGTGTGAGCGCGTAGAAACGAAATCCACGTAACCCTGAACGGCAAAGCGCGTGGCGGGAAGAATTCCTTCGCCCTGCAGCGCCTGATCTCGCGAAAGGCCGGTGGCTTCGACCAGCCGCAACCACTTCTCGATGCCCCCCGGTTTCACGCCGTCGCCATCATGATCCAGAATGCGCTTGCGCCACGCCAGGCGGAAAGCGGGATCTTCGCTGCGGGACAGGATGGCTGCGTCTTTGATGGGGATGCGGCTTTGATAGTAATAGCGATTCAAAGCCCAAGCCTGAAGCTGGCCGCGCGTCAGTTTTCCTTCGTGCATGAGCGCATGAAATGGATGCTTGTGGTGGTAGCGATCGTCACCGATGGCGTGGAAGCCGGCAATGAATTCGGCTTCCGAGAGCAGCGGGGCATCGATGGATTGGGCTCGGCTCATATCGCAAGTTCCATTCCATCATAGGCGATTTCCCAGCCTGCTTCACGGACGATGCGCGATTCCTGGCTCTCGTCATTCAATATCGGATTGGTGTTGTTGATGTGAACGAGGACGCGGCGCGTTTTGCTCGGCCGAAATGCCTGGCGGAGAAGTCCGCGATCGCCCCACAAAGGCAGATGTCCCATTTGGCGGGCGGATTTGCTGCCTTTGCGAATGGAGTTGAGCTCGTCATCTTTCCAGAAAGTGCCATCGAGCAGAGCCAGGTCGCTCTCTTCAACGAGGCGCAACCAGTGATCGCCAATTCCGGGAAGGTTTGGGCCATAGAAAAGTCTTTTTTCTTTGGAGACAAACGTCAGCCCGATGACGGCTTCTTCTGGTGCGAGCGTGTTGCGCAAGGATTCGCTGACGTAATCTGGAAAACTTCCGTTGAGCGATACCGCTTTCAAGAAGAGGCCGCTTTTCTTATCCGCCGGTGACGCCGGGATGAGCGGCATGAGGCGATCAAGCGGGAGCGTCTCCCATTTGACGGGTGGATTGGAACGCGCCAGAACGCGAAAGAGGCTGTTTTCTTCCGTCAGTATGCGCCGCACGGCAATCGTCGAGAAAATATGCAGCGGGTGAAATTCGCGTAAATGAAGAAGGCCCATAGTCGCATCCACGTCGGCACTTGTGAGCACAACCGAGTTGATCGGCGTGTTTCGCGAACCGCCGGGAGGGACAAAATCAGCCGAAGAGAGGATCTGTTGTCGGAGATCGGGGGAGGCATTTAGCAGGAACCAGCGCGCGCCGTCCGATGAGATTGCGGCTTGCGTTTGTGTCCGAGCTCGAGCTTTCAGCTTGCCGGAACGCACACCCTCACACTGAGGACAAGCGCAATTCCATTGGGGGAAGCCGCCCCCGGCCGCGGAGCCGAGGACCTTAATGCGCATGCAAGCACGCGGAAAGATGACCGCTGGGCGCGGTCAAGGCTTTACAGCTCGGCGTTGGCGTACGAGCTAATTTCGCAGTTCAGGTCGATCTCTTCGTGCTGAGGGGTTGTCCATTCCATGGTCGGAGGCTCCTAGTGCGAAACGAGATTCAAAATCAAAGCGCTTCAGAGTGTAGCACGAACTTGAACCGGAGGGAAGAGCCCGCCAAAAGTGGTACGTCCGAGCGGCGTAAGTAGCCCTACGAAGGGTAGAGATGCGTTGCAAGAGAAACCACAACCTGTAGTAGGGAAAATTTGATATTTCCGCGATAGTGAGAAAACACAAATTTTTCAAAAGACCGCATGTTTTCTCTTGACAATGCTCGAAACCAACCTAATATGTGGCAAGAAGTGGCAGAGAGTGGTTAGTAGTAGGACGAAGTAGATTTTCTCCCGGGCTGACAACGCGTTCTCGAGGGCAATCGTGAACGTAAGCATAGTGGACGTCCAAAACCAGCAATTGAATAGGGAATATGAAGCTGCGGGGAAACTGTCCGGCGAAAGTCGACGAGAAGGGGCGTCTCAAGATTCCCTCGGTCTTTTTGGACGAGCTCAAGGAGTATGGCAACCAGTTTTATATCACAAGTACGACGGGCGAGACGGCAAGAATTTATCCCATGAAGGTTTGGTCGGAAATCGAAGACAAGCTGGCGCAATTGCCGAGCACTCATGTGGCGAAGCAGAAGTTCCTGTTGCGAACGAGCTACTTTGGACAGCATGCGGAATTGGACGGACAGGGAAGAGTGCTTTTGCCGGCCGTGCTGCGCGATGCGGCTCAAACGACGGGCGAAGTGGACGTTTTCGGGGCACTGAACTATCTCGAAGTGATGAATCACACGCGGGTGCTCGATAAGTTGAAGAACGAGCCGTATACGGCTGCCGATGATACGGCGCTGGGGATTTGAAGAAGCAAAGAAATTACGAGCGACGAATTTCGGTTTCGGTGGGGCGGGGCAGTAACACGAAGGGCTAAACAGATTGAGTGCGGCGCATACGCCGGTGATGTTGGAAGAGGTGCTGGAATGGCTGGGCATCAGGCCGGAAGGAATTTACATCGACGTCACGCTGGGAGCCGGCGGGCATTCGGAAGCGATCGCCGCAAGGCTGACATCGGGCAGGTTGATCAGCCTGGACCGGGACGCACAGGCGTTAGAGCTGGCGCGGGAACGGTTGAAGAGCTTTGGGGCGAAAGTGACGGTCGTGCAATCGCCGTTCTCGAAGATAGCGGAGGTCGTACAAGAGTTGGGGATTCAGAAGGTGGACGGGGTCTTGGCCGACTTGGGAGTTTCGAGCATGCAGCTTGATCAAGGACAGCGGGGATTTTCGTTCCGCGAAGCGGCCGCCCTTGATATGCGGATGGACACGGCCGATGAGTTGACGGCAGACGAAATTGTGAATCAGTGGTCGGAAAAAGAAATTGCCGACCTGCTCTACCACGAAGCGGATGAGCACGATTCCAAAAGGATCGCCAAGGCGATCGTGCGGGCACGGCCCGTACGCGATACCGCGCACTTGGCAAAGACTGTAGCAGGGGCCCGTAAGCAATGGGGAAGGCAGAGACTGCATCCCGCAACAAAAACGTTTCTGGCGCTGCGGATCGCGGTGAATCGAGAGATGGAGGAACTCGGGCAGTTTCTTTCACGGACCCCTGCTGCATTAAATTCCGGC
>DATMKS010000035.1:0-32045 GCA_035571045.1 Verrucomicrobiia bacterium
AGGACGCCGATAAGGAAGGTGAGAGATCGCTTCCTTTCTTTGAGGTCTCTTGAGTGCGTTGCGTTGCGGGTTGCCCCGGCACCGAATTGCGCTTCGGCTACTTGCGGGCGAAGCGCTCGAAGTCGGCCATTTGGCGCTCCATTTCCTCGCGGGCGGAGTCGGCGGCGGAGCGGATGCCTTGGATGCGCAATTGGAACTCGTCTGGGTTGGTGGAGCGAAGCAGGGCTTCTTCGAGCGTGATGAGTTGCTTGGTGTAGAGGTCGAAGAGCGACTGGTCGAAAGTCTGCATGCCGTATTGGCTGGTGCCGGCGGCGATGGCGTCGTGGATGAGGCGCGTTTTGTCGGCGTTGATGATGCAATCGCGGATATAGGCTGTGGCGATCATGACTTCGACGGCCGGGACGCGGCCTTTGTCGTCGGCGCGGCGCACGAGGCGCTGGGAGACGATGGCTTTGAGCGTGGCGGCGAGCTGCAAGCGAATCTGTTTCTGTTCGGGCGGCGGAAAGACGGCGATGATGCGCTGGATGGTTTCGGTGGCGTCGAGAGTGTGCAACGTAGAGAAAACCATGTGGCCGGTTTCGGCGGCGAGCAACGCGGTGGAAATCGTTTCGAGGTCGCGCATTTCGCCGACCAGAATTACGTCGGGGTCTTGACGAAGGGCAGCGCGCAACGCGGTCGAAAAATTTGCGGTGTCGACTTCTACTTCGCGCTGGTTAATGAAACTGCGCTTGTCGCGGTGCAGGAACTCGATGGGGTCTTCGATGGTGATCAAGTGATCGGAACGGTTGGCGTTGATGCGGTCGATCATCGCGGCCAGCGACGTGGATTTACCGGAACCGGTGGTTCCCGTTACCAGAACGAGGCCGCGCTGCTCTTCGCAAATCTTCCCAATAACGTTGGGCAAATTCAGTTCTTCGATGGTGCGAATTTTCGTGGGGATGACGCGGAGAACCATGCCGACGTTGCCGCGCTGCTGGAAAACGTTGACGCGGAAGCGGCCGAGGCCGGCTACGCCGTAGGCCATGTCCAATTCGGCGGTTTCCTTGAACTTCTGTTTCTGGCGGTTGGTCATCATGCTGAACGCCATGGAGAGCATTTCTTCCGGCGTGATGCGGGGGACGTCGGTGATGGGCGCGAGAAGGCCGTCGACGCGCAGGTAAGGGTGGTTGCCAACTTTTAGATGGAGGTCCGAGGCTTTGTTTTCGACAGCGCGCCGGAGAAGATCGTCAATGCTAATTGCCATGTCGTTGTGAGCTCCGCGAGAATACGACTGACTTGCGACGTTAGCATCCGAAATAGGGGTGGGCAAGAAAGGTGCGCTGTACCGTTGCGCGGTAGTCACCTGAACGAAAGGACAGTGTCTCGCGGCCGGGATTTCGGCTTGTGTCCCGTTTTGTACAGAGGTGTTTCTTTGGCGGCCGGAGTCTAGGCTCTCTTCAGGAAGAGCGAATCGTAAAGAAATCCGGCCAGGAATCCTCCGGCGAGCGGGCCGACCCAGTAAATGCCGTGATTTTGCCAGTGGGAAGATGCTAGCGCCGGTCCGAAGGCGCGGGCGGGATTGAGCGCTCCGCCGGTGAAAGGACCAGCCACCATGATCCCCAACACGACGCTGATGCCGATGGCGAAACCGGCGACGGGGCGGAACGAGGAGGAGCGCTCATCGACGGCGGTGGCGAAGACGGTCAGGACGAGGAAGAAGGTGGTGATGCCTTCGAGGATCATGCCGTTCAGACGCGTAAAGTCGTGGGCGAACATAGGCGTGCCGAGAGCGACGGCGTGCCAGGTGTCCTCTGGGATGACTGCTTTGAGGAGAAACGCGGCGGCCGTGGCTCCGGCGAGTTGGGCGATCCAATAGGCAACCGTATCGAGCGTGTTGAGCCGCTTGGTGACCCAGAAGCCGATGGTGATGGCGGGATTAAAGTGGCCGCCGGAGATGTGGCCGAGGGCGCAAACCATGATGGCCATGGTGAGGCCGTACGCGAGGGCGATGCCGAGGAGGCCGAGGGCGTTTGATGCGTGGGGGTACCAGTCCACGCAGGCTGCGCCTGCCGTGAAGAAGATCAGGGCAAACGTGCCGAGGAATTCAGCCGTGAGCTTCTGCCCAAGGTTGTACATCAAGGAACCTCCCGGCCGGGGAACGAAGCGCGCCCGCTGCGACCGGGAAGGATTCTATCTGGAACGCGAAGAGAAACGCCAGCCTTTCGGAGACTGGCTAGTGCATCCGTTTCAGAGCAAAGTGTTTCCTGGCGCTGGCGGACCGGTAGAAAAAGCTAGTAGCTTTAATATTCCGACCCGAGGTCATTTTGACGGAGTGGGGACGGCTGCAAGCTGAGAAGCATAGCTACCAGCCGCAGCGTGCGGGTTTGGCCAGCTGACTTCCAGCGTGGCTTCCTTGCGGACGAGAAATTTCGCACGGCGGTCGATGCGAATATCAAGAGTGTTCGAACCATCGGAGACGATCTCCGCGAAGCCTTCTTTTTGCGCATGCAGGCTCTGGTCAGCGCGGTACAGCACGACGCGCAGGGGATGGGCCCCGGCGGAGAGAGGGCAGTCGAAATGGAGCGGCTCGCCCAGATGGACTGCGTCTAGCCGAGTGGAGACGAGAAGGTCTTGGCCAGAGTAGACAGCGAGGGTTTCCTCGGCGACCGTCGAGACGATCTCGACGCTGAGAGAAGCGAGTTGCTTGGGACTACGCAGCTGGGCGCTACTGGATGGCAGGGCAGCCAGAGGCTGTCCAAGCGGTGCGGGACTCGCCGGCCCGGCGGTCAAATCAGAGCGGTGTTGCTCTGGTGTGGATGATCTGGCCCGCGGAGAAATCTTCGAGCTCAACGGCGTGGAGGTGTGTCGAACCAGCGCCTGGGGCTTCATGGAGGCAGACGAAGCGTCGGCTGGCGGCGAAGCCGCGGTTTCAGAGGGGGTGAGACTGGTCGCCGCAATAAGGATTGAGGAAGACGGCGGGCTCGGGGCCGCAGTGACGGCAGGGCGATCGACCATGGCCGCAGAAGAGGTCAGGCTGGGGATGGCGTGTTTACGAAGCGCAGAGACAATCGAGGCCCCGGAAATGAGAAGGAGCAGAACGGCGGCAACCGTCCACAGCTCTTTTTGCCGAAGAGGCCGGTTCCACCAGGCGAGATTGGGGCGCTTGGTGGCGCTAGAGTTGGAGCGCAAAGGTGCAGCGTCTGCATTTCGCGCGAAGGGGTAGACAGAGGCGGCGAGAGCCTCGGCGGTGGGGAATCGGTCGTCGGGGTTCTTTGACAGGCAGCGCATCACCACCTGGTCGAACGCGGCGGGGGAGCAAAGGATTGTGATGAGATGGCGGCAGCGGGGCGCTCGAAATGATTTGCGCGCATACGGCCTCGACGGAATCGCCATCGAACGGCCGCTTGCCCGTCGACATCTGGTAAAGAACTATGCCCAAAGAGAAAAGATCGGAACGGCTATCCTGCAAATTACCGAGAATCTGTTCAGGCGAGAGATAAGCCGGAGTACCCATGAGATTCCCGCCACCGGAAGCCTGCGTCGAAAAGCGGGCAATGCCGAAATCCCCGAGTTTCACTTGTTGAGCGAGGGTCACGAGAATATTGGCGGGCTTCACGTCGCCATGGATGACATTGGCTCGATGGGCTTGGCCGAGTGCAGTCGCGAGATCGCCCGCCCACGCGGCGGCGCGAGCTACAGTCAGAGGGGTCGTGTTGAAAAAGGACTCCAGCGTTTTCCCCTCAACATATTCCATAACGAAATAAGGCGCACCCTCACTGTTGGTGCCGACATCGAAAAGGGCCACTATGTTGGGATGCGAGAGGCCGCCGATGATCTGGGCTTCGCGGAGAAATTGCTGCTGGAGATCGCGGGAGCCAAAGCCACGAAGCAGGGTTTTTAGCGCGACGGTGCGTCCAATAACGGTGTCACGGGCTTTATCGACACGGCTGGTGGCGCCTGTGCCAAGCGATTCGAGAACTTCATATCGATTCTGCGGAGTGCTCATAAGCTGCGGGTCTGATGAGACGTGTGCCCCAACTGCAATGCGTAGAATGGAAGAATGCGAGGGGCTGAGGAATCCCCCAAAAGTCCCTAATTAGAAAAACTCTAGTACCAGCCCAATGTGTGCCGTGGTGAACACCCAGGATGAGAAGACGGTGGCTCCAGTTAGCGAGAGGTTGCCGCCACGGGGGCATTTACGGGAGTGAGCCAGTTATGGCGATCGGGTTTGGTGCCGCTGGTTAGGGCGAAGAACTCTTCCTGGAGGCGGCGCGTGATGGGGCCTGCTACGCCTTTGCCGACCTGGATTTTGTCGACCGAGCGGATGGGCGTGATTTCGACCGCAGTGCCGCAGAAGAAGAGTTCGTCCACGATGTAGAGCATTTCGCGAGGGATGACCTGTTCTTTGACGGGAATGTTCAGATCTTCGGCGAGCGCGACGACAGTGTTGCGCGTGATGCCAGGCAGAATGCTGGTGGCGAGCGGGGGCGTGTAGAGCGTGCCGTCGTGGACGAGAAAGACGTTCATGCCGGAGCCTTCACTGACGTGGCCGCCGGAATCGAGCGCGATGCCTTCGGCGTAGCCGTTGAAGGAGGCCTCCATGCGGATGAGCTGCGAATTCATGTAGTTCGCGGCCGCTTTGGACATCGCGGGAAGGGTGTTTGGCGCGATGCGCGCCCAGGAGCTGACGCCAACTTCGACGCCTTTTGTGAGTGCATCCGGGCCGAGATACGCGCCCCAGTGCCAGCAGGCCATATAAATGTCGATGGGCGAGTTCAGGGGATTTACCCCAACTTCGCCGTAGCCGCGGAGGACGATAGGCTTGACGTAGCAAGAAGTCATTTTGTTGACGCGAACGAGTTCGGTGGCGGCGTTGCAAAAATCGTCGAGACTAACGGGCAAGTCCATGCGGTAAATTTTCGCGGAGTTGATGAGGCGCCGCATGTGCTCGCGGAGGCGGAAAATGGCGGGGCCTTGTTTGGTGTCGTAGCAGCGGATGCCTTCAAAGACCGCGGAGCCGTAGCTCACGACGTGGGAGAGGACATGGAGGGTCGCGTCGTCCCAGTTGATCCACTTTCCGTTGTGCCAGATTTTCTCGGTTTTTTGGATGGGCATGATGGTGTCCTTTTGGTGGCGCCACGCGCGGTAAAGCCTCAAAAGTGCAGAATACGGTACGCGGCGGGGAGCGTCAATGAAGTGTATGTAATGTGGTGACCAGCGCAAAATCCAAATTGGCGCGTATCAATTTGCTCGGGGACGGTAGGGTCAGATCACTTGGGCAAATCAGGCGGATTCCCGGGATCGGGCGAAGGCGCGGATTTCGCGGGCTCGCTCAAGGAATCGAGGGCGGACTGAGCTTGCGCCGGGATGTTGCCGTATGTGTTCTCCCAAAAGCCGAGAAGCAGGAAAGGAATGATGGTCGCGAGGACAAGCAGTTTCGCTTTGCGGGGCACTTTGACTTCCGGCTCCCAGCGAAAGAGCTGCGCGGAAAGGAAAAAAGTAAGGACAGCCCAGAAAACAAGCGAACCCAGCGAAATGAGAACGTTGTGGTCCCATATGTGCGCAGATTCAAAAATGGTACGGCTGAGTCCCTGGACAAGATAGGTTGCCGGAAGGAACAAGGAAACCTTTTGAACGACCTGCGGAAGGAAAGCGAGAGGAAATGTGGCGCCCGAGAGAAAGATCAACGGAAGCCAGATAAGCTGGTTAATGACCTGGGTCTCCTGCATGGTGTTGGTCACGCTGGCGACGACCAGGCCTAGAGAGGCGAAGGCAATATTGCCTATGCTTATCAGGATAAACGTTGCGAAGATGTTGCCGAAATGGGTCACGTGAAAGATGGTGCGCGCGAAGATAAACTGCAGAAGAACGGTGGGAAAGATGAGGACGTAATTCGCGACGATGCTGGAGGCGAGCATGTCGCTGGCCGTGATCGGCGTGACATGAAAGCGGCGCAGGATGCCTTGTTCGCGGAACATGACGAGGGCCGCACTGAGTCCCCAGAAGCTGCCCATTACGGCGAGGGCGACGACCGGTCCGAGAAAGAAGCGCACGCCAGCGGGCTGGCCTTTCGCAAAGACTCCGGCATAGAGGAAGAAAAAGCCGAACGGCATGATCACGCTGAAGAACAAAAACATTTTATTGCGCAGCGTGAGCTGAATGCGCATGCGGGTGAGCGTGGCGAAGTTTCTCAATCGCGGAGTCTCCTTCCGGTCATTTCGATGAACACGTCCTCGAGGGAGGGTGAAGCAATTTCGAGGCTGACGAGTTCATTACCCTGGGCTTCGAGATGTTTGACGATGGCGACGATAGTTTGCGGCGAACGGTGCGAATGAATCACGTAGGCACCATCGACTTCGCGGGCGTCCGCGACGCCTTCCAGTTTTTTCAAGGCGCCGTCGGTCTCGGGTTTTGCCAGACGGACTTCGATGCGCGTGGTGCCACCAGAACGCGTTTTCAGTTCGCGCGGGGTACCGAGGGCGACGACTTTGCCGTGGTCGACGATGGCCACGCGGTCGCAGAGGCGCTCGGCTTCTTCGATGTAGTGCGTAGTCATGACGATGGTTTTCTTTTCGCGCTTAAGCTCTTCGATGATGTCGTAGATTTCGCGGCGGACCTGCGGATCGAGGCCGGCCGTGGGCTCGTCGAAGAACAGCACTTTGGGATCGTTGACGAGGGCCATGGCCAGAGCTAGGCGCTGTTTTTGGCCGCCGGAAAGCTGGCTGTAAAACGTGCTGCGTTTTTCTTCGAGGCCGAAACGTTTGAGCAGCTCTTCGGGATTGCGGCGGCGTTTGTAAAAGCTGGAGAACAGGCGCAGAGCTTCCATCACGCGAAGTTTATCGGGAAGAGAAGTAGATTGCAGAGCGGCGCCGATTTCGTGTTTCAACGCTTTCGAATCGCGTTCAGGATCGAGCCCGCAAACCGAGACGCGGCCACCGTCCAGATCGCGGAGGCCCTCGAGAATTTCTACAGTCGAGGTTTTTCCTGCCCCGTTGGGTCCGAGCAAGCCGAAGACTTCGCCTTCGTCGACGGAGAAACTGACGCCGCGAACGGCTTGCACGTCGCCGTAGCTCTTGACCAGATTTTCAACTTGGATGATCGGATTTGCCATGAGCATTGAGCGCTATATTGTTGTACGCAAAGACGTACCTAAGGATAACGCAAGTGCTAGCTTTCCCGGCTATCGCGGGATGCCGCGCAGTGAGTTAGTTCGGAGCGTAGAAAAGGTAGTCGGCGGAATACGGCACGCGCACTTCCTGGCCGGCGTGCTCAGAATCGCAGCCCGACGCCGGCGCCTTGCCGCCTTTGGTGTTGAGGCGCTGGATGGATGTGGCGCGGGAAAGTACACCGTTACCACCATGGCTGGCGATATTCACGAGAAGCCAGGGGATGGAATCGGCGTCCGGTGAAGGCACATTGGCGACGGCTTTTCCGGTAACACGGCTCCCGTCATTCGCTTCCCAGGACGGTCCGGCGAAATGTTTGCCGAAGGGTTTGCCGTCTTTGTCGAACAGCTGGGCGTCGGGAGCTTTCAGGGTCCAGGCGAATTGCGCGGCATCGCCTTTGCAGATGTAGACCTGATCGCCTTTCGCATGAACCTGTAATAGAAGTTGTTCGCCCGCGGGCGGATGGAGTTGCGGCGGGACTTGTTGCGCGCCCGCTGAGAATGAGACAGCCGCGCACGAGGCAGCGAGCAGCCCAGCGAAGATTAATCCGTAATTGCGATAGGGCATGGAACGATTCCTCCTTTAAGAGTATAGATTTGCTGCTCAGCATGACATAACTCTCTCATCGAAGGGCAACGGACCTGCGGGTTTTCTTGGCAGCGGATGATTTCTTGCGCGGCGGAGTCCAGAGATGTTTTTTTACGTTGATGCGGGATTCGACGACGGGAATGCCTTCGGATTCTAGGAGCTTTTTTTGGAGGGAGGCATAGGGTTCGCGGATTAGGATTTTGCCGTTGGCGCCGAGGACGCGGTGCCAGGGGATGCCCTTTCCAGAAGGAGTAGCGCCCATGGCGCGGCCGGCGGTGCGTGCGCCACCGGGGAGACGCAAGGCTTTAGCAAGGGCTCCATAGGTAAGAACCCGGCCGCGGGGAATTTGTTTCACGAGCTGGTAGACGGGATCGAAAGACACGGCGGGGCGACTCCTTACACTACTGCCTGAGTGGGCTCTCTCGAGACGCGCCATACATCGTAAAAGCAGGCGAGAAGCCCAACAAGAGAAATAATCGGCGCTACCGTGTTTTATGGAGTGAGCGGCTTTTGAAGCAGGTTCCGGTGAGTAAGTAGTTTTACAAGCCGAGAGCGAGTAGCCGAACAATCAAACGGCTTCGCCGCGCATCTAAGTAAGCAAGAGAAGCAAAGTGAAGAGAAAGCCGACGATGCATGGAACTGATGAAACAAAGCGAAAAAAGCAATGAACGAAACTGGAGCAAATTCGCTACGTTGTAGGCATTACCGTTGCAAAACAATCGTTTGGCCTAGTACGGAACGTTCATTGACGGCGTAGTGGAACGAAAGTACACTACGGGTACGATCAATGACTCGAGGTGAGGTCATGGCTTTTGTCCGCCGGAAAGGGAATTCGTTCTATTTGGTGCACAATGTGCGCCGCGGCGGAAAAGTGCGACAACTGCATCTTGCGCGACTCGGGGAAAGCGCGCGAATTACAGACGAAGTGGTGCGCGAGGTTTCCAAGAAGCATCCCTTCGTGGAGTTGAATTGGCGTGCTCTGCGCGCGCAGACCAATCAGCAAGTGGATCTAGCCGATGCCAGCTCTCCGGCGATCCAGAAGCTCGTCTCCAACCTGCGAGCTCTCAATCTCGACCTGGCGGACCTCTTTCCGCCGCTTCTCCGGATTTCTGGAACACCCACGGTGGCGCGAGAGCTCTTAGTGCAGCTTCGGCTCTTGCAGTCCACACTTCAGGTGAAACTGCATCAGTTTGACCGGAAACGCGGGCGGTTCAGCAACGCGACCTTGCGGATGCAAGGCCGCTAGGAGGAGACCATGAGCTCCCAAATACTGCCACTCGATCCAAATCTCCGCAGCAACACGACGATTGAATTTCAGACGGCGTTGCGCTCGAAGATCGTCGGACAAGCGGAAGGTGTCCAGGCGCTCGTGGACCTCTATCAGGTCTTCTGCGCGGGATTGAACTCGCCGGGGCGGCCGGTGGGGAACCTCCTCTTGTTGGGACCGACGGGTTCGGGCAAGACGCGCATCGTGGAAGCGGCCGCGGAGATTCTATTCGGAGACGCACGCGCGCTGATCAAGGTGGATTGCGCGGAGTTCCAGCACTCCCATGAGATTGCTAAATTGATCGGCTCGCCTCCGGGGTATCTGGGCCACCGAGAAACGCATCCGCTGATCACGCAAGAGGAATTGGCCAAGAGCCATACGGAAAAGCTGAAACTGAGCTTTTTGCTGTTTGACGAAATTGAAAAGGCCTCGGATGCCTTGTGGCAGTTGCTACTCGGGATGCTCGATAAGGCGACTTTGACCCTGGGGGACAACCGCCGAGTGGATTTGTCCCAGACGGTAATCTTCCTGACCTCGAACCTGGGCGGCGGGGAGATTACCGAACTCATGCACGGAGGAATGGGCTTTATTCAGCCGACCGACAAGCCAATCACGGGATTGGACGAAAAGGTGGAGCGCACGGCGATGGAAGCGGCGAGGAGAAAGTTCTCGCCGGAATTCATGAACCGGCTGGACAAGGTGGTCGTGTTCCATCCCCTGAAGCGTGAACAACTTGAAGAAGTACTTGAGATTGAGCTTGGACAGGTGCAGCAGAGAGTCCTAGAAACAGCAAAAGGGCAGTTCCTGTTCCGTGTCACACCGGGCGGAAGAGACTTTTTGCTGCAGGAAGGGACTGACCAGCGGTACGGAGCGCGTCACCTGAAGAGGGCCATCGAGCGGTACGTGGTGTATCCGCTGGCGAATCTGCTGGCTACGGAGCAGGTGCACCTGGGAGATTTGGTGTGCATCGATTGGGACCGCCAGCACAAGGAATTAACATTCGCTCGAGAGGGTGAAGGCGCCCTGGTGTCGCCGACGGTGCCCCAGATTGGGCAACTTGCTGCAGCTGCCGAAGTAAAAGACGGCAAGACAGCCGATCCACCCACGGAGGTGGTGGTTGCCGAGCGAAAACTACGCGCGGCACAACCGTCTGTGGCACCCGCAGCAGCTCCGCAGGGGCGGAAAAAGATGGATCGCTAGAGAGATCAATTCGTTCGAGGGATTTTTGGGGCGCGCCGAGTCGGGTGCGCCCCTTTTTGTCGTCGGATGGTTGACAGAAACTGTTTCATCCTCTCACTTTGAACCTCTATGGAACACCGTCTCACGGGGTGAGACGGTTTCCATAATTGCAATACTCGTATGTCATTGAGTTTGTACCAGTTTGTGATCATGTGAGTGAGGGCGCGGATTGGCAGTTCTCATGCTCTATTTCCCTCCAAGCGCATGGCTGAGACGCGCGGAGCGTCTTGGGCAAGTGATTGCGGAAGGGAACAAAGCTATGAAAGCCGCTGCACGACAGCAACTGGATCCATCCATTCGCAGTACCGACAGCCGAGATTTTGAAGGAGCTTTGCGCGCTAAGATCGTCGGACAGGCGGAAGGTGTGCAGGCGCTGGTCGACCTGTATCAAGTCTTCTGCGCCGGATTGAACTCGCCGGGGCGACCGGTGGGAAATCTGCTGTTCCTTGGCCCGACCGGTTCGGGCAAGACACGCATTGTGGAAGCGGCTGCAGAGATTCTGTTTGGGGATGCGCGCGCGTTGATAAAGGTGGACTGCGCGGAGTTCCAGCATTCGCACGAGATTGCCAAGCTGATTGGTTCGCCTCCGGGGTATTTGGGACATCGCGAGACTCACCCGCTGATTACCCAGGAAGCGCTGGCGGCAAGCCATACGGAAAAGCTGAAACTGAGCTTCTTGTTGTTTGACGAGATTGAGAAGGCGTCGGATGCCCTTTGGCAGTTGCTGCTGGGCATGTTGGATAAGGCAACTTTAACCCTGGGCGACAACCGCCGAGTGGATTTGTCCCAGACGGTAATTTTCCTTACGTCCAACTTGGGTGGCGGTGAGATCACGGAACTGATGCAAGGCGGTATGGGCTTTGTGCAGCCGAAGGACAAACCGGCCGCGGGACTTGACCAAAAAGTCGAACGGACGGCAGTAGAAGCTGCGCGCAGGAAGTTCTCGCCCGAATTCATGAACCGGTTGGACAAAGTAGTGGTCTTCCATCCTCTGCGCCGGGAACAGCTCGAGGAAGTACTTGAGATTGAGCTTGGGCAAGTGCAGCAAAGAGTTTTGGAGACGGCCAAAGGGCAGTTCCTATTCCGGGTTACGGCGGCTGGGCGAGAGTTTCTGTTGCAGGAAGGAACCGACCAGCGATACGGAGCACGACATCTAAAGAGGGCGATCGAGCGACACGTCGTGTATCCACTGGCGAATCTACTTGCTACGGAGCAGGTGCACCTGGGAGACCTGGTGTGCATCGATTGGAAAAAGGACCATGAAGGATTGAGCTTTGTTCGAGAAGGGGAGAATCTGGCGATCCCGGCGCGGCGGGCGGAGGCAATTGCAGCCCCGCGAGCGGCGCAGGCGAGAAGCGGCAGAAGCGTTGAAGCGCCTTCCACGGGGATCGGGCCCGAGCCCGCGCCACGAATGGCTCGCTAAACCAACGATTAGACCAGCTTTCTGAATTCTAAACGACCCGGGAGGAACTCCTCCCGGGCTTTTTCTTTTGTGTGCGCCGCAGTGTAAAGTTATTGAGAACGGCGGAGATTTTCGATGCATGAGCGTGCACTCGGCGATTTGGTGGAAGTGTACGGTGCGGCGAATATCGCCGGGCGGTTCGCGTGACTCCCGATGCTTGGGCGTGAGGAGCGATGAAGCAGCTGCGGCGAGACCGAGGCAGGTTATTTCAGGATGCCTGGAACAGCCTGGAGAACCGGGTGTGCTTGCTGCACGTGCCGGGAGCGGTGTTTGTGGCTTCGCTTTGCCTCTTGATTCCGCAGTGCACACAAGCGCAGCGGACACAGTTGAAGCCGGGTTGGAATGTTTATTCCCCGCAGCAAGACATCGACTTGGGCAAGCAGGTTGCGGCGGACGCGGAGAAACAATTGCCGCCGTGCAAAGCACCGAGAGTAGACGCTTACCTGACGGAGCTGGGCTGGAAACTGGTCGCGAAGCTGCCAACGGAAGGAGTGAAGTACCCGTTTGAGTTTCATTGCGTGAATGACGAGGCGATCAACGCGTTTGCTTTGCCGGGTGGGTATGTGTTCGTTAACCGGGGGGCCATCGAGGCCGCGGATAATGAGGCGCAGCTTGCGGGAGTGATTGCGCATGAGCTATCGCACGTGGCACTGCGGCATGGGACAACGGAAGCGACAAAAGCGCGGGCGGCGCAGGGGTTCGTGGGAATCCTCGGAGCCATTTTGGGAGACAACGCCGGGGGAGCGCTGTTGACCGAACTCGGGAGATTCAGCGCGGGAGGCGTGCTGCTACGATATTCGCGTACCTCCGAGATGCAGGCGGACGTGATGGGTACGCAAGTCCTTTACGATGCGGGATACGATCCACGGGCACTGGCACAGTTTTTCGAGAGGATTGAAGCCGACAGCAAAGGGCAGAACCCGCCAGAGTTTTTCTCGGACCATCCGAACCCAGAGAATCGGGTGGAGCGGGTGGAGGAGGAGATCGATAAGCTGGGCGGGCTGCCGGCGAAGATGAAGAAAGATTCTGTCGAGTTTGATGCCATCAAGCGCGAGGTTTTGGCGCTGCCGGTTGTGAAGAAGGAGATTCCTGCCGGCGGCGCGCCTATACCAAGACCGATTGGACCGCCTTCGTTGCCTTCGGCGAACTATGCGGAGTATCAAGCGGCCGCCTACGCGATGAAATATCCAGACAACTGGAAAAAGTATGGAGAGAAAAACAGTGTTTCGTTCGCGCCGGACGGCGGAGTGATGGAGGTTGGCGACGGAGAAGCGGGGCTGGCGTACGGAGTCATAGTGAATACAACGAAAGCCGAGGGAGATGCCAGCGAGGCAAAGACGCTGGAAAAGGCGACGCAGGAGCTGATTGTTATGCTGCAAAAAGGCAATCCCAAGATGAAGATCGAGCGGCAGCCAGGACGCGTGCGTGTTAACGGGCAGCCGGGGCTTTCCACGTATTTGACCAATGAATCTCCGGCGGGCGGCGAGGAGACAGATTGGCTGATTACCGTGATGCGGCCTGAGGGGCTGGTGTCCTTCATTTGCGTGGCGCCGCAGAAGGATTATGAAAAGTACGACAAGACGTTTTCATCGATTCTGGATAGCGTGAAATTTCAAAAGTGAGAAGAGGCTCTCAGACGCGAGGCCGGAGAGACGCAGGGAATTCAGGAGAGCAAAGGTTGTTTACTAAGGAAAAGAGAGCGAGAAAGGGCGGGCCCCCAGCCGCAAAACGGCTGAGAGCCCTGGCCATTGCACTGGCTTCGAAGAACAGGTGTATGTCGACGAACTAGAGGCCGCGACTGCGCGGCCCCTCTTGCCCTGCTCACTGCTCTTCTTACGGTTGTCTTTTAAGCTGCGCCGCAACCTCGGGGAGCACCGAAGTACCTTCGATTCGCGCCGCGTCGAGGGCCTGCGGATCGAGGCCCAAGGCCTTTAGGACCGTGGGCGCGACCTGCGTGGTGGTCGTAGCGTTAGAAACGGTCTGTGGGTAGAAGCTTGGATTAGCTACCAACAACATGACGTTGGTATCGTCATGACCGAAGCCGCCGTGATCTCCGAGGGCAGAGCCCGTGCCAATATAGGTCATACCCACGTTGGGTGTCACAATAATGTCTGGCGAGCGCGGATCCTGGCCTGGCTCCGGACCGCCGACATTGTAGTTCAGCGCCAAGGTCGGGCCATAGTAGAGTTCACCGAGGCCGATAGCTGCCGCATTGCTTTCCAACACTTGCACGGCGGCGGTCACGCTCGCGCCCTTATTCAGCCAGAGCACGGAGACGTCGTCTTCAGTGGCACCAATGCCCCCGGGGGTCAATGGGGACTCCGAGGCGGGAATGGCCGTACCGAGTAGCGTGGCCGGAGTATTGGAGGGGTTAGTGACCAACTGGTTCGGATCGATCGGAGACATGCCATGCTTCGCGGTGATGATGATTAGCGTGTCGTCGTAGATGCCAGCATGTTTGAGCGCGCTAACCAGCACGCCGATAGAGGTGTCCACGTAAGCGATTTCACTCACGAGCTCCGGGTTGGGCAAAGCAGCGGCGTTCTGGTAACCGCCCGTGCCCAGGGACGGTTCGATGAGGATTTGGCCAGTGTACACGGCCTGAAAGTTCATGCCGAAAACCGCCGGAATTTCTGCCGGCGCGCCGTTGTGGGTCTTGCCAGCAATCTGGTTCAGCAAACCGTTCAACCGAAGTGCGTCATAGCACTGGATATTTGCGAAGCTGTTATTCCAGCCAGATGTGCTGCCGGAGTCCTGGACGGTGGCGCAGGAGACGCCTTGCGGGGTAGTTACACCGGGCAGTGCCACAACGTTCGAGCTCACCTCGGGTGCAAAATAGTCATTCAGTCCGTGGCCACCGGGTCCACCCACCATCGAATAGGACGGGTGCTTGTCGATCCACGCAGTGTAGCCGCCCGCGGCGTGGACGACGCCGAAGATCGTGTTGGTGCGAACGAAATTCCAAGGATAGACCGGAGCGCAACCCCTCGCTGGGTCACGCGATAGCTTAGTGGGGTCGAGCGAAGCGATGCCACCCTCTGTCAACGAAGCGCCGGGTGCGCCGCCGTTCAGCTTGGTGTCGTCAATGTCCACGCCTTGATCGTTGTCGGTCGTTGTTCCGTTGGGCGGCGCAAATGGCGTGCACGTGCCCGGAGCCAGACCAGTACCGGTCGTCGTTGCCGGGCCATCGAGCGAACGGTCATAGGCCACGTCGTAGTAGAGGCCCGTCGACTTGGGGGTGCCGCCGGTGACTAGCGCCGCGATCCCGGGAAAAGAGTCCGAGGGCTTTGACGAAATGGCACCGACATAGTTGATACCCGTACGGCTCAGCGCCGCCATGTTTGGGCAATATGGATCTCCGCCATTGGCGCCCGCAATTCCGTGGGAGCAGTTGTAGAAATCCACAGCGTGCATGCCGTCAATGCTCAGCAGAAGCACATGTTTTATATGAATCGAGCCCCTGTCTGTATCCGCCACCGCACCTGGTGTCCAGGTTCCTAGAATTACCGCCGCGGCAGTTGCCGCTAGTACTCGCCTTTTGGCCTTCATGTAAAACCTCCACGAGCGTATTAGTCGGCGAAGGATACGCAGGCGTTATTTCTCTGTAAAATCTCAGCCAATCCTCTTGTGGCGGGGCCACCGTGGCGTTCGTCAGGTCCGGCGGCCCGCGGCGATGCCGCCACCTCGCTTGCAATCAAGAATTAACCTCGTCTTCACGGAAAGCCAACCCGGAACTGCTATCGGTTTCAGGCTAGGAGGTTTTCTAATGATCCGCTTGAAATCCGTAGGAGCTTTGGCCACAGCTCTCTTGTTGACGACATCCATGGTCCCGGTGGCAGGGGCGCAGGACCACGACCATCAAAGCGACTGGGGGGGACGCGGCATTCGCCACGTTCTGCTCATCAGCATTGATGGCATGCATGCCCTGGACTATCTCAATTGCTCGAAAGGAGTTAGCGGTGCCAACAACGGCCAACCCTATTGCCCAAACCTTGCTGAGCTAGGCGAAACGGCCGTCAATTACCTCGACACGTCCACTTCAAAGACGTCCGATTCGTTTCCTGGTCTGATGGCTTTGATGACGGGCGGATCCCCGCGCACCGTAGGGGCATTTTACGATGTAGCTTATGACCGCTCGCTGGACGCGCCAACAATAACGACGGGCAACGGAGTAGCCGGTGGCCCCTGCACCCCCGGAGCAGCTCCTACGGGGACGACGACGGAGTACGACGAGGGCGTCGATATCGATCAGACGCAGCTCAACGGCGGAGCCCCGAACGGCGCCGACGGAGGAATTCTTTCGATTGATGCGAAGCGACTGGTTCGCGATCCGGCCAAGGGTTGCGCGCCGGTATTTCCGTGGAACTTTGTCAGGACCAACACGATCTATGGGGTCATCCATGCCGCGGGGGGTTACACCGCGTGGTCCGACAAGCATCCTGCCTACTCCGCAGTCTCCGGTCCCGGCGACGGAACCAACATTGACGATTACTACGCTCCGGACATCAATTCTATTCCTGTGAATCTGCCCGGCGTTGCCGGCTGCAATCCCCTGCCTGACCAAACAGCAGTCGCCGCATCGAACGCATGGACGGACAGCTTCCAGAACATTCAGTGCTACGACACGCTTAAGGTGAACGCGGTTCTCAACGAGATCAACGGCAAGACACACAACGGGAAGTCCCGAGCACCGGTGCCCAACCTCTTAGGCATGAATTTCCAGGTGGTCAGCGTCGGCCAGAAACTGATCGAGAAGTCCGTGAGCCTGACAGGCGGCTACCTGGACGCAGAAGGCACACCGACTCAGTCGTTGCTGGGTGAAATTGAGTTCGCGGACGCCTCGATCGGCAAGATGGTTGCCGCGTTGAAGAAGAACGGTGTTTACGACTCGACGCTCATCATCATAACGGCCAAGCACGGGCAGAGCCCCATCGATTCCGCCCGCTACCAGGGAATCACCGCAACTGGGCCGGTAACCACATCCCCCGCCACTATTTTGGATGGCGCGGGCTGCTTGCCCCTTTCCGAATCTCCGTCCAACCCCACGGGCATCGGCCCGACCGAGGACGATGTCTCCCTCATCTGGCTGAACAGCAGCTGCACCACCGCGAGCGCGGTTGGCATGCTTAGAACACAATCACCGACAACCGCAAACATCGCGGGAATCGGGCAGATTTTCGCTGGCCCCGGGATCACTCAGATTTACAATGCGCCGGGACTGCCGCCGAATGGTGACCCACGCACGCCGGACATCCTTGTCACTCCGAATGTCGGCGTTACCTACTCTGGCAGCACCAAGAAACTGGCGGAGCATGGTGGATTCGCCCACGACGACGTCAACGTAATCATGCTGGTGTCAAACCCGAGCTTTAGCGCAAAGACGGTTACGACTCCGGTGGAGACGATGCAAGTTGCCCCCACAATCCTTGCAGCGCTGGGGCTTGATCCCTTTAGCCTGCAGGCCGTGCAGAAAGAAGGTACTCGAGTGCTGCCTGGGCTCGACTTCGACAACAAATAGGAACTCGCAGGTCACACAAATCGCGTTGCCCAAAGCGGGCGTCGATGAGGCGCCCGCTTTTTCTTTCCTGAAGGCACCGACGAAGGCGGAGGAAGGAGCGCGGTCCTGCCGTGTGCTTCAAAGCAAAATGCGACGGCTAAGCAAGCGCCCCGAAAAAGGCAGTTGTCGGCCTCGGACTAATCCGCCGCTTCGGGCCGAGACGCTTGCGGCTTCCAACGCAGGATCGGTTTGCGGGCGGCGCCGACTTCATCGAGACGGCGTACGCGGGTGGTGTGTGGCGCGGTCTTGACGAGTTCGGGGTTCGTGGCGGCTTCTTCGGCGATCGAGCGCATAGCGTCGATGAAGAGGTCGCACTCTTCGCGGGATTCGGATTCGGTGGGCTCGATCATCAACGCGCCCGGAACGATCAGCGGGAAAGCGGTGGTGTAGGGATGGAAACCGTAGTCGATAAGGCGCTTGGCGATGTCCATCGTGTTGACGCCATTTTTCTTTTGAATGGCGTCACTGAAAACTACCTCGTGCATCGAGGGCAGGGAATAGGGGAGATCGAAAACGCCTTCGAGATGTTTGCGAATGTAGTTTGCGTTGAGGACGGCGTCTTCGGTGGCCTGACGGACGCCGGGGCCGTAGGCGAGGATGTAGGCGAGAGCGCGGACGAGCACTCCGAAATTTCCGCTGAAGGCTTTGACGCGGCCGATGGAATCCGGGCGCATTTGTTCGAGCGCGAGACGGCCGCCCTCTTTTTCGACGAGGATAGGAACCGGGCGGAAGGGTTCGAGGATTTTCTTCATCGCAACCGGACCGGCGCCGGGACCGCCACCGCCGTGCGGTGTTGAAAAGGTTTTATGCAGATTGAGGTGCATTACATCAACGCCGAGGTCGCCCGGGCGAGTGATGCCGGTGAGCGCATTCATGTTGGCGCCATCCATATAGAGGAGGGCGCCCTTGTCGTGCAGAATCTTTGCGATTTCGGGGATACGCTCTTCGAAGATGCCGAGTGTGGAGGGATTGGTGATCATCAGCGCGGCGACGTCTGTGGTAACGAGGTCCCGCAACTTATCGACGTCGATCTGCCCGTGCGATTCGGACTTGATGTTTTCCACTTCATAGCCGGCGATCACCGCCGTGGCGGGATTGGTGCCGTGCGCGGAATCGGGAATCAAAACTTTTTTGCGCGGGTTGCCGTTTTTTTCGTGGTAAGCGCGGATTAGCAGCAGGCCGGTTAATTCTCCTTGCGCGCCAGCGGCGGGTTGCAGCGTCACGGAGTCCATCCCGGTGACTTCCAGGAGGCATTTTTCGAGGAGTTGCAGAATTTTTAGGCAGCCTTGGGAGAGTTCTTGCGGTTGATAGGGATGTTCGGTCGCGATGCCATCCAATCGGGCGACAAATTCGTTGACGCGGGGATTGTATTTCATTGTGCAGGATCCTAGCGGGTACATGCCTAGATCGATGGCGTAATTCCAAGTGGATAGGCGCGTGAAGTGGCGAATGACTTCGATTTCGCTGACTTCCGGAAAACCTTCGACGCCTTCGCGGCGTTCATTGGGGCCTAACGATTTTGCGGCGTCAGCGGCGGGGACATCGAGCGGCGGCAATTCAAACGCGCGTTTGCCGGGCGAGGATTTTTCGAAGATTAGGCCTTCGTTCTGGTTTGTGTGGCGCGTCGCTTTTTTGATTTTGTCGGTCATGTTTGATTTTGCGCTCGTAGGGGCGCAGCATGCGGCGCCCCTACAAAGGAATTTTCTCTCCTAAAGTGGCTGCTCCAGGGCGCGGCGCAGCGCGGCAGCGAAGCGTTCGATTTCGGCGCGGGTCGTTGTTTCTGTGACGCAGACTAGGGCGTGCTTCGTTAGTTCGGGGTAGGACGTGCCCAAGACGAATGGGCCGATGATTTTTTCGCGCAGGAGATAGGCGTTTACGATTTTTACCGAGCGCGGCAGCTCGATCGTAAATTCGTTAAAGAACGGGGCTTCGAAAGCGCGTCGGACGCCGGCAATTTTTTCGAGTTCGGCGAGGGCGAATTGTGCCTTCGAGAGATTCTGATGAGCCATCTCGCGCAGTCCTTCTTTGCCGAGGAGTGTGAGATGGACTGTTGCGGCCAGCGCGCAGAGGGCTTGGTTGGTGCAAATGTTGGAGGTGGCTTTTTCGCGTCGGATGTGTTGTTCGCGAGTGGCTAGCGTGAGCACGAAACCGCGGTGGCCTTCGGAGTCGGTGGTCTGCCCAGCGAGGCGGCCGGGCATTTGACGGACAAATTTATCGCGTGACGCAACCACGCCGGCGAACGGGCCGCCATAGCTCGGAGCGAGTCCGAAGCTTTGGGCTTCCATCGCGACGATGTCAGCTTCGGCAGGCGGGCGCACCAGGCCGAGTGAAACGCCTTCTGTAATTGTGGTAACCAATAGCGCGCCGGAAGCGTGCGCGGCGTCTGCAAGCGGAGCCAGCGACTCGATTACGCCAAAAAAGTTCGGGGACTGTACCACTACGGCTGCGACATCGTCTTTGAGCGCGGCCGGCAACGCTTTTTGATCGAGAGTGCCGTTTGCGCCGTAGCCAATTTCTTCCACGTGCAAGCCCGAATTCTTGGCGTAGGTCTTCAGGACGTCGCGATATTCCGGATGGACGGAGCGCGCGACAAGTATGCGGCTACGCCCCGTGAGGCGCTCGGCCATCAATACCGCTTCGGTTGTGGCGGTGGAACCGTCGTACATCGAGGCGTTCGCGACTTCCTGCCCGGTGAGCTGGCACATCAGAGTTTGAAACTCGAAGATGGCTTGCAGAGTGCCCTGCGTGATCTCCGCCTGATAGGGCGTGTAGGAGGTGAGAAATTCTCCGCGCTGGATGATTGCATCGGTGACCACGGAACGAAGATGGTTGTAAACCCCGGCACCGAGAAAACTCGTATAGCCGCCGGAATTTTCCGCCCCTCGGGCCTTGAAGAACTCGATGACCTCCGTTTCCGAAAGCGGACCTGGCAAATCCAGAGCTTCGCGAAGCCGGTAGCGCTCCGGAATGCTTGAGAACAATTCTTCGATCGATTTTGCGCCGATGGCGGCGAGCATGTCCTGCCGCTCGGCGGGACTCTTCGGAAGATAGCGCATCAGGCCGAGGCTTCCTTGCTTTGCGAGGCGATGTAGGCTTCGTAAGCGGCGGCGTCCATCAGGCCGCTGATCTCGGCGGGATTGGCGAGGCGCACTTTGATAAGCCAGCCCGCGCCATGCGGATCGGTATTGATCTTCTCTGGAGTGTTGTGCAGGACGTCGTTGGCTTCGACGACCTCGCCCGAAGCCGGAGCGTAGATGTCGCTGACGGCTTTCACCGACTCCACGGTGCCAAACGTTTTACCGACTTCGATCTTCGAGCCAACTTTCGGCAGCTCGACAAAGACCACGTCGCCAAGTTCATGCTGCGCGTAATCGGTGATGCCGATTGCGGCCGCGTCGCCTTTCACGTCCACCCATTCATGTTCTTTGGTGTAGCGATAATTCGCCGGATACGCCATGTTCAAATCTCCTTAGTCGTTCGAAAAAATATCGTTTCGCACCGGAGTGCCATAGCTGCAATCTTTTGACCAGCTCCTCGGCGCAGCCGCGGCCTCTTCCAACGACTTCTTCAAATCAGGATGTTCACCGAGAACTTCGATCATGGAATCCCTGCCTGCTGGTTCCCCCCACTTGTTGCCGGCTTGATACTTGCTATCTCTTGGGCCGTTTGTAGAACGGTGTTGCGACGACCTGCGCTTTGCACCTTTGCGCGCGGATCTGCACGTAGATCCCTGTGCCAAGAGCCGACATGGGAGGCGGGACGTAAGCTAGCGCGATGTTCTTCGAAAGCGTCGGCGAGGGCGAGCCGCTGGTGACCACGCCGATGACCTCGCCGTTTCCGTTACAGCAGCAATATTCATCGCGTGCGATGCCGCGGTCGACCATTTCGAGACCCACGAGCGTGCGCGTGACGCCCGCGGTTTTTGCGCGTTCTAGCGCCGCGCGTCCGATGAAATCGCCCTTCTCCATTTTGCAGTAGCGATCGAGGCCCGCTTCCCAGACATTGATTTTGTCGCTGATTTCGTGCCCGTAGAGCGCCATTTTGGATTCGAGACGAAGCGTATTGCGGGCGCCGAGACCGCAGGGAATGATGCCGAACCCGCGTCCGGCTTCCATCACCTTGTTCCAGACCATCTCGCTCGTTGTGGCGTCGGAGGGAACATAGATTTCGAAGCCGTCCTCGCCGGTATAGCCGGTTCGTGCAATAAGCGTGTTTTTCAAATCGCAGACAGTGCCGCGCGTGAACCAGTAATTTTTGATGACGGCGAGGTTTGCGTCGGTCAGCTTTTGCAGCACCTCTTGCGCGCGCGGGCCCTGGATCGCGAGCTGGGTGTAAGCGTCGCTGAGATCCTCGACGACGCAGTCGAAGCCATTCGTGTTTTCGCGAACCCAGCTGACGTCCTTCTCGCGCGTACCGGCGTTGATCACCAGCAGATAGTCGTCTTCGCCGAGGCGGTGGACGATCACGTCGTCGACGAAAGTGCCTTCTGGATAAAGCATGGCCGAATAATGCGCCTGGCCGAAGGCGAGCTTCGACGCATCGTTCATGCTGATGTGCTGGACAGCTGCAAGTGCGCCGCCCGGAGTGCGGCCGCTGCGAATGCGAATGTCGCCCATGTGGCTGACGTCGAAAACGCCTACGCTGGAGCGAACCGCTTTGTGTTCCGCGACCAGACCGCCGCTTGCGGGGTACTCGACAGGCATATCCCAGCCGCCGAAATTGACCATTTTCGCGCCCAAACGGCGGTGTACCGCGTTCAGCGGCGTCTTACGAAGTTCGGCGATAAGAGGAGTCGTGACGGATTCCATTCCGTGTGCTCGGGAAGAAATTGATACTAACATGCACCTCGAAACGCGTCAAAGAAGGGGCATGCAACGGGATAAGCAAAAGAGATTGACGGAAAACGGATGTGCAACCGAGCCACGCGGAATGTAATAGAAGAAACGCGGCATAGCCCGAACGTCTAGCTTGCTGGCCTCTGCCAACGTCAGGTAGAGTTTTCTTGGAGGCTCCCATGGCGGGTCCCATCGTTTGCGGACAATGTGACAAGACAGAAGGCAATTGCAATTGCGAAAAATACTGCACGATTTGCAAGGGGCAAATCAATGTGAAGCTCTGCGCAGACGGACTGTATTATTGCCCGGACTGCCGGGAAGCTTGCGATGTGGCCCTCGCGAACAACTACAGTGACCGTTGATTTCAAAGTCATTGAGTTGCAGATTGATCCCGATGCGCGGCTGGCGGCCGCGGCAGGAGGTGCTGCGCGATACCTGGCCGAGGCTGCCGGCCTGACGAGCGAAGAGGCGGCCGAGCTGCAGAAGTCCATCGTCGCTGCTTGCCTGGAATCGTTTGAGGGTTTGACCGGGGACCACGCTCGTCTAACAGTGACACTCATGCGTCATCCAGACCGCATCGAAATCGCGATAGCTCACGAGGGCGACGCAGCGCCGGCCGTCGGCCTTGACCGGATCGCGGGGTTTGCGACTCAGGTCGGAGGATCAGGCGGGCTAGGGGGAGTCGACCGCGTTCAGTATGAAACGCGCGGCGGATTAGCGATAACGCGATTGACGAAATATTTGGGTCACCTCCCGCCCATCCAGTAAATCTCTCTAGAAAACTAAAGAGCCGGGCACGATGACGTGTCCGGCTTTTGTGTTTCTGAAGTGTGGCGCCTCGCAAAGCTACATTTTGAAAGAGAAGGTATTGTGCTTGATCAGCGAAGTCATTTGATCGTCGCTCAGGGACATATGCAAGGTCACGCGGTCGCCTCCCGGAGTGATGCGAACCTGATCGAGCAATGCAGCAAGGTCCGGATTGTCTTTTTGCGCTTGGTACCGCTTGTAGAGGAAGCCCGCTTGCAGCAGCTGCCCCAGCGTGTTGGCGTCATCGGTCGAACCGCAGATGGCCTGGACTTTTGCGTCGAGGTCGCTTCCGGCTTCGATATTGATAATAGAGTTTTGCATGCGCATCACCAGCTTTGCGGCTTCGGGGAATTGTTGGATCTCAGGAGCCAACTGCTGCATCGCCAAGCGAGTATAGGCAGGATTGGTGACCAGCCATACGGAGCTGCCAGTGTTGGCTTCGTTGATCAGCGAAAAGAACTTGTCGTTGCGCATCAGGCCGTCTTCATCGCCGAAGCGCACGCCGATCATCTTCTCCAGAATGCTCCTGTGCCCATAAGCGGCCGTGCTGGAATCGATGAAAACAAAGAAGAGGTCCGTAGCGCCCGTTCCCGTGCCAAACGCGTAAAGGGTATAACCGTGGAATGATGTCGTCGGAAGCTTTTGCTTTTTGAAGTAAGCGGCGGTCGAGTCCTGGTTGAAGTTGCCCAGTGCGATGCCCACCATCTGTTCAGCGTTGGGAACTGCGTCTGAGCCAGCGCCCTCGGTCTTGGAGCTCAATCCCTCGGCCACAAGAGCCCAGGCGATCTCGTCGACCTGGCTGTTGGGGTCATTGCCAGTAGAAGCCAGGAATTTCTCGAATTGGCGAAACCGCTCGGGAAGCACTTGCTCCTGCAATTGCGGAAACCATTTCAAGGTTCGCGCTTTCTTCAGGTCGGCATAGCCGAATTCGCCCACGTCTTTCGGAAACATCCCGATTACATCGGCGCCGAGCGTGCCAGCTTGCGCCGGTTTGGACACCGCCAGTAGCATGACAAGCAAGAGGCCCGTGGCCAAAAGTCTCCGAAGTGCCGGCCCAATCCTGGCCGGGCCTAAATTCGCTGTAAACTTCATGAAGTACTCCTTTCGATGGCTGGGGGAAGATCTATTCTACGCGGTCGTCGAGCGGGGTGCATTCCCCAATCGTTCGCGAAGAGAGGCGACTTTTGTGCGCATCAACGCCACGTAGGCGCTGTCGGTGATTACATCGAGATTGATCTCGACGTTGGCTAAAGCCCCGCGTGCCCCCGCCGCGGCCATGTAGCGTGCTACTTCCAAGTCTGACCTCATGGATGCGGCGGCGATAGCATCCAGTTGTCCCAGTCGTTCGAAAAGGGCAACGGTATGCTCGGCCACCTGCAGCGGGACTTCCGAGGCCCGTTTTGTGGAGGCTTGGATGGAGGATTCCCGTTTTTGCACTTCCTCGACGTTGCCTTGCGGCAGCTTGAACGCGCTGATTACCGCGTCGTAGGAAGCCGCGTCGAGGTCGATAGCTTCCGCAAGTTCGTCGGCGGTGCGGCGCAGGGCATTTAGTTCCTCAGAGAGCCTGTCGACATAAGCCGCCTGAGACTTCTTTTTGCGAGAAAGGCCAGCGACCATTTGACCCAGCGAAGCCGCCAACGCGCCAGCCATGGCGGAAACGCTTCCACCTCCCGGGGTCACTGTCGGTGCCGCCACAGCTTCCAGAAACGGGCGGGCCAAGTTAGCGAATTTGCCGTCCTTGCGTGCTTCGAGCGATGTTCCGCCGAGCGCAGCGGCCAGCCTATTTTCAAACACTTGCGCGGGGGAGAAATTTTCCAATTGCAGGAAAAAATCCGCCGCCATTTCGATGGCTTTCTTGGGGAGCAGCCCGACGATTTCGCTGCCAACGGGCACGGCGCCATGGCGTTGCGCCTCACGCTTCACCATTTCGTAGACGCGGTGCATCGGAGTTTGCTCGAAATCGGTGAGGTTAATGGAGACTTGCGCCAGGTTGCGGGCCTTCAGCTCCACTCCCATGGATTTGACGTAGCGGAAGCCGCCCGAGGAAAACCGGATAGCCTTGGCAATTTTGTTGGCGATGCCAACGTCCGAAGTGTTCAAATTCACGTTGTAAGCGATCAGAAATTTGCGCGCGCCAACTACGGTAACGCCCGCCGTCGGGTGCAGTTTCGGTTCGCCTACGTCCGGCTGGCGGTCATGATTGTGCTTCATCTCCTCGCGTAAGCCCTCAAACTGGCCGCGACGCACATTTTCCAGATTGACGCGGTCCGGCCGTTTCGCCGCGGCCTCGTAAAAAAACACCGGAATTCTGTAACGTGCCCAAATTTCGTGCCCGGTGTGGTGTGCCAGAGCGACACAGTCTTCGATGGTGACGCCTTCAATCGGTATGAACGGAACGACGTCCGTCGCGCCCACGCGGGGGTGCGCTCCGGCGTGCTTCGTCAGATCGATCAGCTCCATGGCCTTGCCGACGCCGCGCAGTGCTGCTTCCGCCACGGCATCCGGCTCGCCCGCCAGCGTAATGACCGAGCGATTGTGATCCGCGTCCATTTCGCGGTCGAGGACGTAAACGCCGGAGACGCTGCTCATCGCCGAGACAATGGCGTCGACCTTCGCGGGATCTCGCCCCTCGGAAAAATTCGGCACGCATTCAATCAGTCGTTTCATCGCAAACGTGTCCCTCGCGTCTCACCAGACCATCATAGGAGATTTTGTGCCCCGAGAGCCAACCGCACACCGCGGGAAGTGCCGTCGGGGGTGCAAAATGCTCTTCGCTGTTTATTTTGGCGGTTTGATAAAGGGGCTCGGAGGGGGATATCTTTTGTCCCCTGCCGGCGGCATTGGCCGGAAATCCTTACTCACGCGGGGTAGCGCGGGTGGGGTGTATTTTTTCGATGGCATCGACGCCAGTGGATTTTTCTCCGCTTTCCTCGAAGCCGGCTCGCCCTTCACGAATTGAACCACTTGCCTGATAAAAAACACGATTCCTACGATCCAGAGCCCAATGATCGCAGATTCATAGAGGCTGTACCCGAACGCCGTAAGAAAAAAAGCGGCGACGACGAAGAGAATTCCCAAAACGGGATAAAAGTGCTCCGACAACAAAGATTTCTGCTGCGTCCTCTTTACTTGCAGGACTTTTATCTTTTTGACCGGTTTCTTTTGCGGGTCAGGCTTTGGCTTTGTCGGCGGCATGGACCACGACACCCCGCTTCATGGTCAACCAGCAGGTGTTCATTCCAAAATAATAAGGAATTTCGCGGTAATCGGCCACTTCGAAGACGGCGAGGTCCGCCAATTTGCCAACCCCGAGTGAGCCGACGTGTTTTTCGCGTCGCAGGGCATAGGCCCCGTTGATGGTCGCGGAGGCGATGGCTTCAGCGGGGGTCATCCTCAGTTGGCTGCAGGCCAGCGACAAGATCATCGGCATGCTCATGGTCGGGCTGGTGCCGGGGTTGTAGTCCGTGGCGAGAGCAACGATAGCGCCGGCATCGATTAGTTTGCGGCCTGGCGCGTACTGCGCGAAACCAAGATGGAAATCGCAACCGGGAAGGAGCGTCGCGACGGTCTGCGACTTGGCCAGGGCCGCCACGTCAGAGGCATTGACTTGCTCGAGATGGTCGCAGCTGGCCGCACCGAGTTTCACGGCAAGTTGAGTTGCTCCCGTGCGTGTGAGCTGTTCCGCGTGGAGCTTGGGCACGAGTCCGTGTTGCTTGCCAGCTTCGAGGATTTCTTTGGCTTGCTCTCGAGTGAACGCCCCGCGGTCGCAGAAGACGTCGCAGAACTCCGCGAGCTTTTCTTCCGCCACTTCGGGGATCAGTTTTTCGGTGAGCAGCGCAATGTAGCTATTCACTCCCGCGGACGATCCGCGATATTCAGCGGGAACGACATGCGCGCCAAGAAAAGTTGAGACGATATCCACAGGCTGCTCGGTGGCAAGCTCCTTGTGCAGCCGCAGAATTTTCAATTCGCTCAGGGCATCCAGGCCATAGCCGCTTTTTGCTTCGATCGTTGTCGTGCCATAAGCGGCGAATTGGCTGAGCGCACGGTGCGCTCGCTGTTTCAAGGCCTCCGAAGTTGCCGCTCGCAGCTTTCTTACGGAGTTCAAGATCCCTCCGCCTTTGCGGGCGATTTCTTCGTAACTTGCACCAGCAATTTTCAGCTCATATTCTTCGGCTCGGCTGGCGGCATGGATTAGATGGGTGTGCGAATCGACAAAGCCTGGCAACGCGACACGGCCGCCAAGGTCCAGCCTTTCTGCGGTAGCCGCCTCCGGGAGTGCTTCGATTTTTGCACGGGTTCCCACTGCGGCAATCAAACCATCGCGAACCAGCAGGGCCCCATCTTTGACAATGCCGAGGTTGGCAAGCGCCGCGCCGCGCCGCGGGCCGCGATCGCGCAGTGTCAGAAGTTGTGAGGCGCCGGTGATGAGCAGGGAAGTAGGCAAGGCCCAAGTATTATGCCGGATAGAAGACGGGAGTGCACACGAGCGGTGAGACAGGCATTTCTGTCTGTCTCCTGCTTTTTTGCTGACCATGTGAAAAAAACTGGGCAGACAAGAATGTCTGTCCTACTTCACGCGCTTATGGCTTGCCCTTTATAGGCGGGAACAAACACTTTCTGCACAAATTCTTCGTAGGACGTCGGCGTCGTATTCAACGCTGAACGAGGCTCGAGCGCGCACATGTGCCCGTTATTCAGCGAGTCGCACATCTCGCAGAGCAGTGTTGCCATATCTTTGGACATACCCATCTGCGTCATCCCTTGAATAACCTGCTCGGCAGGCAGCTGGACGTAGACGAGATTCGGTATTCCGATGGCCGCCCCAGCAATCTTCGCAATTTCCCGATACGTGAGGTTTCGCTGGCCGAGCAGTTCGCGCTTCTGTTGACCGTTGAAATCGAGTTTGAGAAGCGCTTCGGCTGCCGCCGCGCCGATGTCGCGAGTGGCGATCACCGGCATCGCCAGGTCCGCGCTGACCGGACCGGCCATCATTCCAAAACTCTTTATGATCCCCGCCTGAGGCAGGGTGTTTTCCATGAAATAGCCGGCTCGCAGGTAAAGCGCATTGAGCTTGGGGATTCGAGCAAGCCTTTCCTCTACAATGTGAAGCCCAAGCACGGGACCGGTCTTGTCCGCCTTGTCTGCGCCAAAGCTGCTAAGAACCACCGCATGCGTAACGCCCGCGGCTTCGAGTGCAACAGCGATCGAGTTCGTCACCTCATCCTGATGCTCTCGGTAATGCGGGTTCGCCGGATCGGGCGGCAGCAGCGCATAGACTGCTCGCGCTCCGGTGAAGGCTTTGGTCAAAGCCGCGGAATCCGTCATGCCCGCTTCAAATGCTTCCGCGCCGCGAGCAACGAGCTTCGAAAGACGCTCCTTGCTGCGTCCTACGACGCGCACTTTTTGGCCCTTGGCCAAGAGTGTTTCAGCAGCGACGCTTCCAGTATTTCCTGTGGCTCCCAAAATAACGTACATGATTTCCTCCTGCTGAACTGCTCCGTCTTCGATGCGCGGTCGGGCGGGGAAGATACTCTCTACAACATGGGGACTTTAACGCCGGTCTTCTTGGCGAATGCTACTGCTTCGGAATAGCCGGCATCCACATGGCGCGCCACACCCATACCGGGATCGTTGGTCAACACTCGTTCGATGCGCACGGCCATTTCTTTCGTGCCATCCGCCACGGTGACCTGCCCGGCGTGCTGCGAATACCCGATACCCACGCCGCCGCCATTGTGAATCGAAACCCACGACGCCCCACTGGCCGTATTCACAAGCGCATTCAGAAGCGGCCAATCGGCAACCGCATCGGAACCGTCGAGCATGGATTCCGTTTCGCGATATGGGGAAGAAACCGAACCGCAATCGAGGTGATCGCGCCCCATCACCACCGGCGCTTTCAACTCGCCTCGCGCCACCAGTTCGTTCAGCGCGAGACCAAATTTGTCGCGCTCGCCGTAGCCGAGCCAGCAAATTCTTGATGGCAGCCCCTGAAACTTCACGCGTTTCTGCGCCAGCTTGATCCACCGAGTCAAGTGTTCGTCGTGCGGAAACATTTCGAGAACAAGTTGGTCGGTCCGCGCGATGTCCGAAGGCTCGCCGGAAAGCGCCGCCCAGCGGAAGGGCCCTTTGCCTTCGCAAAAAAGTGGCCGGATATACGCCGGCACAAATCCAGGAAAGTCATAAGCATTTTTGACGCCGTGTTCGAACGCGAACGTTCGAATATTGTTGCCGTAATCAAAGGTGACCGCGCCGAGCTTCTGCAATTCGAGCATGCCCTGGACATGCTGCGCCATGGCGGCAAGCGCGTGCTTGCGGTAGTCCTGCGGATCGTTTTTGCGCAGCTCCAGCGCGGCCTCGAGCGACATGCCATTCGGCACGTAGCCGCCGATGGGATCGTGCGCGCTGGTCTGGTCCGTCAAGAGATCCGGGACAACGCCGCGTTTCGCCAGCTCCGGAATCAAATCGGCGCAGTTGCCAACCAATCCGACAGAGGCAGCCTCGCGCTTGCGAACGGCATTTTTCAGAATACGCAGCGCTTCGTCGAGGCTCGTCACCATGACGTCGCAGTAGCCGCCCTTCACGCGCCGCTTGATCCGTTCCGGGTCAACGTCAATACCTAAAAACGCCGCGCCATTCATCGTCGCGGCAAGCGGCTGCGCGCCGCCCATTCCGCCCATTCCGCCGGTTACGACCAGTTTGCCTGCCAGATCGCCGCCAAAATGTTTTCTCGCCGCCGCCGCAAATGTCTCGTACGTGCCCTGCAAAATTCCCTGCGTGCCGATGTAAATCCAGCTGCCCGCGGTCATTTGACCGTACATCATCAGCCCCGCGCGATCGAGCTCATTGAATCGTTCCCAATTGTTCCAGTGGCCGGTCAGGTTGGAATTGCAAAGAAGTACGCGCGGCGCATACTCATGCGTTCGGAAAACGGCAACCGGCTTGCCCGATTGCACCAAAAGTGTCTCATCTGATTCGAGCGCCTTCAGCGACCGCACAATCGCGTGAAAACATTCCCAATTGCGCGCCGCTTTGCCGGTGCCGCCATACACCACCAAATCTTCCGGCTTCTCGGCAACCTCGGGGTCGAGATTGTTCATCAACATGCGCAAGGCCGCTTCCTGCTGCCACCCTTTGCAGGAAAGCGTCGTCCCGCGCGCAGCGCGAAAAGGGCCTTTGGACAAAGAACTATCGGGAACTGTTCCGGAAAGCGTCGCGCTCATGAGGAAACTCCGCATTTCATCTTAACGCAGCGCCGCCGCCCGCACCACACCGGCCCGGCGCACTGTCCTGACGCGTTGATCATAGGACTGTGGTTGGATTGCGCGCTGAAATGGCCTAGGGTAGAGTCAAGACATCCGATGAACTACGGCACGCTCCCCTCACGATTGCTCAGCGCTGTCGACTCCCTGCCGAATCCTCGTGCGCAGATGTTTCGCTCTGCCAATGGGTGGCAACCGATCGCCTCCGAAGAACTCTTGCGCCGCGTCGCGGGGCTTTCCACAGCTTTTGTTGAGCTCGGCGTGAAGCCGGGCGATCGCGTGGGCCTGTTCGCGGCCAATCGTCCAGAGTGGCACACCGCCGACTTCGCGATCACAGGTGCCGGCGGCGTAACCGTTCCCATCTATTTCAACGAATCGCCGGAACGCATCACCTACATCCTCAAGCATTGCGGCGCAAAGTTCGCCTTCGCCGCCGGCGCAGCGCAAATGCACAGGCTGCAGTCCATTCGCGCGCAGCTCCCCGAGTTGGAGCAAATCATCCTCGCTGATTGCGGCCCCGAGCTGCCGCCGGATTACCTCCGTTTCGAGACCTTGATTGCCACCGCAAGCGGCGCCGATGTCGCGGCCTACCGAATGCGCGCATCGCAGGTCCTGCCGGGCCAATTGGCCTCGATCATCTACACCTCCGGAACGACGGGCGAGCCCAAGGGCGTCATGCTGACGCACACAAATTTTTGTTCGAACGTTACGGACTCCTGCGCCAACGTCAAATTTGAATCGAAGGATGACGTCGCCATCTCTTTCCTTCCTCTCGCCCACGTCTATGGCCGCACCCTCGACTACGCCCACCTTTTCCACGGCGTGACGATTGCTTATGTTGAAGCAGTGGAGCAAGTCGCCCAGGCGCTCCTTGAAATCCATCCCACTCTTCTTGCCGCCGTGCCGCGCGTTTTCGAAAAAATCTATACGCGCGTGGTGGAGCAGGGAAGCAAACAGACTGGCCTCAAGCGAAAGATTTTTGACTGGGCAATGGAAGCCGCAAGCCGCTCAGCCCTCTGGCGTTCCGGCGAACAGAACACCAGCGCGAGCGTGAAGCTGGCCTGGAAATTCGCCGACAAGCTGGTCTACTCCAAGATTCGCGAGGGAACCGGCGGAAAGTTGCGCCTCGTCTTTTCTGGCGGCGCGCCGCTTGCGAAAGAACTCGCTGAGTTCTTTTGGGCGGTAGGGGTTCCGATTTACCAGGGCTACGGCTTGACGGAAACGGCTCCGGTTCTGACATCCAACTATCCACAAAACAGAATGGGCAGCTCGGGCAAGCCGATTCCCAACGTCGAGCTGCGCATCGCCGAAGACGGCGAAATCCTCGCAAAGGGTCCGTGCGTCATGCAGGGCTATTACAAAAGTTCGGAGGCGACGCGGGAAGTGCTGAGCGCCGACGGCTGGTTCAGCACCGGCGACATCGGCTACCTCGACAAAGACAACTATCTATTCATCACCGACCGAAAAAAAGATCTCATTAAAACCGCCGCGGGAAAATTCGTCGCGCCGCAGCCTATCGAAAACGCGCTAAAGACCAGCCCATTCATCCTGAATGCCATGGTAGTCGGAGACAAACGCAAATTTATTTCGGCGCTGATTGTTCCAAACCCGACAACCGTCGCGGCGAAAGCTGCGGAGCAGGGAATCAAGTTTTCTTCCAACAAGGAAATGGTTGGGCATCCCTTCGTGCGCCAACTCATCGAGGCCGAAGTGAAGCGCCTGACTGCCAACCTCGCTCAATACGAATCCATTAAGCGCTTCGCGCTTCTGCCGGAGGACTTCACGTTTGACAACGGCAGCCTCACCTTCACGCTGAAACTGCGGCGCCGCGTCGTCGAGCAGCAGTTTCACGACGTGATCGAGCGCCTCTATGCCGACGT